>WBUN01000098.1 GCA_008933705.1 Hyphomicrobiaceae bacterium
CGCGCATCCTCCCCCCATCCCTGCCCGTCGAGGGACGCATCAGCTGAGCGGCCGACGCGGGGCAGGGAACGGTGCCCGGTTGAGGCGGCGTTGCTTTCCGTTCGCAGCGTCGACGCGAGGATGCTCTCCTCGGATGCCGGGGCAACGCACCGAGGCTGTGCGCCGCCGGCAACGGCACGCACGGACGCCCTTCGGCAGCGGCGTCGTTCGCTTGCGGATGGCGCAGCCGCTTTAGGTCCTGAGCGACGATAGCCCGGCCCGCGAAGCGCCGGGTGGGACCCTAAGGCCCGTTGCCGTCGTGAAGAGCACCCTCGGCTTTGCGAGCCACCGCACGCGGGCGTCCGTGCGGAGCACGGCTTCGCCATGACAAGGCTGCCGGATTGTTACTCGGATGGCGGTCGTTTGGCGCCCGCGCTCCCTCGCTCTTTCTCATCCCTCGGGGCTCCGCTCCGCGAGACCGCGAAGCCGTGCACGTCTGTCATCCCGGGCGAAGTGAGCGTCATGGCGGAGCCATGCTTCGCATGGACGCAAACGAAGCGACACCGGCGGCGCGCATGAGCGCGGCAAGCGCGCGCACGATCGAGCGCCCTGACGGCGGTCAGGGCGGCGCGGCGCTTTGCGCCCCCGCCGTTGATGTCAATCAAGCTCGGCAGCGGCGGCAGCCGTATCGTTGAGGCATCCGAAGCAGCCGCCTTCTAAGGAGCGCAACATGCTCAGGATCGCCGCGGTCGTATGGATTGTGCTCGCCACCACCCTCGCCGGCATCGGGCTCTTGGTCGTCGTCGCCACGCCATCGCTGGCCGGACAGGCGCAGCTCCTCATCCCCATCGTGTGCGGTGCGGCCATTATCGTCGCCATGCCGCTGTCGTATGTCGTCGCCCGCCGCATCGCGCGCGCCACCGCTACGTAGGTAAGCGGCTCAAAAGGCCCGATTGAGCGTGACCGACAGCGATTGCGTCGTCAGCCGGTCGCCGACGCGGCTTGCCTTGCGCGCGCCATCTCCTGTATGCAGCCGCTGAATCTTACAGAAACGCCCAACGGAGCCACTTTCCATGCCCACGATGTCGGATTCGCGCCGCAAGAGCATCCAAGCCAAGCAGCGCAAGGCGGAGAACGCCAAGAAGCGCGCCGCCAAGGTGGCCAAGAAGGCGCGCAACGCCAAGGCCGCCGCCGCCCGCTAGGGGCGCGTGCCTAAGGCACTACGTCGAACGTCTTGGGATCGAACGAGTAGCGCGGCATCTGGATGAAGCTGCCGTCCTCGAGCACCGGCACCTTGTGCACGCGCACCCCGCCGACGCTGATCTTGCCGCTCTCCTCGTCGAGCCAGAAGTCGATGTCGTAGTATTCGTCCTTGCTGCCGGCGCGGCGGAAGTCGGTGCAGGCGAAGAAGCGGCCATCCTCCTTCAGCCGGCGCACCGGCTGATGGATGCCGGTCAGCACAGCAGCAGCCATTCGCTGGCCCTTATGGCCCAGTCCTCGGGAAAGGTGCGTTTCAGGTTCGCCCGATAGGCGGCGCCCATGTCGTCGAGCAGGGCGCGATTTTCCGCCAGCCGCTCGACGACGCACCAGCGGTTCCATTCCAGCGTCAGGCTCCATCCCGGCACGCCGAGGTTGGCATCGGGAAGCCGGTAGTGAAACGTCGGGCGCGCCTTGATGCGATGATCGGGCACCGCGCCGCGCACCAGTGCCGCGTCGAGCCAGGCAAAGAGCGGCAGCAAGTCGAGCTCGCGATTGCGCGTCGGGTTGGCCGCCAGGTAATCGCGCATCAGGTCTTCGAGGCTCGGCCAGTAGCCGGCATCGACGACGTCGGCCACGTACTCGCGCGCAAACGGATCGGCAAAGGCGACGAGACGCCGGGTGGTGTGCACCTGAATGACCGCCCGCAGCCACGCCGAGACGAGCAAGTAGGCCTTGAGCATGGCCGTCAGCCAACCCGCATCCGTGGTTGCGATGTCGGGGTTGAGCTGCGCGCCGAAGGCATAGAATGGGCTCGAGCGCGTGCCCTCAGCGCCGGCGGCCTGCAGCGCCCCCACCATGGCGTCAAGGCGCGGCATCGCGGCCAGAGGAATTGGCGGACAAACGATTTCGCACGGAACGATCAGCGAGCTGATCTCGCCGTAGAGGCGCCGCATCTCATAGCGGAAGCTGGCGATCATTCCGCCGACGGCATCCTCCTGCCCGGACGGCTGCGTGTAGGCATCCTCACCGACGGCGCGGTGCGCATACTGCGTATCGAGCTCGCAGACGAACTTGCCCAGCTCGGTGTCGCAGACGTGGAACCGGTGCGGATCCTCTTCCTCGATGGTGCCGCCGAACAGGGCCTGCACGAGGCTGGCACCGGTGCGCGCCGAGATGGCCCCGAATTCCAGCTCGACCCCCACGCGGCGATCGGCGCCCTGCCAGTTCGCCGTGCGCGGCGGCAAATGCAGCTGCGTGAAGGGGTTGCTCATCGCGCCTCAGGTCGGCAGCACGGAGCGTAGCTGGTCCTCGTATTGCTTCACCGCTGCCAGCGCGCGCGCCTTCATCACGGCATCGAGCGGGCGCGCCTCCTCCGGTCGAAAGCCCTCGATGGCCTTCTGCGCGTTGGTGACAATGCGCGTTGCCGCCGCCTGCGGGTTGAGCTCGCGCAGGGTCATCGACTGCAGCAGCTGGGTGAGGATGACGCCCGTGGCCAGCACCAGGCCGTTCAACTCGGCGTTTTCGCGCGCCAGGCGCTCGAGGGCGGCGTGGATGTCTTTATCGTCGGACATGGGGTCGGCTCCATGGCGGGTTGCTGTGGCGCCCCGCTATAGCAACGGAACGCGCGCCCCGCAGCGCCCATTTTTGCGACACTTGGCCCGCCTTGGGGCCCGCCTTAGGGCTCCGGATGGCGTCTTTGGGCGGGGCGGCCTTTCTCTTGCCCCGACTCTCGGCGTACCAATACCCCCATGCGGGCGTCGTGAACCATTGGTTGGGGCATCGCGTGCCTGAGAGAACGCCGAGGGATTGCATCCGCCGGACGCTGCTGGCGTCCGTGGCGAGCCTCTTGTTGCTGCCCGCGCACCATGCTCTCGCCGAACCGCCGCAAGACACCGGTGCCCTGCCACCGCCTCCCATGCCATCGGCCGCCACGCGACCTGCCGCCACGGCGAAGGGCCCGTCGGCCGCCGCTTCGCAGATTGCCGATATCTTCTCCAAGGTCGGCGACCAGATCTACGAGGACTGCATCTTCGAGCTGTCGGAGGAGCAGGTCGAGGTGCAGCACGCGCTCATCGAGGCCTACATCGCCCAGGGCGCCGACAGCGCGCTGGCGCGCCAGCTCGCCGTCAAGCAAATCTCGCCACCCAAGCTGTCGGCGGAGTGCGAAGAGGTGCGACGCCAGCCGCCGGCCGCGCCCTCGCCCTGGGAGACGACGCTGCAGGTGGAGAAGAAGCCGCAGAAGCCGAAGGTCGCGGCCGCACCCAAGCTCGCGCCGGTGCCCAAGGAGTCCGCGGCCGAGACGCCGGCGCCGGCGGCGCTGCTCGCCGCCCTCAAGGACACGCACGTGCTGCCGCAGTGGGACTGCGCGCCCAACGTCGACTTCGTCACCATCAGCCTCAACGGTTTCAAGCGCAAGCTGACCGGGGGCGAGATCTGCAACCCCTACCAGGACGTCGTGCACCAGGTGCCGGCCTCGGCCGGCAGCTTCCGCCTCGGCTACACCATCCGCTCCGGGCGCCTGTTCGTGGTCTCCGAGGATGCACAGGTGAACGGCAAGACCATCGCCTGGGCGATCTCGGGGCGCGACGTGTGCCGCAACAATCCCGACCCCGACTGCTTCGCGGCGCGCGCCATCGGACCGCTCCCGCCCGGCGAATACTCCTTCGCGGCGGAGCAGGACCGGCGCGTCAGCTGGGGGCCGAAGACGAAGCGCAACGTCGCCGGCATCTGGCTGCGCAAGCTGTGGAACAAGGAGCGCTTTTCCAAGCCGCAGGTGAAGGCGATCCTGGCGCGCGGCAACATCGCCATCCACGTGCGCCTGAAGGGCGAGATGTCGGAGGCGTGCCTGGGCCTCGAGCCGAAGGGCTGGGCGTACGTCGCGGGGTTGATCAAGGACGGGCGGGCGACGGGGGTCAACGTCTACATCGACGAGCCGCACCCGCAGATCGCCGAGGCCCCGCCCGTGGTCGAGGGCTCGTCATTTTCGCTCACGAGCTTGTTCAAGTAATGGTGGTGAGGTCAGGTCCTGGCCCGGAGGAGACATCAGCGTTGTGTGGACGCCGAACTAGTCACTTCTGCGATACAGAGCTTGCGGACTTGGGGGCGCTGGCCGGTCGCAGCTCGGGAGCTACCCATGCCAAGTCTGCTCTTCTTGCAGAAGCTGCGGACTTCCGCTCAACCCGAGCGATGTCGAGGCTGCCGACGGCTTGGGGTTCGGAGCGAGTGGCTCACTGCAATATCGGCAGGCACTTCTTGTACTGCTCGCTCCACTTGGTGCCTTGAGGGCAGATCGGCAGGAGCATCTGGGGAATGATCTTGAACTTGGGCTCGCTTTGCGGTGCCGGTAGGATCCCGACACCCGGCATCGGCTCGCAGGCGAAGGCGTTGGCGCCGACCTTCTTTGCCTGCATACCCTTGGGGCAGACGCATTTGCCGCCGCTGACGTTACCGCCTGAGCACGTCATGCTCGGCACGGCTGGGATGACCGGCACGACCGGCACCATGACCGTCACGCACTGGAAGGCGTTGGCGCCGACCTTCTTTGCCCGCATGCCATTGGGGCAGATGCATTTGCCGCCGCTGACGTCGCCGCCTGAGCACGTCACGCTCGGCACGGCTGGGATGACCGGCACGACCGGCACCATGACCGTCACGCACTGGAAGGCGTTGGTCCCGAACTTCTTTGGCTCTTGGCCCTTGGGGCAGACGCATTTGCCTTTGCGGATGGAACCGCCGATGCACTCCGGACCGGACGGTGTCACCTCGATCTGCACACAACGCCCGTGCTTCTCGACCGTGCCTTTGGGACACACGCAGCGCTTGCCCACACGCACCTTGCCGCCGGTGCAGGGCTCGGGCTCTGGTCCCGGCGGCGGCGAGCAACGCTCGCGATCCGGATCCCAATTCCAACCCTTCTTCTCGCAGTCTTCCTGGGGGCTCGGCGGCATCACGCAGGTCTTGCGCGCCTCGTTCCAGTCGCCGCCCCTCTCCTCGCACTCGTCGGCAGGGCTTGGCGGGGCGACGCAACGCCCACGCTTGTCGCGCTCGAATCCCTCTTTGCATACGCATTGGCCTTGCGCATTGCGCTCCTCATTCGGGCCAGGCTCGCATTTCGACGGCGCGGTCGGGCAGCGCCCGCTCTTCGGGACCGGCTTACCGTCGGGGCAAAGCTGAGGTCCGATGAGCTTGACGCATTGGCCTTGCTCATTGCGGACATAGCCCGATTTGCACACACAGGCGCTGCTCTCGGTGCGGAACTCGTTGGCGCCCGGCTCGCATTTCGGCCGCTCGGGCTTCACGCATTGCTTCGAGGGAATCTTCGCCGCGGCTGATGCCGCGTCGTCGCTGCCATTGCCATTGTAGCGCGTGCCGGCGGGCGGGAAGCTGATGAGCGCGCGGTCCTTGAGCGTGCATCGCGGGCCCTCGGGCACGATCGCCGTGATGGTGAGCTCGACGCTGTCGTTCTTATTGAGATCGACATGTGGGTGCGTGCATTGGAAGCTCGCGCCACCGCCAGTGCAGCCCCAGGGTGGCGAGAATGTTGCCGAGGTCGGGGCAAAACCGAGCTGATCGGAGACCTTGAGCGGGCCGTGATACGGGTCGGGGCCTAGATTGGTGACGGTGACCTTGTATTCGCAGCGATAGCCGCCATCGGCGGCGACGCAGTCGCCCTTTGCCACCTTGGTGATCTTGAGATTGGCGGGATCGCAGGCGACGTGCGTGACGCCGAATGCATCCACCCAAGTCAGGAAGGCGTCGGCTGTCGCGGTGGCGGTGTCGTCGCCGCCAAAGTAGTTGCCGTTGGAGCCGGCGGCAGGTGCGGTGAGGGTCACCGTATTTGGCATCGTGCAGCCCGCCGCCTCGAGCGCCGCAGTCGACATCATGAGAGAAATCGGCAAGGTCATCGAGCCGCCCACGGCGAGGTCGGCCGGGGAGGCAGCAGGCGTGGTGCAATGGTACACAGGTAGAGTTGTGCACCACCATGGTCCGTAGATGAGGGCTCCTGCTGGATAGGTGTCGGTGAATGAGACCGGCCCGTGGTAGGGCGCAGGGCCGTCATTGGTAATGCTCACCTCATAGTCGCAGGTAATTCCGGTACTCAGCGGGACCTTGTGACACTTGCCGCCATGCAACGCCGTCTTCACCACCCTGAGATTGCTCAGCGGCGCGGGCGCGCCGACCGGCACCCAGGCGCAAGCCGTCGTCGGGCCCGTCGTGCCGGGTGCGGGAGGCAAGGCGGGTGCCGGAGAGCCGGGGGCTGACACGGCGATGCAATTGCGGGCCCAGTATCCGCCAGGCGGACCGACGGGCACGGTCATCGTGATCGCAAACGTCCTTGACTCGCCCGGCGCAAGAGTGAGTGGCGCGACGCAAGAGAACGGTAGCCCGGCCGGTGCCGGTGCGCATCCGAGCGGCGGCACGATCGCCGTGATCGCGATCGCCATTGGCGCGCCCGGCCCCGTAAAGAAGCCGTCGGTAAGCAGAACATCTCCGCTGAAGGGCAGCGAGCCGGTATTGGTGATCGTCACGCCGAAAGTGCAGGCGCCACCGGGCGCGCAGGCCGCGGGCGCCGTCTTGGTGACGGTGAGGGCAGTCGCGCCCTCGTCGCAGGCGGTACCAAACCACGGCGCTCCGAGGCTCGCGCAATTGCGGAAGCCAGTATTGCCGGCGACCGGCAGCGGACCGGTATCGACCCAAACATCGATGAAGCGCGTTCGGCCGGGAGCGAGTGCTCCGGGCGGCAGGCTGCACCACAGGTTTGCGGCCGGCACAGGCGAGCAGGTCCAGCCGGGGCCGTCAGGTGTGATGGAATCGATCGTCACCGCGCCGCCTGCGCCGGGGCCGGTTAGAATGGTCGCAGCGTCGGTGATGCTGATCGGCTCGGACAGGGTGGTGCCGACATTGATCACCCTGATGCGGCAGTGAATGTTGCCGCCGATGGGACCAGGATAGCACTCCTTGTCGATATAGATGCCGGGGCCGACCGGCTCCCTGGGCTCGGGCGGAGGCGGCGGCAGTGGCGGCGGTACCGGCTCGGCGGCGGCGCGCTTGTCGCAAGGATTGAAAATGGCGATGGCGCCGACATGGCCGTAGACGTCGGCGCCCGTGAACAAGCTGTCGTTGTCGACGAACCAGGTCTCGAAGGGCGGAACGTTGTCCGGGCGCACCTTGCTCTTATCGTTGCCCTGCAGCCCATGCACGATGAGAGCGCCGCCCTTGTAGATGCGCTCGGTGTCCTCGCCCTCGCGCAGGTGCTCACCCGTGGTCCACAGCGTTACGCGACAGGCGTCGTAATTGATGGTGCCGTCGGGATTGTAGCCGTAGCTCAGCGCAACGCCGCCTTCGGTGGAGCGATGCGGGGATTTCAGCCCGATGGCGAACTCGTCCGCCTGCTTCGACCAGCTCTTATCAGTTTCGCTCCAAGTATAGTGCAACACCGCGGACTCTTGCGGCTTGGCGAAGACGCTGTAGTCGTAGCTGCCGACAATCTCGCCGCGCTGAGCAAGGATGAGCGTGCCCGCGCCGTCGAAGGTTATGCCGGTGATCTGATTGCCCTTTGGCGTATCCTTGACGTCGATCTCGAGCCGTGCGTCGTCGACGAAGCTGCCGTCGGAAGTGATGCCCACCGACCAGACCTGCGGGCCCTCGGCCACCGAGTAGTAGAGCCGCTCGCCTTGGACCGCGACGGCGAACACCCGCCGACGCTTGTCTGTGAAGCCCCAGCTTGCGGCGTCCTCGACGCTGAACTTCGGGCTCTCGATATTCATGCGCTTGGCGTCGTCGTAGGCGACGGAGTCAAGCCCGCCTTTGGGTCGCCCTGCCGTGCCGTGATCGAAGGTGCCGCGGTCGCTGCCATCAGCGCCGAGGCGGTGGATCAAGCCTGTCCCCAGGTCGCTGACGAAGAGCTGACTGGTCCTGGGGTCGTAGGCGATGGCGCCGAGGCCCGGCCCGGCATTGTCTTTGCCATCGTGCTTGATGTTGGCGAACAGCGAGACGACGCCAGTGGCGCCGTCGATCCTCCACACCGAGCCGGGGGTGCCGCCTTTGTCGAGGCCGAACTGGCCCGGCATCCAGCGGGCGCCGGGCTCGCCATTGACCAGGCGATCCCCTTCCGCGCTGACGATCTGCAAGCCGAATAGCGATGTCGAGGTGACGTAAATGTTCGGCGTCCTGTTGGCGGTGTCGCTGTCGAGCGCCACGCCGAACACCTGGCCGATCTCGCCCGCGGTCGCCTTGAACATCACTGGCGCATCGGCGACCTGCCCGGTCGGCGGCCCGCCGAGCTTCGACAAGTCGAACACCTGGAGGACGGCGCCGTTGGGATCGATGAAGGTGCGGTCGAGCGGGTGGAGGTCGGGCGGCACCGGGCCGAATTCTTTGGCGCCGGAGAATGCGGTTACGGCGGCATCGCCGCGCGTGATGATGGCAGTGTCTTCGGCGGCCGCCTCAAGTGGAACCGCCGCGATGGAGGCTATGCCGACCAGCGCGGCGCAGATGCCATGCGCTGCAAGCGCTCGATAACGCGCGGAGAGGCCTGCCGCCCAGTCCATGATCCGGTTCCTCCAGATGCGCGCATAGCCGGAGCGATTGTGCTAGCCGGCAGCAGCTCTGCCGGCTTTGACGAGCGTCAAGACGGTTTGGGCTTAAGCGAAATCCATGGCGGGCGCGGGAGGCCCGTTTCCGACAGGCGGCAGCGGCTCACAGCGGCGAGCGGTGAAACAGCGCAGTTGAGCGAGGGCTTCCCGGCATCAAGCGTCACCAGTTCGTTAAGGCCTGCATAAGAATGCGTCCCGTCGGCTCGAGATCTCGCTCACCGGCTCAGAGTCGGTACATGGCTCCGTCCAACGACGCGCGGCAGGCGAGTGCTCGTGAGCATGCGTCGCTGGACTCGTGCTCGTGGGATGAGCATCCAGACCAGGACTCGGGCGAGTTCGTTCCTCACGCCGGATTTGAGTGGGAAGAAGACACCAATAATGTGCAAACCCGCCTGCAAGGCAAGACGGTACCCGGGCAGGCTGACGGCTGAACCGAACCCGCGCGGTTGGTCGGTATGGACGGCAAGGTTGCGCAAAATCAAAGCCCGTGTTCGCCGCGCATGGTTGCCTCCTTCCTCGGCACAGTGTCCGAGCAAAATCAAACAGCTAACCATCGATGCAAGCACGCGAAAGTGAAGCCGAAGCAGTGTCGGGCGGAGGTCGCCCGCAGATCCTGGTTGTCGACGATGATCCGGAAGTTCGTGCCGTCCTGCGACAGGGTCTCGAGGCCGATGGCTTTGCGGTGGCCGAAGCGGGCGACAAAGGCACTCTGCTGCACTGTCTCCAGATCCATCCGATCAAGCTCATAACGCTCGACTTAGGCTTGGGCAGTCAGGACGGCCTTGAGCTTGCCCGCGAGATCAGGTCCGCACGCAACGTGCCCATCATCATGATCACGGGCCGTAGCGCGCCGATCGACCGTGTGACCGGGCTAGAGCACGGCGCCGATGACTACATCACGAAGCCATTCCACATCCGCGAGGTTGTCTTACGCGTTCGCAGTCTCTTGCGGCGCTACGAGGTTGAAGAAGCCGCAGCTGGCATGCCGGCTACTGCGGCAGGGCAACGTTACGCGTTCGGCGCATGCATACTGGACGTGCCGAAGCGCCAGCTTCGATCGTCCGATGGTACGCCGATCGATCTGACGGAGACCGAGTTCCAGTTGCTTTCGATGTTCTTGCGTCATCCGGCAAGGGTCCTGTCACGCGATGACATTTCGCGCATGCTGAGAGGTCGCGATTGGTCGCCCATCGACCGCACGCTCGACGGCCATATCGCCCGATTGCGCCGCAAGATCGAGCCGCCAGGTGAGGAGCCGACGTTGATCAAGAGCGTTCGCGGCGTCGGTTACGTGTTCACCGGTGAGGTATGGCCCATTTGAGCGGGAGGACCATCGAGCGCCTCGCGCATGGTGCGGGCAAGCTGTTCTCTCGTATACGGTTTGCCAAGCATTGGGATCTTGAGGTTGCTCTCGCGACCGCCCCCAGATCGATCGTACCCAGAGGCCAGCACGACCTTGACGCGCGGCTTGGCCGAGGAGACCCACTCGGCCAAATCATATCCGGTCATTCCGCCCGGCATAACGACGTCGCTGAGCACGAGGTCAATTGACGCGTCGGCTTCGAGCCGCTCGATCGCTTCAGGTGCCGTCCGAGCCTCGGTGACAACGTAGCCAAGGGCCTCGAGGCGCTTGAGCGTGACCTCCCGCACTTGGTCATCGTCCTCGACGACAAGAACGACCTCCCCGTCTCCTCGAGGAGCTTGATCCCTGTTGGTGGCAGCGCGCCTAGCGATGGCTTCGGACACAGCGCGGGGCAGAAAAAGGCTGACTGTCGTGCCCTTTCCCTGTTCGCTGGCAAGAGCAATGAAGCCGCCGGATTGCTTGGCGAAGCTATGGATGCTGCTCAGGCCAAGTCCTGTGCCCTTGCCTGGTTCCTTGGTGGTGAAGAACGGTTCTATCGCACGGCGCAGAATATCCTGCGGCATGCCCGTCCCCGTGTCGATGACGGAAAGCCGCACATACTCACCGGCTCGCGCATCCGGGAATTTGCTCGCGCGTTTGTCGTCGAAGCTCACATTGGCCGTTTCGACGCGAAGTGTGCCACCTCCTGGCATGGCGTCGCGGGCATTGACGGCGATATTCAGAAGTGCGCTGTCGATCTCGCCGGGGTCAGCGAGCGCCGACCAAAGATCTGCGGCAAGCTCCGTGGCGATCTCAATATTCTCGCCGAGGGTGCGCTCGAGGAGCTTCATCGTCTCCGTGATGCGGGCATTCAGAATGATATATTGAGGCTCAAGCTTGCGCCTGCGGGCGAGAGACAGAAGCTTGCGATTGAAGCTTGCTCCTGCCTCAGTTGCCTCAAGCGCGCGGCGCACCAGCTGGCGAACGTCGTCATCGTTGACGCGCTGCTCGATGAGCTCCAAGTTGCCGCCGATCACGGCGAGCAGATTGTTGAAATCGTGGGCCATACCGCCGGCGAGCTGACCCACCGCGTCCAGGCGCCGCGCCGTGGCCAGTGCTTCCTCGACCCGCTTGCGATCGGCCATGTCGCGCATGGTTCCGGTGAAGAAGCGATGGCCCTGGGTATCTCGCCACTCGGCGACGGCGAGATCGACCGGAAAGATCGATCCATCCTTGCGACAGCCCGCCACTTCGCGGCCAATGCCTATGATCTTGCGAATCCCGGTCCGCACGAAGCTCTCGATATGGGAATCGTGCGCCTCCGCCTCCTCCGGGGGCATCAGGATCTTGACGTTCTGGCCGACCAGTTCCTCCTGTGCATAGCCGAACATGCTCTGGGTTGCCGGATTGACCGACCGGATGACGCCGTTCTCGTCGATGACGACGATGCTATCCAGCGCCGTGTCGACGATGGCTCTGTAGCGTACCTGGCTTTCGCTCAGCGCAAGTTGCGCACGCTTCCGCTCGGTGATGTCCTCCGAGAAGATGATGATGCCGCCGATGTCGCCGCTAGCCCGAGACCAGGGACGGACTTCCCACCTCAGCCATTGCACGGAACCGTCCCGGCGCTCGAAGGCATCCTCTTGCGCCTGCAAAACCTCTCCAGCAAGCGCGCGGGCGTGGAATGACTTCCACCGCTCCGGAGTTTCCGGGAACACGTCGTAATGCGATCGACCAATGATGTCCTCCTCAACGCGATAATCGCTTTTCCAGCGGGCGCTGGCCGCGATGTAGCGCATTTCATTATCCATCATGGCGATGGCGGCCGGCGCCTGCTCGACGAAGAGGCGCAGCTTCAGTTCGTGCTGCTTGATTGCCTCGCTCTCGGCGAGACGGGACCCGGCCAATCGCAGGACCTCGGCCATGCCGGAGATGAGGAATCCGCTCACTAGAAAGGTTGCAAGCCCTAGCCAGTCAGCGGCGTCTTCCAGGGGCGCCAGGAGCAGGTGCGCAAGGACGGCAGCACAGATCGTCGCCAGGAAACCGCCATAGAAGCCGCCGACCAACGCCGCAACGGTTATGGCTGGATAGAGCGTCACATACGCAAGGCGCGTTCCAAGCGGTGCCAGAAGCGTGAGGCGAATGGCCACCGCCGTTACCACCACTGCGATGGCAATGCCGAGACGCCACGCCATCGGCCAGGTTTGGAACGCGGCAATAACGTCCAAAGCACGGCCGGCGAATGGGCCTGTAGACCCTTTGGCCGCGCGATCGACCGCGGCCGCACGCTCCCAACGTACGCCGGAACAACGGTTATCGAACGCCTCGCGCGCGCGGAGAAACGCCTCGCGCGCGCGGAGAATGGGGCCAACGGATAGGTTTTGCATGGCGCCAAGCTGGCAGCCCCGACGCTCGGCATCCTTGACCCTCGTCAAGCGGCGAATTCTTCCCGCGAAACGCTGGCCGGGGCCAGACGTCGGCCGCACCGCTCAGCGTGGGTCACTGACCAAGGGACGCCAGTACGACCGTAGTTCCGAATGATGGGGGCCCGGG
>WBUN01000014.1 GCA_008933705.1 Hyphomicrobiaceae bacterium
GGTTAGGGGTGGGGGGAATCCCCAACGTGGATGTTCTGCCATCCCCCCTCCCTGTCCCTCCCCACAAGGGGGAGGGGACGATGTGGCTCGCGCATCCTCTACATCCTCGCCACGCCGAACGTGTTGGGCTTCAGCGGCCGCACCTGCGCCTCGCGGCAGATCGACAGGCACATGCCGAGCACGCGGCGGCTGTCGCGCGGATCGATCAGGCCGTCGTCCCACAGCCGGGCCGTGGCGAAAAGCGCGGTGCTCTCGTGCGTCATCTTGGCGGTGACCATGGCCTTCATGCCGTCGAGCCTCTTGTGGTCGACCTCGCGCCCATCGCGGCGCCATTTCTCCTCCGTGACGATGGCGAGCACGTTGGCCGCCTGCTCGGGTCCCATCACGGCGATGCGGTTGTTGGGCCAGGCGAAGATGAAGGCCGGATCGTAGGCGCGCCCGCACATACCGTAGTTGCCGGCGCCGAAGCTGGCGCCGATGTGCAGGGTAAGCTTGGGCACCCGCGCGTTGGCTACGGCCTGGATCATCTTGGAGCCGTGCTTGACGATGCCGGCGCGCTCCGCGTCGCGGCCGACCATGTAGCCCGTGGTGTTCTGCAGGAAGACAAGCGGGGTATCGGCCTGGTCGCAGAGCTGGATGAATTGCGCGGCCTTCACCGATCCCTCGGCGTCGATGGGTCCGTTGTTGCCGATGATGCCGACGGCTTCGCCCTCGATGACGGCCTGCCCGCACACGGTCTGTGCGCCGTAAAGCGGCTTGAAGTCGAGGAAGTCCGAGTCATCGACCAGGCGCGCGATCACCTCGCGCACGTCGTAGGGCCTGCGGTAGTCGACGGGAACGATGCCGGCCAGCTCGTCGGGGCTGTAGCGCGGCTCCCGCGAGGGCTTGCGCGCCAGCGGCGGCAGGCGCTCGTTCCAGGGCAGGGCAGCCATGATCTCGCGGGCAATGCGGAGCGCGTCGGCGTCGTCCTCGGCCAGGTGCTCGGCGACGCCCGAGACCATGGTGTGCATCTCCGCGCCGCCCAGCTCCTCGTCGGTGGCGATTTCGCCGGTGGCGGCCTTCAGCAGCGGCGGGCCGGCCAGGAAGATCTTGGAGCGCTTCTTGACGACGACGACGTAATCGCTGAGGCCGGGGTGGTAGGCGCCGCCGGCGGTCGATGAGCCGTGCACGACCGTGATGTGCGGGATGCCGGCGGCCGAAAGGCGCGCCATGTTGGCGAACGTGCGCCCGCCATCGACGAAGATCTCGGCCTGATAGTTCAGGTTGGCGCCGCCCGACTCGACAAGCCCGATCAGCGGCAGCCGGCACTTGAGCGCGATCTCCTGCACGCGCAGCGATTTCTTGAGACCCATGGGCGCGACCGTGCCGCCCTTGATGCCCGAGTCGCTGACGGTAATCATCGAGCGCACGCCCGAGACGTAGCCGATGCCGGCGATCAGCCCGCCGCCCATGATGTTGTCGGCGCCGTCGTCATCGTGCATGTTGAGGCCGGCCAGCGTGGAGAGCTCCAGGAACGGCGAGCCGCGGTCGATGAGATGCGCGAGGCGCTGCCGGGGTGTGAGCTGGCCGCGCTTCTGGAACATGGGCAGCTTGGCGTTGGAGGTCTCGCGCACCCGCTGCTCAAGTGCGCGGAACTCCTCCACCAGCGCCAGCATGTCACGCCTGTTAGCCTGGTAGCCCTCCGACTTCGGGTCGATGCTGGACTGGATGAGCGCCATTACGCGTCATCCCGGGGCTTGTCCCCGGGATCCATCCATCCACGGGCGCCGGAGCAGGCGGCACGATGGATCCCGGGCATAAAGCCCGGGATGACAACCGTATTGCCCGTGGCGACCAGCATCACTCCTCCCGCAGCACCTTGGGCAGCTCGCCCCGGTGGAAGCCGTCGTAGGCCGGTGCCGGCGTCTTGTTGGGCGGGAGCGGCCGGCTGATCTTGGCGTTGGGCGCGGCGCCATCGATGCGCAGGGTGGCGCCCGAGATGTAGGCCGCGCCCTCGGAAAGCAGGAAGACGATGGCCGAGGACACTTCGCTCTCCGAGCCCATGCGCCCGAGCGGTGCGAGATCCTTGAGCTTGCGAATGCGCGCATGCATGTCCGGCGGGTACTGGTCCATGCCGGAGGAGGCGATCCAGCCCGGCGCCACGGCATTGACGCGCACGTTCGACAGCGACCATTCGAGCGCAGCGGTCTCGGTGAAGTTGACCATGCCGGCCCGCGCCGCGCCGGAGTGGCCCATCATCGGCATGCCGAGCCACATGTCGGCGACGATGTTGACGATCGCACCGCCGTGCGCGCGCATCCATTGCGTGTAGCACTCGCGCGCCATCAGGAAGCCGCCGGTGAGATTGGTGCGCACCACCGTCTCCCATCCCTTCTGTGAGATGTCGGCGAGCGGGGCAGCGAACTGGCCGCCGGCGTTGTTGACGAGGCCATCGACGCGGCCGTGCGCGTCGAGGATGGCAGCGACCGTGGCCGCCACCTTGTCTTCCTCGCGGATGTCGCACGGGTAGGCGGCGGCCTTGCCGCCGTCGGAGGCGATCTCGGCGGCGACGGCTGCGAGCTTGTCCGCCTTGCGGCCGACCAGGGCGACCGCGGCGCCGAGCGATGCCAGCTCGTGTGCCGTGCAGCGGCCGATGCCGCTGCCGCCGCCGGTGACGATGACGACCCGGCCGGCGAAAAGACCCTCTCGGAAGACAGATCGGTAGCGGCCGCTGCCGGCCGACGCCTCGCTCGTCACGATCCTCCTCCCGGATCAGCGGACCGGATCGACTGGCGGCGCAAGGCCTGCGCGCCAATTGTCCTGGCTTCATCGCTTGCACGAGCGCGCGGGACAGGCCGCGCCTGCGCCAAGCATTTTGAGGTTGCCTCAAAATTGAGTTTGGCTCAGAGTATGCCCGAGTGTCAACGGCGGCTCGTCGCAGCCGCATACGCCGGTAGCCCCGCACGTCATGCAGAAGGTGCACAAGAGAGAGGTGCTCCGGCCGGTCGGCCGATGGGGCGAGCGCGAGAAGGGCATCCTGGAGGTCGCGACCTCGCTCTATGCGCAGGGCGGCTACGAGACCATCTCGATGGCAACGGTAGCCTCCGCGGCGGGCCTGTCGGAGGGCACGCTCTACAACTACTTCCGCGACAAGCAAGACCTTGTGCTGCGGGTCAGCGTGGCGGCCTTCGAGCGTCATACCGTGGAGGCCGAGCGGATCGTGGCCGAGGCGAGAAGCCTCCGGGACGGCCTGGAGCAACTGATCGCCCTGGAGCTGCGCATCCTCATCGAGGCCAAGGAAATCTATCGCATCTGGCTGCGCGAGGTGCGCGGCTCCAGCAGCTACCCGCAGTCGGCGGCGCGCGAGATCCTGCGCCGCTTCTCCTCGCAGCTCATTCATCTGTTCGAGAAGTGGGGGGCAATACCCGATGCCCGCCTCGGCATCAGCCTGCCGCTCATGCGCGATCTGATGTTCGGGGGGCTCGAGCATGTGGTCTGGACGGCCATCCTGCATCGCCGCGAGGATCGAATGAACGTCGCTCAGCTCGCGCGGGACCTGGCAGGCGCTTATCTGCGCGCGGTCGGACTGGACGAGGCTGGTGGCGGCGGCAGGGGTCCGAAAGCGCAGCGTGCGCATGCGCAGCCGAAGCGGCGATCGAGGAAGGCCGTGCGTGGTTCGCCAGAGCGTTCGCGGAGGCGGCCGAGGGAATGAAGAATGCGGGAACGGCAAGGAGTCACGACTAGCGTTTTTCACTGCAGCAGTCTAAAGCCAATAACAAGTGCGCCGACGTCAAGAAACGGCGCCGCAAGGTTCAGGTAACGCTCGCACCCAGGGAGGGGACGGCAAGTGGAGCTGCTTCAGCTCATTGTCGGTGGTACCGCGCAAGGCTGTGTCTACGGCCTGATCGCACTCGGCTTCGTGCTGATCTACAAAGCCACCGAGATGGTCAATTTCGCCCAGGGCGACGTCATGATGCTCGGCGCCTTCGTGGCTCTGACTTTCATCGGCACCATGGGCATGGACTACTGGCTGGGCTTCCTGCTCGCCGCCGTCTGCATGGCCGTGTTCGGCTACGTGCTCGATGCCGTCGTTCTGCGCCGCATCATCGGCCAGCCGCAGTTCGCCGTCGTTATCCTCACCATCAGCATGGGCTTCGTCTTCCGCGCGGCCGCAGGCCTGATCTGGGGACACGAGACGCAGAGTTTTGCGACGCCCTTCACCAACAGGCTCATCAATGCGGGTGGCCTGATCCTGCCTTTGGAGAGCGTCTCGACCATCCTCGGCACGGTCCTGCTCGCGGGCCTGCTGTATTTGTTCTTCAACTACACCAAGCTCGGCAATGCCATGCAGGCGGCCTCGCAGAACCAGCTCGCGGCTTACTACATGGGCATTCCCGTCAAGCGCATCAATTCGCTGATCTGGGCGCTCTCGGCGGTGGTTGCGACCTTCGCCGGCGTGCTGCTCTCGCCCGTGTCGCTGGTGGACCCGAGCATGGGCTTCCTCGGCATCAAGGCGTTTGCCGCCGCCGTTGTGGGCGGCTTCGGCAGCCTGCTCGGCACGGTGCTCGGCGGCCTGATCGTCGGCATCTCGGAGACGGTGGCGGGGCGCTACCTGCCGCCGGGCTTCAAGGAGATCGTCGCCTATCTCATCATGCTCGGCGTCCTGGTAGTGCGGCCGCAGGGTCTCTTCTCGACGATGCAGAGAAAGAAAGTCTAGGGGCAGGGCGACGTGCGTATCATCTTCAAGACGTCCTATCTCGACGATATCCGCCTCTTCAAGCACAGCGGCTACGTCTTCTGGTACGGGCTGCTCATTGCCGCGCTTCTGGTGGCGCCGCTGGTGCTGCGCGAGTTCTACGTCGGCGAGCTGAGCCAGGTGTTCATCCTGGCAATCGCTGGCGTCGGGCTCATGCTGCTGATCGGCTATACCGGCCTGGTCAGCCTCGGCCACGCCGCCTATATGGCGATCGGTGCCTACGCCAATACCTATCTGCTGAGCCAGGGCGTACCCTTCGCGATTGCGTTCCCTGCGGCAGGTCTGATCGCCATGGTGGCGGGCATGATCGTGGCCGTGCCGGCCAATCGCATGACCGGCATCTACCTCGCGATCGCCACGCTCGCCTTCGCGCAGATCGTCGAGCAGGTGGTGATCCGCTGGGAGACGGTGACGCGCGGCCCGCAGGGCCGGCCCGTGCCGCCGCCCGAGCTCTTCGGACACCCGATCACGGCGCCGTCGGAATTCTACTATCTCTGCCTCGCCGTGCTGGTGCTCATCGTATTGGCCGCCATCAATCTGACGCGCTCGCCGACGGGGCGGGCGATGGTGGCGATCCGCGATTCAGAGATCTCCGCGCAGAGCCTCGGCGTCAACCTCGTGCGCTACAAGACGACGGCGTTCGCGCTGAGCGCCGGCATCACCGGCCTTGCCGGCGCCCTGTTCGGGCACAAGCTCCGCTACATCTCGCCCGATGCCTTCAACGTCATCCTGTCGATCCAGCTCCTGCTGATGGTGGTTGTGGGCGGGCTCGGCTCCATCCACGGTGCCATCTACGGCGCCATCTTCGTGGGAGGGCTGCCCCAGGCGATCGCCCTGATGCGCGACTCCCTGCCGGGCGCCGTCGCCAAGACGCCGGGCCTGGAGCCCGCGCTGTTCGGGCTCGTCATGATCCTGATCGTTCTGTTCGAGCCGCTCGGCATCTACGGCCGATGGTTGAAGATCAAGGCGTACTTCGACTACTTCCCGCTGTACCGGAAGGCAACGTTCAAGCGCCAGCGCGCGTACCTGAAGACGGAGCGTGTGCGGTGAGCCTGTTCGCAGCAGAGAATCTGTCCATTTCGTTCGGCGGCATCAAGGCCGTCGACGACGTCACGTTCTCGGTGGAGAAGGGCGAGATCTTCGCCATCGTCGGCCCCAACGGAGCCGGCAAGAGCACCATCTTCAACCTGATCAGCCGCATCTACGAGCCGACCGGCGGCCGGCTCCTGTTCGAGGGCAAGGACATCACGCGCGTCGCGCCTCACACCATTGCCGGGCGCGGCATCGCCCGCACCTTCCAGAATATCGAGCTGTTCGAGCATGCGACGGTGCTGGAGAACCTGCTGATCGGCCGGCACTGCCGCAGCCGCCCCAACGCGATCGCCGAGATGCTCTTTACGCCGCGCGTGAGGCGCGAGGAACTGCGCCACCGCGAGAAGGTCGAGGAGATCATCGATTTCCTGGATCTCGCCAACTATCGCGAGCAGCGCATCTCCGGCCTGCCCTACGGCGTGCGCAAGGTGGTGGAGCTGGCGCGCGCGCTGTGCGCGGAACCAAAGCTCCTGCTGCTCGACGAGCCGGCGTCGGGGCTCAACACCGAGGAAACCGAGGAGGTTGCCTTCTGGATCGACGACATCAAGAGCGATCTCGACGTCACGGTGATCATGATCGAGCATGACATGTCGCTCGTGTCGGCGGTGAGCGACCGGGTGCTGGCGCTCAACAACGGCCGCATGCTGGCGCTCGGCACCCCGAGCGAGGTGCAGTCGGACGCCGCTGTCATCGAGGCCTATCTCGGAGCCGAAGCGGCATGACTTGGCACATCCATCCAGGAGTTGTGAGTGCCTCCTACCCCTTGAGGGGGGAGGAGGACGCGCCGCGAGCTGGCGCCGCATTCTTGCGCCGACGGAAGCGGCAGGAGACCCCTAAGGCGCCAACTCGTCCGGCGCAAGCAGCGGGGTCAAGATGAGCGGGCCACTTCTCTCCGTGCGCAACCTCGAGACCTTCTACGGTCCGATCACGGCCATCCGCGGGGTGAGCTTCGACGTCAGCGAAGGCCAGATCGTCACGATCCTCGGCGCCAACGGGGCCGGCAAGACAACCATCCTCAAGACCATCTCCGGCGCCATGGAGCCGCAGAAGGGGACGGTGACGTTCGGCGGCAAGAGCCTGATCGGCTATGAGCCCGACCGGGTGGCGCGCATGGGGGTAGCCCACGTGCCCGAGGGGCGCGAGATCTTCCCGTTCATGACGGTCAAGGGCAACCTGCTGATGGGGGCCTACGCGCGCCATGACCGGGCGGGCATCGAGCGCGACGTCGAGGTGGTCTACGACTACTTCCCCATCCTGCGCGAGCGCCAGGCCTCGCAGGCGGGTTTCCTCTCGGGCGGGCAGCAGCAGATGCTGGCGATCGGGCGCGCGTTGATGGCGCGGCCCAAGCTGATGTTGCTGGACGAGCCGTCGCTGGGGCTCTCGCCGCTGCTTGTGAAGGAGATCTTCGGTATTATTCGGCGGTTGAACCACGAGCAAGGCGTCACCATGCTTCTGGTCGAGCAGAACGCCAATATGGCGCTGAAGTCTGCCCATTACGGCTATGTGCTGGAGGTGGGCCGCATCGTTCTCGAAGGCGAGTGCGCGAAGCTGATGGAGAACGACGACGTACGGGAATTCTATCTCGGCCAGAAGGAGACGGCAGTGCGCGGCCAGCGGCGCTGGAAGCGCACGAAGCGTTGGCGCTAACGCAGAGGCGGATGGCGGACATGAACGCGTTTGAAACCATTCCCGTCGTGCTCGACGGCTTCGATACGGTCCCTGGCCTGTTCTGGCATCGCGTGGAGACGCGGCCCGACAAGGTGGCCATGCGCGAGAAGGATCGCGGCCTGTGGCGTTCCTATACTTGGGGCGAATACGGTGCGCGGGCCAAGGCCGTCGGCATGGGGCTGATCGCGCTCGGGCTGCAGCCGGGCGAGCATGTGGCCATCCTGTCGGAGAACAACAAGGAGTGGCTGTTCTGCGACCTCGGCGTCTTGTGCGCAGCCGGCATCTCGACCGGCATCTATCCAACCGATTCGCCGGCCCAGGTCGAATACCTGGTGAACGACTGCGATGCCAAGTACCTGTTCGTGGAAGACGAGGAGCAGCTCGACAAGATCCTGACCGTGCGCTCGCGCACACCGGGGCTGCGCAAGATCATCGTGTTCGATCTGGAGGGGTTGCGCGGATTCAGCGACGAGCAGGTGATGTCGCTTGATCAGTTGTACGCCTTGGGCGAGGAGCACGCGCGCAAGCAGCCGGAGCTTTGGCAGCAGCGCATCGCGCTTGCGAGGCCCGGCGACGTGGCGATCATCGTCTATACGTCGGGAACCACCGGCCCCTCGAAGGGCGCGATGCTGACGCATCGCAACATCATCTTCCAGATCGGCCAGTTCAAGCGCATCGGCTTGCAGCTGCTGGAGACGGACGAGGCGCTGAACTTCCTGCCGCTGTGCCACGTCGCCGAGCGCTTCGGCGGTTGCTACAACCACATCTCCGCCATGCACATCGTCAACTTCGCGGAGGCGCCCGATACGGTGCCGCAGAACCTGCGCGAGGTGGCGCCGCACATCTTCCTCGCCGTGCCGCGGGTGTGGGAGAAGCTCTATTCGGCCATCACCATCCAGATCAAGGAAGGCACGCGGCTGGGCCGGCTCGCCTACAAGCTGGCGATCTGGATCGGCCACAAGGCCAGCGCCTACGAGGTGGCAGGAAAGCCGGTGCCGGGGCCGTTGCGCATGCTGCGTGCGATCAGCGACTGGCTGGTCCTGCGCAACATCCGTGTCATCCTCGGCCTCAATCGCATCCGCTGGGCGGTGACGGGCGCCGCGCCGATCTCGCCGGACCTCATCCGCTGGTATTGGGCAATGGGCGTGAAGATGTTCGAGGTCTACGGACAGACCGAGAATGCCGGCCTCGCCACCGGCAACTATCCGGGCCACCTGAAGCTCGGGACGATCGGCGTCGCAGCGCCGGGAACGGAAGTCAAGATATCGCCCCAGGGCGAGATCCTGCTGCGCGGGCCGCACATCTTCAAGGGTTATCACAACAAGGCGGACAAGACGGCAGAGGCCCTGCGCGACGGCTGGCTGCATACGGGCGACGTCGGCGTGATGGACGAGGCCGGCTTCGCGCGCATCACCGACCGCATGAAGGACATCATCATCACGGCCGGCGGCAAGAACATCACGCCGAGCGAGATCGAGAACCAGCTCAAATTCTCGCCTTACATCTCGGATGCGGTGGTGATCGGCGACCGGCGCAACTATCTCACCTGCCTGGTGATGATCGATCACGACAATGTCGTGAAGTTCGCACAGGAGCACAACGTGCCGTTCACGAACTATGCGAGCCTTTGCCGGGCGCCGGAGGTCGTGGAGTTGATCGGCAAGGAGGTGGAGGCGGTAAACAAGAAATTCGCCCGTGTCGAGACCATCAAGAAGTTCCGCCTGATCGATCAGCTCCTTTCGGCCGAGGACGAGGAGCTGACGCCGACCATGAAGCTCAAGCGCGGCCTCGTGGAGAAGAAATACAGCAATCTGATCGAGAGCATGTATTCGTCAGCGGCATGAAAGGGGTTGTGGCCATGGGCGAACCGCCGGTGCTCGGCCCGGTGTTGCAGGAAGCAGGAAAGTCCAAGTTGAAGAGCAGATATCCACTTCAGCAGTGAACCATGGGAGGTTTGTAATGAGGAAACTGTCCAAGCTGGCACTGAGTACTCTCTTTGCCGGCGCCATCGCTGTCCCGGCCCTGGCAGAGGACGGCGTCACCGACACCGAGATCATCCTGGGCTCGCACACCGATCTGAGCGGCCCGGTGGCGGTGTGGGGCGTGGGAGCCTCCGAAGGCGCGCGTATGCGATACGACGAGGTGAACGAGAAGGGCGGCATCCATGGCCGCAAGATCAAGTTCATCGTCGAGGACCACCAGTACCAGGTGCCGCGCGCAATTCAGGCGGCCAACAAGCTGATCAACAACGACAAGATCTTTGCCATGGTGGGTGCGCTCGGCACGCCGATGAACAACGCGGTGCTGCCAGACCAGCTGGCCAAGGGCGTGCCCAACATCTTGCCGTTCACGGCGGCACGCGCCATGTCGGAGCCCTTCCACAAGCTGAAGTTCACGCAGTTCTCGACCTATTACGACCAGGTGCGCTCCGCCATCAAATACTTCGTCGAGAAGCAAGGAAAGAAGAAGGTGTGCGCCTACTACCTCGACAATGACTTCGGTCATGAGGTGCGCGATGCCGTGCGCGATCAGGTCAAGGCCATGAAGCTCGCGGTGACCGCCGAGGCGACGGTGCTGCCGACCGATACCGAGTTCGTGGCGCCCGTCAGCAAGCTCAAGGCAGCCGGGTGCGATCTCGTCGTCATGGGTACGATCATCCGCGAGACGATCGTGACCATCGGCACGGCCAAGAAGCTCGGTTGGACCGACGTGGTGTTCGTAGGCCAGAACGCCTCCTACGATCCGATCGTCGCCGCGGCGCAGGGCGGCATCACCGAGGGCTTCTATTCGGGCACCGGCATGCCGTTCACCTACATTGATACGGCATCGGATGAGATCAAGGCCTGGGCCGCCAAGTACAAGGCCAAGACCGGCAAGGACGCCAACAGCCCGGCACAGTACTCCTACGTCGGTGCCGATATCGTCGTGAAGGCGCTCCAGGCCGCCGGCAAGGATTTGACGCGCGCCAAGTTCCTTGCCGCCTTGGAGGCGATCAAGGACTACAAGCCGATGTTCCCCGGCCCGGTCATCAGCTATGGGCCGGACAAGCACAAGGGTGCAAACGTGAGCTTCCTCGCGAAGGTGCAAGGCGGCCGCTGGGTGACGGTCGATCCCAACCTGTCGTACTGAACGCGCAAGATCTGCGGGCGGGCGGCTTGGAGCCGGCCGCCCGTTCTTATGTCTGGCGCTGCGGCCGATTGAGCAGGGCCACAAGCGTGTAGCTGATGATCATGAGCAGGAACCAGGCGCCGAGCTTGCCCGTGGACACCAGCGACCAGCCGTTGCGCTGGTGGGGATACATCCATGCCGCGGTGAAGGTGCCGATGTTCTCCGCGAACCAGATGAAAAGAGCGACGAGCGCGAAACCGAGGAGCAAGGGCATGCGCCGATGCACCTTCCAGACCTTGAAGTGGATCCAGCAGCGGCCGAACAGAAGGGCGGTCAGCGCGAAGAGTGCGAGGCGGACGTCGGGCAGATAGTGGTGAGCGTAGAAGTTGACGTAGATTCCCAGCGCCAGCAGGGACAGCGCCCATAGCGGCGGGTGGTGCGCGAAGCGGAAGTCGAACAGGCGCCAGCAGCGGGCAATGTAGGATCCGATCGCGGCGTACATGAAGCCCGTGAAGAGCGGCACGCCGCCGATGCGCAGCAGCGAAGCCTCCGGATAGATCCAGGAGCCGACGGAGGTCTTGAAGATCTCCATCATCGTGCCGACGGCATGGAAGATGAAGATGACGCGCGCCTCCTCGAGCGTCTCGAGCTTGAGGAGCAGCATCGCTGCCTGGATGACGAGCGCCGCGAGCACCAGGAAGTCATAGCGGGCGAGGGCGGCCCCCTTGGGATAGAGGAGGTGCGTGCCGATCAGCAGGGCCAGCATCAGCGCGCCGAAAAGGCAGGCCCAACCCTGCTTGATGCCGAACCGGGCAAGCTCATAGAGGGCGTGCGTGGCGGGGTGCTGCTCCGCCCGGGCACCGATGCGAGCCTCCGCCTCGATGAAGCGCGCCAGCGGCGCCCACAGCCGCGCTGCACTCCCTGCTTGGGAGCCGACCGGTGCCGGGGATGACGTCGTGGCGGGCCTGCCGAACCAGAAGCGGGCGACCTGCGGCCGTCCTTCGAGGGGCTCATCAGGATGGCGTGGGGTGCGGGGCGCGGGATCGTGCCTACTGCCAGGCAGTCGCTTCTGCATGATCCCTCGCCCAGCCCCCTAAACCGTGGCACATGCGGCCACTGGCCTTGGCGCGTTCATTTCATTAGATTCAGGCACAGCGACGGTCGAATGACGGCCAATTTGGGCAAGGCACATGGCATGAGCCGGATACCGGATTTCACGAAGGTCGAGTTCGCAGCTGATGGGCTCAGACCCCCAGGCGGGGTGCGTTCCGCAGCTTCGCAGCCCGGGGGGCTGACCCCAAGTGACGCCCCCGGCGATGCCTGGGTGACCCCCGAAGGCATTGCCGTGAAGCCGGCCTATTCGGCCGCCGACATCGCCGGCCTCGACTTCATCGACGGCTATCCCGGCATCGCCCCCTTCCTGCGTGGGCCATACCCCACGATGTACGTCACGCAGCCGTGGACCATCCGGCAGTATGCAGGCTTCTCGACGGCCGAGGATTCCAACGCCTTCTACCGGCGCAACATCGCGGCTGGGCAGAAGGGCCTTTCGGTCGCCTTTGATCTCGCCACCCACCGCGGCTACGACAGCGATCACCCACGCGTGCGCGGCGACGTCGGCATGGCAGGCGTGGCGATCGACTCGATCTACGACATGCGCACGCTGTTCTCTGGGATACCCCTCGACCAGATGACCGTGTCGATGACCATGAACGGCGCAGTGCTGCCCGTGCTGGCGCTGTTCATCGTCGCGGGCGAGGAGCAGGGTGTGCCGCCGGCCAAGCTCGCGGGCACCATCCAGAACGACATCCTCAAAGAGTTCATGGTGCGCAACACCTACATCTATCCGCCCGAGCCCTCCATGCGCATCATCTCCGACATCTTCGCCTATACGAGCGCGAAGATGCCGAAGTTCAACTCGATCTCGATCTCCGGCTATCACATGCAGGAGGCCGGCGCGACGGCGGATCTGGAGCTTGCGTATACGCTGGCCGACGGCGTCGAATACGTACGCGCCGGCGTCAAGGCCGGGCTCGATATCGACGCCTTCGCGCCGCGGCTGTCGTTCTTCTGGGCCATCGGCATGAACTACTTCATGGAGATCGCCAAGATGCGCGCGGCGCGCCTGTTGTGGGCGAGCCTGATCAAGTCGGAGTTCAAGCCGAAGGATGTGAAGTCGCTGGCGCTGCGCACACACTGCCAGACCAGCGGCTGGAGCCTCACCGCCCAGGACGTGTTCAACAACGTGACGCGTACCGGCATCGAGGCGATGGCGGCGACCCACGGCGGCACGCAGTCGCTGCACACCAATGCGCTGGACGAGGCCATTGCGCTGCCGACGGATTTCTCGGCCCGCATCGCCCGCAACACGCAGCTCTTCATCCAGCAGGAGACCGGCACCTGCCGCGTCATCGACCCCTGGGGCGGCAGCCACTACGTGGAGCGGCTGACCTACGAGCTCGCGCGCAAGGCCAAGTCGCACATTGCCGAGGTGGAAGAGCTGGGCGGCATGGCCAAGGCCATCGCCGCCGGCATCCCCAAGATGCGCATCGAGGAGGCCTCGGCCCGCACGCAGGCGCGCATCGATTCCGGCACGCAGACGATCGTCGGCATGAACAAGTTCCGCGTCGCCGACGAGGCCGAGATCGAGGTGCTGAAGGTCGACAACAAGTCGGTGCGCGAGAGCCAGATCGCCAAGCTGCAGCGGCTGAAAGGCGAGCGCGACCCGGCGGCCGTGGACGCGGCGCTGAAGGCGCTCACGGAGACGGCGGGCAGCGGCCGCGGCAATCTGCTGGAGATGGCGGTGGCGGCGGCGCGGGCCAAGGCGACCGTCGGCGAGATTTCGGAGGCGATGGAGCGGGTGTGGGGGCGGCACCGCGCGGACACGCGCGCCGTGTCGGGCGTCTACACGGCGGAGGCTGGCAAGATGCACAAGGAAGTCGAGCGCGTGCGCCGCATGTGCGAGGAGTTCGCCGCCAACGACGGCCGGAGGCCGCGCATCCTCGTGGCCAAGATGGGGCAGGACGGGCACGACCGCGGGCAGAAGGTGATCGCTTCGGCGTTCGCCGACCTGGGCTTCGACGTCGATATCGGTCCGCTGTTTGCCACGCCCGAGGAGGCCGCTCGGCAGGCGGTGGAGAACGACGTGCACATCATCGGCGTGTCGTCGCTGGCCGCAGGCCACCTGACGCTGGTGCCGGACCTGACCGCGGCACTCGAGAAGGAAGGCCGCGGCGACATCATGATCGTGGTCGGCGGCGTCATCCCGCCGGCGGACTATCCGGCGCTGTTTGCCGCGGGCGCCAAGGCCGTATTCGGACCGGGCACGAATATTCCGGCCGCGGCGGCCGATCTGCTGGACAAGCTCAACAAGCAGCTCGGCTACGGCCCAAGGGCGGCGGCGGAGTGAGGCGCCACCGTGGCGCTATTCAGCGGCGACGGATGCGGAAGCGGATCTTGTGGGTGCGAGGAGGCTGCGCCGCTGCCTCGCGGCGCGGCAGGGGGGCGACCGCGACGGCCGGGCGGGTCGTCGATGTGTAGATGAAGGCGCTGGCCGGCGTCGGGTGCTTCTGCCGGTCGCGCGTGCTGTAGACGAGCCATTGCGCCGATCGCGAGAGCGATCTGGGCGGGAGCGGCGAGGCCGCGGCGCCCCGATCCGGGCTCGCGGACGAGCGTGCGAGCTGGCGTGCGCTGTTCATCGCGAACCACGCCTTGACGCAGGGATGCTCGTACATCTGCCGGCGGTTCTCGCTGTTGACGTAGAGAAGCGTGCCGCCCTCGCAGGAGAAGATCTCGTCTGCACGCGCCGGGTTCGCCAGGATAACTGCGGCGTACAGCGCCGCCGAGCAAACGAGCACACGGTTCAACATGACTGAACGCCTCCCGTACACCCTCACCACGGTAGGCAAAGGAGGTAAGAGAGATCTTAATCAGAGGGAATCAATGCTGGGCCAGCCTGTGGGCGGCTGCCCCTCGGCTTGGAGCACGATCGCTTCGGATTAATCACTCGCTCCACGGGCAATGGTGCGGCTCAAGCGTGAATCCTGCTCTGTGGAGCGAGGTTCATAGTATCGCTCGTGCGATTCAGATCGAGAAATTCGCTCCAAGCATGACACCGGCGAATTTCTCGATCATCGCACCAGATGCGAGTACGCTGCGTATCGCGCGGCGCCTCAGGTTCGCGTCTCCATGCGCACCTGATAGGTGTCAAAGCTCAGCTCGTTGACCTGCCACCACTGGTAGGCATCCTTGCGGAAGGCCCGCACGCTGTCATAGAGCTTCTTGAAGTTGGGATTCTTCGCGGCCTCCTCGGCGCAGGCCTCGTTTGTGGCCTTGTAGGCGGCGTTCAAGATCTCCGGGGAGAAGCCACGCAGGATCGCACCTTGGCTGATCAGGCGCTTGAGGGCGGCCGGATTGCTGTAGTCGTACTTGGAGAGGAACCAGGAGCCGGCCTCGTGCGCGGCGGCGGTCACCACCGCCTTGTAGTGCTTCGGCAGGTCGTTCCACTTGGCCAGATTGATGATGCAATGGCCCGAGGCGCCGCCCTCCCACCAGCCGGGGTAGTAGTAGTACTTGGCGATCTTGACGAAGCCGAACTTCTCATCGTCCGCCGGAGCAATCCACTCCACGGCGTCGAGCGTGCCCTTCTCGAGGGCGGGATAGACGTCACCGGCCGCGATCTGCTGGGGAATGACGCCGAGCTTGCTGATGATCTTGCCGGCAAATCCGCCGATGCGGAATTTGAGGCCCTTGAGATCGTCGACCGAGGTGATCTCCTTGCGGAACCATCCGCCCATCTGCCCGCCCGTGTCGCCCATCTTGATGACGTGGGTGTTGTAGCGCGCAAACAGCTCCTCGATGAGCTGCAGGCCCCCACCATGCTGATACCAGGCCTCGCCCATGCGGGCATTGAGACCGAAGGGGATGCCGGTCGAGAACGCAAAGGCGGTGTCCTTGCCCCAGTTGTAGTAGCCCGTCGTGAAGGACATCTCGACCGTCCCCGCCTGCACGGCGTCGAGCACCTGCAGGCCAGGCACGATCTCACCGGCTGCGAACAGCTGGATCTGGAAGCGGTTGTCGGTCATCTCGGCGACGCGCTTGACGAGAAAGTCGGCCGCACCGTGCAAGGTGTCGAGCACCTTCGGGAAGCTCGATGCGAGGCGCCATTTGATCTCGGGCATCGACTGCGCGATCGCGGGGGCAGCCACCGCGGTTGCACCAAGACCTGCGCCTGCTGCGGCACCGAGTTTAAGAAATTGGCGACGCTTCATACTCTCCCCTCCCCCGAAATGACGATGCTCATTTTCCATACGGCATTGATTTCCATACAACCATTGATTCGAAGCGTCCATGGACGCGCGGTCGCTGTCCTTGACGCATCGGTCGACATCTCGTTGACGGCACGTACGACCGCAGAGTGGGGGCAAGGCGCAGCGATGGCGGGCAAAGCCTCACGCGATCGTCGCAAGCGAAACCCCGAAGGCCACTTGCTCGCTTGACAGCATAGGGCACCGCGGGTATCTCATCCGCCGACGGCTGGCACTCTCTTCCAAGAAGTGCTAACAGCCGTTGACCAATCAACCTTTTTTGGGGCGCCTATCTTAAGCCCCTGTAATCTGGAGAACTTTTTTCCATGAAGTTCCGTCCCCTCCACGATCGCGTGGTTGTGCGCCGCGTCGACAGCGAAACGAAGACAGCCGGCGGCATCATCATCCCCGATACCGCTGCCGAGAAGCCCCAGCAGGGCGAGGTGATCGCGGTCGGCCCCGGCGCGCGCGACGAGTCCGGCAAGCTCACGCCTCTCGACGTCAAGAAGGGTGACAAGGTGCTGTTCGGCAAGTGGTCCGGCACCGAGGTCAAGATCGACGGGCAGGAGCTGCTCATCATGAAAGAGAGCGACATCATGGGTGTCCTCGACCGCTAGGACGCATGCGGCGACGTGGGGCACGTGAGGCCACCTCCCCACCTGCCAGCCGCCGGGACCAATGCATTGCAAGGGCGGTCTCACCCCCCATCATCAGGAGCTAACGAACTATGGCTGCCAAGGACGTCAAGTTTTCGGGCGAGGCTCGCGAGCGCATGCTGCGCGGCGTCGATATCCTCGCCAATGCCGTGAAGGTCACCCTGGGCCCGAAGGGCCGCAACGTCGTTATCGAGAAGTCGTTCGGCGCGCCGCGCACGACCAAGGACGGCGTCACCGTCGCCAAGGAGATCGAGCTCGAGGACAAGTTCGAGAACATGGGCGCGCAGATGGTGCGCGAGGCGGCCCAGAAGACCAACGACGTTGCCGGCGACGGCACGACGACGGCGTGCGTGCTGACGCAGGCGATCGTGCGCGAGGGCATGAAGGCCGTTGCAGCCGGCATGAACCCGATGGATCTGAAGCGCGGCGTCGAGAAGGCCGTCACGCAGGTCATCGAGGACATCCAGAAGAGGGCCAAGAAGGTCAAGAACAGCCAGGAAGTCGCCCAGGTCGGCACCATCTCGGCCAACGGAGAGAAGGCCATCGGCGACATGATTGCCGACGCCATGCAGAAGGTCGGCAACGAGGGCGTCATCACGGTGGAGGAGGCCAAGAGCCTCGAGAGCGAGCTCGACGTCGTCGAGGGCATGCAGTTCGATCGCGGCTATCTCTCGCCCTACTTCATCACCAACGCCGACAAGATGATTGCCGAGCTCGAGGATCCCTATCTGTTGATCCACGAGAAGAAGCTGGCCAGCCTGCAGGCACTGCTCCCGGTTCTGGAGGCTGTCGTGCAGACGGGCAAGCCGCTGCTGATCATCGCCGAAGAGGTCGAGGGCGAGGCGCTGGCCACGCTCGTCGTCAACAAGCTGCGCGGCGGCCTCAAGGTGGCAGCCGTCAAGGCGCCGGGCTTCGGCGACCGCCGCAAGGCCATGCTCGAGGACATCGCCGTGCTGACGAACGGCCAGGTCATCAGCGAGGATCTCGGCATCAAGCTCGAGAACGTCACCCTCGATATGCTCGGCCGCGCCAAGCGCGTTCGCGTCGAGAAGGAGAACACCACGATCATCGATGGCGCCGGCAAGAAGAAGGACATCGAAGGCCGCGTCTCGCAGATCAAGATGCAGATCGAGGAGACCACCTCCGACTACGACAAGGAGAAGCTGCAGGAGCGGCTGGCGAAGCTCGCCGGCGGCGTTGCGGTGATCAAGGTCGGCGGTGCCACTGAGGTCGAGGTCAAGGAGCGCAAGGACCGCGTCGACGACGCGCTCAATGCGACCCGCGCCGCGGTCGAGGAAGGCATCGTGGTCGGCGGCGGCGTCGCCCTGCTCAAGGCCGCCCAGACCATCACCGTCAAGGGTGACAACGAGGACCAGGACGCCGGCATCAACATCGTCAAGCGCGCCCTGCAGGCTCCGATCCGCCAGATCGCCGAGAACGCCGGCGTCGAAGGCTCGATCGTGGTCGGCAAGGTCATCGACGGCCGCGGTGCGGCGTTCGGCTACGACGCCCAGAACGACGAGTACGGCGACATGTTCGAGAAGGGCATCATCGATCCGGCCAAGGTCGTGCGCACGGCGCTGCAGGATGCGGCTTCCATCGCCGGCCTGCTGATCACGACCGAAGCCGGCGTTGCCGAGGCACCCAAGAAGAAGGATGCGCACGCCGGCCACGCTCACGGCGGCATGGGCGGCATGGGCGGAATGGACATGTAAGCCGTCCGTCCACGCTCCAGTCTGACTGCGAAGCGCCGCCCGCGGACCCGCGGGCGGCGCTTCTGTTTGCATTCCTGTGAGATGCAAACGGCGCCTTGACGCGGCGCATCGCGCAAATGTGCGCAAATGCGCACGCGGCGTGTATGCGTGTTCACAAGTGTTGGCCGGTCACAGCATGGAATATTAACAAACCTGCAATAACGCTGTTACGGGGCCTGGAATGGCAAGGTGCATCGTGTGCACGCGGTCGTTCTTGCGGGGCTTCTCCGAGCCGGGTCCGCACGTATGTATCCCGCTCGGAAGTGATCGGACGGCGAAGGGCGTCGGTGCTTGGCGATGCGGTCTGTGGTGTTCGATGATCAGGGCGAGATGTGGGACGGCGCGTCCCGCAGGCTGCCCGACATCCTCCAAGGCTGTCTGGCGGGCTCGGAGGCGTTGGCCTACGCCGTCCGCAATCTTGGCTACGTCGTCGTCGGCGAGGGCAACGGCTCGGTGCGCGTGCGCCTGCGTCCGGCCGTCGTGTCGCCGATCGCTTTCAGCGCGCTCTGCTACTACCTGGCCGAAAGCAGGCCGGATCGCATCCTTATCTCCTGCCTCGAACGCAATTGGACGCACAGGCTGTTCGGCTCGCTTCAAGACGCCATACGGTACATGCTCGATATCCTGCCGGTCATCGACGGCGATCGATCGCACGACTTCAAGAGCCGCAGCAGGAGCATCGATCGCATCGAATCGACCAACCCGCTGGTTGCGCTGTTCAAGCTGTGGCTGGAGTCTCGCGGGCCTATCGACCATGATCGCCTCGATCGTCTGGTCAGGGAAGGGCTGCATGGCCGCTACGTCATCGTGCAGACCGGGCGCAGCAGGGCGGACGTATTTCTTCGCGAGGTGGGTCGCGGCTTCCTTTCCTACGACGATCAATGGCTGTCGCGGTCCAAGGGACTGCGCGTCGAGGATCAGCCGGACTACTTCTACGGCAAGTGGGTTGCCGAGGCGTATCGCATGACGACCGGCCATGGCGCCCCGCGGCTGGAGGATGTCGACGCCATCATCAACAAGCCGGGTTCCGGACGGTCGCGCGTGCGCTACACGCGCCTGATCGTGCCGCTGCAGATGCCGTCGGGAAGCGATTGTCTGCTAGGCGCGTCGCTGATCGACCCGGCGATCGACCTGCGCCCCCGTGTCGAAGCGGGCTAGGAAGTCGCTCAAGTCCTGCAAGAGCTGGACGCGCTCCATCCACACGAAGGCGCAGCGCACGGTGCCGACGGGAGAGTCGAACAGGCTCAAATCCCAGTCCACGTTGGTGTAGCCGCAACGCCCGGCCATCCCGCCCTGGATGACTTTCTCAGCCATGATGCTGACGGTGTAGTCCGAATCCCAGCGCGTGAAGGCGAGCGCGCGCGAGATGCGCGGCAGGATCATCGACAGCTCCAGCTTGCGATAATCGCGCCGGTACCATCCCCCGCCCGAGAACACGACCTTGCCGGAAACGAACCTTGTCGACGGGGCGGTGACCACGCAGCGCTCCGCCGGCTGCTTCGAAAGCACCGGATCGGCGTAGAAGAGCCGCAGGCTCTCGGCCTCGTAGAAGAAGCTCGTTGCCGGCCAATGGTAGATGCGCGCGGCTTGAGTTGCGACCACCTCGCCCTTCTCGTTGCGGCCAAGGATGCAGAACGCCTTGTCTGGCGGCAGGGGGCCATTCTTGGGATCGAACAGCGGGATCAGAGGATGCCAGGAGGAGGTGTTCCTGGCGTTGGTCTCGACCAGCTCCTCGAAAGTGCCGAACGAAAGGGTGATGCCGCGATCACGCGCTGCCTGATCGGCTTTGAGGAAGAAGGGACCGAGCACGTCGGCAGGGCCGTGCTCCACCGTGATCTCGGACAGCCAGGACCGTCCCGGCGGTTTGAGCGGGATATCCCGCGCTGCAGCCTCGTGCTCCTGGCGATCCGCATCGATCGCCGCTTCTCCCGCCCGCCGCGCGGCCATGGCTGCTCCCCGATACAACTGTTGATGTCATTGTGAAGCAGCCTTTAACACTTTGACAACGATCTTATGTATTCCCCCGAGGAAAGTCCGGCGATCGGTAAATGCCCGCCCGTGACCAGGCTTCGACGGTGTCGATCCGATCGACGGCAACAGATGAGTGTCGTGAGGTAAGCCAGATGACCAGCCGTCGCCGCATGCTGCAGATGCTCGGCGGCCTCACCGCCGTTGGGGCCGGCGGCTGGGCTCTGTTTGGCGGCTCCCGCGCCAACGCCTACTACCAGGGGCCCGCCTCCGACCACTTCGACGGCACTCGCTTCTTCAATCCGAGCGGGGTGGGGCCGAAGGGCCCTGGCGCCTTTCTGAAGTGGCAGCTGGCGGACCGAGGCGAAGCTTGGCCGGAGCGGTTCCCGAGCCCCTTCCGCGACCGGCCGCCCCTGAAGTTCGACGGCGAAGGACTGCGCATCGCCTACGTCGGCCATGCCTCCTTCCTGATCCAGGCGCTGGGCCGGAACCTCCTGATCGATCCGGTGTGGGCCGACCGCGTCAGTCCGCTCTCGTTCGCCGGCCCAAAACGTGTGAACCCTCCGGGCATTGCCATCGAGGACCTGCCGAGAATCGATGCCATCCTCGTGACCCACAACCACTACGACCACATGGACGTCGAAACGATCGGTTGGCTTTGGCAACGCCACCGGCCGCGCATTGTGACGCCGCTTGGCAATGACGCCATCCTCAAACGCAGCGTGCCGGGGTTGTCCGCCAGCGCCGTCGATTGGGACGAAACGGTTGATCTTGGGGATGGCCTCATTGTCCACGTGGAGCCGACCCTGCACTGGTCTGCGCGCGGGGCCGGTGACCGCATGCATGCGCTCTGGGCCAGCTTTGTTGTGGAAGCGGGCTCGCGGAAGATCTACTGCGTCGGAGACACCGGCTTCGGAGACGGAGCCACCTTCCGCCGCGTGGGTCAGCGGCATCCGGGACTTGCGGCCGCGCTGCTGCCGATCGGTGCCTATGAGCCGCGCTGGTTCATGCGCAGCAGCCACATGAACCCGGAAGAGGCTGTCGAGGGGCTTGGGCTGTGCGGGGCGGCGCAGGCACTCGGCCACCATTGGGGCACGTTCCGGCTCACCAACGAAGCGGTTGAGCGGCCGGCGCAGGACCTGGCCGCCGCGCGCGCCAGGCGCGGCATTGCCGTTGATCAATTCCCTGCGCTCAGGCCTGGCGAGGTGCGTATCATTGCCTGAAGGCGCGGCTCAGTGCGTGATCCGCTTGAAGGCCGGCGAGCCGGGCCAGAAGATCTGCGACGTTGCGCTGACGCGATCCGGATCTCCGGTCGTCAGCAGCACCGGCAAGGGAGCCGTCTGTGCCGCAACGACATATTCCGGATGCCGGTTGAGATAGTCCTCCAGGCTGTCGGCCACGACCTCCGGCTGCGACAGCAGCCGTGCGAAGGGCGGCAGGTGCCGGCGGAAGAGGTGCTCCACGAGCGGATAGTGCGTGCAGCCGAGGATGGCGCGATGCGGAGGGGTGCCGCCGGTTTGCGCCAGCAACGCTGTGACCGCCCGCTCGACCAGGGCTTCGAGCTCTGCCTCGGGTGCGCCGTGCTCGATGGCGCCGGCGAGTTCGGGGCAGGTCTGCTGTACCACGGTGACCTTGGGACAGCGCTTGCGGATTTCCTCGGGGTAGGCGTGGGAGGCTATCGTGCGCGTGGTGCCGAACACGGCGACCAGATCGGTGTTGTATTTCTGAGGATACTGCGGCGTCGTTACCGCCCAAGGCGTCTGCGTGGCGGCTTCCACCGTCGGCGCCACGATGCCGAGGATATTGCGGCCGCGCCAGCCGCTCACGGGCAGCCAGTCGCGCTGCAGGGTGCGGGCTGCGACGCATGTCGCCGTATTGCAGCCGAGCAGAACGAGGCGACATTCGCGCCGGAGGAGGGCCTCCACGCCGTGGCGCGTGAGGGAGACGATCTCGTCGGAGGGGCGGTCGCCGTAGGGGACGTTGCGGTGGTCGCCGAGATAGATGAACGGCACGCGCGGGAAGCGCTGCACCAGGGCGCGGAAAACCGTGAGGCCGCCATGGCCTGAATCGAAGACGCCGATCATGGCTTGAGATGCCACGACCGGCGCCCTCATGCAATCGACAGGCCTGTGATCCTACTCGGCGGCCTCCGACGGCGGGCGGCCAGCCGCCGTCGCCTCCGCCTCCTGCGCCTTCAGGGCCTCAAGGTTCGGCATGGCGACGGTATTGTAGCCGCAGTCGACGAAGTGCACCTCTCCCGTCACGGCGCCCGACAGGTCTGACAGCAGATACAGGGCTGAGCCGCCGACCTCATCGAGGGTGGGCGTACGCCGCAAGGGCGCATGGTCGCGCTGGTAGTTGAAGATGACGCGCGCGTCGGAGACGCCCGAGCCGGCGAGGGTGCGCATGGGGCCCGCCGAGAGCGCATTGACGCGCACGCCCTGCGGGCCCAGATCCGCTGCCAGATAACGCACCGACGCCTCGAGAGCCGCCTTGGCAACGCCCATGACGTTGTAGGACGGCACCCAGCGGGTGGCACCGCCGAAAGACAGGGTCAGCAGCGAGCCGCCATCGGTCATCAGCTCCGAGGCGCGCTTGGCGATCTCCGTGAAGGAGAAGCAGGAGATGACCATCGTGTTCACGAAATTCTCGCGCGTCGTGTCGGCATAGCGCCCCGCCAGCTCGCGGCGGTCCGAGAAAGCCAGCGCGTGCACCACGAAGTCGAGACCGCCCCAGGTCTTCTTGATCTCGTTGAAGACGGCGTCGACACTGGCAAGATCCGTCACATCGCAGTTGACGATGATCTCCGAGCCCACAGACTTGGCCAGCGGTATGGCGCGGCGGCCAAAGGCATCGCCCTGATAGGTGAAAGCGAGCTTGGCGCCGTGGCCGGCCAGCATGCGGGCGATGCCCCACGCAATCGATCGGTCATTGGCGACGCCCATGATAAGTCCGCGCTTGCCTGCCATCAGGGGTGCGGGCTGGGCCATGTCCTTCTTCGTCATGATAACCTTCCACTCATGCCGGGATTGCGCAGCATAAGCCCTCTTCCATTCTCGCTGGGCGCGCGCTGCGCACGCCCAGCTACTCAACCTTCTCTGTTTCGACAAGCCTCGCATCTCCTTCGACGCCCGCAGCGGTGCGAACGTGCGCGGGCCCGCCCGCGCACGCCCTCACGCGTCGCAGCGCCTCAGCACCAAAGTCGCATTGGTGCCGCCGAAGCCGAAGCTGTTCGACATGACACAGTTAAGAGACAAGTTGTCCTGCCGCTTCAAGGCGATCGGAACATCGGCAAAGTCGGGGTCGAGCTCGTCGATATTGGCACTCTCGCACACGAAGCCGTTGTTGAGCATCAGCAGCGAATAGATCGCCTCCTGCACGCCGGCGGCGCCCAGCGAATGGCCGGTGAGCGATTTCGTGGACGAGATGGCGGGGATGTCCTTGCCGAACACCTCGCGCACCGCCTCGATCTCCCTGAGATCGCCGACCGGTGTTGCCGTGCCGTGGGGGTTGATATAGTCGATCTTGCCGACGCCCTTGCCGTCCATGCCCTTCATGGCGATGCGCATGCATCTGACGGCGCCCTCACCCGAGGGGGCCACCATATCGAAGCCGTCGGATGTAGCGCCGTACCCGACCACCTCGCCGTAGATCTTGGCGCCGCGCGCTTTGGCGCGCTGCAGCTCCTCCAGCACCAGCACGCCAGCACCTCCGGCGATGACGAAGCCGTCGCGGTCCTTGTCGTAGGCGCGGCTGGCCCTGGCCGGCGTGGCATTGAACTTCGTCGACATGGCGCCCATGGCGTCGAACAGCACGGATAGCGTCCAGTCGAGTTCCTCGCAGCCGCCGGCGAACATCACGTCCTGCTTGCCCCACTGGATGAGCTCGGCGGCATTGCCGATGCAATGCGCCGAGGTGGCGCAGGCCGACGAGATGGAGTAGTTCACGCCCTTGATCTGGAAAGCGGTAGCCAGGGCCGCCGATGGGCCCGAGCACATGCCCTTCGGCACCTCGAACGGGCCGACCTTCTTGGGGTCCTTCTCGCGCGTTACGTCGGCCGCGCGCACGATTGCGCGGGTTGACGGGCCGCCCGCGCCCATGATGATGCCGCTGCGCTCGTTGACGACGTCGGCAGGCTCGAGGCCGGCATCGCGGATGGCCTGGTCCATGGCGATGTAGTTCCAGCCGATGCCGGCTTCCATGAAGCGCTTGGGCTTGCGCGGGATCATGCCTTCCCACTCGATGTGGGGCTCACCATGCACATGGCAGCGGAATCCGAGCTCGGCGTATTTTTCCGCGCGCACGATGCCCGACTTGGCCTCTCTCAATGAAGCGAGCACTTCCTGGGTATTGTTTCCGATCGAGGAAACGATGCCCATGCCCGTCACGACCACGCGTCTCATAAACAGACCTCTCTTCGCATCGTCGTGCCGCTTCGCCATCGACACGGGACGCGCACCCCGCGTGCAGCCCAAGAGTTTCGTCAGGCGACCGCGGGTTGCTCGCCCGCGTCAAACAAGCCGACACGCAGGTCGGTGGCCGCGTAGATCACCTGCCCGTCCGCCTTCATGACGCCATCGGCGATGGCGAGCTTCAGCTTGCGCAGGATGACACGCTTCAGATCGACAACATACTGCACAGTTCTTGTTGTCGGAACGACCATGCCGGTGAATTTCACCTCGCCCACGCCCAATGCGCGTCCCTTGCCGGGGGCGCCAAGCCAGCCGAGGAAAAAGCCGGTCATCTGCCAAAGGGCATCGAGACCCAGGCAACCCGGCATGACGGGGTCGCCCTTGAAGTGGCAGGCGAAGAACCAGTCGAGCGCCGGATTGCCGGCAACGTTGAGCTCGGCCACAATCTGGCCTTTACCGTGCGCGCCACCCGTCTCCGTGATGCTGGAGATGCGCTCGAACATCAGCATGGGAGGGAGCGGCAACTGGGCGTTGCCGGGGCCAAACAGCTCGCCTCGGCCGCAGGTGAGCAGGTCTTCGTATTCGTAGCTGTTCGGACGCTCTGCCATTACCCTGTTCGTCCCACTGTGCTGTTCGGCAACTGCACGTTTCCCCGATGATGGCGGCTTTCCTAACACACTCGTCGGCAGGTCAAAAGCCCGTGCTGCAAGGGAATCAGGGCAGGTTTGGTGCGGCACAGCATGTCGTTGCGAAAGCTTTCCGGTCCGCTTATACTTTGTATATTCGCCCACTATGAAGGTTGTGAGGCGGTATAACGGTTGTGGTTCGGGCACTTGAGGCGAGCTGATCTGCCGCATATTTCTGATGCAGAGACCTGTGGAGCATAAGGCGGTAGGAGCCGACATCTCGCGGCTCCTGAGGCGGGCACGGCTGCGGCCGACCCGTCAGCGTGTGGCGTTGGCCTCACTTCTGTTCGGTAATGGCGACAGGCATGTGACGGCTGAGCTTCTGCACGCGGAGGCGGTGCAGACCGGTGAGCGCGTTTCGCTCGCGACCGTGTACAACACGCTGCACCAGTTCAAGCGGGCTGGACTGCTGCGCGAAATCGCCATCGGCGGGCAGCGGGCCTACTTCGACACGAACACGTCCAACCACAACCACTTCTTCCTCGAGGACGAGGCAAGGCTGGTGGATATCCCGGGCGACTCCATCCGGGTCGATGGCCTCCCCGAGCCGCCGCAGAACCTCAAGATCTCCCACATCGATGTCGTGGTGCGGCTGGTGTCGAAATAGGGCCTGCGAAGTGCCTGAGACGCTCACTTGATGACCTCGCCTTTGTAGGCGCCCCATAGTTTTGCCTGCTCTACGTAGCCCCTGAAGCCGCCAACGGACACGCGGCACCACCGCCCGTCGCACGTGAGGATGCCGGCGAGGACGCCGGCTTCGATATGGGCGACAGCGCGCGCGCTGTCGTTGTCGTCGTCGCGCAGTGCCACGGAGGTCTGTTGGCCGCCCCCCGGCTTTACCTCCCAGGGCAGTATGATCGCCGTGCGCCGTCCGCTGAGCGCTGTACCCTGGACCCAGCCGGTTGTGCCCTCGGCATCGCGCACCTGGCGCCAGTTCTCGAACTCCTTGATGACCTCGACCGGAAGGCCCGCGCGGCGGAACACCCAGGCGATCGGATAGTCTGTGCCCGGGCCTTGCCGCAGGTTGACCGGATCGGACTTGAGGCTGACGAAGCGGGGCACCGGCAGGCGGCTGGCGCCGGTTGCCAAGGCCTCTTTGGGCGGCGCCTGGGCCATCGTGCCGCGGGTGCCGGCCGCGGCGGCGGCAAGGATGGACAACGACAATGCCGCGGCTAGCCGGAAGGTAAGAGGCCGAGCAATGCATATGAAACGAAGCTCGCTCATGCGGTGGCCCAGAGCTTGATTTGGCGTTCGCGATCAAGCACTCCCTTGACCCCATCCGATGCGAGTTCGATGTGCATTCCCGGCCGGCTGCGTTAACCTGAGTTTTGTCATAGTCATGGCCATCTGTTAGACAAATCCATTGCAACCCTGGGGAGCACGAGGATGCCTGCGCCCGGGGGCTGCGCCGCCAACGATATACGAGCCAGACCGTTCATGCCGACATCCCTCAAGAAGCCCGTGGTTATTGTGACGCGCAAGCTCCCGGACGCGGTCGAGACGCGCATGCGCGAGCTTTTTGATGCGCGATTGAATGTCGATGACAAGCCGATGAGCCAGGCCGAGTTGGTCGAAGCGGCCAAGGTTGCACACGTTCTGGTTCCGACTGTGACGGACAGGATCGACCGCTCGCTCCTCTCGCAGGCGGGGCCGCAACTCAAGCTGATCGCCAACTTCGGCACCGGGGTGGACAACATCGACCTCGACACGGCGCGCGTGCGCGGCATCATCGTGACAAACACGCCGGGCGTGCTGACCGAGGATACCGCCGACATGACGATGGCGCTGGTCCTTGCCGTGCCGCGGCGTCTGGCCGAGGGCACGGCGCTGCTGAAGGACCCGAAGCGCCACTGGACCGGCTGGTCGCCCACCTGGATGCTCGGTCACCGCATTTACGGCAAGCGGCTCGGCATTATCGGCATGGGGCGCATCGGGCAGGCGGTCGCGCGCCGTGCCAAGGCATTCGGACTGCAGATCCACTATCACAACCGGCGCCGGGTGGCGGAGGATATCGAGCAGGAGCTCGAGGCGACGTACTGGGACAGCCTCGACCAGATGCTGGCGCGCATGGATATCGTCTCCGTCAATTGCCCACACACGCCGGCGACTTATCATCTGCTGTCGGCTCGCCGGCTGAAGCTGCTCAAGCCCACCGCCTACGTGGTCAACACCGCGCGCGGCGAGGTGATCGACGAGAACGAGCTCGCGCGATTGATCGAGGCGGGCGCCATCGCCGGCGCCGGACTCGATGTGTTCGAGCACGAGCCGGCCGTCAACCCGAAGCTGCTGGCAAGCGACAGCGTCGTCGCGTTGCCGCACATGGGGTCGGCGACGATCGAGGGGCGCATCGACATGGGCGAGAAGGTCATCATCAACATCAAGACTTTCCTCGACGGCCACAACCCGCCCGATCGCGTGCACGCAGCGATGTTCTGAGGCTGCCGGCCAATGGCAACCGCGCCCGCCATCTCCCGACAGGAGACTGATGCGGGCGCTCTCAGCGCCGTTGCCGGACTCTATCATGCGTACTTCACCGGGCTCATTCTGACGCTGGTCACCCGGCGCGGCACGCACGATGCCGCGGAATGGGTGTTCCGCGTCTTCCGGCACCAGCATCACGAGAAGTTCCTGTCCAGCTTCGACAAGCTGGGGCTCAAGGGCATGCCGGATGCGGTCGCCTGCGCGGCCTATCACTATCTCTCCAACAGCATCGGCGGCGTGACGGTCGAGTTCATGGCCGAAAGCGACCGCAAGGCCTGGGTGAACTTTGTTCCGCCGCGCTGGATCTATCCCGGCGCTACCATCTGCGGCGTCCCCAGCGAGGTCTCGCGTGCGATCCTGCGCGGCTGGTACGCGCACAACGGCGTCTCGCTCGGCAACCCGCGACTGGGCTTCGTGTGCACGGCGCAGACGACCGACGGCCAGCACGGGCTCTCAGGCTATTTTCTGGAGCACGATCGCGATCTCGGCGCGGAGGAGCGGCTGCAGTTCCGGCCGGGCGAGCTGGCGCCTCCGTTCGATGCGGCCAAGGCGCCACGCCTGCCGGAAGCGTGGTCGGCGGCGCGGCTCGCCAAGGCCGAGCGCAACTACGCCATGGAGTACATCCGCACCGGCTTGCCGCGGCTGGCCGGGATCTTCGGGCCTGCGGAAGCGGCGCATCTCGGCCGCGTCGCGGGGCGGCTTATCGGCGCCCAGCTCTACAGGGAGACGGCCGCGCGCCTCGCCGTCCAGGGCGCCGGTCCGGAGGCGTTCGGCGCCTTCATGGCGCGGCTGGCTGCGGGCGAAGGCGACGAGGCGACCGTGTCGCAGGATGGCGATGCCGTGCTTGTCCGCCGCGTCGGCTGGCGGCTGATGCGCGGGCTGGAGCCGTTGACGCCGTGCGTGTTCGAAGGCTGGAACGGGCTGCTTGAGGGGGCGCTCGCCGTGCACGACCGGTTCTCCGTGCTCGAGGTGCTGGCGCGCCGCGACTTCGGCGACGATGCATTCGTCTGGCGTATCAGGAGCCCGCGCCGAACGCCTTGAGGTCCGGAAGGTCGTTGATGCTGTCGAGGACGAGATCGGCGTAGTCCTCGAAGTCTTCGCGCGCACTGGTGCCCGACAGCACACCGACGGTGAGCCCGGCTCCGGCGGCGCGGCCCATGGCGAGATCGTGAATGGCATCGCCGACGACCGCCATCTCCCTCGGCGACATGCCAATCGCGTCGCAGAACGCGAGCGCCATGCCGGGGTCAGGTTTCGAGCCATGGCCGGAATCGCAGCCGGCGCGAAAATCAAAGAGATCGAGGATGCCGTGAGGGGCGAGCGAGGCTTCCAGCCCGCCGATGGAATCGTTGGTGGCAAGGCCCACGCGAATGCCGCGGCGCTTCAGCTCCGCGAGCGTCTCGCGCGCGCCGTCGATCAGAACCGAATGCAGGGTGCCGCCCTGGCGGAATATGAGGTCGATGCCGGCTGCCAAATCGGGCGGCGTGCGCGGGCCGAGGCGCGTCGCGAACAGGTCGGCGATATCCTCGACGCTGCCGGCCGCCAACACCGTGCCCGCCGCCACGTGATCGGTGACGGGGTCGTGTCCTCCAAGCTGCAACAGCTCGTCGGCAAGCTCGGCGTTGCCGCCGGCGGCGAACAACGCCACCTGCCGGTTGATCGGTATCCAAGTGCGCCAGTAGTCGACGACGGTGCCGTCCTTGTCGAAGAGGATGCCGCGGATCGCCATCTCAGTGCCCCGCTCGGTGCGACTCAGGCCGCGCAAACAGCGCCTTCCCTTGCACTCTTGTGGATCGAAAGATCGCGAATGCTCGGCGCCGTTCCGGAAAGCGGATTGGTCGGGTCCCAGGCGATCTTGATCTCGTTGAAGCGCGCCGATCGTGCGTCGTAGATCAAGAGCCGGCCCGCCAGGCTTTCGCCGAGCGCCAGTACCTCCTTGATGACCTCGGTCGCCTGCAACGTACCGATGACGCCGACGGTGGCGCCGAGCACACCGACCTCGGCGCAGTTGGCGACCGTGCCGGGTGGCGGCGCATCGGGGAAGATGCAGCGGTAGGTCGGGTAGGGTTTGCCGTCGGGGCCGGTCTCGTGCGGCTTGAGCGTCGTGAGGTACCCGTCGAACGGTCCGACGGCGGCAAACACCAGTGCCTTGCGCGCCAGGTAGCAGGCATCGCTGACGAGATAGCGGGTCGGAAAATTGTCGGATCCGTCCGCCACGATGTCGTAGCGCGAGATGATGTCGAGCGCGTTGCCCGCATCGAGGCGAACCCCGTGCGCTTCGACGCGCACATGCGGATTGAGGCGGCCGATGGCGTCTGTTGCGCTCTCCACCTTGGGGGCGCCGACATGGGGCGTGTCGTGGGCGATCTGGCGCTGCAGGTTGTCGAGGGAGACCGCGTCGTCGTCGATGATGCCGAGCGTGCCGACCCCGGCCGCGGCGAGGTACAAGAGCACCGGCGAGCCAAGCCCCCCGGCGCCGACGACCAGCACGCGCGCGTCCTTCAGCTTCTGCTGGCCCTGGCCGCCGACTTCGCGCAGCACCAGATGCCGCTTGTAGCGTTCGATTTCTTCAGGGCTGAGGGGCATGCCGCGCGCCGGGGCTCCGTCTGCTGTGACTGCGGGAACAGTCTATAGCAGATCGGGCGCCCCGTGTGCGCCGTCAACCCCTCCCCGTGCCTTGCCGCCACAGGGAGGGGATTGTCTCACTTTGCCAGGTAGCTGCGGTGAATCCATTTGCCCTTGGGGCTGCGGGCCTCGTTGTAGAGAGCCCTGTCGGCATCCCGCGTCTCGACGCGCACGTCGGCAGCGACGGCGCGCTCATGCGGTTTGCCGCGCTCGGCCTCGGCCAGGAATTCGCTGACCTTTGGCGGCGGTGGCGGCGGCGCGGCCGCCTGAGGAGCCTGCAGCTTCTCGCCGATCGCCTCGGTGACGCTTGCAGCAAGCTGCTTGCTCCACATCTTCCGGAACAGCGCATTGGAGGGGTAGAGGTTGGCAGTGCTTATCTTGCCGTTGATGGCGACGACGTAGCCGACGACGTCATCATCCTTCTTCCCCAGGGCCTCGAGCGCAGCGGTGTAGGCTGCACGCGCCTCCTTCAGCTTCTCGTTCTCGAGTGTGAGCTGGAGACTGGTCGCAGACTGCGGCGCCGCAACCTGGGCGTTGAGGCCGCCGGCCAGCTTGTTCTGGGTCGAGGTCACCTGCTCCCACACCTTGCGCTGCTTGTTTGCAACGTCGTTGGGCTCGGGTGCTGCAACGCGCGCTCTGCCGTCGCCCGGTTGCGGCTGCGGCTCGGCAGGCGGGGCGGCCATGGCCAGCAGCGCGCTGCGCGACGGCATCGCTTCCTGGGCGCTCGAGAACCTCATGTGGTCCTCACGGCCGCGCGCCGACCAGCGGCCCTGCTCGACGCAGAATGAGGCAATCGGCACACGTCCCGAATTGGCAGGCAGCAGGAAGCTGACGGTGAGCACGCGGTCCTGCTTGCCGCCCTTCACGATGTCGCCGGCCTGGATGAACACCTCCTCGGCGCCCTTGTTCTCGATCTGCAGCTCGTTGACGCGCCCCGTCTCGACCACCTGAACGGTGCCCTTGGCGAGCGCCTCCTGCAGGGTGAGCGGCACAGGGCCGCCGACGCTGGCGCCATGCAGGAAGTAGACGGCCAGATTCTCGTGAACGTGCGGACCAGAAACCCGCAAATTGGGATCTGCAGCGGCCTGACGGGCCGTAACGCCGATGGCGGCGAACGCGACCGCTATGAGCGGAGCAAAATTCCAGATGCGCATAACCCTTCCCTTCTCCAAGTGAAGCGTGCACAAGGGCTATGTGCGTAAGCGAGGTTTGCGGCTGGCCTTCGGTTGCGCGGCGGCGAAAGGGTGCCTGATGTTGGGCCTTCCGGTGGCGCTTAAGCTCAGTTTGCTGATTTCTGCGGCGTGGCGAACAGGTCGCTCGAGAAGTAGCGCTCGGCGCAGGAAGGCGCGACGGTGACAATGGTCTTGCCGGCCATGGCGTCGCGCGCCGCAACTGTGAGCGCGCCGGCGAGATTGGCGCCGGTCGAGATGCCGCCGGGGATGCCTTCCACGCGGGCCAGCAGCCGCGCGACCTCGAACGCCATGTCGTCCGGCACCTTGATGACCTCGTCGATCAGACTGGTCTCGAGCACCGCCGGCACGAAGCCTGGGCCGATGCCCTGAATCTTGTGTGGGCCGGGCTCGCCCCCCGAAAGCACGGGGCTCGCGGCCGGCTCGATGGCGATGATCTTGAGGCCGGGCTTGCGCTCCTTGAGGATGCGCCCGCAGCCGGTCAAGGTGCCGCCCGTGCCGACGCCGAACACGAGCGCGTCGATGTTGCCGCCGGTGTCGGTCCAGATCTCCTCGGCCGTCGTCTTCTCGTGCACGAGCGGGTTGGCGGGATTGTCGAACTGGCCGGGCATGAGCGAATCCGGAATTTCAGCGAGGAGCTCGTTGACGCGCGCGATTGCTCCCTTCATGCCCTTCTCCCGCGGAGTGAGCTCGAGCTCGGCGCCGAGGAAAGCAAGGATCTTGCGCCGCTCGATCGACATCGATTCCGGCATCACCAGGATCAGGCGGTAGCCGCGTGCGGCTGCAACGAAGGCCAAACCAATGCCGGTGTTGCCCGATGTCGGCTCGATGAGTACGCTCCTGCCGGGCTGCAGACGGCCTTGTGCCTCGAGCGCGTCAACCATGGCCACGCCGATGCGGTCCTTGACGCTCGACAGCGGATTGAAGAACTCGAGCTTCATCAGGATCTCGGCCTTGGCGTTCGCGGCCTTGGCGAGGCGCGCGAGACGGACCAGCGGCGTATTGCCGATGGTTTCGCAAATGTCGCCGAAAACGCGCCCGCGCCCCCACGCGCGCACCGCTGCAAGCGTCTTGATTTCGAGCGTTCCGGTCATGCTGCGCGCCTCGTCGTATCGGGGTTCTCTGCATGCCGGCAGACTAAAGACAGAAAGCGAGCATAACTACGGCGAGCGGCGCTTGCGCCTTGGAGAACGCGGCCGCGCCGCGGGCTTGCCGGCTTTCTTGGCGGGCTTGCGCCCTCTGCCCGTTGAGCCGAAGCCGCCGGCGCCACGCCGGGTGGCGTTCGTCTCGATGGCTGCCATGAGCCGAGCCCGCTCCACGCGCTGGATGACGAGCTGGGCGATGCGCTCTCCGCGCGCGATGCGGAAAGCGGCGCTGCCGAGGTTGACGAGCAGGATCTGCACCTCGCCGCGATAGTCGCTATCGATGGTGCCGGGGCTGTTGAGCACCGTGACACCGTGGCGCAGCGCCAGCCCTGAGCGGGGGCGCACCTGCGCCTCGAATCCGGGCGGCAACTCCATGACGAGCCCTGTGGGCACCAGCGCACGAGCGCCGCGCTTGAGCGTCAGCGGCTTGGACTTCGGCACTGCGGCCAAGAGGTCCATGCCGGCTGCGCCCGCGGACTGATAGGCCGGAAGGTCGAGATCGCGGCCGTGCGGGAGGCGCACGACCTTGACGGTCAGCCGTCGCGCAGGCGCTGCAACCGCTACGCTTGGGCGGCGATATCGGCGAGTTGTCCCGCCGCTCGCGCGACGAGGCGCCGGGCCACGTCCGCCTTGTCCAATTCGGGCCAGCTTTCCACTCCCTCGGCTGTAATGAGATGCACCGTATTGCGGTCGCCGCCCATGATTCCGGTTTCCGGCGAGACGTCATTGGCGACGATCCAATCCGCTCCCTTTGCCCTGCGCTTCTTCATGGCGTACTCGATTACGTTCTCTGTCTCGGCGGCAAAGCCGATGACGAGCGGCGGGCGCCTGCCGGTGCCCTCCGCAGCAATAGTCTTCAGGATATCGGGGTTCTCGACAAGCTCGAGCTTCGGTGCGCCCTTGCCGCCCTTCTTGATCTTCTCACGCGCTTCGCCCGCGACGCGCCAGTCGGCAACGGCGGCGGCGAAGATGGCGATATCGGCGGGAAGCGCCGCGCGCACGGCCGCCAGCATCTCTCGTGCCGTCTCGACCGCAACGACGTGGATGCCGGGAGGCGCTGGCAGGCTGGTCGGGCCGGTGACGAGTGTCACGCGGGCACCCAGCGCAGCGGCCTCGGCGGCGATGGCCGCACCCTGCTTGCCGGACGAGCGATTGGCGATGTAGCGCACGGGATCGATCGGCTCGTGCGTGGGGCCGCTGGTCACAAGCACATGCCGGCCGGACAGCAGCCCGCGAGGACATTCCGTTCCTCCGCGCCGGGAGGCGCCGGGAGCGGGTGGGGGCGCAACGGACGCCAGCAGGTTCAATATTGCCTCGATCAGCTCCGGCACTTCGGCAAGACGGCCGGGGCCGGCCTCTCCACGCTCGGCCATCTCGCCGACATTGGGACCTACGAAGTGAATGCCGTCTGCCTCCAGCATTGCCACGTTGCGCCGCGTCGCCGGATGCTGCCACATGCGCGGGTTCATGGCCGGAGCCACCAGCACCGGCTTGTCGGTGGCCATCAGCACGCACGAGGCGAGGTCGTCGGCGTGGCCGCCCGCCATCTTGGCGAGGAGATCGGCGGTGGCCGGGGCCACCACGATGAGATCGGCCTCGCGCGACAGGCGGATGTGCCCGATCTCGCGCTCGTCGTTGAGGTCGAACAGCTCCGTGAAGACGCGGTCGCTGCTGAGCGCCCCGACCGACAGCGGCGTGATGAATTCCTGCGCCGCCCTGGTCATGACCGCACGCACGGCAATGTTGCGCTCGCGCAGACGCCGGATCAGATCGAGGCACTTGTAGGCAGCGATGCCCCCGCTGATGATGAGGAGGACGCGTCTGGTCGGCGTTGCTTCCCGCGATGCCGGCCGTCCCGGCAGCGCTTGGCGGCTGTCATGCATATAGCCGCGCACCTTGTCGGCCGTCTTGAGGGTCACGCTGTTGCCCTTGCGCAGGTTGCGGACGAGATGGCCGTCGTTGACGGCCGCGACCCCAAACTTGGTCGCCGTCATGCCTGTTTCCGCAAGGAAAGCCTCTATTTCGGACAGCAATTCGCTGGTCGTGCCGCTCATGCAGGCTATATGCGTGGGAAATTACCCATTAGTCAATGGGCATGCCGCGGCGTCGGCGTTCGACGGCGATGGAGCCCGCAGGCGTGACGGCTATTGCCCTTTGAAGCCGTGGCGCGGCAATCGCACCGCGCGCGTTGCCGCTTCGCGCCATCCGGTCCGGGCAACGAACTCATAGCCGCTCGCCGTCACGGCCATGATGGCGATGCTTGCAGCGATCATGGCGAACTGCCAGGCAACGCCCTGCCCGCCCTGCGCATAGATGATCCAGCCCACGACATCGACGATTGAGCCGACGGCGAACACTGTGAGGGATGCGCGACCCATGGTGCGGAAGGTGCGTGCGACCCGGGTGTCGAGCCAGGCATCGTTGCGCTGCACGAAGTATACGGCGAGGTAGGCGAGCGCCAGGACATTCAAGATGCGCAGCGGGGACATGTCCTCCTTGTCGACGGAGCCCATCCAGTCGACCGGCAGGAAGCGCAGATGCGCGAACTGCGGCAGCTTCGCCCACGGCGCTACCGCCGCCAGGGCAAAGAGGCAATAGAGTGCGGCTGCAAGAGCAAGCACGCGATGCCGCCCCAGCGACTGTCCGTGCCGCTGCGCCTCGCCCCACAGGAGGCCGACGACGAACAGCAGCTGCCAGGCGAACGGGTTGAAATACCAGCCGCGGCCGTGCAGATCGCTCGGCAGATTTGTGCCGAGCATCCTCGGCAGGAGCCAGACGTCTATCGACACGGCAAGCAGCAGCGCCCAGTGCAGGCGCCGCAACACAAAGGCGGCCGGGAGCAGCGCCAGGAACACGACGTAAAGCGGCAGGATGTTCAAATAGTGCGGCTGGAGGCGCAGAGTGAGGACGCGCCAGATCTCATCGCCAAGCGTTCCGCCGAAGTAGCCGAAATGAATGATGTCGAGAAAGGCATTGTTGCCGGTGGCATGGGCTGCCCACCACAGCAACGCCGCCGACAGTGCGACGAGCAGAACGTGCGTGGCGTAGACCTGTCCCATCCGCCTGATGATGGATCGCATCCCGTGGATCACGCCCTTGCGCTCGAAGCCGCCCCAGTAGGCGATGCCGGCCGACATTCCGGCGATGAGCACGAACACCTCTGCGGCGTCGTTGAAACCGTAGGCGTGCAGGGTGAAGCGGGAGAAGTAGTTTCCGGGCAGGTGATCGACGCAGATGCACGCCAAAGCGAGCCCCCGCGCCAAGTCCAAGCGCCGATCCCGCTCGAAGGCTCGATAGACAGGGTGTTGGAGCATCGGTGGTCGGCGCAAACGCCCCCGTGCGGATGCTGCAATCTTGGTAAACTATATCCGCGCAGGCGCAGGGGCGCGCCGGAACCGTTTCTTAACCTTATTGCGACGGGAGTCTGAGCTGCCGCCATGGCCGCGTTGGCGCGCTTTTTTGCTTCTGCAACAGGGAGCTATCCTGCCGGCGCCATCAGCCAGAGGGCCATCGCAACCAGCGCCAGGGCACCGGTCCATAGCGCCCGGCGTGTCCAGCGGCCATGGTGGGCCTGCGCCTCGGCGAGGCGCTCGATGGTGTCGTCGTCGAGGCGCAAGCCTCCGCGCGACATGTCGGCGAGAGCGAGCGCGGTGCGCTCGGCCTGCTCCAGCAGGCGCGGGACCTCGGCCAGCACCTTGCCGAGCACCTCTGCGCCTTCGCCCGCTTCCTTCAGCCGACCGGCCATGCCGTAGTTCGCCTCCACCCACGCCTTGGCGATCGGCTCGGCAGCGGTCCACATGTTGAGCTCGGGGTCGAGCCCCCGTGCCACGCCTTCCACGACCACCATTGTCTTCTGCAGCAGGATCAGCTCCGGCCGCGTGGCCATGTCGAAGACCTCGGTGTAGGCAAACAGCTGCCCCAGCAGATCGGCCATCGAGATCTCCGCTGCGGTTCGGCCGTGGATAGGCTCACCAATGGCACGCATGGCCTGGGCGAACACATCGACCGAGTGATGCGGGGGCACGTAGCCGGCGTCGAAGTGCACCGCGGCCGCGAGGTGGTAGTCGCGGGTGATGAGGCCGTGCAGGATCTCGGCGAGGAAACGCCGCTCCCGGGTGCCGAGGCGGCCCATGATGCCGAAGTCGACGGCGACGACCATGCCCTGCTTGTCGACGAGCAGGTTGCCCTGGTGCATGTCCGCGTGGAAGAAGCCGTCGCGCATGGCGTGGCGCAGGAATGAGCGCAGGACGGTAAGGCCCAGCGCCTTGAGGTCGTGACCGGCAGCCTTGAGTGCAGCGTGGTCCGAGATCGGAATGCCGTCGATCCACTCCAGGGTCAGCACGCGCTTGGCCGTGCGGCGCCAATCAACCGTAGGCACGCGGAATCCGCCGTCGGGCAGATTGACATCGCCGGTGATGTTGTCGGCCATCTCCGAGATGGCGGCAGCTTCCAGCCTCAGATCCATCTCGATCTCGACGGAGTGGGCGAGCGTGTCGACCACCGCCACCGGGCGCAAGCGCCGCGACGGCGGATGGAAGCGCTCGATCTGCCGCGCGGCGAAGAAATAGCTGTCGAGGTCGCGTCGGAAGCGCCTCTCGACCCCGGGGCGCAGCACCTTCACGGCCACGTCGCGGCGTCCCCCGGTGTCGATCACCACGGCCTTGTGAACCTGGGCGATCGATGCCGCGGCGACGGGCGGGCCGAACTCCGCGAAGTGGTCCTCGAGCCTGCCGCCCAGCGCCTCCTCGACGGCCTGCCGTGCTTCCTTCATGGAGAAGGGGGGCAACTTGTCCTGCAGGTGGCGCAGATCTTCGGCGAGCTCAGGCCCTATGAGGTCGGCGCGCGTGCCGAGAAACTGCCCGAGCTTTATGTAGCTGGGGCCAAGGCTGGTGAGCGCGCTGGCAACGCGCCGGTTCTTCGGCGTCCCGAGACGGAACGGCCAGGTGAGGGCCTGAATCGGAAACGTTGCCGCGCGTGCCAGATGCAACACGAACGGTGCCTTCGTGCCGGCCGGCACAAAGCGCACACCGTGCTGGGCCAGAACGATGCCGGCACGCATCAGGCGCAGGACGTTGCCGAGCGTTGAAGCCATGAGCTGATGACGGTTCCAGGATGCAAATCGCACGCGGAGCGAGGGTGGCACATTGCCTGACCGCGCCGTGGGGTCAAGCGACGTACGGGCTTATCGTTTGTGGACGATTGTCGCCCCCGGCGGCACAGGCCCAAGCCGAAGCCCCGTGGCTTACCGCTAGGCGCCGAGCCTGCTCAGCTCGACCGCAAGCCTGTCCAGCATGGTGCTGACGGCCTGTGCATCCGTGTTGAGCGTCAGCGCGATCCTCAGTCGCGCGGTTCCTTCGGGAACCGTGGGCGGACGAATGGCACGGATGTCGTAGCCGCAGGCCTGCATCGCCGAGGCAAGCGTCGTGGCGCGCGTGTCCTCACCCACAATGACAGGAAGGATTTGCGATCCGCTGGGGTCGAGGCCGCAGCGCTTCTTGAGCTCGCACCCGGTGTGTGCGATCAGGCGTTGAAGCTGGTCGCGGCGTTCGGGCTGCGTCCGGCACAGATCGAGTGAGGCGCGCACCGTTGCCGCGATCAGAGGTGAAGGTGCCGTAGCGAATATGAAGGGGCGGCAGCGGTTGACGAGGAAGTCGCGCAGCGAGCGCGGCGCACAGATGAGTGCGCCGACGGAGCCCAGCGCCTTGCCGCAGGTGTGCAGGGAGACAACGTTGGGGCGCCCCTCGAGCCCGGCGCCCAACCCGCGTCCGTCCGGCCCGAATACGCCGGTGGCGTGCGCCTCGTCGATGACCAGCATGGCATCGTGGCGGTCGGCAATGGCCGCCAGGTCGTCGAGCGGCGCGCGATCGCCGTCCATGCTGTAGAGGGTTTCCACCGTAATCCACGGTCGGCCGACCCCGCCGGCCGACCGCCAGCGGCGGATGGCGTCCTCGAAGGCGTCGGCATCATTGTGGGCGGCTGCGACGGCGTCGGCGCGTCCACTGCGCAAGCCGTGGTGGGCGCTGGCATGGATCAGAGCATCGTAGACCACGAGATCTCCGCGCTGGGGCAGCGTCGAGAAGATGGCGCTGTTGGCCGCAAACCCGCCGACGAAGAAGAGCGCTGCCTCGGCACCGAAGAAGGCGGCCGCTTCGCTCTCGAGCGCCTCATGCTCGGGATGGTTGCCGCGCAGCAGACGCGATCCACCGGCTCCGATCGGCACGCCGCGCGCCAGTGCAGCCAGCGCGGCTTTGCGCAGCTCGCGAGACTCGGCGAGTGCGAGGTAGTCGTTGGAGGAGAAGTCGAGGCCCGCGCGAGGTGCCAGCCGGCGCAACCTCCCGCGCCTGGCCAGGTCGTCGAGGTCGCGAACGTAAACGGACTCGGCGGATGCGTCGAAGGGCATGTCTGAAGGTCCTGGAGTTCTGATTGAGCAGGCCGCCTGCACAACGAGGCGTTCAGATGCGCCAGCCGGAGTGGATGGCAGCTATGCCACCGGTGAGGTTGCGATAGGTGACCCGGCCGAAGCCCGCGGCGCGGACCATGCTCGCGAATGCCTCCTGCTTGGGGAACTTGCGGATGCTCTCGACCAGGTAGCGGTAGGGGTCTGCCGCACCGGCGGTCAACTGACCCAGGCGCGGGATGATCTCGAAGGAATGGAAGTCGTAGATGCGGTCGAGCAGAGGCACCTCGCAGGCGGAGAACTCGAGACAGAGAAAGCGGCCGCCCGTTTTGAGCACGCGATAGGCTTCGCTCAGCGCCCTGTCGATGTGCGTGACGTTGCGGATGCCGAAGGCGATGGTGTAGGCGTCGAACGATTTGTCGGGGAAGGGCAGGGCCTCGGCATTTCCGATCGACAGCGCCGCACGATGCGAAAGTCCGGCTTCGGCTATGCGTTTCCTGCCGACTGCCACCATCTCGGGGCTGATGTCGCAAAGCACTGCCGAGCACCCGGGACCACCGGCACGCAGGAAGCGAAGCGTCACGTCGCCGGTACCGCCGGCAACGTCGATGAGGTCGAAGCGGCGCGCGGAGAGGGGCGGGTTGAGACAGGCGACCAGGTCTTCCTTCCAGAGGCGGTGCAGGCCGCCCGACATCAGGTCGTTCATCAGGTCGTAGCGGCCGGCGACGGTGGAGAACACGTCGTTGACGAGCCCTTGTCGCGCTTCTGGCGCAACCTCCCTGAAGCCGAAGGAGGTGCTGGCATCTGTCGGGTTTGATCCGGAGGGGGTGCTGGTCATCACATTGAACATTCTATCGGAGAGATGCGGCAATCGCCAGCGGTGGGCAGTGTCACGGTCCCGTTTGCGGAGCTAGGCGACAAGGCCGGCTGCGGACGGCGCGGCACACCATGGCCTCGGGCAGGCGGCATTCCCATGTTGATCGGGCGAGGCGGGCACGTCAGCCGTAGCTCTCGCCCCAACTGCGCAATGCCTTGAGCACTGGGCCGAGCGCCTTGCCCTTCTCGGTAAGGAAGTATTCGTAGCGCGGCGGATGGCTCTCATAGAGCCGGGTGGCAACGACCCCCTGGCTCTCGAGCGCCTTCAGCCGCGCCGACAGCGTATTGGGCGCGATGCCGGCCAGCCCCTGCTCCAGATCCTGAAAGCGCAAGGGACCTTTGCGGAACAGGTCGCGCAGGATGAGCAGCGACCACTTCTCGCCGATCACGTCGAGCGCGCGCGCTACCGGGCATTTCTGGCCATATCCGGTTGCCATGGGCTGAATCTAGGTCACGACCTCGCGATCATCAAGTCGCTTCATATAGACAAGTTACTATCTAGAATATAGTTATGGGTTGCAGCAGCCCAGCATTGGAGGTGTGTGGTGATCGCTCCCAACTCCTGTCTATCTCGTGCCGTTGTGGATCGTGCTGCACATGGCCTCGTCCGCCAAGCTGTGGTGCGAGGCTGCGCACGCCGCCGCACCGTCGGCTTGAACACATCAGGCTGGAAACGCGGTTCATGACCAACGCAGTGTCAGCGGCAGGGCCGGTGGCCAAGTCGAAACCGGACCTGTTGACGGCGCCGATCTTGCCGATGCTGCTGCGGCTGGCGTTGCCCAACGTGGCCGCCATGCTGGTCACGGCGCTCGTCGCCATTGCCGAGACGGTCTACATGGGCCTGCTCGGCACCACGCCGCTGGCTGCTATGGCGCTGGTGTTCCCGATGGCAATGCTGACACAGATGATGTCCGCGGGTGCGATGGGCGGCGGTGTGTCGTCGGCGATCAGCCGGGCGCTCGGGGCCGGCGATGCGACGCGCGCGCAAATGCTGGCCCTGCACGCGGTGGTCATAGGGGCATGCGCCGGGTTGGCCTTCACCGCGTTCTTTCTGATGCTCGGCCCGGCGATCTTCGGTCTTCTGGGTGGATCGGGCCGTGTGCTCGACCAGGCACTGATCTATTCCAACATGCTGTTTGCCGGCGCCATCGCCATATGGCTGTGCAACACGCTGGCTTCGATCGTGCGCGGCACGGGCAATATGCAGGTGCCGTCGCTGACGCTTCTGCTTGTGGCCGCCATCCAGATCGCGCTCGGCGGCGGCTTGTCGCTCGGTCTCGGACCGTTCCCGCGCACCGGAATCATCGGCGTCGCCGCGGGCCAGATCATCGCCTACGTTGCGGGGGCGCTGTTTCTGCTCTGGTTCCTGCTCAGCGGCCGTGCCCGCATCACGCTGGCGCCCGAGCGCGGCAGCCTGCGCCGCGAGATGTTCCTGGACATCCTGAAGGTCGGAGCCGTTGCCGCGTTCTCACCCCTTCAGGCGGTTCTGACGGTGCTGATTCTCACTGGGCTGGTGGCCGGCTTCGGCACTGAGGCGCTGGCCGGCTACGGCATCGGCGCGCGGCTGGAATTCCTGTTGGTTCCGATCGTGTTCGCCCTGGGCGTCGCCTGCGTGCCCATGGTCGGGATGGCGATCGGCGCCGGCGATGTGGCGCGTGCCCGCAGTGTGGCCTGGATGGGTGGGCTCGTGTCGGTCGCGACGGCGGGCGCGATCGGCCTCGTCGTGGCGGTGGTGCCGGATCTGTGGTCAGGCCTGTTCACCACGGATGCCGGCGTGCGGGCGTCGGCCAATCTCTATCTTCGCTGGGCTGGCCCCTGCTTCGGCTTCTTCGGGCTGGGGCTGTGCCTTTACTTCGCCTCGCAGGGTGCGGGCAGGGTGGTGGGGCCCGTGCTGGCATCGACGCTCCGGCTCATGGTCATCGCGGCCGGCGGCTTGCTGCTGAGCGTGACCGGCGCGCCGGCCTGGGGCTTGTTTGCACTCGTCGGGCTTTCCATGCTCGCCTACGGGCTCGGCACCGCAGGGGCCGTCTATGTGACGGCATGGGGCGCGACGGGAAGGCAGAAACCGCGACAGCGCGGCACGTCACGGCGTGCTGCACGCACGAGAGCTGCGCGTTGACGCCCCGAATACCATCACTATGATGCCGCCCTTCACCAGTGCAGGCCCCAGTGGCGGAACCGGTAGACGCGCCAGACTCAAAATCTGGTGTCGGCAACGACGTGTCCGTTCGAGTCGGACCTGGGGCACCACTTTTTCGCAAGCGCTGGCCGAGCTTTTTGTGCCACGTCGCCGCCGAAAAAGCGGATAACGCTGGATGCGCGACGCGCAGCACCGCAAAAGTGCCTTATAGGCGGATGAATTGAGTGCGTCCGCCGGGACCTCGAGGGGGATGCATGCTGGTGAAGATCGCACGGGCCGTCACGGGGGCACTCGCAGTCGCGCTCGCCTCGCCGGCCTCGGCCGGGCCGACGCTGCTGTTCGATGCGGCCGACGGCCGGGTGCTCTATGCCGAGGATCCGGACAATCTCTGGCACCCGGCGTCGCTCACCAAGATCATGACGGCCTATGTTGTTTTTGACGCCGTTAAGGAAGGCAAGCTTACGCTTGAAAGCAAGATCGGCTGCTCGGAGCTCGCCAACAGCCAGCCGCCGAGCAAGGTCGGGCTGCCGGTCGGCGCCGAGATGACGGTCGAGACGGCCCTGCAGGCCCTGATCGTCAAGTCAGCCAACGACGTGGCGGTGATGCTGGCGGAGGCGGTTGCCGGCTCGCAGGAGGCGTTCGTTGCGCGCATGAACGCGACAGCCGCGCGGCTCGGCATGACGCGCACGAAGTTCGTCAACGCCAACGGGCTGCCGGCGGCCGAGCAGGTGACGACGGCGCGCGACCTCGGCAAGCTCGCCACCGCTGTCGTGCGCGATCATCCCGCATACGCCGGGCTGTGGTCGATGGTCGACATGCGGATTGGAAAGCGCAAGCTGCGCACGCACAACGGCCTGCTCACGAACTACGAGGGGGCGGATGGACTCAAGACCGGCTTCACGTGCGACAGCGGCTTCAACGTGGTGGCCAGCGCCACCCGCGACGGCCGCCGCCTGATCGCGGTCGTGCTGGGCGAAGCCACAGGTCGCGAGCGCACCGTGCGAGCCGCGAGCCTGCTCGAGCATGGCTTCCAGACGCACGGCTGGAAGTCGCTGTTCGACGCCAAGAGCATAGATACCCTGCCGATGGCGGAAGACGCCAAAGGACCGATGACCATGCGGCAGGCCGTCATCTCGTTCGAATGCGGAACCGGCCGGCGCCGCGCGGTGGCCAAGAAGAAGACCAAGGGCAAGGCCGTCGCCACGCAGAATGCCGACAAGGCGAAGAAGGCGGCGGCTGCAGCCAAGAAATCGCCGCCAAAGGCCGCGCAGAAGGCGGCGGCCACCAGCACGAAAGCTCAGTAGCCGGCGGCTCCGATCCAGGTTGAACCGGAAATCCACGCGCCACGCTTGTCATATCATCCCCGGCCGGAGCGCGTGAGCGCGCAGAGCAGGGGCCTTGCCGGATGGCTTTGCGGTCGCCCGGTTAGCCACGCTTCAAGATGCCTGATATTTCGCTGGCGCGAAGTTGCGGGATGACAACGGAAGGATCGGCGATTCCATCTCGATCGGATGGTCTCTAGCCTCCTCCCTTTCAGACGATCAGCTCCAGCTTGCGACCCCGGTCCGGGCATGCGCCCTGCGCGCCCGGCAGCTCTTCGCTCTCGGATTGGGCCTCGTCTTCCGTGGGGGGCTGCTGCGGTGACGGCGCCGTCGTGCCGCGTCCTTCGGCCCCGGATGGGCCGCTTCTCGATGGCGCGGCAGGGCGGTTCTCCCCCTTGCCCTGGGCCATGGCTTCACTGCTCGCAGACAGCGACGCGTACAGGGCGAAGACGCCAGCGAGCAGGGCCATGACAGGCTTGTTCACCATCGCAGCGTCTCCGAGCCTGCTGCTCCGTAACGGCACACTCTGCGCCAGCTTGGGCTGCTGGGCCAAACGACCGGGCAAGACCTAGTCCCTCTACCACTTTCCGGGGGCCAGAACGAGGCGACTATGCGCAATTGCGGTTGGCGCCGATCTTGCTTTGACGCGCACGTAACATGATCGCAAGGACACAATGATGGCATCCGGCTGGCATTTCCAGGAAGAGGCGACCCCGACACCCGCCGAGGTGGAAGCCATGGTGGCGGTATTGGAGAGCAGGCATGGCGTCCTTGCCGCCGATGTCGCCGACTTCTTTTCCACGTTCCACAGCCTCAAGGGCGACGCGGGACGCAGCTGGGCTTGGGCGGGAGTGGCCGAAATGGCGCGGCGCAAGGCCGAAGCACGCCAGATGGAGCAGCCTTACTAGATGTAGGGGCGTGGTGCCGAGTCGGCTCGGGGCAGCCCGCGAGAGCCCTTACAGCGAAGAGCCGATCACCAGTGTCCAGAATGTCTTGAATTCGGTCTTGGGGTCCTGCACGAGGGCAATCCCCATGTGCTCGGCATCGGCAAGCAGCAGGTTCTTGTTGTGCCCCGGGCTCGCCTTCCAGCCTCGCATGACCTCGTCGATCGAGGCCTGGCCGGTGCCGACGTTCTCGGCGGCGAGCTTGGCGTTGTAGCCGACGCGCTTCACCCGGTCCCAGGGATTGGATCCGTCCGAACCGTAGTGCGAGATGCGATCCCATTTGGCCAGATCGCGCGAGTGGTTCTTGGCTGCCTCGGTGAGGGCCGTATTGAGCTTCAGCGGCTTGAGCCCCTTCTCCTTGCGATAGGCATTGACCAGGTCGCGTGCCTTGTCCGGGTCGAGCCGCGTGCCGCTGTAGTCGCGGTCGGACAAAGCGCCGGACGGTGCGCGCTCGAATGTGCCCTTGGGGATGCGATCAGTGGCGCTGGTGGTGCTGGCGACTTTGCGCTGGCTCTCGGTCGTCCTCGGCGTATCGGATGTGTCGCGCAAGGTGCGGCTGGTGGGAAGCGCGCTCGACGGCTGGCCTGAATCGGCGAACCCCGCCGTGAACGTGGAGCTGGCCATGCCGCAGCCGGCGAGCAGCACGGAAAGGATTGCGGGTACCAGTACGCGATACATCTTCACTCTCCCGCCGTGGGACGGTTAGGCTTCATTGTTTGGTAACAATAATGACGCTGATCCGTTAACCACCCGTTAAGGCTGCGCGGCAGGCCGTCAGGCCCGGATCAACAGAGCGTGCGCTGGAAGCCTTCCTTTGCATTGCCGCCTCACCTCGTCGAAAGACGAGCCAGATAGTAGCCCCTGGGCGGCGTGAGCAAAGTCCGTCGGCGTGCCCTGTTTCCCCGGCGCTGATTGCACAACCCAATCGTGACGTTAGTTTGGCCGAAAGGCGATCACGGGCGGTCTTTCGCGCTACGGCGGGTGACGCGCGGCACGAAGACCCGTGCGGCGTTACAACTCGAAAGCGCAAGGAGCATGCGGGACCGGCGGATACGCAAGCTCTTGGCGTTCTAGCCGAAATTCTACAAGATGAGTCTGTAGCCTCCGGTGATTCGCGCGTCCGGCGATTTGCTGCGACACGACCCGCCCGCGCCAGCGACCGGTGCGGGCGCTGCCCAATTGCAGGAGGCCCGACGCCCATGAAGGCCGCCGTCCTCGAGAAACCGGCCGTATCCGGCTTGGTCAATACCGGGCGTGTGCGCGAGATCGTGCTGGTGCGCGTTGCCAGCGCGGCGCGCGGCGCCGCCAAGGGCGACGTCGCCGGCGACCTGGCCACGATCGTGGCGCAGCGCCTTTCGGCATCGCAGTGGCGCACCCTGCTGGAACAGGAAGTCGACAATCTGCTCGCGGCCGGCTTTGTGACGGTGACCGGCTCGCGCATCGAGGCGACCGATGCCGGTTCGGCGCATGCGACCGCCTTCCTCGGCTTCAAGGGCAATCTGCCGCGTTCATGGAACGAGCTGAGGGACGTTCGGCTCATAGCCAAGGCGCTGGGTCTGCAGCGCGAGCCGGCAAAGCGCCTCAAGGCGCTGACAACGCCGGACGGCCTGCGCGCCGCCATCGTACAGCGCGCCTACAATCTCAAGATCAAGGGGGTGGCAACGCCCTCGCGTTTGCGCTCGGCGTTGGCAACGGTCGCCCTCGAGCGTGCGTTCGGCAACAAGATCAAGGCAGGTCTTGGCGGGAAGGCTGGCTTTTCAGCGAAGGCCGGCCGCCTGCTGGCGGCCCAGCTCGCCCGCCATCCGCGCGATTTCGGCACGGACTCTCGGCTGATCGCGGCGCTTGCCGCAGAGCATCTGGGCATAACGCAGACCGATCTTGCGGTGCTTCGGTTGGGCCTGTTGCGCCGCTTTGTCGATGCTGCCGGTGAGAGAGGTGCGGTCGCGCGCGGGCCTGCGGCTGGTGTGCCCCCCGTCGCGCGCCCGCGCCTGGTGCAGCCGGCGCCGCCGATCGCAGCGCCCGAGCCCGAACTCGAGCCGGTGGCTGGGAGGCCGGATCTGGCGGGCTTCGCTCGCGAGGTGCGCCGTCATGCGGCGAGCCAGGCGCAAGGCTGGGCCGGCAATCGCCGCGCCTATATTTCGCACGTGTGGCGCCACCTCAAGGAGGCGCGTTCGGAGTGGGGGCTTTCGGAGATCGAGTTCAAGTGCATGCTGGCAGAGGCTCATCGCGCGGGGCAACTCGCGCTCGCCAATGCCGACCTCAAGGACAACAAGAGCATCAAAGACGTGCAGGACTCTGCCGTCGTCTTCAAGAACAGCGTGTTTCACTTCATCCGGGTCGACGGCTGATGCCGCTAGATCCGGAAGTCAAAGTCTCGTTGAGGTTCCATGCGCCCTGAAGTCCAAGCTGCGCCGCAACTCGACCGGCTTTCCGCCGCTTTCGAGCACAGCATCACGTGGGAGGACGACATCTGGCGGGCCGATCCCGTCGATGTCGAGATCGTGCACGCGCAGGCGCGGCGCAAATTCAAGGAGCTGCTCGAAGCGGTGACGACGGGGAGGGGCACTGCCGGCCAGGCGCGAATCCTGCTGTTCCACGGCCAGTCGGGGGCCGGCAAGACACATCTCATTCGTGCCCTGCGGACATCGGCCCATCGCGCCGGCAATGCCTATTTCGGCTATGCGCAGATGACGCCGGACGTGACCAACTACGCCGACTACTACCTGCGCCGGCTCGTGCACTCTCTGGAGAAGCCGTACGATCCCGACGCCGGCGGAGAGAGCGCGCTTACGCGATTGACGAATCGCCTCGTCGGCGACACTGCCGTGCTCGACCCTTCGCAGCTCGAGAAGCTCAAGGAGGCCAAGCTCAACGAGGCGCAGCTCGCCAAGCTGGTGCTGGGTCTCGCCGACGACATCGTGGCGGCGCCGAAATTCGCCGACGAGCAGCTCGATATCAACATCGTGCGGGCGCTGCTCTATTTGCAGCGCTCCGACCCGCGCATAGACCAGCGCGTGCGGCAGTACCTCTACGGGCGGCAGCTGACCGACCTTGCCAAGGAGGCCGTGGCCGCCCTCGATCCGAACACGGGCGAAGGGCGCGCCTTCGAGATCATCGAGTCGCTCGGGCGCCTGATGTGGACAGTCGATCGTGCCGCGCTCGTGTTCAGCATCGACCAGGTCGAGGACCTGCGTTTCTTCGAGGACTACCATGAGCGCTTCCAGAAGGCTGCGCGCGATCTCATCCAGATCGCCAACCGCGTGCCGACCTCGATCGTTCTGATCTCCTGCCTGGGCGATTTCTACGACAAGGTGCGCGAGGTGCTGGCGCAGTCCTACATCGACCGCATCGAGAAAGCGGGACCCGTGCCGCTGATCGAGACGCGCACTGCGGCGGAGGCGCGCCTCATCATCGCCAAGCGCCTTCAGCAGGACGGCCGCAGCGATGTCGCCGATCCCACGCTCTATTTCGGCCCACAGTTCTTCGAGGAGTTCAGCGGCCTGTCGACGCGCCGGATTCTCGAACTCGCCCAGTCGCGCATGCGCGAGCACGAGGGTGATGCGGCGCCGGCCGAGCCGGAAGAGAAATCCGGCTTCATCTCGACGCTTGCCGCGGCGCTGGGCTTCGGCGGCCGCGACGACGACGCCGGTGACGCCCCACAGATCGAGTTCCGCGAGATGTGGGACCGATTCACGGCGCAGTCGGAAGCCGAGATTCCTTCTGACGACCAGGGCCTCATGGACGTGCTCGCCAATGCGTTGGCGCTGGCGCGAGAGGAGTGGGGTGACGCCGTCAGCCTGACGGTGAAGCGCCTCGATCTGCCCGAAGAGCTGCCCGCGATCGACCTCGCCTTGAAGCATGACACGGGCTTCACGGCCGAAAGCAGGGTCTTCCTGTGCAATCGGCCGACGCAAGGCGGCGGCCTCAAGCGGCAGCTCGATCGGGTTCTGGCGGCCATGAAGGGCAGAAGCTGCTTCATGCTACGGGCAAGCGACTTCCCGCCCAACAAGAAGAACCAGACCGCTCAGGCCTTCCGCAAGTTCCGCGAGGCGGGTGGCCGCTCGGTGCTTGTGCCGATCCCGGATTGGGAGCGCATGATGACTGTGCGCGAATTCCATGCGCAGCACCGCAACGACCCGGGCTTCGCAGATTGGTTCCGGCGTGCCAAGCTGCTGTCGGAGATTCTATCGCTGATCCAATTGCTTCGCCTCGACCTCTTTGGCCGGGGCACGGCGAATGCCCAAGGGGCGGCGGCCGAGATGCCGGCTGAGTCCGGAGTATCGGCGGCTGCTGGGAGTGCGGCTGCCGACTGGACCGGCTGGGGTGCCACGAGTGCGGCGCCGCAAGCGGCGCAGGAGGAGGAGTTGCCCCTCTCCGTTCTGCTCGACGAGGTGGGTGACAGCGCAGGCAGCATCCTGGCAGGGCGAGGCCTGCGGTCGGCCAAGAGCATAACGCTCAACAAGGACGTGCTGAAGCGGCATACGGCGGTGCTCGGCGGCTCGGGCTCCGGCAAGACCACGCTGGCGCTGTGCATCATCGAGCAGCTCCTGCTCAAGGGCATTCCGGCGGTGCTGCTCGATCGCAAAGGCGACCTGTGCTCCTACGCCAACCCGGACGTCTGGCGGGCGCTCGAGGGCGAACTCGGCGAGCGGCGTGGCGAACGCGAGAAGCTGGCCGATTCCATCGACGTTGCCGTCTACACGCCGGGCCGGGGCTCAGGCCGGCCCATCTCCATTACGCTGCTGCCCAACGGCATCAACGAGCTGCCCGAGCAGGAGCAGCAGCTCCTCGCCAATCTCTCCGCCGCGGCGCTCGGCGACATGTTGCACTTCAAGAATTCGGCTACGCACCAGAAGCAGTCGGGTACGCTCTCGGTGGCGCTCAGAATCCTGGGCGGGCGCTTCAGCAAGGAGGTGACACTCGCCGATCTCATCGCCCTGCTCGAGGACGAGGACCCCGAGCTCACCGATCTGACCCAGCGCATGGATCCCTCCGGCCGCATCCGCCGCGATCTGGTGGCGCAGCTCGACAGTCTTCGGCACCGCAACTCGGCGCTGTTCGAAGGCGGCGGCGAGCCGCTGCGCATGGACTCGCTGCTGGGCAAGGGCCGCTACGGGCGCACCGACGGCCGCACGCGGCTGTCCATCATTTACACCGGCTTCCTCGGTGACAACGAGAACATCCTGTTCTGGGTCTCGCAGTTCCTGTCGGAGGCGCTGCGCTTCTGTCAGCGCAACCCCAACGACGAGCTGCAGGCCGTCGTCATGTTCGACGAGGCTGACCTCTACATCCCCGCCAACTCCAAGCCCGCGACCGCCGAGCCCCTGCAAAGCCTGTTGAAGAGGGCGCGCTCTGCCGGTCTCGGCATCATGCTCGCCACCCAATCGCCGGGCGATCTCGACTACAAGTCGCGGGATCAGATCACCTCCTGGTTCATCGGCCGCGTGCGCGAGGACACGGCGCTCCGCAAGCTGAGGGCGGCGTTCCAGAGCGAGTCCGGGCTCGATCCGAGCGCCGTGCTGCCCCATCAGACGGTCGGCGAGTTCCACCTCGTTCAGGAGGGATTGGTCCGTCCCATGCGGGCGCAGCGTTCTCTCATCAACGCCGAGCAGGTGCCGTTCGACCGCATCGAGCAGCTGGCGCGCGAGACCAAGGGGCAGGACGAGAAGCAACTCAAGCTCTTTGCCTGATCAGCAGGGCTTATTTCGCTAGTGCGAAAGCAACGCCAGGGTGTGCAGACCTCACAAGATTGCATCTGCGATCGAAAAGTTGATGCAAAAGCAGATGCTTCTTCGATAATTATGCGATATTCTTCCGTGCACTGGTCGAAAAGGGCGGCCAGTATTTGAGCGAAGCCGAGGGGGCTACCGGCGGAACTCAAGCAAGTGCGGTGGTTGCGGGGTTGTGTTGTGTTCGATAAGTCGTTTGTGATCATGGCGTTGGCATGCGCCATGGCTCCATTTGTGGGCGCGGGTGTATACCTCGTCGTTTACCTCTTTTGAGGGCGCGGGGATTTCCACCTGAAGCCGGCTGGGGCAGCCGACCGGCGTGGACCGTTGACGGTCCGGTCGGAGATGGCTGCGACAGCAGTTGGCTTATGCACAGGTTATTTGCGCCGTAAGCAGCCGTGCACGACGGCCGTGCACCTTTGGTCCGCAAGCGCTCGCGACTTCGCGGGGCGATGCGGTCATCCCCTCTTGACTTGGACATCCGCAAAGGCAACCGGATTAGGCACGCCTCCTGCGGCAGCGGGCGAGGCGTCCGAAACCGATCAGGAGGAAGCCCCCGATGAAGCTTGTCCGATTTGGCACGGCCGGTGCCGAGAAGCCCGGTCTTGTGGATGCACAGGGCGCCGTGCGCGACCTGTCGGCCCATGTCAAGGATATCGGCGGCGACACGCTCTCGCCGGCGGGCCTCGACCAGCTCCGCAAGATCGATCCGCAGTCGCTTCCCGCGGCCCCGCCGGGCGTGCGCCTGGGACCGCCGGTCGCCGGAATGCGCAACTTCATCGCGGTCGGCCTCAATTACGTCGATCATGCCAAGGAGACGGGCTCGCCGATCCCCAAGGAGCCCATCCTGTTCAACAAGCTGGCGAACTGCATCGTCGGCCCGAACGACGACGTCATGATCCCGAAGGGATCCCTCAAGCTCGATTACGAGGTCGAGATCGCCTTCGTGATCGGAACACGCGCGCGCTACGTGGAGGAGAAGAACGCGCTTTCGCACATTGCCGGCTACTGCATCTGCAACGATATTTCCGAGCGCCACTTTCAATCCGAGCGCGGCGGGCAATGGATGAAGGGCAAGTGCGCGGAGACCTTCGGTCCGCTCGGGCCGTGGCTCGTGACGCGCGATGAGATAGAGGACGTGCAAACCCTCGCCATGTCGCTGGACGTCAATGGCGGGCGCCGCCAGACCGGCAACACGAAGACGATGATCTTCGGCATCCAGCACCTCCTGCACTACATCTCCCAGTTCATGGTGCTCGAGCCCGGTGACGTGGTCACAACGGGCACGCCGCCCGGGGTTGCGCTCGGCATGAAGCCGCCTGTCTGGCTGCAGGCAGGCGACACCATGCGGCTTTCGATCGAAGGCTTGGGCGAGCAGGTGCAGAAGGTGGTGGCGTTCAGGGAATGATGGCTGAGGGTGGTGCCGGCGGACTGGTGCCGGTGCCGGCAAGAAAACAAAAAAACCCGCGCCGGGAGTGCCGGCGCGGGTCTTGTCGTTGGGCTGCCGCAGTCAGTGTTTCGTCGGCGTGGAGCCGTCTCCGGCCTGGTGCGGCATGGGGCCCGCCTTGTTCAGCTCGTCCATGTGCCGGGTAATGAGGCGCCACTGGCCGGCGTCCGCGAGGTTCATCTGCTTGATCTCCTTGCGCAGCTTGCTCAGCTTCACCAGCAAGATCTCCTCGTCGTCGCTCAGCCGGTTCTCGCTCTGGCCGTCCTCGAGCGCGGCAACTAGGCGATCCATGAGGCCGCCCTCGGGCAGCAGCATCATGGCCGGCAGCCGCTGACCGATCTCGCCGACGACCTCCTGCAGGATCTCGCGCACGCGCGGATCATTGGCATGGCTCTCTGCCAGCATGCTCTCCGCCTGCTCAAGCACCCGCCGGTTGTCGGCCTCGATCAGCTTCAGCTCGCTGCTGAGGCCGAGATGGGCGCGCGCGATGCGCTTCAAGGCGCTCGCGGCTGCGATTGCCTCGCCGGCGATCTCGGGCTCGGCGACGGCGAAAAGCGACGAGACCGACAGGCCGAGAGCCTGCATGATGGAGTCCTGGAACATCGCACGCAGGCTGTCGTCGCTGCGGGCGAGATCGGCCTCCCGATCCATGGCGCGGCTGCCCAGCAAACGCTGCTCTGCGCCGTTCCCGTTCAGTCCGACGCGGCCGTCGGCGATGGCCGGCCGCGCGTCGCCGAGTTGGCCGCCGTAGGCGATTCTGCCGTCACCGCTGGACTCTGTCAGTAGCGCACGGGCTCGGATGCGGGCCAGCGTCTTGTACAACTCGGCGTGCAGGTAATAGCGGTCGCGATCGCTGCGGTCGCGCTGCACGACGCGCAGGCTCGAACCTGCGGTCAGCACGTTGCGAACCGGACGCACGTGCTCGGGCTCCACCTCGCTCATGAAGATCTCGGAGGTGAAGCCGTTCTTCTCATCGATCGGGTGCAGATGCTGCAGCACGGCGTCGGCGGTTTCGCGCACGTCGGGAAGAAGGGCCTCCGTCATGCGCGTTTCCAGCTCGTTGAGCTCCAACCCGCGCTTGGTCTCCGCCGGCTTGGTCTTGAGCTCCTTCTGGATGACCTGACAGAGGAACTCATAAAGCTCCGCGCGCACCAGGTAGGTGCCGGCGCGACTGGTATGGCGCACGGCGCCGATCGTGGCGCCGGCATTGAGGACATCGCGAACCTGCGAGGCGCTCTCCGGATCGAGCTCGCTCAGCCTGACGATATTGGTGAAGCCGTCGACGGGCTCCATCGGATGCATGGCTTCGCGGGTGAGGCGCGCCTTGTTGAACGTGTTTGGAAGCAGCGCCGCTTCGATGATGGCCTGTAGCTGATGGGCGCTGCGCGCCTTCGGGCTCGGCACGTCCGAGAGCGGCGAGCGCAACGCCTGCGCGCCGAACAGGCCCGACATGAACACCAGCGCATCCACGCCTATGGCCAGGATCAGCGACAGGTAGGCCAGGCGGTTGCCGTCGAGAAACGCATTCCATGTGACGACGAAGCGGTGGGCCTTGTCGTCACGGTTCATGTCGATGGAGGCGAGGCGGGCGCCGATCTCGGCCGAATCCTTGCTGATCAGGCCCGAGTCCTGCAGGCATTTGCGGCCGAAGCCGAGCAGGGCGTCGGTGGTCGTGTGCCGGGCGATCTTGTCGCCCCCGGCGCAGTTGTTGTGGAAGGCGACGAGACCGGCATTGAGCGCAAACACCCGGGCTGCCGCTTCAGCGGCCTGCTTGGGATCGCAGTCGATGGCGCGCACCCTCTCCTTGGTCGCCTGCGTGCTCGACATGGCGTTGAGAAGGTTGGAGCACTGCTGCTGCAGGGCGCCGAGGCGCTCGGTGTCGGGCTGCTGGCGGAAGGCGGTGCGCGCACGTTCGAACGCCGGCAGCACGCGGGCGGGATCGAGCTTGCTGCCTTCGTCTTCCGCGTTGACGGCCAGCGATGCCTTGATGCGCTGCTCGGCCGTGTCGGCTTCGCCCTTCAGCTTTGCGAGATCGCCGTCGATGGTGGACAGCTCGCGCTCGAGCTGGGCAACGCGCGTCTCGACCGTCACCAGACGCCTTTGCGCGTCCTTGGTGCGCTCCTGCTTGACCTTGTACTGGTCCTGCAGCGTGGCAAGCTCGGCCATGCGCTGGCGGTACACCGGCCCCTTGCCGTGCTTCAGCGTACCTTCGACGCCGCGATCCTCGGCCAGCGCGTCGACCCGCTTGGCGTCGATCTCCTTGGCCTTGGCATCGAGCTCGCTCTTGTGCTGGGCGTACTCGGCCGCGAGACTTGGCCGCTCTGCCTTCAGGCGCGACAGCTCCTCCGTCAGCGAGATCTTCCTGTTGGCGAGGCCGGCCTGCCCGCTCTGCGACGTAGCGATGCGCTCCTGCTGCTCATTGATGGCGCGGCGGCGCTCCTCCATCTGCTGGACGAAGAATCTTTCGATCTCACCCTGCGCTCCCTGCGACGCCTGGGCGAGGCTCGAGAGCTGCTTGTCATAGGCCTTCCAGCCTTCGGTTTCGAAGAGGCTTTCGGCCTCTTCGATCTGACGCTTCTGCGTCAATGCGCCGATGTCGGCGACCACGCCGCCCATCTGGCTGGTGGTGCGGATTTCGGCTGCGCGCGCTCGCTGCTCGGCCGGGAAGATGGCGTTGAAGTGGGAGTCGAAAGAGAAGAAGACCGATGCAGACATGGAGGCGAGGAACATCACCCACAGCACGGCATTCTTCACGATCAGGCGCACGCTCTGAACGTAGGGCGTGGAGATCTCCCCGCCGCGGCGCGAGCCGAAGGCGATCATGCCCATCAAGACGAGCGCGAGGAGGAAGTAGACGGAGACGTCCGCGAACTTCACCCAATCGGTCTGCAGACCCGCGTGCTTGGTCAGGCTGACGGCGTTGTACTGATGCAGGATCCAGTAGAAGACGATGCCGACCAGGGCAACGCCCAGCAGCATGCCGATGGTTGCGTCGGCGAGCCGAAGGCGTCTGCCGTCGGATGTGCGCTGACTCATGCCCACGGCGAAGCTCTCGCCGATCAGCCAGGCGACGATCAGCATGACGCCTTGGATGCCGAACGAGATGGCGACCGACAGCAAGGGTGCGCGCGTGAAATTGCGCAGGCCGTCCCAGGTTGTGTACGCGGATGCGAGCGATAGAGCGATGCCCGTGGAGGCGAGCAGCGTAAGCTGCCAGTTGTCGGTCAGCGCCTTCTCGATGCCGGCGCGAATGCGTCCGAATATTCCCTTGCTGCTGAAAAGGACGAGCAGCGCGAAGCCGGCCAGCAGCAGGATGTAGTTCTGGCTTGCGTATGCGACAATGCCGTCGATCACCGCCTTGATGTCGAAGCCCGTCATCACTCAGTCTCCCGCAGCCCTGTGCGCACGTTGGAACGCTCGCCAGCAACGTTGGCGTGGTGTGGCAAGAAATGCGTGCTGAGACATCGCAGTGCCGTTGCCGCGCCGAGTCCGGACACTTCCCCAGCCTGACGATGGCTGTTCATGCTGGCGCTTTGTCGGCACGAATGCGGCATTTTGTGGCTTATGAGCATAATCGTTTTCCAAGCCGACGCCCCCACCTCTCGCCGCGCCGACGCGCGGCAAGTGGCCTGTTTTCCGAGCCTGAAATGGACGGGATGTCGGGGCTCGCCCGCCATTAATGCACGAGACCTTGTGTCCCGGAACCGAGACAACGATTAAAAAACGTTAACCTTACGCCTGGTCCGTCGCTGTCGCGCGTGGGGAAAGCGCGTCATCCGTTCGCTCTCAGTCGGCTGCGTGCTGCGAAAGGCGCGTCCGTCAGACCGCCTCGAACAAGGCAGCAGCGCCAAGCCCGCCGATGGCACCTTGAATGACGGCACCGAACGGCTGGCGTGGCCTTGGGGCCTTGCGAACCATGCGGGTGAAGAGCCGTACGACGCTTACCGCGCTCGCGGCACCCAGCGGCAGGCCGCGTGCCACGGCGCCGCCGTCGGGATTGAGCTCGGTGTCTTCAAATTCGAAGGCCGCGCGCAGCGCCAGCGCCTGCGCTGCGGACGTCTCTGCAATCTCGACCAGACCCAACTGACTTCGTTGGAAGCCGCTTTCCGGCCTCAGCAGCTTCTCGAGGGCTGCCACGGGCGCGCGCGCCTCCTCGCTCGGGCCGACGCCCTCCGTCACGCTGGCAACGAGCCTCAGGGCACGGGGCGCGCCGAGATTGGCATGCACCTTCTCGGAGACAATGACGGCAAGCGCGGCACCGTCCTTCAGCGCGCTGGTATTGCCGGAGGTGTGCGTGCCGTCAGGCGGAACGAGGGGTGCCAGCGCGGCGAGTTCGTCCGGGTCGGGCGCGCCGGCACTCTCATCGCGCCCTTCCTCGCCAGCCATCCTGAGCGGAACGATCTCGCCGACAAACCGGCGCTCGCTGCTGGCGAGCTCAGCCTTCAGGTATGAACGCAGCGCATAGCTATCCTGTTGCTCACGCGTGATCCCGAGGCGTCGCGCGAGATCTTCGGACGCTGCCACAGAAGCGGCCACATCGGCAGCCTCGCCAACCTCGGAATCCGGGCCGATAAAGCGCGGCGTCTGAAACAGGCTCTTGGGCTTGGCGACACGCCAGGGCGCGGTGGATATCGATTCGGCGCCGCCCGCCACGATGACATTTGCGTCGCCCAGTGCCACGGCGCGCATGGCCAGAAGCACGGCGTCGAGACCGGAGGCACAATGCCGGTCGACCGTCAGTGCCGGCACGCGCTCGCGCAGACCTGAAGCTAGACCCACGAGGCGGGCAGGATTGCCCCCTGCCGTCGTATTTCCCAGGATGATCTCGTCGACGGTGTGCGGCTCGAGCGCCGCATCCTTCAAGATGGCCTCGATGACAGGTGCCGTCAGACTTTCCAGCCGGCGGCTCTTGTGCAGCCCGCCCGGGCGGCCGAGTGCCGTTCGGCGCGCCGCGATAAGGTAGGAAGAGCCCAGGGCCGATGCCGGGGTCATGATCTTGGGTCCACAACGCCTGCGCTGCAAATTGGCGCAGATGAGCCGCCACTCGCTTGAAGAGCCTGAGTGGTGACACCACAGGATCATGGCAAAATCCTGCTCTTTCCGGGTCTTGCCCGATGGCGCAGCGCCGTTCGGGTGATATAAGGGACGCAATGACTCAAATAGCGGCCAGCCACGCCTTTCCGGCACCAGAGCACGATCACGACCGTTGTCTGGAAGAGGCAATGGAGCGCGCCCGAAAGGCGTTCGAGGATAAGGGGTTGAAGCTTACTCCGCTGCGTCAGTCCGTGTTCCGGGAGATTGCCGCCTCGCATCGCGCCATCGGCGCCTACGAGGTGCTCGACAAGCTCGCGGCGCGAGGAGAGCGGCTGGCCCCGATTTCCGTCTATCGAGCGATCGATGCGCTGGTGGGTGCCGGCATCGTGCACAGATTCGAGAGCCGCAATGCTTTCTTCGCCTGTCATGGCGGACACGGGATGCGCAACCGGCATGTGGTGCTTGCCTGCGAAGGTTGCGGGCGCATCGCCGAGGTGAATGGAGACAAGGTATTCGGAGCCATCGACAGATCGCTGGACGCTGCGGGCTTCACCCCCAAAGGGGCTGTGGTCGAGGTCTGGGGGCTGTGCGCAAGCTGTGCTGCCCGGGAGGGGGAGCCGCATCACGCGAGGGCGTCACGTGCCGGATGAAGTGAGCTTGCCGGTGCTGTCTCGCCATGGGCACGGCCGTGGGCACGAGCATGCGCACGGCGCAGAGTATCATCATGGCGTGCCAGGCCTGTCGTCGCCGCTTGCGCACGACGCCGACGCGCTGATCAGCGCTCGCGCTCTCGAGCTGGCGCGTGGCGGCCGGTCGATCCTGCAAGGCATCGATATCGATATCAGGGCGGGCGAGATTGTTACCGTCATCGGTCCGAACGGTGCGGGCAAGACCACCCTGGTGCGTGTTCTGCTCGGCCTCGAAGCGCCGGACGCGGGCACGATCGTGCGCAAGGAGGGGCTTGCCGTCGGCTATGCGCCGCAGCGCTTCGAGGTGGATCGCGCGATCCCGCTCACGGTTGTGCGCTTCGTGTCGATGGGGCGGCGCGCAAGCGCAGAGGAGATCGCGCGCATTCTCGGACACGTCGGTGCCGGAGCGCTGGCGGAGCGGCAGCTCTCCGAGCTTTCCGGCGGCGAGCTGCAGCGGGTGATCCTCGCACGCGCCCTGATCAGAGAGCCGGCTCTGCTGGTGCTCGACGAGCCAGTGCGAGGTGTGGACTACGCGGGCGAGGCCGAGCTCTACACCCTCATCAGCAGGCTGCGGTCGGAGAACGGCTTCGGCGTGCTGCTGGTTTCGCACGACCTTCACGTCGTCATGGCGCAGAGCGATCGCGTGATCTGCCTCAATCGCCATGTCTGCTGCTCGGGAGTGCCGGAATCGGTGGCGCAGCATCCAGAATACGAGCGCCTCTTCGGCCCGCAGGCTGCGCGGGCATTCGGCCTCTACCACCACCAGCACGATCATCGCCACGATCTGGCCGGCGAGCCGCATCCCTCGCGGGTGCGCGATGAGACAGGCCCGAGGAGCTGACGTGAGCGAGCCTTTCCTCTTGCGCGCGCTGCTGGCGGGCCTCGGCCTTGCGATCGTCGCCGCACCCCTCGGCTGCTTCGTGGTCTGGCGCAGGATGGCCTACTACGGCGAGACGGTGGCACAAGCCGGATTGATCGGCGTGGCCGTCGGCTTGGCGCTGTCGCTCAATCTGACGGCCAGCGTGCTGATCGTGACGCTGGCGGTCTCCGGGCTGCTCGTTGTGCTCAGCCGGCAGCAAGTGGTTCCCTTCGATACGCTGCTGGGGCTGCTTGCCCATGCGGCGCTCGCCCTGGGCGTGATTGCCGCCTCCCTGGTGCGCGGGCCGCAGCTCGATCTTATGGCGTTCCTGTTCGGCGACATATTTGCGATCACCTACGTCGATCTGCGCTGGATCACGTTGGGCGGCCTGGCTGCGCTGGCGGCGCTCGCCTGGATCTGGCGGCCGCTGCTGGCGCTCAGCGTGCACGAGGACCTGGCAGCGGCGGAAGGCACCTCGACGGAGCGCACCAAGATGGTGTTCGTGCTGGTCCTGGCGCTGGTGGTGGCAATCGCCATCAAGATCGTCGGCGTGCTCCTCACCATCGCCTTCCTGATCATGCCTGCGGCGGCGGCGCGCCCGCTGTCGGAGACGCCGGAGCAGATGGCGCTGTTCGCCGCCATCTTCGGCATGCTGTCGGTCGCGATCGGGCTGTTCCTGTCCATCTCGCTCGATACGCCTGGCGGACCGTCGATCGTGCTGATGTTGGCCGTATTCTTCGTGGTCTCGATATTCCCGACCGTGCTGCGCCGTGGGCGCTAGCCAGCGTGTGATAGGATACCGCCTCCAGATCCGGCCATGAACGCATGAGCAGCAGCCTCATTCCCCGCAGAGCCTCGATTCCCGTCGACGTCGGCGGCGTCACCATCGGCGGCGGCGCGCCGATCGTCGTGCAGTCGATGACCAACACGGACACGGCCGATATCGAGGCGACCGCCCGGCAGACTGCCGATCTTGCGCGCGCCGGCTCGGAGATCGTCCGCATCACGGTCGATCGCGACGAGGCTGCCAAGGCCGTGCCGCGTATCCGCGACCGCCTGCTGCAGATGGGCATCGAGGTGCCGCTGGTCGGCGACTTCCACTACAACGGCCACACGCTGCTGTCGGCGAACAGGGCCTGCGCGGAGGCCCTGGACAAGTACCGCATCAATCCCGGCAACGTCGGTTTCAAGGACAAGCGCGACCGGCAGTTCTCGGCGATCATCGAGCTGGCGATGCAGTATCGCAAGCCGGTGCGCATCGGCGTCAATTGGGGCAGTCTCGATCAGGAGCTGCTGACCCGGCTGATGGACGAGAACGCCGCCTCTCGTGCGCCCAAGGATGCGCGTGCCGTCATGCACGAGGCGATCGTGCAGTCGGCGCTGCTTTCGGCCGAGCGGGCCGAGGAGCTGGGCCTCGGGGCCGAGCGCATTGTCATCTCGGCCAAGGTCAGCGCCGTGCAGGATCTCGTCAGCGTCTACGCGCTTCTGGCCGCGCGCTGCCGCTACGCACTCCACCTCGGGCTGACCGAGGCCGGCATGGGCTCGAAAGGCATTGTTGCCTCGACCGCCGGCATGGGCATCCTGCTGCAGCAGGGTATCGGCGACACAATCCGCGTTTCGCTGACACCCGAGCCCGGCGGCGACCGCACGCAGGAGGTGCGCGTCGCGCAGGAGATCCTGCAGACCATGGGTCTGCGCTCTTTCGTGCCGATCGTGGCGGCCTGCCCCGGATGCGGCCGCACCACCTCCACCGTGTTCCAGGAGCTTGCCAGCGAGATCCAGAGCTACGTGCGCGCGCGCATGCCGGAATGGCGGCGGGAGTATCCGGGCGTGGAAGGACTGAACCTTGCGGTGATGGGCTGCATCGTGAACGGGCCGGGCGAGTCCAAGCATGCCGACATCGGCATCTCGCTGCCCGGCACGGGCGAGGCCCCGGCCGCACCCGTGTTCATCGACGGCAAGAAGGCCATGACGCTGCGCGGGGCCAATATTGCCGCCGAGTTCAAGGATATCGTCGAGCGCTACGTGGCGCAGCGGTATGGGCAGGGTGGAAGCCAAGGGGCCGGACAGCCATGAAATCCTCCAGCATGGCAACATTTCAAAGCGAGAAGCTGATCCGCTTTCACCACTGCGATCCGGCCGGCATCGTGTTCTATCCGCAGTACTTCGTGCTGTTCCACGAGCTGCTGGAAGACTGGTTCAACCGCGGGCTCGGGCTCAACTACGCGGACCTCATCTCCAAGGAGCGGCGCGGGTTCCCCACCGCGCACATCGATTGCGACTTCCGCGTGCCGAGCAAGATCGGCGAGACCGTGCACATGCGCCTGACGGTCAAGAAGATCGGCCGCACCTCGCTGACGCTTGCGGTGTCCGTGCACGAAGGCGACGAGGTGCGCGTGACGGCCCACCAGGTGCTGGTGCTGATCTCGCTGGAGGACGGCCGGGTGTTGCCGATCCCCGACGACCTCAGGGCGCGCTTTTCGCGCTTCATGGAGAAGGTGCCGGCCGCTTAGGTCCTGCCGCCCGCCACCAGTTGGTCACGGAACTCTGCGGATAACGAAATGTCGGGGATCCCTGCTTGTGTGCGAGCCGATCACTCGCTCGACAGGATCATGTTGCGCACGATGGGGTAGACCTGCTCCTCCCACCGCCTGCCGCTGAATACGCCGTAGTGGCCGACGCTGGCCTGCATGTGGTGGCGCTTCATGTAGGGCTTGATGCCCTGGCACAGGTCGTGCGCGGCAGCCGTCTGGCCGAGCGCGCAGATGTCATCGCGCTCGCCCTCGACGGTGAGCAGCGAGGTTCGGCTGATCGCCTTGGGATCGACGGGCCGGCCGCGGAATGTCAGCGCACCCCGGGCGAGGCGCGCCTCCTGGAACACCCAGGCGACGGTCTCGAGGTAGAACTCCGCCGTCAGGTCGAGCACGGCAAAATACTCGTCGTAGAAGGCGATGGTGGGTTGCGCCTTCTCGGGGTTGCCGTTGGCCAGGTGCTCGTAGAGCTCGATGTGCGCCTTGCGATGGCGGTCGAGGTTCATCGACATGAAGGCCGCGAGCTGAACGAACCCCGGATAGACCCGCCGGCCGCCGCCGGGGAAGCGCATCGGCACCTGGGCGATGAGGTTGTGCTCGAACCAGTCGATCGGCTTGCCCATGGCAAGCTCGTTGACCTTGGTGGGGTTGATGCGGGTGTCGATCGGGCCGGCCATGAGGGTGATGCTGCGCGGCTGGGAGGGGTTCTTGGCCTCCGCCATGATGGCCGTGGCCGTGAGCACCTGGACGCAAGGCTGGCAGACGGCGACGACGTGGACGCCAGGGCCCATTCTGTCGAGGAAGCCGATGAGATGGTCGACGTAATCCTCGAAGCCGAAACGACCGGCGTCAATGCTTGCATCGCGGGCATTGTGCCAATCCGTTATGCAGACATCATGCTCGGGCAGCATGGTTTTCACCAGGCTGCGCAGAAGGGTGGCGAAATGCCCAGATAGTGGCGCAACGACCAGAACACGAGGCTGGGCGATCTCGATGTCCTTCCTGAACCGCAGCAGCGTGCCGAACGGCGTTACCATCACCGGCTCCTCCGTCACGGCCACGTCGCGATTGCCGACGCGCACCGCGTCGATGCCGTAGGAAGGGCGCGTGTGCGTGAGGCCGGCGCGCGCAATCAGCTCGTAGGCGGCGGTGACGTTGCGCAGGAATTTCAGCTCGTTCGCGGCGGCGAGCGGCCCCAGTGCGCTCAGACTCGCCTGCGCCATCGATCGTATCGGCGCCATGATGTCGGCGTGGGTCTGATAAGCCGTGTAGAGCATGAGGAGGTGCGGTTGCTCCGGCGGAGGACTTGGTGGAACGAATGTTGCACGGCGAATGGGCTCGCTGAGCCGCACGCGAGTGATGCAACTTTCGAACCAGAATGAGGACAGGCGTGATGGCCAAGGCCACGCTCACCATCAGCAGCAAGAACTACTCGTCATGGTCGCTGCGGGGATGGCTGCTGTGCAAGCTGGCCGGGCTGGAGTTCGACGAAGAGGTGGCGTCGCTGGACGACCCCTCGACGCGGGCCGAGCTGCTGCTGCTGTCGCCGTCGTTCCTGGTGCCCTGCCTGACCCACGACGGCGTCAAGGTGTGGGACACGCTGGCGATTGCCGAGTACCTCGCCGAAGCGATGCCCGCAGCGGGCCTGCTGCCGAGCGAGCGGACCGCCCGCGCGCATTGCCGGTCGATCTGCGGGGAGATGCATTCGGGATTCTACAACCTGCGCTCGGCCCTGCCCATGAACCTCAAGGCGCACCATCCGGGCTTCAAGGTGTGGGCCGGTGCGCAGGCCGACATCGAGCGCGTGCTGGCGATCTGGCGGGCGAGCCTCGAAGCGTCGGGCGGGCCGTACCTGTTCGGCAAGCTCTCGATGGCGGATGCCATGTATGCGCCGGTGTGCACGCGCTTTATCACATACGACGTCAAGCTGGACGCGCAGTCGGCCGCGTATTGCCGCGCGATCATGAGCTGGTCGGCCATGGAGGAATGGGTGGCGGCCGCCAAGGCGGAGCCCGACGAGCTTGAAGAACTCGACGTGGAGTTCTGAGACCTCGGGCATTCCTGCCGCGTCAGGACCGCCGCTCGACCACGAAGCGGGTCGCCTCCCGCAGCACGTCGGCCTTGGGGCCGAACGGCGCAAGGGCCGCCAGCGCCTCGGCCTCGAGTGCGGCGAGCCGCGCCTTGGCCTCGACGACCCCCAGGATCGAAACCAGCGTCGCCTTGCCGGCGTCCTTGCCGATGGCCTTGCCGAGGGTCGCCGCGTCGCCTTCCGCGTCGAGCAGGTCGTCCGCCATCTGAAACGCGCGTCCCAGGCGCTCCCCGAAGTCCACGAGCGCGCTTCTCTGCTCCGGGGCCGCCCGCCCGAGAATGGCGCCGGCCTTGCAGGCAAAGCGGATGAGGGCGCCTGTCTTCATGGCCTGCAGCCGCTCCACGTGTGCGAGGGAGGGCGCCGCAGGAACGCCGAGCTTGTCGGCTTCAAGATCGAGGCATTGCCCGCCCACCATGCCGGCGACGCCCGCGGCGCGTGCCACGGCAAGGACGAGGTCGGCTCGCACGGCAGGATCGGCGTGGGTCTCGGGGCTGGCGAGGATCTCGAAGGCGAGCGTGAGCAATCCGTCGCCGGCAAGGATGGCGGTCCACTCATCGAAGGCCTTGTGCACGGTCGGCCGGCCGCGGCGCAGGTCGTCGTTGTCCATGGCCGGCAGGTCGTCGTGCACCAGCGAGTAGCAGTGCACGCACTCGAGCGCGGCGGCGGTATGCACCGCGGCGGTCGCCGGGACATCGAACAGATTGGCGCATTCCAACACCAGGAACGGCCGGAAGCGCTTGCCGCCGCCGAGGGCCGCATGCCGCATGGCCTCGGCGAGGCGGACAGGGGCGCTGTCGCCCCCCAGGGCAACAGCCACGCGCGCCTCGACAAGCTTTGCCGCATGCGCGAGCCGTTGGCTGAAGGCCATGCTTTCCCCATATCTATGCGCTAGCAGCAATGGTGCCGCCTCTGCGCTTTATCTAGCGTTCCGGGGCGCAAGGTCAAAGCACTCCAGGCCCGGACGGCAGGCAAAGGACGGCAGACGGTGGAGGACCGCATATTTGCGCGCGAGCCTACCGCTCCCGCTTCGGGCGGCGGCGTGGGCAGTGTGCCCTCGCTCGACGAGGCTACCACAACCACGGTGCCGGCGAGCGCACGCCTAGGTCTCCCGGCGCGGTCTGCGCTTCCCCCTCCCTCTGCGGAAGCACGACGGGGGGTGGCGTTTTATCTGCGCCGGGCCGGCAAAATCGTGCTGGGCGTGGTGTTGGCGTGGGCAGCGCTCGTCCTGGTGCTCATTATGCTCTACCGCTGGGTCAACCCGCCCTATTCGGCCCTGATGCTGGGTCAGCGGGTGACGGGCACGCCGATCGCGCAGCGCTGGGTGCCGCTCGAGCGGATGTCGCCCTATCTTATCAGTGCCGCGATCACCTCCGAGGACGGGGGCTTCTGCCGCCACCGCGGTGTCGACTGGGGTGAGCTGGAGGAGGCCATCGAGCGCGCCCGCGATGGAATTCCGCGCGGCGGCAGCACCATCTCCATGCAGGTGGCGAAGAATCTTTTCCTTTGGCCGTCCAAGAGTTATCTGCGCAAGGCAATCGAGATCCCGTTGACCTTCGCCATGGAGCTGGCCTGGCCCAAGCGGCGCATCCTGGAGATCTACCTCAACATTGCGGAATGGGGCCCCGGCGTATTCGGCGCCGAAGCGGCCGCGCGCTATCATTTCCGCAAGTCAGCGGCGTTTCTGACGCCGCGCGAGGCCGCCCTGATGGCGGTTTCCCTGCCCAATCCATTCGACCGCGTGGCCGGCAGCCCCGGGCCCGGCACCGTCAGGCTCGCCGGCAACCTCCTGGTGCGGATGCGGGCGGCCCCGGGAAACGTCGCCTGTGTCGGGGTCCGGGGCGCCAGGTAGGGGTGCCCGGACGCGGCGCGGTCTTGGATGCATCTGGCCATAGGCCGCAATTGCCGTTATAAGCCCGCCAATCCACAGGCCCATGGAGCGGGCCGCAGGGCTGGCCGGTCGACAGGATCGGCTCTGTCCACGTTTGAGAGCATGAGGATGTAATGGCTGTTCCAAGGAAGAAGGTGTCGCGTATGAAGCGCGGAACCCGTCGCTCGGCGGACGCTCTGGTGGCGCCGACATACGTCGAGGACAAGGAATCAGGCGAGCGTCGCCGCCCGCATCACATCGATCTCAAGTCGGGCAAGTATCGCGGGCGGCAGATTCTGCAACCCAAGGCTGAAGCCTGACGGCATCGCATACCGTTCCTGCGAGCGCCGGTGAAGGGTCAAACTGCTGGCGCGTTGAGATCCGAGGATGATCTACTCAGCCTACTCGACCCCTATCCGCCGCCGCATGGGAGCATGACATGTCGCTTAGGGCTTTGCCGCTCGTTGCCATCCCGCTCATCCTCTACAACCTGCTGATGACCTTCGCCGGCAGCACGCCGGCCGATGAGTTCTTCCGCCAGCCGCTCTTCTCGATCCAGATGCTGAAGGGTGCGACGTGGTCCTTCACGCGCGGTGATCTGGTGATCTTCGTCACCATGTCGATGCTGTTCGTGGAGCTGATCAAGTCGACCTGGACCGGCGCGGCTTCTCTGGTCGATCACGGCCTGTCGATGCTGGTGTTCATCATCTGCATCGTGGAGTTCCTGGCGGTCAACGCAGCGGCAACCTCCACCTTCTTCTTCATTCTGTTCGGCGCCTTGATCGACGTCGTTGCCGGTTTCACGATCGGCATCCGCGTCGCCCGTCGCGATCTTTCGATCGGCGCGGATGTCTGAGGCAGATACCTCTCCCTGCGCGCTGGCCCCATGCCGGCGCGCGAGCCACTTTGGGCGACGAGGCCTTTCTGAACCGGGAAGGACTTCCAGGGGGCGGGGGACTATCCGCGTTCGCGGGACAGCTTCTCGATCTGCGCCTGCATGGTCGCAAGCTGAGCCTTGAGCTCGGAGATGTCGTCGCTCTTGCCCTCCACCTTGGCCGGCTCGGTCTTGGCTTTCGCCTCCTCCGGCTTGCCGGACGCATTCTTGACCTGGCCGAACGGGCTGAACATGGACATCGCCTGCTCGAACATGGCGAGGTTCTTGCGCGCCTGCTCCTGGTATACCTCGAAGGCGCCGGCCGGCGTGAACGCACCGGCAAATTGCTTGCGGAAGCGCTCCTGCTCCTTGGCCAGCGTCTCCAGGCTGACCTGCAGGTAGCTCGGCACCATCCGCTCCACGCTGTCCCCGTAGAAGCGGATGAGCTGGCGCAGGAAGGGGATGGGCAGCAGCGTCTGGCCGCCGGTGCGGCTTTCCTGCTCGACGATGATCTGGGTCAGGACCGAATGGGTCAGGTCGTCACCTGTTTTGGCGTCGAAAACGACAAAATCGCGGCCGGATTTGACCATCGCGGCCAGATCATCGAGGGTGACGTAAGTGCTGGTCTCGGTATTGTAGAGCCGCCTGTTGGCGTACTTCTTAATGACCACCGGCTCCTTTTTGTCGGCTGCCGGGTCTTTCTTGTCGGCGGAAGGGTCGGCTTTGTTGAGCATGAGCTTCCATCTGACGTTGGAATGGCTCCTTGCACACGCTAACACGTTCGTGCAGTGCAATACCAGTCGTTTTGTTGCGATCGGGGACGGGGGCCGCCGGCCGGGTTCAGGCCCTGTGGGAGGTTCCTTTGGTCTACGTTGCAGGTGCGAAGCCCGCCCTGCTATCGTAGGTAAATGTCGCGTTTCACCCCGCCCCATTTGGGCCCCGTTACCGGGCCCGATGGAGCTGTTCCACCACAGTTTTCTGGAGTTGTAGATGAGCAAGGATCAATCCACGATCGTCATTGCCAGTGCCGCGCGTACCCCCGTTGGCGCTTTCAACGGCTCTCTCGGCAGTCTGCCGGCGCACGAACTCGGCAAGATTGCCATCAAGGCGGCGCTTGAGCGTGCCGGCGTCGAGCCCGGCGATGTCTCCGAGGTGATCCTGGGCCAGATTCTGACGGCCGGCGCCGGCCAGAACCCCGCGCGGCAGGCCTCCATCAATGCCGGAATCCCGGTCGATGCGCCGGCGTGGGGCATGAACCAGCTCTGCGGGTCGGGCCTGCGCGCGGTGGCGCTCGGTGCCCAGCAAATCCAGCTCGGCTCGTCGAAGATCACGGTGGCCGGGGGGCAGGAGAGCATGAGCCAGGCGCCCCACTGCGCTCACCTGCGCGACGGCACCAAGATGGGCGACATGAAGTTCATCGACACGATGATCAAGGACGGTCTGTGGGACGCCTTCAATGGCTATCACATGGGTAACACGGCCGAGAACGTGGCGCGCCAGTGGCAGATCACGCGCGAGGAGCAGGACCGCTTCGCGGTGGCCTCGCAGAACAAGGCCGAAGCCGCCAAGAAGGCCGGCAAGTTCAAGGATGAGATTGCCCCCGTCACGATCAAGACCCGCAAGGGGGAGACCATCATCGCCGACGATGAGTACATCAAGGAGGGGGTGACCTACGATTCCGTCGCGAAGCTGCGCCCGGCCTTCGACAAGGAGGGGACCGTGACGGCCGCCAATGCCAGCGGTATCAACGACGGCGCCGCGGCTGTGGTGCTGATGACCCTGGAGGAGGCCAGCCGACGGGGCATCGCACCGCTGGCGCGCATCGTCTCGTGGGCTCACGCCGGGGTAGACCCCTCGATCATGGGTACCGGCCCCATCCCGGCTTCGAAGAAGGCGCTGGAGATGGCCGGCTGGACCGTCAAAGACCTGGACCTGATCGAGGCCAACGAGGCCTTTGCCGCCCAGGCCTGTGCGGTCAACAAGGGGCTCGGCTGGGATACCGAAAAGGTTAACGTCAACGGCGGTGCCATCGCCATCGGCCATCCGATCGGCGCTTCGGGCGCCCGCGTGCTGACCACGCTGCTCTATGAGATGAAGCGCCGCAACGCCAGGAAGGGCTTGGCGACGCTATGCATTGGCGGCGGCATGGGTGTGGCGATGTGCGTCGAGCGCGATTAACGCCGCATTTTGAGCCTGTGATTTAACATGTTCCTCGGCCGGCTTTCGTTCGGCCGAGGATTTCTTTTACCTTGCGCTGGGATTACGGGAGGGAAAACAAACCATGGCTCGTGTAGCGGTCGTCACCGGAGGCACGCGCGGGATCGGTCATGCGATCTCGATCGCCCTCAAGAACAAGGGCTGCCGGGTGGCGGCCAACTATGCCGGCAACGACGCCGCCGCGCGGCAGTTCCAGGCCGAGACCGGAATTCCCATCTACAAGTGGGACGTCGGCGACTTCGCCGCCTGCCAGGAGGGGGTGACGCGCATCACGCGTGACCTCGGCCCGATCGATGTGCTGGTCAACAACGCCGGCATCACTCGCGACGGCATGCTGCACCGCATGACCAAGGACAACTGGGATGCGGTGATCCGCACCAATCTCGATTCGGTCTTCAACATGACCCGCCTGGTCATCGACGGCATGCGCAGCCGCAGCTTCGGCCGCATCGTCAACATCTCCTCCATCAACGGCCGCAAGGGGCAGATGGGGCAGGCCAACTACTCGGCCGCCAAGGCCGGCCTGCTCGGTTTCACCAAGGCCGTGGCGCAGGAGAACGCGGCCAAGGGCATCACCGTCAACGTCATCGCGCCGGGCTACATCGCCACGGAGATGGTGCAGGCGGTGCCCAAGGACGTGCTGGAGACCAAGATCCTGCCGCTCATTCCGGTCGGCCGTCTCGGCACGGCCGAGGAGATCGCGCGCTGTGTGACCTTCTTGGCTGCCGATGAAGCCGGGTTCATCACCGGTGCCTGCCTCGACGCCAACGGCGGGCAATACATGGCGTAGCGGTGCGACGCCTCGTGTTGCGGTTCTTTCATTTGGTACCCAGCGTTGCCATGGTCGGGCTTGTCCCGACCATCCATCCGACCGCCCGCTCCGGCGCTCGTTGATGGCTGGATCCTCGGGACAAGCCCGAGGATGACAGCGGGGTTCATCTGTTCGGGCCGGAATACTGGCGCGCCCGCCGCCGATGCCTGGCGTCGCCGGGTGTGGTCGTCGCCGGCAACACGTCCGTTCGCGCTTTAATTTTGCCGAAATGCGGAGCTAGGAGGCGCGGCCCTGCCGAACGCCCTGTGCCCGGGTTCGCTGAGTCCCGGCTGGCGCGCGCCGCCTTGCGGAGGTGTGTTCCGCGTCCGTCAGAGCACCCAACCGAGGCTATAGCTCAATGGTAGAGCGCCCGAGCAATCGGGAGGTCAGGGGTTCGATTCCCTTTAGCTTCTCCAAACGACTAGCTCATTGGGTAGAGCATCTGACTGCCAATCAGAGGGTCGTGGGTTCGACTCCCACGTCGTTGCCAATGTTCGTTTGTCACGAACACTCGCCTGATAAGCGAGCCAAAGAAATGGGAAGCCGGCTGCTTCCCCGCCGTCTAAGCTGACCATCGCGGCCTCGGCCGGGATGGCGGCCGGGCCGGCAAACGTCGCGGCGCTCTGCGCCAGCGCGGATACCGCCCCTGGCCTCGCGCCCGAGGGCCCGGCACCGGCGTGCGCGATCTTCGGGACCGCCACGGACGCAGCCGGGCTGACAGCGCGGAACCAAGGGCTCAAGCGCTGACCCGTGACCTCGCCGTGGGAGTGCAGCCGGCGACCTGCTGAGCCTGTCGTTCATATAGTGACTGCTGATTTGGAGTGTGTCGTGCTGTTCAAGTTCAAGGTTGTCGTCAAGGACGACGAGCGTGCGTTCCTCGTGCGCGATGGCCGGTTCGAGCGCCTGCTCGGCCCCGGCCGCTTTGTGGCTCTGGATTACGGCCGCCGCCTGAACGCGGAGGTCGTCAAGGTTGCGCGTGCGGAGATCGCCGCCGACAAGGCGCTACTGTTTGCGAAGACGCATCCGGAGGTCGCCCGCGAGAACTTCGAGATCGTGCAGGCCGGCCCGAACGATGTCGCCATCGTCTCGCTCGACGGCGAGCCGCGGCATTTCGTGCTGCCGAACACGACGCGCGCATTCTGGAAGACGATCACCAAGGTCGACGTCGAGCGCATCGACGCCGCCACGGAGCTGCGCGTGGCCAAGCGTCACCTCGACAAGCTCGATCCGGCGCGTACGCCGATGGTCGTGCTGGGCATGGTGGAGGCGCACGAGGCGGGCCTGCTGTTCGTTGACGGCAAGCTCGCGGAGCGTCTGCCGGCGGGTCGGCATGCCTTCTGGGCCGTCGGCCGTACGGTCAAGATCCAGAAGGTCGACACGCGTCCGCAGCCGCTCGAGGTGACGGCGCAGGAGATCCTGACCAAGGACCGCGTCGGTATCCGGGTGACGCTGACCGCGTTCACGCGGGTGGTCGGACAACCCCCTGCTCCTCCGTCTGAAGGAGCTGGAGGCGCTGGAGAAGCTGGTGGAGAAGGTCGGCCGCATCGACCTGCACACCGGCGCCGGAGCGGGTGGCTTCGACGCCCTGCTGCAGAACCTCTACCGCCTGCGCACCGAAGGTGACGGTCCCAAGCAGGGCTGACACCGGCAGACCTGCCTGACAGCAACAGAGGCCAGCCCCCAAAGGGGCTGGCCTTCTGTTCTTGTCCGCGCGGCGCGGAAGCCCTTCAGCCGCGGCGCCGCCCGCTGACGATGCGCGGGAAATCGTCCCCTTCGCTTTGCGTGGACCCCGATGCCCGGGCCTCGTCGTCCTGCGAGCCGCCCTTGTCGTGCGACCACCAGCGCGCGGCCGTCGATCCCGATGAGGCCGATGGCGGCGCCGGCTGAGGCATCGGCTGCATGGGCGGTGCGGCAGGCGCGGATGCCGCAGACCCGCCGGCGCGGGCGGACGTCTGCTGGGGCAGCGTGCCGCCGGCAAACCAGGCGTCGATCAGGTCGAGCTCATCGGCGGAGAGATTGAGGCCCTGGCCGCGGCAGCGCGCTACCACGAAATTGCGGAAACGGCCGGCGAACAGATTGGCGGATGCCCCCTGCTCGAACCAGGGATCGGCCTCGCTCACGACCTCGAGCACGAAGCGAACGTCGTCGCGGCGCACGTCGAGCCCCCGCTCCTGCGCACGCTGCGTGATGTTGGCCAGCGTCTGCGCGCCGATCAGATCGTTCTCGTTGATCTCCTTTGCCATCACCTCGAACAGCACACGATATTCGTGCGGCGCCATGGGAGGAGCCTGGCAGGCCTCGTGAATGCGCGAGATCGACTGCTGGATGGCGGCCGAGCCCTCGATGCGCGGCGGCTGCGATGCCCCGAGCGTGGCCGGTGGTGGTGGGGGCGCGGCGCGGCTTGCGCCCGGCAGGCCCTCTGCAGGACGCGCCGAAGCCGCCGGAAGTGCGGAGCGCAGGGGCGGGGCTGTTGGCGCACCGAAACTGGGCAAAGGCCCGCCCGCCGGGATGGGAATGGTCGACAGCGGAGGCGGGGCAATCTCATGCGCCGGATCACGTGCCTCCAGTGCCATGGGGCGTCCCTGATCCCTCAGATGCCGCTTGGGATCGAAGGCCAGGTACGGCGCCTCCTCGGTCAGGCGGATCTCCTCGGGCAGGCTCTGGCGCAGAAGCTCGCGGAAGCTGCCGGCCCCGGCCCAGCCCGTGGCGATGGTCTTCTCGTGGCCGAGCGCCCTGAGCGCGCGGTCGGCCAGCGCCTCGAGCGGCACGGGAGTAGCAGACGCGCGTACGGCGGCGACGACCTCGGCCATGATCTCGCGCCGGGCTTCGTCGGCGCGGGCCGACGGCGTGAGGATGCCGGGGGTGGCGTTACCTGCAGCGTCCGCGGGAAGCTGGCCGCCGAGGATGAGGGCGATGAGATCGGATTCGCGCACCTCGCCGTCGCTGATCGCCGTGTAGGGCGCTGCCGTGAAATCGTTGGCGAAGATCACGGTGCGGCGGGCATGGGCCCTCAGCCGGTGCAGGACGGGCGTGAAGTCCGCATCGCCCGAAAGGATGATGAACTCGTCGAAGTAGGTCTCGTGCGTCAGGTAATCGCGCACGTCCATGACCATGCGGATGTCGGAGGAGTTCTTGAGCTGGGCGGTGAGCGGCGGGCAGTCGACGACCTCGAAGCCGGCGCGCAGGAAGTGGTGCCGCACGAACGGGAAGGAGTTCATGTCGGTGGAATTGTCGTGGGGGTTGCGGCGCGGCACGGGGTTGCCGTAGCAGCGGTTCATGACGATGCGCCGCTTGACGTCGCCGAAGGGCGAGTTGGTGGCGGTGATGAGGCGGCCGGTCTCGATCTCGCGTATCCACGAGGCCGCATCCTTGGCGAAGCGCTTGGCGGCTTCCTCGCTCTTGCGCTTCAGCGACAAATAGATGTTGTCATAGTCAACGAACACCGCGCTCAAGCACGGCCCGCCAGCTTCCCGCTTCATATTCGACGACCCCCAACATGCCGCGTTGTCTTTGCGTGAAGTGCAAATCGGCGCGGCTCACACATTTGCATCATGCGCAAATCATATGAGTCGTGCTGCAGCCGCAAGGACAGGCGGGACGCTGTCGTGGGAGATCAGGAAATAGCGCTTGAAAACAAATGCTTGGGTCGACATTTCGCCGTGGGCAAAGCGTGGATAAGCCGTGGAGTGTCACAAGCGCGACGCCGCAAGCTGCAAAATTCGCGAGCCCCCAGATTCGGCAGGGCTACGCGCCGGGCTCGAATCCGGGTGGCGCCAGCTCGAATCCCGCGAACTCGAAGCCGGGTGCAACCGTGCAGCCGACGAGCGTCCAGGCGCCGAGGCTCGCAGCCTGCTGCCACGCCCCAGCCGGAACGATCGCCTGCGGGCGCTCGCCGACGGCGATGTCGGGACCGAGGCGGATCGTGCGCCGGCCGGAGCCGCCGGCGATGCCGAGCGACAACGCCGCGCCGGCGTACCAGTGCCATGCCTCCGCAGCATCGACGCGGTGCCAGCGCGACACCTCTCCTTCCCGCAGCAGGAAGTAGATGGCCGTGGAGGCGGCGCGGCGGCCGCCGACGGTTGCCGTGTCGCGGAACGTCTCGCGGTAGCAACCGCCTTCGGGGTGCGGCTGCAGCTCAAGCAGCCGGATGATGTCGTCGGCGGAAGATGCGCCCATGCGTCGACCCTCGCGCTTGTCCCTCACTGTGCCGGCAGGAAGAGAGGAAGCAGTTGCTCAGAAGCGGTTCTTGCGCTCCCTGATCTCGCCGAAGATCTCCCATTCGGGCCTGCCTTCCATGCCGAGGCGCTTTTGGATGGCAGCAACATGCGGGCGCAGGAACGGGTTGGTCGCAAGCTCGATGGCGATGCTGGTCGGCAGCGTCGGCTTGCCGGCGGCGCGCAGATGATCGACCTCCCTGGCACGCTTCTGCAGGTCTGCATTCTCCGGCTCGATGGTGAGCGCGAACTTGGCATTGGCCTGCGTGTACTCGTGGCCACAGTAGATACTGGTCTCGCCCGGCAACGCCATCAGCTTCTGCAGCGACGCCCACATCATCCTGGCATCGCCCTCGATGACACGGCCGCAGCCGATGGCAAACAGCGTGTCGCCGACGAAGGCGGTCTTCGCGTCCGGAATCCAGTAGGTGATGTGGCCGGCGGTGTGCCCCGGGGTGTCGATGACGCGCACCTGCAGGCCGCCGAACGCGAAGGCATCGCCGCCGCCGACGGGTTTGTCGATGCCGGGGACGCGGGCGGCTTCGCCGCGCGGGCCGATGATGCTGCAGCCGGTCTGCGACTTCAGCGCCAGGTTGCCGCCGGTGTGATCGGCATGATGATGGGTGGTCAGGATGTGGCTGAGCTTCCAGCCCGTGGCCTTCAGCGCGGCCGCGACGGCATCGGCGTCGGGCGCGTCGATCGATGCGGTAAGGCCGCTGCCGCCATCGTGGATCAGCACCCCGTAGTTGTCCGACAGGCAGGGAAATTGATGGATTTCGAGCGTGGCCATGGATTGGGGCTCTCACACTTTTACTTGTGTTTTGGATTGCTTGACGCACCCTAACAGGTGAGGATTCGAATTCAACCGTGTCGGGCGGCTTGGGCAGGGCCTGCCGGAGCCCGCTCGTCCTGGGTATCGCAAATGCGGCCGGGCGATCGCTGATGCATCTCGATATCGTCGATCTCCGAAGCTTTTACGCCGGCCCGCTCGGGAGCGTCGTGCGCAGGGTGCTGGCGCAGCGCATCCGCGGCCGCTGGCGCAACGTCGGCGGGATGCAGCTCATGGGCCTCGGCTTCGCCGTGCCCTACATCGGTCTGTTTCGCGGCGAGGCCGCCTGTCTCGGCGCCCTGATGCCTGCCAACCAAGGGGCGCTGGTCTGGCCCGGAACCGGCAACGTGCACACCGTCATGGTGGACGAAGCGCTGCTGCCGCTGGCGGATGCTTCCGTCGACCGGATGCTCGGCGTGCACTGCCTGGAGGTTTCCGAGCGCGCCGGCGCGCTTCTGCGCGAGATGTGGCGCGTGCTGACCCCCGAGGGCCGGCTGCTCCTGGTGGTGCCGAACCGGCGCAGCATGTGGGCGCGCTTCGACACCACGCCGTTCGGGCACGGCCGCCCCTACAGCCGCGGGCAGCTCGAGCGACTGCTGAAGGATTCGCTGTTCACGCCGCTCGAATGGAGCGGAGCGCTCTACATGCCGCCGCTGGATCGCTACTGGCTGGTGCGCTGGGCAACCGGCTTCGAGCGCATCGGCGCGCGGCTGTGGCCGGGATTTGCCGGCGTCATCATCGTCGAGGCGAGGAAGGAGCTTATGGGTGCGCTGCCCGCCGGAGCCGCCGCACGCCGCGCCCCACGCCTGGTGCCGGTAAACGGCATCATGCGGCGGGAGTGAGATCCAGCGGGGTATCATGCACGACTTTCACGGCGTCTTTCCCTATCTCGTCTCTCCGGTCGATGCGTCGGGCGCCGTTCGCCGCGACGTGCTGGGGCGGCTGGTCGGCGATCTCATCGAGGCCGGCGTGCACGGACTCACGCCGCTCGGCTCGACCGGCGAGTTCGCCTATCTCAATCGCGAGCAGCGCACGGCCGTCGTGACGGCGACCATCGAGGCTGCCGGCGGCCGCGTGCCGGTGGTGGCTGGCGTCGCATCGACCTCCACGCAGGATGCGATCGAGCAGGCGCGCACCTATCAGCGCCTCGGCGCCGACGGGATTCTTGCAATCCTGGAGGCGTATTTCCCGCTGAGGGATGCGCAGGTGGAGGACTACTTCCGCAAGATTGCCGATGCGGTCGACATCCCCGTCGTGCTCTACACAAATCCGCAGTTCCAGCGCAGCGATCTGAGCCTTGACGTCATCGTCCGCCTTTCGGAGCATCCGCGCGTGCGCTACATCAAGGATGCCTCCACCAACACGGGCCGCCTGCTGTCCATCATGAACCGTTGCAGCGAGCGCCTGCGCGTGTTCTCGGCGTCGGCCCACATTCCCGCCTGCGTGATGATGATCGGCGGCGTCGGCTGGATGGCCGGGCCGGCCTGTCTCGTGCCGCGCCAGAGCGTGCGGCTCTACGAGCTTTGCCGTGCCAGCCGCTGGGACGAGGCCATGAGGCTGCAGCGCGAGCTGTGGCGCATCAACGAAGCCTTCGCCCGTTTCAACCTGGCGGCCTGCATCAAGGCCGGCCTGCACTTGCAGGGCTACGACGTGGGTGACCCGGTGCCGCCGCAGGCGGCGCTCGGCATCGAGGAGCGCCGCATCGTCGAAGCGGCGCTGGCCAGCCTCGGCGGTGCCGCCTGAGGCGGATGGCGTCCGCTGCCGCCGCGCGTCACCGCTCCCACTTGCGCGTCAGCATGAAGACGGCCTTCTCGCCCATCAGGTTGTGCACGGTCAGCGGCATCCAGGTGCCGAGCTGCTGGCCCCAGGTGTTGAACGCCACGGCGCGCTCGACGCGCGCGCTCACGACCTTGCACAGGTCGGCGAAGTCCTTGATTGTGCACAGATGCGCATTGGGGCTGACATACCAAGCCTCCGGCAGGTTCTCCGTCACCGGCATGCGGCCGGTAAACAGCAGGCTTCCGCGCACCTTCCAGTGCCCGAAATTGGGGAACGAGACGATGGCGCGCCGGCCGATGCGCAAGAGGTTCTCGAGCACGGGCTTGGGCTGGCGCGTCGCCTGGATGGTGAGGCTCAGGATGGCGTAGTCGAAGGCATCGTCGGGGTAGTCGGCAAGGTCGCGGTCGGCATCGCCCTGGATCACCGAGAGGCCGCGCGCCACGCAGGCGTTGACGCGCTCGCGCGATACCTCGATGCCGCGGCCGTCCACGTTCTTGGTATCGGCCAGGAGCTGCAGCAGCGCCCCGTCGCCGCAACCGACGTCGATGACGCGCGAGCCCGGCGCCACCATCTCCGCGATCAGCAGATGGTCGACGCGGTGCTGGCGCGGCTGGGCGTTCTGGGGGGCGAGCATCAGCGGCCGTCCTGCGCCGGCTTGAGGCCGCGCCGCTCGGCCGCGGCGTTGAGGAAACCGCGGATGGTGGCGAACAGCTCCGGCTCGTCGAGCAGGAAGGCGTCGTGGCCTTTGTCGGATTCGATCTCGACGAAGCTGACGTTGGCGGCCACCGCGTTGAGCGCATGCACGATCTCGCGGCTTTCGCGCGTGGGGTAGAGCCAGTCGCTGGTGAAGGAGACCACGCAGAACCTCGTCCTGGTGCCGCGGAAGGCATTGGCCAGCACGTCGCCGTGCTCGGCGGCGAGATCGAAATAGTCCATCGCCCGCGTGATGTAGAGATAGCTGTTGGCATCGAAGCGGTCGACGAACGTCGAGCCCTGGTGGCGCAGGTAGCTCTCCACCTGGAAGTCGGCATTGAAGCTGAAGCTCTTGGCCGCGAGATCCTGCAGGCTGCGGCCGAACTTGCGGTGCAGCGCCTCCTCCGACAGATAGGTGATGTGGGCAGCCATGCGTGCCACGGCGAGGCCGTTGCGGGGCGTCTTGCCGAGCTCGTGATAGCGGCCCTCGCACCAGTCGGGGTCGGCCATCACAGCCTGGCGGCCGACCTCGTGGAAGGCGATGTTCTGCGAGGAATGCCATGCGGCGGTCGCCACCGGCACGGCGCTGAAGACACGCTCGGGATAGCGCGAGGCCCACTGCAGCACCTGCATGCCGCCCATCGAGCCGCCGGTGACGCAGAAGAGCTGGTCTATGCCCAGATGATCGATCAGGCGCACCTGCGCGTCGACCATGTCGCCGATGGTGATGACGGGGAAGTCGAGGCCCCAGGGCTTGCCGGTCTTGGGATTGGGGCTGGCCGGGCCGGTCGAGCCCATGCAGCCGCCGAGGATGTTGGGGCAGATGACGAAGAACCGGTCCGTGTCGATCGGCTTGCCGGGGCCCACCATGGTCTCCCACCAGCCGGGCTTCCTCGTCACCGGATGCTCGCTTGCAACGTACTGGTCGCCGGTCAGCGCGTGGCAGACGAGGATGGCGTTCGATTTCGCCGCGTTGAGCGTGCCGTACGTCTTGTAGGCGATGCGGAAGGGCGCCAGGAGCTGCCGGCAGTCGAGGTGCAGCGGCTCGCTTTCGGGAATGTCGATGTAATCGCTGCTCGGCTTCGTCGCCTCGAGCACGCGCGCGTCGCTGTGGGGCTGGAATTCGCGCGGGTTTGCGGTGTTCATAATCGCTGTTAGCTAGGCTGTTGCCTGAGAATGTCAATGCCTTCCTTGCGTCAGCCTTGCCCGCGGCCCGCCGGGCCGCCTATGGGGTCTGAGCGCCCTTGTGGGCACTGACCGTGTGGAGCGCGCTATCCAGCGGGTCTGGCCCCCTCACTGCCCCCGCGCATCCTCAAGGATCATGGCCGCGGCCTTGTCCGCGATCATGATCGTGGGGGAGTTGGTGTTTCCGGACGTGATGTTGGGCATGATGGAGGCATCTGCCACGCGCAGGCCGGCGAGCCCGTGCACCTTGAGGCGGTTGTCGACCACCGCCATGTCGTCGTTGCCCATCTTGGCCGTGCCGACGGGATGGAAGATGGTGGTGGAGATGCTTCCGGCGGCGCGCGCCAGCTCCTCGTCGCCCTGTATGTCGGGTCCGGGCCGGAACTCCTGTGGGTGGTATTTGGCAAGCGACGGCATCGATACGATGTTGCGCGTGATGCGCACCGAGGCCGCCGCCACCTGCCGGTCGTCCGGCGTGGAGAGATAATTGGGCCGGATCTCAGGATGGGCAGTCGGATTGGTCGCCGTGATGCGCACCGTGCCGCGGCTGGTGGGGCGCAGGTTGGCGACGCTGGCCGTGAACGCCGGGAACGGGTCCAGCGGCTCGCCGAACTTCGGCAGCGTCAGCGGCTGGATGTGATACTGCAGGTTCGGTGTGTCGCGGCTCGCATCGGAGCGGACGAAGGCGCCGAGCTGCGAGGGCGCCATCGTCATCGGCCCGCGCCGCAGGAACGCGTACTCGAGGGCGAAGCCCGCCCGCTGCAGCAGGCTCTGGTAGCGCTCGTTCATGGTCTTCACGCCCGAGACCTTGTAGGCGCAGCGTATCTGCAAATGATCCTGAAGGTTCTCGCCCACCCCCTTCAGCTCGTGCGCCACCTTGATGCCGAGAGGCTGCAGCACGGCACCCGGGCCGATGCCGGAGAGCTGCATGATCTGCGGCGAGCCAATGGCGCCGGCCGACAGGATCACCTCGCGCCGGGCGCGGATCGTGCGCATCTGCCCGTGCTGGCGCATGACGAGCCCCGTCACGCGCTTGCCGTCGAGCGTCAGGCGCTCGACCATGGCATGCGTTTCCACGGTCAGGTTGGGCCGGTGCAGAACGGGCCTGAGGAACCCTTTCGAGGTGTTCCAGCGCACGCCCGTCTTCTGGTTGACGTGGAAGTAGCCGCAGCCCTCGTTGTCGCCGCGGTTGAAGTCGTCGACTTTGGGAATGCCGGCCTCGGCCGCCGCCTCGCGGAAGGCGTCCAGGATGTCCCAGCGGATGCGTGCAAGCTCGACCCGCCACTCGCCCCCACGGGCGTGCGCGCCGTCGAAGGCATCGGGCTCCAGCGCCCACTGGTCCTCGTGTTTCTTGAAATAGGGCAGCACGTCGTCCCACGACCAGCCGGGGTTGCCGAGCTGACGCCAGGTGTCGTAGTCGCGCGCCTGCCCGCGCATGTAGATCATGCCGTTGATGGAGGAGCAGCCTCCCAGCACCTTGCCGCGCGGATAGTCGAGGCTGCGGCCATTGAGCCCCGGCTCCGCCACGGTCTTGAAGCCCCAGTCGGTGCGCGGGTTGCCCATCAGGTAGAGGTAGCCGACGGGAATATGGATCCAGTGGTAGTTGTCCTTGCCGCCGGCTTCCAGCAGCAAAACGCGCACGGCCGGATCGGTCGAAAGGCGGTTGGCCAGCACGCAGCCGGCGGAGCCCGCGCCGACGATGACGTAGTCGTAGGAATCTGCGCTCATGATCTTGTGCTTCCTCCCGCGCTCCACACTAATCGGGGCAAGGTGCGAAGCAAGATGCTACGGCGTCGCCGCTCGTGCGCTGAGGGGGAAGCTGATTTGGCGTCCGTCCTGGGTCCGTCGTGCCGCAGCTACAACGGCTTCATCAGGCCGGAATCGATCAGCCGGCGATGGAATTTCAAGATTTCGTCCTGCGCCGGGCAGTCGTGATACCGGCCGCCGCACAGCATCATCAGCCGCTTGCGCTCCCGGTGCGTCTCGGGCAGCGGCAGGCCCGCCGCCTCGAGAATCGTGGTGCTGAGATAGGCGACATCCAGAGGATCCAATCCGGACAGCGGCGGCGGCCGATAGCGGATGGCATCGATCGCATAGTAGGTGGTGAGCGCTGCCGCATTGCCGCTCTGCACGATATCCTCGATGGACGCGTCCTCGCCGTAGCCGAGCAGCGTCTGCGTGGCGAGAGGGTGATGATCGCCATAGTGCACGATCAGGAATGGACGGCCGGGAAAGCGCCGGACGAGCTCTGTGCGCAGATAGGCGTAGTCCATGGCGGCCATGGCCAGGCGACGCAGGTACTCGTGCATGTAGGGATGCGTGCCCGGCCCCCCGCCCGGCACATTGACCTCGGGCATGTAGGTGTAGCCGTACGAGCCGTGCGTGGCCATGGTCTGGACGTACAGGAACAGCGGTTTGGTCGACGTCTTGAAGTGGCGCTCCATCTCGGAGAGCGCATTGGCATAGTAGAAGCGATCGCGCTCGTTGGCGTGCTGGGCGCCCTGGGCCTTGGCGTCGATGATCTCTCCGAAACCGGCGGTTTCGAAGAATCGGCCCGATGCCAGGAAGTGGCGCAGCATGGGGTAGAGCATGACGTTGCGATAGCCGCACGTCGCCAGCGCCTTCGGGAGGGTGTCCTTGAGCTTGCCCGCCGTCATCGGCTGCACGAACTGGCGCATGCCGCCGAAGGAGCGCGCGGACAGCCCCGTCAGCACGGAGAACTCGGTCAGCCACGAGGCCCCGCCATAGGTCTCGACACTGAGCTTGTGCAGTTGGCCGTCGAAGGAGTGGAAGAACGGATCGAGGCGCCGGTCGTAGCTGAGCGAGGGGAAGAAGGCCGGGGGCACCACCGATTCCTGGTGCACCAGGATGATGTGCGGCCGCCGCCCTGCCGATGCACAGTCCGCCGGCGGCCCCAGGTGCGGAGGCTGGGCCTCGCCGGACGTCTGGATCAGATTGCCGCGCCGCAGCGCCTCGATGGTCTCTGCCCACGATGCATAGAAGAACGTGACATACCGGCTCTCGAAGTAATACTCGGTGTGCCGGCGCTCGCCCTTGGCGTCGGCCGCTGCCGCAGCTGCTGCGGCAAAGACGACGGCAATGCTTGCCGCGCGCAGGCGCGAGATGCGCGTGCTGTCCACAAGGTAGGTGATCGCGCCCAGCAGCGCCATCGCGGCAAGGCCGGCAAAGAGCGCAGCGGCGTGTCCGCTGTGCTCGATGCGCAGCCGCTCGATTTCCGGCAACAAGCCAAGAAAGGCCACCACGTCATAGGCATGCAGTATGAGCTCTGTCGTTTCCTGCTTGATCCACGACACCGTGTGAATGAAGGCGACCAGCGCCCCTGTCAGCACGGACGCAAACATCAGGCGGCGTGATGCGGCGGCGATCAGAGCGGCGATGGCGAACGTGACGGCGGTGCCGAACAGGCTGTTGGCCGGTCCGCCTTCGGCAGCGAAGAAATAGATGCCGGCTGCGGCCGCGACTGCGAAGGTGACGGGCCAAGCCGCAGCGCACCAGGCGACGCGCGCCAACGCCGACCTCGCGGCTCTCGGCATGCCGAGCGCGCCGCGGGCAGTGCCCGGAGCGGTCCTGCCTTGCGCCATGGATCGTCGGCCTGGTCAGCCTTGTTCCGCACCACCCAGCGTGTCTGATTCTGCCGGCATGCGGCTGAACGCACTCTGAATGGAGGAATTCGCCACTCCAAGAGCAATACAAGACATCTGCAGCAAGGCGTGGCTTGGACGCACCAGCGTGAGCATCAGCCTCAGGTGCGAGCAAGGTCCCTGCCGAGAAACACGATCTCGCGCCCGTTCCATGTTGTGCTGCCGCGCTCGGCAAACCCGCAGCGCTCATAGAAGCGCACGTTGCGCATGCCTTTCCCGGTCACGACATGCATGCCGGCGGCGGCGCCGGCGCCGGCTCGCGCCGCGAACGCTTCGATCAGCCGGCCGCCGATGCCCCGGCCACGAAACGCGGGATCGAGATTGATGTGCAGGTGGGCGGGAAAGGTCCGGCACAACCCGGCGAACTCCGCGCGGAAGTAGCTGATGTCGGCGAAACGATCCTGCAGGGCGGGGTTCTCCATCGCGCCGACGAGGTAGCCTGCCACCCGCCCGTCCTGTGCCAGCGCCACGATGGCCTCGTCCGTTCCGCCCTGCAGATAGCGCCCGAGCCAGCGCTCCCGGAATGCCTCCCGCTCGGCCCCGGGCTCGAAGGTCCGCCCGCTGGCCTCGAAGAATATCGAGTCGATCTGCGCCATGAGATCCGGGAGCCTGTCGGCGGGGGCCAGTCGCGCAATCTTGATGCCTGACGAGTCCATGGTGCTATCACATTGATTTCGGAGGTATTTCCCGGCGGCTTCTGCAGGAGCTATGCGAACACCGCATGGCGCGCATCCCGATCTGTTTATTGCGCTGCGATGTGGCATGCCATATACCACATTGCATCGCACAAGACGGCGCTAGAGCCGCCCGCGAAGGAGAATGATCATGAGCACCAGCACAATCAGCAGCTACGACGAGGCCCTCGACTTCTACCCTGAGGCCAAGCGCGGCGCACCCGGCCCGAACCTGCTCAAGAAGATCCGCCTGGTTTGGGAAGCGATGAGCGAGGCCCACGCTGCCTCCCGGCGCTACCACGAGCTGACCGCCCGCGGCATGTCCCCCGACGAGGCCGCAACGAAGGTCTTCTCCGAGCATTACGGCGCCAAGTAGACGCGCCCTCAAGTCAACGGAGGCCACGGCGGCCGCCTCGCCCGGCAATCGGTCCAGGGCGAGGCCGCCGCTTTTTTGTTGCCTACGCCCGTGCCAGCGTAACGGCCACGGCAGCGACGATGTCGTCTACGCTTGCGCCGCGCGACAGGTCCGAGACCGGCCTGGCGAAGCCCTGCAGGAACGGGCCGATGGCTTTGGCACCGCCCAGGTGCTGCACCAGCTTGTAGGCGATGTTGCCGGCATCGAGATCGGGGAACACCAGAACGTTCGCGCGGCCCGCCACCGCGCTTTCTGCCTTGATCTTCTTGGCGGCCACCTCTTGCGAGAGCGCGGCATCGCCCTGCAGCTCGCCGTCGACGGCGAGGTCCGGCCGCCGCGCGCGCACGAGGCCCAGCGCCGCCCTGACTTTGTCGACGCGCGGGTGGCTGGCGCTGCCGTGCGTGGAGAACGAGAGCAGCGCTACACGCGGCTCCGCGCCGAACAGGCTTCTTGCGCTTTCGGCGGAGGCGATGGCGATGTCGGCCAGCTCCTCCGCGCTCGGGTCGGCGTTGATGGCGCAGTCGGCGAACACATAGGTCTTGGATGCGCCGTCCCGGTCCGGCGTGATCATCAGGAAGAAGCTCGAGGGCGTGGCGATGCCTTGGGCCAGCCCCACGGTCATCAACCCGGCCTCGATCACCCGCCGCGTCGGGTTGGCCGCGCCCGCCACCATGGCGGCGGCGTCCCCGGCGGCCAGCATCGCGCCCGCGAAATACAGCGGCTTGCGGATCAGGCGCTCGGCCATGCCCTGGCTCATCCGGTCGCGCCTGGAAGCGAGCTGCGCGGCATAGGCGGCAACGGCGCCGTCGGTTTCGGGGTCGCGCACTTCGCAGCCGTCCAGGGTGAGCCCAAGCGCAGCGGCCCGTGCCCGCACCTCGCTCTCCGGCCCGAGCAGGATTGGGCATGCCACGCCGGTTTCGCTAAGCTGTTGTGCGCTGCGCAAAATGCGCTCGTCGCCACCTTCCGGTAGAACGGCCCTGAGCCCGCGGCCCTTCACGGCCGCCTTGCTTGCTTCGACGATGTCCAACACGCGCCTCTCTCTATGCTTCGTGGGTGCCTGCGGCCCGTCTTAGCACGCACCCACGAATGATCCACAGGAGTTGCCCATGAGCGAATCCGAGACAGCACCCAAGGTCCACCGCGGCTTGAAGGATGTCATCTTCGAGCGCTCCGATTGCACCTTCATCGACGGGAAGGCCGGTGAGCTCAGGTACCGGGGCTATTCCATCCACGACCTTGCGCAGAACTCCACCTTCGAGGAGACAGGCTATCTCCTGCTGCACGGCAAGCTGCCGACGAAGGCGGAGCTGGCTCAATTCGATGCCGAGCTGAAGGCCGCGCGCCGGCTGCCGCCTCCAGTGCTCGACATCATCGCCGCCGTCAAGACCGCCCACCCCATGGACGTGCTGCGAACGGCCGTCTCCGCGCTTGCCGCCTTCGACCCCGAGGCCGGCGACAATTCGCGCGAGGCAACCCTGCGCAAAGGCGTGCGATTGACCTCGCAGGTGCCCATGATCGTGGCCGCGCACGAGCGCATCCGCAACGGCAAGACCCCCGTCGCCCCTGATGCCGGTCTCGGTCACGCCGCCAACTTCCTCTGGATGCTCAAGGAAGAGAGCCCGTCGGCCGACGCGGCCAAGCTGCTCGATACGGACTTCGTGCTCCATGCCGAGCACGGCAGCAACGCCTCTTCCTTCGCCGCCCGCGTCGTCATCGGAACGCAGGCCAATATCCACGCGGCCATGACGGCGGCGGTCGCGGCCCTGTCCGGCCCCGCGCACGGCGGCGCCGCCGAGGATGTGCTGGGCATGGCGCAGGAGATCGGCGAGCCGGCCAACGTCGCCGCCTACGTCAAGAGGAAGCGCGAGGCCAAGGAGGCCATCACCGGCTTCGGCCATCGCGTCTATCGTGCGGAGGATCCGCGCGCGCGCCACATGCGCGAGGGCGTCAAGCGCCTGTCGAAGGAGATGGGCGAGCCCAAGTGGTACGAGATCCTGGAGGCGCTGGTGAAGGCCATGGCGCCGTACGCCCGCCACGGCGTCAACGTCAACGTCGATTTCTATTCCGGCGTGATCTACTACCTGCACGCCATCCCGAAGGACCTGTTCGTGCCGATCTTTGCCGTCGGCCGCGTGCCGGGCTGGACCGTGCAGGTTCTCGAGCAGCTCGACAACAACATTCTGATCCGGCCGCTCACCCTCTACGCGGGTCCGGCGCCGCGCGATTACGTGCCGATCGACAGGCGCGCCTGACCACCCCGCGCGAACGCCAGATCGGGCGGGGTGCGGGCTGCCCGACCGACCGTGCGGCCGTCAATAGGCGTCGTAGCCGTTGATGCAGTCGTAATACCGGTTCCACCAGTAGCTGCTGCCGGTCTCAAGGGCCCGGCGCCGCAGGTAGTAGCAGCTGTCCGCGTATTCGTAGTAGCCGTAGACAGCCAGCGGCACACCGTAGATCAGCCGGCCGCGGTGGCGGTGCGCGTGCCGATGGCCGTAGTGATGCTTGCGGCTGTAGACGCGCGGGCCGGGTCCGGCGAACGCGTAGCTTCTGACGGATGGACCTGCCCGGTAGCTGCGCGAGTAGCTCCGCGGCCCGCTGAAGGCGCGCCCGGTCGAAAAGGAGCGCGCGCCGCCCGAGAACGAGCGTGCACTGCTGGCCGATGGTCCTCCACCGTGCCAGCGCTGGGCGGCCGCCGGCTCGACTGTGACGGACGCCGTCAACAGCGCCGCCACGGATGCCGCGGCCAAGGCGATCAGACACTTTCTCACCTGATGAGCTCCTGGGTTTGGCTGCTTCTTGGGATAGGTTCTCCAGTAACGGGCCAAGTCGTGGTTTCCATGGCAGGTTCCGGCCGGCGGCCATCAAATCTTGCGTGACTGGCCATCAATTCCCGGCGTGCCTGAGCCTTGCCGCCGCATCCGGCGACAAACACTCGATTGATGGCGCGCGGTGATGTAGGTGTTGGAGCGAACGAGGCGCCGCGGGCGCCGCCAGGGAGTTTGCCGTCATGCAGGACAATGCACCGCGCCAGAAGGCCTCAGCTTTCAACTGGGAGGATCCCTTCCTCCTCGATGACCAGCTTTCCGCCGACGAGCGCATGATCCGCGACACCGCGCGCGGCTATGCGCAGGAAAAGCTCGCCCCGCGCGTCATCAAGGCCTATCTCGAGGAGAAGACGGACCGGGAGATCTTCAACGAGATGGGGGCGCTCGGCCTGCTCGGCGTCACCATCCCCGAGGAGTACGGCTGCGCCGGCGCCAACTATGTCTCCTACGGGCTCGTTGCCCGCGAGGTTGAGCGTGTCGACAGCGGATACCGTTCCATGAACAGCGTGCAGTCCTCGCTGGTCATGTACCCCATCTATGCCTACGGCTCCGAGGACCAGCGCCGCAAGTATCTGCCCAAGCTCGGCTCGGGCGAATGGGTCGGCTGCTTTGGCCTCACCGAGCCCGACGCGGGCTCCGATCCCGCCGGCATGAAGACGCGCGCGGAGAAGGTGGCCGACGGCTATCGGCTCACGGGCACCAAGATGTGGATCTCGAACGCACCGATTGCCGACGTGTTCGTGGTCTGGGCCAAGTCTGCCGCGCACGACAACCAGATCCGCGGCTTCATCCTCGAGAAAGGCATGAAGGGCCTCTCCGCCCCCAAGATCGGCGGCAAGCTGTCATTGCGCTGCTCCATCACCGGCGAGATCGTCATGGACGGCGTGGTGGTGCCGGAGGAGAACCTGCTGCCCAACGTCTCGGGGCTCAAAGGACCCTTCGGCTGCCTCAACCGCGCGCGCTACGGCATCGCCTGGGGCGCCATGGGCGCGGCCGAGGATTGCTGGCATCGCGCGCGCCAGTACACGCTCGACCGCAAGCAGTTCGGCAAGCCGCTCGCTGCGACGCAGCTCGTGCAGAAGAAGCTCGCCGACATGCAGACGGAGATTTCGCTGGGGCTGCAGGGCGCGCTGCGCGTCGGCCGTCTGTTCGACGAAGGCAAGATGGCGCCGGAGATGATCTCCATCGTCAAGCGCAACAACTGCGGCAAGGCGCTCGACATCGCCCGTATCGCCCGCGACATGCATGGCGGCAACGGCATCCAGATCGAGTACCACGTGATGCGTCATGCGGCGAACCTGGAGACCGTCAACACCTACGAGGGCACGCACGATGTGCATGCGCTGATCCTCGGCCGCGCCATCACGGGGATACAGGCGTTCTTCTAGCCCCCGGCCCTATGGTTCGTCCGAACCTTTGCTTTCATGAACGCGTACGCGGCCTGGCTCGACAATCCAGGGCTTGTCCGCCAAAGGCAGCGAGCCGAGGACGGCAACGAGGCTTGTGGATGCGCGCCGTCAAGATGCTCGGGCTAAGGCGGCCGCATCGCAGACCCGCGAATCCCCTCCAAATTCACCCGTTCGGACCATCGAACGGCGACGTATCCTGCCTCTTGCTTCCAGCCAGCCTTTCACTCGGAACAAAGCCATGCTCGCATTCGAACGCCACTTTGCCGACGGCAGCGACGAGGTCATGTTCGACCCCGAGACGCTGGTCCTTGCCGGCTGGTCCGCCCGCAGCGAGGCGTCCGTGCGCGCTCACATGGAGGAGCTTAGCCACCACGGCGTCAAGCCGCCCTCGACCTTTCCGCTGTTCTACCGCGTCAGCGCCTCGCTGGTATCGCAGACCGACCGCCTCGAGGTGCTGGGTCCCGATACCTCGGGCGAGATCGAGTACGTCATCGTCGCGATGGACGACGGCCTGTGGGTGACCGTCGGCTCCGACCAGACCGACCGCAAGGCTGAGGCGCACGGCGTCGCCCTGTCGAAGCAGCTCGCCGGCAAGGTGCTGGGGCGCACGCTATGGAAGCTCGACGAGCTGCGCGAGCGCTGGGACAGCCTCGTTCTGCGCGCGCATGTGCTGATCGGCGGGGAGCGCGTTGTCTATCAGGAGGGCGCACTGGCCCTGATGCGCACCCCGGACGATCTCATCGGCCGCTACACCGGCGGCGGCAGCACCCTGCCGCCCGGCACCGTCCTCATGAGCGGCACGCTCAATGCCATCGGCGGCGTGCGGCCTGCCTCGCGCTTCGAGATGCAGCTCGAGGATCCCTCGGCCGGCCGTTCCATCGTTCACGCCTACGACATCAGCGATCTGCCCGTTATCGCGTGAGCGGCACCAGAGACCGTTCGACCGAGATGGAATGGCCGATCCTGGTCATCCCGGAAGCCGCGCCAAAGCGCGGCTGTCCGGGATCTTGAAGCGTGGCTAACCGGGCGACCGCCAAAGCCATCCGGCAAGGCCGTGGCGCTCCGCTTCGCTTCGGCCGGGATGACGTCTGTGACTCTGGAGCGAGCCGCGCCGTTGCTCGTGGGGCGGAGCGATTCAATCAGAAGCGATCCTGCTCTAGTGTCCCGATCGCGAAGTTCGTCACCATCTGCGGCACGCTCCGAACGAACTTCGCGATCGAAAGGACACTAGCAAGTCTATGATTCTAGTGTGGTTCAGATTCCGAAGTCCGCTTCGGAGGCT
>WBUN01000015.1 GCA_008933705.1 Hyphomicrobiaceae bacterium
GGTTAGGGGTGGGGGGAGCCACGACGGCAACTGCTGTGCGATCCGCCCCTCCCCAGACAAGGGGGGAGGATGCGCGGGCGGCGAAGCCGGCGCAACCACCGGCGGCGCCTGCCAACGGCCATGGCCGCATCTTCGTCTCGCCGCTCGCACGCAGGCTGGCCGGCGAGCGCGGCATCGATCTCGGCGCGCTGAAAGGCTCAGGCCCGCGCGGGCGCATCGTCAAGCGCGACATCGACGAGGCGCTCAGCAGCGGGCGCGCCCAGGCGCCGGCCAGGGCGGGAACCGCAATGACCGCGATTCCACCTGCCGGTGCGGCGATCTCCACCATCACGCCGATGGCGGACGACAAGATCCTGGCTCTCTACGAGAAGGGCTCCTACGAGATCATTCCCCACGACGGCATGCGCAAGGTGATCGCGCAGCGCCTGACATTGTCGAAGCAGACCATCCCGCATTTCTATCTGACGGTCGAATGCCGAATCGACGAGCTGCTGCGGGCCCGCGAGCGCATGAACGCCGCCGCGCCCAAGGACGGCCCGCGCGCCTACAAGCTCTCGGTCAACGACTTCGTCATCAAGGCGCTGGCGCTGGCGCTGGCGCAGGTGCCCGCGGCCAACGTCACGTGGACGGACGGCGGCACCCTGCGCCACAAGTATTGCGACGTCGGCGTGGCCGTGGCGGTGGAGGGCGGACTGTTCACGCCGGTGATCCGGCATGCGGAGCTCAAATCGCTGTCCGAGATCTCCAACGAGATGCGCGATCTTGCCGATCGCGCCCGCAAGCGCCGGCTCGCCCCGCACGAGTATCAGGGCGGCACGACATCGATCTCGAATCTCGGCATGTACGGCATCAAGAGCTTCGACGCCGTCATCAACCCGCCGCATGCGACCATCCTCGCGGTGGGGGCCGGCGAGAAGCGGCCCGTGGTCGTGGGCGCCAAGGTCGAGGCGGCGACGATCATCTCGTGCACGCTCTCCTGCGATCACCGCGTGGTCGATGGGGCCGTCGGCGCGGAGCTGCTCAACGCCTTCAAGACGCTGATCGAGGACCCGGTCAGGATGCTGGTCTAGGGATCGGAGGTCCTCTGAAGGTTGGCGCACAGCATGCGCTGTGGCCGGCAGGTCGCGGGCGGCGCATATCCACAGATTCGCGCTTTCGCGCGCCGGCGGGGAAGCGCGCCGTGCTTTACCTGTGGCTTGCGACCCCTGACAATCAAGAATAAGAATCAGTTGGAATCACAAGAATTAAGCGCACCGCGTTGGTTCACGACAGCCGCAAACACTTTTCGGGGGTACTGCTCATGGCTTCCATCACCCGTGCCGCTTCGTTGGCACTGGTACTTGCCGGCACGACGCTGGCGGGGTGTGCCAGTGAAGGCAACGAAGGCTTCTTCACGACCGGGGCGCTCGGCACCCAGCAGACGGCCGCCGCGCCGGAACCGAAGGTCGACCCGGCGTGCCTCGCGCTGACCAGCCGCATCGACAGCCTGCGCAAGGAAGGCATCGCTGAGAAGATCGAGAAGGCGTCGGCCAAGAAGTACAAGATGACGCAGGCCGACTTGGCCAAGGCTGATCAGCTCAACAAGGCGAACGCGGAGTTCCAGCAGCGCTGCTCGACGGTGCCGCCTGCGCCGACGACCGCAGCGGCCCCCGTGCCGCCGAAGGCCGCACCGAAGTCGGCGGCACGCACCCAGTAAAGTCCCCTTTCCGAGCATTGCGTTACGCGGCTGTACATGGGGATCGGCACCGGTCGGGTGTCCGATCCCTTGTTGTTGCGCGCAATGCATGGCGCCTTGCCGTGGACTTGTGCTGCAGCAATCTTGTCACAGTTCCGCCGCGGACGGTTGAAAACGTTGTGGCATTATGTTTCGTAGCGCTGGCAACGACCTGAGGGACATGAGGGAGGCATTCGTGGTGCGCACGATGTCGATCACATTGAAGTTCTGCGCGGCGGCGGTGCTGCTCGGTGTGCTCGCCGGATGCGCCAACGACGGCTATGACCCCAATGGCGATCCCGGCGCGCGTCCTCTTGCGGCCGGACAGACCTGCGGCTCGGTGCGGCAGGAGCTCAACCAGCTCGACGCCAAGGGCACGCAATCCAAGGTCGAAGCGGCAAGCCGGGGCAAGAAGCTGTCGCCGGCAGCGCAGGCCGACGTCGACCGCTACAACCAGCTGCTCAACCAGTATCTGGGCGCGCGCTGCCACGTGTAGGCCGCGCGGCAGGTATGCGGGGCGCAATCCTTTCTTTGCACCGCGCAGGCAAATTGGGTTCAATGGCGAGGCCCTGGCCGCAATGCCGGGGCCTTGCGCTTCTTGTCCGGCAGCACGCACTCAGAGCCCGTCTCATCAATGGCTGAGCAATCCTTCGACATCATCGTCATCGGCTCGGGTCCTGGGGGCTACGTCACCGCCATTCGCGCCGCGCAGCTCGGCTTCAAGACCGCCGTCGTCGAGCGCAGCTATCTGGGCGGCGTCTGCCTCAACTGGGGGTGCATTCCGACCAAGGCGCTGCTGCGCTCGGCCGAAGTCTTCCACTACATGCAGCACGCCAAGGACTATGGGCTCGGCGCGGAGAATGTGACCTTCGATGCCAAGGCCATCGTCGAGCGCTCGCGCAAGGTTTCGGGGCGCCTCAACGGCGGCGTCGGCTTCCTGCTCAAGAAGAACAAGGTCAGCGTCATCTGGGGCGAGGCCACGATCGAGGCGGCCGGCAAGATCGCGGTGAAGGCTTCCGCGACGCCGGCCCCCAAGGGCGCGCTGGGTCCCGGCAGCTATCAGGCCGGCCACATCATCATCGCCACGGGTGCGAGGCCGCGCGCACTGCCGGGCATCGAGCCCGACAAGAAGCTGGTGTGGACCTATTTCGAGGCGATGGTGCCCCCAACCATCCCGAAATCGCTGCTCGTCATCGGCTCCGGCGCGATCGGCATCGAGTTCGCCTCCTTCTATCGCACCCTCGGCGCCGAGGTGACGGTGGTGGAGGTGCTGCCGCAGATCCTGCCGGTCGAGGACGCCGAGATCGCGGCGTTCGCCCGCAAGGCCTTCGAGAAGCAGGGCATGAAAATCTTCAGCGGGGCCAAGGTGACGAAGCTCGACAAGAAGGGCGAAAGCGTTACGGCCACCATTGATGACGGCAAGGGCGGGGTGCAGGCCCTGACGGTCGATCGGGTCATCTCCGCCGTCGGCGTGGTCGGCAACATCGAGAACCTCGGGCTGGAAAAGCTCGGCGTGAAGACCGACCGGGGCACGATCGTCATCGACGGCTTCGGCCGGACCAGCGTGCCCGGCGTCTACGCCATCGGCGACGTCGCGGGGCCGCCCATGCTCGCGCACAAAGCCGAGCACGAGGGCGTCATCTGCGTGGAGAGCATCAAGGGCCTCGACGTCCATCCGATGGACAAGCTCAAGATCCCGGGCTGCACCTACTGCAACCCGCAGATCGCCAGCGTCGGGCTCACCGAGCAGAAGGCCAAGGAGCAGGGGCGCGAGATCAGGATCGGGCGCTTCCCGTTCGCCGGCAACGGCAAGGCGATCGCATTGGGTGAGGACCAGGGTCTCGTCAAGACGATCTTCGATGCCGGGACCGGCCAGCTGCTCGGCGCGCACATGGTGGGCGCAGAGGTGACGGAGCTGATCCAGGGCTTCGTCATCGCCATGCAACTCGAGACGACCGAGGAGGATCTCATGCACGCGGTCTTCCCGCATCCGACGCTGAGCGAGATGATGCACGAAAGCGTGCTCGACGCTTTCGGGCGCGTCATCCACGTATAGTGATGCCCATGCCGGCAGGCGGGGCGGGAAGCGAACCTCCCAGGTGAACCAGACCCTCCTCATCGCCTTCTGCGGCCTGCTGCTGTCGGTCAGCGCGTTTTCCTGCGACATCACGCTGCCGGCATTCTTTTCCATGCAGCAGGACCTCGGCGCGCCCATCGAGCTGGTGCAGGCCGTCGTTCCCGTCTTCCTGTTCTTCCAGGCCTTCGGGCAGCTCGTTTTCGGACCGGTGTCGGACCGCTACGGGCGGCGGCCGGTGATCCTCGCCGGCCTGGCGCTGTACATGGCCGGCGCCGTCATCGCCATGGCTGCACCGTCGATCGCCGTCGTGCATGCCGGGCGCGCGCTGCAGGGCTTCGGCAGCGCCTGCGGCATCGCCGTCGGCCGGGCGGTGCTGCGCGACATCAGTCACGGCACCGCGCTGGCCAAGGCCATGGCGCTCGCCATGGCCATCTTCGCGCTGGGACCGATCTCGGCGCCGCTGATCGGCTATGGACTGGTCACGGTGGGGACGTGGCGGGGGATCTTCGCAGGCATGACCGGTGCTGCGATCCTGCTTGCAGCCTGGGCGTACCTGTGGTTTCGCGAGACCAATGCCAAGCCTGATCCCGAGGCCCTGCGCCTGGACCGGTTGTTGGAGGCGCTGCGTCAGGTGATCCGCCATCCGCAATCGCGCTTCTTCCTGGCGGCGGCTGCGATCACGCAGTTCGGCATCGTCTCGTTCGTGTCCAACGGGCCGCGTCTCTTCAAGTCGGCTTTCGGCATCGAGGGGCTGCCTTTCGCCCTCCTGTTCGCATCGACGGGATTTGGGATCGTGGTCGGACAGCTCATCAACAACCGCATCATCACCCGCGTCGGCGTGCTGGCGGCGACCCGGGTCGCCGCGCTCGTGTTGCTGCTGGTGACCGTGCTCGTCGTTGCACTCACCCTCCTCGATGTTCTGAGCGCGCCCCTCTTCGCCGTGCTGATGTTCAGCTTCAACACGAGCTTCCTGGTTGTGATGGCCAACTCCGCCAGCCTCGTGATCGATCCGCACCGCGAGATCGCCGGCTTCGCCTCGTCGGTGTTCGGCTTTTTCCCGCAGATCACGGCATCCGTGCTGGCGTTTGCAACCGTGCCGCTGTTCAACGGCGCCATGCTGCCCTGGAGCCTCGGCATGCTGGCCGTGACGGGCTCGGTGTTCGTCGCTCTGGCCCGCTACCGCAGCTAGGGTGGATGCTGACGCCTGGTGCCCACGCAGGGGCCCGCGTACACCATCTCGCGGTTCGCCATTCGCAGATGCGAGAGCGAGGGTCTCGACGGCGGCCGTCGAGTCGGCCAGAATCAACCACTAGGCCTTTGTGTGCCGTGTCCAGAACTGTGAACACGAGCGAGAAGGACGTCTCCCATGACCATGAACACGCAGCAGCTCATCATCATGGCAGTGGTCGGCATCATTGCAGGTTGGCTCGCGAGTCTGGTGGTCGGGGGAGGCGGCATCCTGCGCTATCTGATCACCGGCCTGATCGGCGCGTTCGTCGGCGGGTTCGTCTTCAACGCCGCCGGATGGAAATTGAACCTCGGCAACGAGTGGCTCGAGCAGATCGTGATCGCCGCGATCGGCGCCATCATCATCGTCATTCTGGCGCGGCTGATCGCGTAGCCGGCGGCCCCTGCCGGCTGCCTGCTTGCGGGGCGACCGCTCATCTGCTGTGGCGCAAGCGCGGCAGGGCTTAGGCTTGCCCGAACACCCGCGCGAAGATCGTGTCGACGTGCTTGGTGTGATACTCGAGGTCAAACAGCGCCTCGAGCTCCGACGACGCCAGCGCCTTGGCGACGTCCGCATCGGCCTTGAGGAGCGCCAGGAAGTCGCCGCGCTCCTTCCAGACGCGCATGGCGTTGCGCTGCACGAGACGATAGGCGTCCTCGCGCGCGACGCCCTTCTGGGTCAGGGCGATGAGGACACGCTGGGAGTGCACGAGGCCGCCGAGCCGGTCGAGGTTCTGCTTCATGTGCTCGGGGTAGACGACGAGCTTCTCGATGACGCCGGCCATGCGCGCCAGCGCGAAATCGAGGGTGACGGTCGCATCCGGCCCGATCATGCGCTCCACGGAGGAGTGAGAGATGTCGCGCTCATGCCAAAGGGCGACGTTCTCCATGGCCGGCAGGCAGTAGCTGCGCACCATGCGGGCCAGGCCCGTGATGTTCTCCGTCAGCACCGGGTTGCGCTTGTGCGGCATGGCGGAGGAGCCTTTCTGGCCCTCGGAGAAGAACTCCTCGGCCTCCAGCACCTCGGTGCGCTGCAGATGCCGGATCTCGATCGCCAGTCGCTCAAGCGATGAGGCGATGACGGCGAGCGTCGCAAAATACATGGCATGGCGGTCGCGCGGAATGATCTGCGTCGACACCGGCTCGGGGCTCAGCCCCATCTGCTTGGCGACGTAGGCCTCGATGCGGGGATCGACATTGGCGAAGGTGCCGACGGCGCCGGAAATGGCGCAGGTCGCCACCTCCTTGCGGGCACCGATCAGGCGCTCCCTGGCCCGCGCGAACTCCGCGTAGGCATAGGCCAGCTTGAGCCCGAAGGTGGTCGGCTCGGCATGGATGCCGTGGCTGCGGCCGATGGTGATCGTGTTCTTGTGCTCCAGAGCGCGCACCTTGAGCGCGGCAAGCAGCTTGTCGAGATCGGCCAGCAGAAGATCGGCGGCCCTGGCGAGCTGCACGCCCAGGCAGGTGTCCAAGACATCGGAGGATGTCAATCCGGCATGGACGAAGCGCGCCTCGGGCCCGATGTGCTCGGCCAGGTGCGTCAGGAACGCGATGACATCATGCTTCACCTCGCGCTCGATCTCGTCGATGCGCGCCACGTCGAAGACGGCCTTGGAGCCCTTGTCCCAGATAGTCTTGGCCGCTTCCTTGGGGATGATGCCGAGTTCGGCCATGGCGGAGGCCGCGTGCGCCTCGATCTCGAACCAGATGCGAAAGCGCGTCTCCGGTGCCCAGATCTTGGCCATCTCGGGCCTGGTGTAGCGGGGAATCATGCCGACCTCACGGATCGTTGGAGCAGTCGGGTAGCACGGGCGGAGCCGGGTGCAAACCCCCTGCGGATCGAGGCCGCAGCCGCCCGCCAGCCATGACAGACACTGTGAGGTGCTGTAAGAGGCGGCTCGGTCCTGGGGTCCTGTCCTTTCTTCCGGCTGCGAAGGAGCGCCCGTGATGCGTGCGGACGTCATCGTCTTGGGTGCCGGCATCGTCGGCGTCTCGAGCGCCCTGCACCTGCAGAGGCGCGGACGCGCCGTCGCCTTGATCGACCGGCGCGGGGTGGCCGAGGAGACGAGCTATGGCAACGCCGGCATCATCCAGCGCGAAGGCGTGGTGCCGTACGCGTTCCCGCGCGATCCGCTGCTGATCGCCCAATACGCGCTGAACCTGCTGCCCGAGGCCAGTCTGCACTGGAGCGCGCTCCCCAGGATCGCGCCCTGGCTCTACCGCTACTGGCGGGCCTCCACGCCGGCGCAGCAGGCAGCGACAGCGCGCGGCGCCAAGCCGCTCATCGAGCGCTGCATCACCGAGCACGAGATGCTGATGGCCGAGGCCGGCGCGCTCGGCTACGTGCGCCGCACCGGATACCTGCGCCTCTACCGCTCGGGGCAGAAGCTCGCAGCCGCGATTGCCAAGGACAAGGCGGACCGGGAAGCCTACGGCGTCAATTTCGAGGCCGTCGATGCGCGTGCGGTCGCCGAGCTCGAGCCGCATGTGCAAGGGACGATTGCCGGCGGCATCCTGATGCCGGACCCTGTCAGCGTCAGCGATCCCGCCGGTGTTGCCCAGGCCTACGCCAGGCTGTTTGCCCAACGCGGCGGGCAAATCCTGCGCGGCGAGGCGCGCACGCTGCGGCAGGCGCCGGAAGGCTGGCAGGTCAGCACCTCCGGCGGGCCGGTCACGGCCGCCGCGGCCGTTGTGGCGACCGGCCCGTGGGCGGACGATGTGTTCCGCCCGCTCGGCTATCGCTACCCGCTCGGGATCAAGCGCGGTTATCACATGCACTACAGGGCCGAGGGCAACGCAAGCCTGTCCCGGCCGGTCCTCGATGCCGAGAACGGCTATGTGCTGGCGCCAATGGCGGCGGGCATCCGGCTGACGACGGGCGTGGAGTTCGCCCTGCGCGATGCGCCGCCCTCGCCCGTACAGCTTGCCCGCGTGGAGCCGCGCGCACGCGAGATCTTTCCGCTGGCCGAGCGCACCGAGCCGGAGCCGTGGCTCGGCCGCCGGCCGTGCCTTCCCGACATGCTGCCCATCATCGGGCCGGCGCCGCGCCACGATGGTCTGTGGTTCAACTTCGGCCACCATCACCTGGGCTTTACGCTTGGACCGGTGACGGGACGGCTGCTGGCCGAGATGATGACCGCTGCAGCGCCGTTCACCGATCCCTCGCCCTATGGAGCCACGCGCTTCTCATGAGCGGTGCAGGTCGCGCTGTAGGATCGGCCGCACCGGCAGCGGCCTGCATTCCGAGCGGGCGCCCTCCCAGACCGAGCCGCTGTCGAGGCAGGCCTTGACGAGGCGCTCGCGATGAGCCTGCCAGCCGATGAGCGCCAGGAGCGCCGCCACCAAGAGGCCTGCGAAGAATAGGCGGGCTGCGCTCATCGAGGATCAGGTCTCGGCCGCAAAGGAATCCCTCCAGGACGGCAGGGCATCCGCGAACGGCAGCGCGGTTGCTTCATAGACGCCGCGGGCAACAGCGCGGGCGAGGCAGTCGGCGGCCACCGCCCCGAGCGCCGTCAGCGCCAGCACGGGGTCCGGCAGGGCCTTGCGGCCGGTCGCGATGGCAAAGACGATGTCGCCGTCGAGCGGCGTATGCACGGGATGGATCGCGCGGGCGAGGCCGGTCTGGGCCATGATGGCAAACCGCTTGGCCTGGGCCTTGGTCAGCGCCGCGTCGGTGGCAACAACGGCGAGCGTGGTGCTCTCGCGCGGGGCGCCCTTGGTTTGCGGCTCGAGTGCACCCGCTGGGAGCGTGACCGGGAATCCGCGCCCGCCGAACTCCCCGTCGCGCTCGAAGGGGGCAGCCCAGAAGCAGGCCCCATGACCGACCGTGACGCTGCCGGCTGCGTTGACGACGGCAAGCGCGCCGACCGTAAATCCGTCGCGCACGGCCGAGGCCGAGCCGACGCCGCCCTTGAGATTGACAGTCGTGGCTCCGAGGCCGGCACCGTGACTGCCGAGCGCGAAGTCGGGCGAGGCCTTGGATGCGGCCTCATAGCCGAGGTCGCGATAGGGCGGATAGCGGCCCCAGTTCTTGTCCCCGCCGGACAGGAGGTCGAACAGAATGGCGCCCGGCACGATCGGCACACGCGCGGACCGCACGACAAAGCCGCGCCCCTGCTCGGCAAGCCACGCCTGCACGCCGGAGGCGGCATCGAGACCGAATGCCGATCCGCCGGAGAGAGCGATGGCGTCGATACCCTCCACGGTCTGGGCTGGATCGAGCAAAGCCGTTTCGCGCGTGCCGGGGCCGCCGCCGCGCACGTCGACCGAGCCGACCACCGGGGCATCGAAGACGACGGCGGTGACGCCCGAGGCCACGTGCGGGTCCGCGGCATGGCCGACGCGGACGCCGGCGACGTCGGTGATCAGGTTGCGCAATGCGGCCACGATGGGGCTCCGGGGCGAATATCCGCTCAAGGCAGATTGATCCCTGCCGCGGCAGCGGTCAACGCGGGCGCGCTTGGCTCTCCATGACAATGCGAAGAGGCAGCCCGAAGGCTGCCTCCCGCACGAAACGCAATCTGCCGCCCTCAGTCCTCGAAGTAGGAGATCTTGCCGTCGGGCCCCTTCTTCCAGGTGTAGAGCACGTAACGGTCCTTCTTCTTGCCGGCGACGACGTAGCCGTCGCTGGAGACGTCGCCCTTCTTGTCGAAGGCGATGTCGCCGAGCACCGTCTTGAAGGCCTTGCCCGAGTGCATCACCTCGGCAACCTTCTTGGGGTCGAGCGACTTGGCCTGCTCGGCCGCCTGCTTGTAGATCTGCACGGCGGCATAGCTGTAGAGCGTATACGCCTGCGGCTCGAACCCGCGCTTCTTGCGGAACACCTCGACGATGTTCTTGTTCTGCGGGTTGGTGCGCGGATCGGGCGAGAACGTCATCAGGGTGCCCTCCGCGCCCGGTCCGGCGATGACGGCGAACTCGTCGTCGGTGATGCCGTCGCCGCCCATCATGGGAGCTTTGAGGCCCTGATCGCGCATCTGGCGCAGGATGATGCCGCCGGTGTCGTGCAGGCCGCCCCAGTAGACGAGGTCGGGATTGGCCGCCTTGAGCTTGGAGACGAGGGCCGTGAAGTCCTTGTCGTCCTTGTTCACGCCCTCGAAGAAGACCTCCTTGACGCCCTTGGCGTTCATCGCCTTGCGCGTCTCGTCGGCCAGGCCCTGGCCGTAGGTGGTCTTGTCGTGCACGACCGCAACGCGCTTGCCCTTGAACTTGGCGGCGATGATGCTGCCGGCCACGCCGCCCTGCTGGTCGTCGCGGCCGCAGATGCGGAAGACGTTCCACAGGTTGCGGTCGGTGACCTTGGGATTGGTGGCTGCCGGTGTGATCATCAGGATGCCGTTCTCCTGGTACACGTCTGAGGAGGGGATCGTCACGCCCGAGTTGAAGTGGCCGATCACGAACTTGACGCCGTCGCCGACGAACTTGTTGGCAACCGATACGCCCTCCTTGGGGTCGGCGCGATCATCGCCGACCGACAACTGGATCTTCTGACCGAAGATTCCCCCCGCCGCGTTGATGTCCTCCACGGCCTGCTCGACGCCATGCTTGAGCTGGGCGCCGAATGCTGCACTCCCGCCGGTCAGCGGGCCGGCAACGCCGAACTTGATCTGCGCCGCCGCGCCGGTCGCGCATGCGAAGCTCGCTGCGACGGCCAGCATAGGCCAAAACGCCTTCCTCATCGAGAACTCCCCTTTTTCTTCCTGCAACGGAACAGACGATGGCATCGGCGGCAGATGCCGCCTTCGCGCCGGATGATCCAACGAAAGTCGCACCAAGTCACGTCGAATTGAGGGCCGTTGCGGTGAACGGGCGAAATCAAAGATCTGCCGGCGTCAGCGGGCACGGCCCCAGCCCAGCACGCCCCTGCGCTTGAAGAGCCACGCATACTGGCCGGTCATCTGGCGGACGCGGACGAGACGGTAGCCGAGCGCGGCGGCCGCAACGGCAAACAGGAAGTCGACGGCGTAGCTCCGCGGCGCAATGAACGGCTCGTCGAACAGCGCGAAATGACAGAAGCGGATGACTGCGGCGAGCCCCAGCATGTAGAGGGGAAGATGCCAGAACGGCCGCCACGTCTGGGCGATGGCCTTGCCCGAAACATAGGCAGCCCCGCCGCCCATGGCCACGGTCACGAGCAGAAAGGTCCACAGGACGTTCTCGCTACCCTCGTAGAAGATACCGGGCATTCCTCTTGCCTCCTCAGTGCCGCCCGCCCTCGAGGTAGGCCGCGCGAATTTCCGGGCTCGCCAGCAACTGCTGGCCCGTGCCGCTCATGGTGATCGCGCCGCTGACCATGACGTAGGCCCTGTGCGCGAGCCTGAGCGCGTGAAAGGCGTTCTGCTCGACCAGAAACACCGTCATGCCCTGCTGGTTGAGCTCGCGGATCACCTCGAAGATCTGCTTGACGATCAGCGGCGCGAGGCCGAGCGACGGCTCATCGAGCAGCAGCAGCTCCGGCCGGCTCATCAGGGCCCGCGCGATCGCCAGCATCTGCTGCTCGCCGCCCGACAGGGTGCCGCCGCGCTGATCGAGCCTGCCCGCCAGCACAGGGAAAAGGTCGCACACGCGCCTCAGATCCTGTGCGAAGTGGACGCCCCCGTCGATCTCGGCGCCCATCTGCAGATTTTCGCGCACCGTCATGCGGGGAAAGATGCGCCGGCCTTCGGGAGACTGGGCGATGCGCAGGCGGGCGATTTCGTGCGTCTCCAGTGCCGTGATGTCGCGTCCGCGGTAGATGATGCTGCCCTCCCGCGCTCGCGGGTTGCCGCAGATCGTCATCATCAGCGTGGACTTGCCCGCCCCGTTGGCGCCGATGAGCGTGACGATCTCGCCCTCGTAGACGTCGAGCGCCACGCCCTTGAGCGCCATGATGTTGCCGTAGAAGCTGGTGACGCCGCGCACGGCCAGCAGCGGTTGGCTCATCGCGCGATCTCCGCCTCGACCTTCGCAACCTCTTCGTCCTCGACGCCGAGGTAGGCAGCGATGACCTTCGGATCGTTGCGCACGCGCTCGGGCGGCCCGTCCGAGATCTTGCGGCCGTATTCCAGCACCACGACGTGATCGGAGATTTCCATGACGACGGACATGTCGTGCTCGATGAGCAGGATCGAGGTGCCGTGATCGGACCGGATCGACTTCAGCAATGCTTTGAGATCGGAGGACTCGCGCGGGTTGAGCCCGGCGGCGGGCTCGTCGAGGCACAGCAGATCGGGCCCGCTGCACATGGCGCGCGCGATCTCGAGCCTGCGCTGATCGCCGTAGGGAAGGGCACCGGCAGCATCATCGGCGCGCGCGGTGAGCGCGATCTTGTCGAGCCAGAACTGGGCGCGCGCGACGGCTGCCGCCTCGGCATCCCGGTAGCGGCGCAGGCCCAGCAGACCGAGGACGGTCAGGCCGGAGGCCAGCATGAGCTCGTTGTGCTGGGCGACGATGAGGTTCTCCAGCACCGTCATGCCGGGAAAGAGGCGAATGTTCTGGAAGGTGCGGGCCACCTTGGCGTGGGCGGCGATCTCATGGTCGGGCATGCGCTCCAGCAGGTACACGGCGCCGGCGGCCGTCTTCCTGGAGCGCCGGCTCGAGGCGGTGAGGGCGTCGATGTCGGCGGGCGAGGCCGCGCCGCCCCTGCTCAGCGTCAGCCGTCCGCTGGTCGGTTTGTAGAAGCCCGTGATGCAATTGAAGACGGTCGTCTTGCCCGCACCGTTGGGGCCGATGAGGGCGGTGATCCCGCCTCTTGCTGCGGTGAAGGAGACGTCGTCGATGGCGAGCAGGCCTCCGAAGCGCATCGTCAGATGCTCTACGGTGAGCAGCGGGGCGGCCGGCGCGCTCATCAGCCGCTGCCTTCCTTGACCATATCGGCGCGCACGGGCCGGGCCTCACGCAGGAAGATCGACGGCCGGCGGAACGAGACGAGGCCGCGCGGCTTCCAGACCATGACGAGCACCATGGCCAGGCCGAACAGAAGCATCCGGTACTGCGCGGGGTCGAATGCGGACCCGAAGATCTGCTTCAGCCACTCGAGCTCGCGCAGGATCTCGGTGCCGCCGATCATCACGGCAGCGGCGATGGCAACGCCGATCTGGCTGCCCATGCCGCCGAGAACGGCGATGGCGAGGACGACTGCGCTCTCCATGAAGGTGAAGGATTCGGGACTGATGAACCCCTGGCGGGCGGCGAAGAAGGAGCCGGCGAACCCGCCGAAGCCGGCGCCCATGGCGAACGCCGTGAGCTTGGTGTTGGTGGTGTTGATGCCGAGCGCCCGGCAGGCAATCTCATCCTCGCGCAGGGCTTCCCAGGCCCGGCCGATCGGCAGCCGCCGCAGGCGCAGCGTCACCCAGTTGGTGATGAGGGCCAGCGCGAGGATGACATAGAACAGAAAGATGATGCGGTGGAGGGGCGAGAACTCGATGCCGAAGAAGGCGGCAAACCCGCTGTCGCTGGCGTTGAATGGCAGGCCGAAGAAGGTGGGACGCGGGATCCCCGAAATGCCGGCATAACCGTTCGTCACCGGCACCCAGTTGATGAGCACGAGGCGGATGATCTCGCCGAAGGCCAGCGTGACGATGGCCAGGTAGTCGCCGCGCAGGCGCAGAACCGGGAAGCCGAGCAGGATGCCCCAGAAGGCGGCCAGGATGCCGGCCAAGGGCAGGCAGAGCCAGAAGCTCAGGCCGAAATTCTGTGCCAGCAGAGCGGTGGAATAGGCCCCGACCGCGTAGAAGGCCACGTAGCCAAGATCGAGCAATCCGGCGAGCCCGACCACGATGTTCAGACCCCAGCCGAGCATGATGTAGATGAGAATCTGCACACCGAAGTTGTCGATCCACTTGACCGCTCCCGCGCGGCCGGCGATCGCCAGCGCGAGAACGGGATAGAGCAGCAGGAGCAGCAGGCCGAGGATCGACAAGGCGCGCGCCGCGCCAGCCGGAAAAGCCGCCGGCGCGGCCGCCTTGGGCCTGCGCGGCGCCGCTGCGGAGGTCGCAAGCACGAAGAGCAGCCGACCGAGGAAGGCGGCGAGCACGGCGAAGCCGACGTAGTGCCACCGCGGCTGCAGGACAAGCTGGTTGGAGATGTTCTGCTCTGTGCGAAGCGCGAGGATGGGAACCGCGAGCCCGAATGCCAGCAAGGCCGCACCCAGCCCTTCCTTCAGCCCCCGTGCGAGCGGGTTTGCGGGCAAGGAGCGGGGCTCGGTGGCTGCCGCGGCCATGGCCTGATCACACCTTCTCGACTTCAGGTTTGCCCAGCAGCCCCGAGGGAAGGAAAACCAGCGTGACGGCGAGAATGGAGAAGGTCGCAACGTCCTTGTAGTCGATGGAGAAATAGGCCGACCACAGCGTCTCGATGAGGCCGATCAGCAACCCGCCGAGCACGGCGCCGGGCAGCGAGCCGATGCCGCCGAGGACCGCCGCCGTAAAAGCCTTCACGCCGGGAACGAAGCCGTCGTTGAAGTTGACGACGCCGTAATAGATCATGAAGAGCAGGCCCGCGACGGCAGCGAGAGCAGCGCCGATCACGAACGTGAGCGAGATGGTCCGGTCGACGTCGACGCCCAGCAGCGCCGCCATCCTGCGATCCTGCTCGCAGGCGCGCTGCGCGCGCCCAAGCGATGTCTTCTGCACGATGTACCAGAAGGCCAGCAGCAGCACCCCGGTGACCACCACGATCAGGATCTGCCTGTAGGAGAGGGTGACGGAATATCCCTCCCGCTCGCTGAGGGTGATCACCTCGCCCAGGATCGAGGGAACCGGCTTGTTGCGCGGGCCTTGCGTGACCTGCACCAGGTTCGACAGGAAGATCGACATGCCGATGGCCGAGATCAGCGGAGCCAGTCGGAACGAGCCGCGCAGCGGCCGGTAGGCCAGGCGCTCGATCGCCCACGCCCACAGCGAGGTCAGCAGCATGGCCAGGATCAGGACGATGAACAGCGCGATGGCCAGCGAGCCCAGTCCGAGAACCTGCGTCAGAAGGAGAAGGAAGATCAGGGCAATGAACGTCGACAGCATGAAGACATCGCCGTGCGCGAAGTTGACCATGCCGATGATGCCGAACACCATCGTGTAGCCGATGGCTATGAGGCCGTAGATCGAACCGAGCGTGACCCCATTGATGATCTGTTGCAGCAGATATTCCATGCTTTGCCAGCCGTGCCCCGCCCGTGTCCCTCCGGCAGGCTAGCAGACACCCGTGCTCGGCCACAACGCGCGGCTGAACGCGGCCCTCATTTTCCCCATCTGCGGGTCATGCCCGCGTCTCCAGGCGGCAATGCCGAGGGCAGCAAGCGCACGGCGGCGCGGCCGGGATGGCCACGCCGAACACTGTCAGAGCATATTGTGGGTACCGTCGCAGAACGGCTTATCGTCCGTGCTCTTGCACCCGCACAAGTTGAAGACGCCGGAACTCTCGGCAACGAACCGAAGGGGCTGCAGGCTCGTGGCCTTGTGGGAGCCGTCGCAGAAGGGCTGCTTGGCCGAACGCCCGCATGAGCACCAGAAATAGGCCTTGCCCGCCTCAAGCTGCACCTGGTAGGGGCTTTTTTGAGCACAGATCGGCTCGTCCGACATCGCCAACTCCCTTTCGCGGGCCATTCCTGTCGGCGCAGGGGTACTGAATTGCGCGCACCGGGGCAACCCCGCAAACGCCTTGCGGCCCCGCGGATCGGTTCGCTCCGCTGTCAGACGACGTTGAGTTTGAGCCGTTCGACGGTCCTGGCGCCCCCGTCCTCGACCCAGGTGAACTCGAACTCCCCCGGGCCCGGCACCTTCATGGTGAAGGAGAGATAGGGGTTGGCCGAGATGCCGGGCTGCAGCTCCGCGGAGAACACCTCGCGCCCGGCGAACTTGGCGCTGAACGCGTTGATGATGTTGCGCGGGATGGGCTTGCCCTCCGCATCCTTGCGCTGGCCTGTCTCCATCACATGCGAGATGAGCGTCTTGATCTCGATGATGTCGCCGACCTTGGCGCTTTCGGGAAGCTTGATGCGCGGCTTCGCCATGGCTGCTCTCCTCGATGACTAGCCGCCGCAGCCGCCGATCGTGACTTTGACCGTCCGCTTGCCGGTGACGAACTTGCCGTCGCTGAGCTCGGCGATACCCAGGATGTCCTGGGTCCGGGCGAGGCGCATGCGGCTGGCGACCATCGCCTTGCCCGACATCGGGGTGAAGCGGAACGTCGCGACGCCCGGCTGAGGGTTGGCCGTGGCGATGATGTGGATCGCCTTCACGTACTCTTTCTCGGTCATCGGGCTGTCGACGGTGACAGAGAAGGGAACCGTGTTGCCGTTCTCGGCGATCTCGGGCATGTCGATCTTCACCTTCGCCTCGGTCGCCTTGGCATCGCCAAGGATCTTCTTGACGGCCTCCTCCCAGGCTCTTGCAGCGTCCTGGGCTCGGCTCGGGCGCAGGGGAAGCGTGCTGACCGCAAGGGTTGCGGCCGTACCAGCGGCGAATCTGCGGCGGGTGAGTATGGGGTGTGCGGCGGCCACGGTCGTGTCCTTACGAAACCGATCGGTCCCTGGCGAATGGCGGGCAAGCGCAATCGCAAGTAAATATATAGGGAAGCGGACCCGCAGCGCGCAATGGCGCAGGCGATGCCTGCACGCCCATTGTGCCGTTTCGTCGTGCTTTTCCACGCCGGCGAATTTCTCGATCATCACACCAGCGTGGCAGCGACGAGACGGCATTTCCCCCTGCTGCCGGCCGCGCGGCAAGATTTGCTCGCCGAGACCCTTGGGAAAGGCGCAGCTCTGCAATTCCATTCCTGAAAATAGTGGTTTACTCGCCGGCTCCGATAATGCTTGCCTAGGCACAGGCGGCAGGCGAGGAGGGGGCGGTCCTCGATCGCATTTGCAGCTCTGGGAATGCTGACGCCGTGGACCGTCTGCGCCCGGTGGCATGCCGGCGCGGCGAGCCGCATATTCCAGTGCTGGCCCGAAGCACCTTGGGGAGGAAGAGATGCCCGACATCACGAGACGAGAATTTGCACGCCTCGCCGGACTGGCCGGGGGTGCCGCTGCCTCACAGGCGTGGGCGCCGTTCGCGATTGCGCAGGGCGCGGCGAAGGTGGTGATCGTCGGCGGCGGCGCCGGCGGGGCGACGGTTGCGCACTACCTGAAGAAGGACGCCCCCCAGCTCGATGTCACCCTGATCGAAGCCAACCCCATCTACAGCACATCGTTCTTCTCCAACCTCTACATCGGCGGGTTCCGCTCGCTCGAGTCGCTCAGCCACAGCTATGTCGGCTTGAAGCGGCTCGGCGTCACGGTGGTGCATGACGTCGCAACCGACGTCGACTCCGCGCGCAAGACCGTGAAGACGAAGGGCGGACGCACCTATCATTACGACCGGCTGGTGCTGTCGCCCGGCATCGACATCAAATACGATTCTGTTCCCGGCTACTCGCGCGAAGCATCGCGCGTCATGCCGCACGCCTATACGACGTCGGCCTACGGCAAGCGCCAGCTCAAGCGCCAGCTGCAGGCCATGCGCGACGGCGGCACGGTCGTCCTGGCGGCACCGAACAATCCCTACAGGTGCCCGCCCGGACCCTACGAGCGCGCCTGCATGATCGCGCACTTCCTCAAGACCAGGAAGCCGAAGTCGAAGCTCATCATCCTCGACCCGAAGAAAGCCTTCTCGAAGCAGGCGGTGTTCACGGAGGCGTTCGAGAAGCACTACAAGGGTATCGTCGAGCTGAACCTGACGACGGACATCGACGACTTCGCATTGGCGAGCGTCGACGCCAAGGCCAGGGAGATCGTCACCAAGGCCGGCAAGAAGGTGAAGGCCGACGTAGCCAACATCATTCCCCAGCAGCGTGCCGGCGAGATCGCCGCCAAGGCCGGTGCCACCGAGGGTGACTGGTGCCCGATCAACCCCGAGAATTTCGCCTCAAAGAAGGTGAAGGACGTTTATGTGCTGGGCGACGCCTCGATCGCGGCGGAGATGCCGAAGTCCGCATTCTCGGCCAACAGCCAAGCCAAGGTTGTCGCCGGCGACATCGTGGCGGATCTCGCCAAGAAGGACAGGTTCCCGCCGCGCTATCGCAATACCTGCTGGTCGCTTCTGGCACCCGACGACGATGTGAAGGTCGGCGCCAACTACACGCCCAAGGACGGCAAGCTCGACCCTTCGGGCTCCTTCGTGTCGCAAAAGGGCGAAGCCGCCGATGTGCGCAAGCAGAACTACCAGGAGAGCATTGCCTGGTATTCCAGCATCACCGGCGACATGTTCGCCCGCGTGAGCGCGCCTGCGCCGGCCGGCGAGCAGAAGAAGGCCGGATAAGCCACCGCAGGCTCCCGGGCGCCGGCACTCATTCGTGCCGAGGCGGGGCAGGCACGGGAGCCGAGGCCGGCTCCGGCCCGGGTGACATGCGGGCGCGTGCACACGCGCCGGTTGCGCGGCCGGCGCACGTGTGCCGACTGCTGCCGTCGGCCTGCCGCTCAATTGCAGTTCCGGATCTGCTGGATAGGCAACTCTGGCCTCTTCGCGAAACGGACAATGTCGCTATACTGGAAAATTAGGGATCACGCGTTACCCCTTGACGTTGTGTGGGAGGGATCCTCAGGCGAACCGGCTCATGCGCACCCAAAGTTGACGTAAACGTCAACTTTGGATACCTACAGGGCCCAGAATTCCTTCAAATGCAGACGGCGCGATTTCCGCGCCCGTGGAGGCGGCAACCATGGCGGAGCCTGTATTCATCGTCCTTTGCATCGCTGTTGTTTTCGTTCTTGCCATGCGAAAGGCGCCACTCTGGGGGTGGGCGGCGGCGCTCGGCGCGGCAACGCTCATCTGGCAGACGGGACTGCTGCATGGCGAGTTCGGCGAGCCGGAGTTCGGCCCGCTCGGGCTTCTGGCCTGGGTCCCGGTTCTCATCCTGGCGGGTCTGTCCGTTCCCGCCATTCGGCGCGCGGCGCTGATCGAGCCCGCCTTCCGCACCGTCAAAGGCATCCTTCCCAAGGTCTCCGCCACCGAGCAGGAAGCGCTCGATGCCGGCACCATCGGCTTCGATGCCGAGCTCTTCTCCGGCCAGCCCGATTGGGCAAAGCTGCGCGCCGTTCCGCCGATCACGCTCACTGACGAGGAGAAGGCCTTCCTCGACGGACCGACCAGCGAGCTGTGCCGGATGGTCAACGACTGGTCCATCCGTCACAACCAGAAGGAGGTTCCCGAGGAGGTCTGGGATTTCGTCAAGAAGCATGGGTTTCTTGGCATGCTCATTTCCAAGGAGCATGGCGGGCTGGGCTTCTCGGCTCAGGCGCAATCGCTGATCCTCGGCCGCATCGCGTCGCGCTCGCCCGATGCCAGCACCATCGTCATGGTGCCGAACTCGCTGGGGCCGGGGGAGCTGATCGAGAAATACGGCACGCCCGAGCAGAAGCACTACTATCTGCCGCGGCTGGCCAAAGGCCTGGAAGTGCCATGCTTCTCGCTGACGGGCCCGACGTCGGGCTCGGACGCGGCGACCATGCGCGATGTCGGCTACGTCACCAGGGGCCGGCACGAAGGCAAGGATGTCGTCGGCATCCGCCTCTCCTGGGACAAGCGCTACATCACACTGGGGCCGCAGGCGACCCTGGTCGGTCTCGCCTTCCGCCTGTTCGATCCGGAGAAGATTCTGGGCCGCGGCGAGGATATCGGCATCACCGTCGCGCTCGTTCCCGCCAATCATCCCGGCGTCAACATCGGCCGGCGGCATCTGCCCTCGGGGTGTGCATTTCCGAACGGTCCGAACTGGGCCAAGGACGTGTTCATCCCCATCGACTGGATCGTTGGCGGCGAGAAGATGGCCGGCCAGGGCTGGCGGATGCTGATGGAGTGCCTGGCGGCCGGGCGCGCCATTTCGCTGCCGTCATCCTCGGCGGCGGGTGCCAAGTCCGTGCTGCGCAACTCGAGCGCCTATGCGCGCGTCCGCAAGCAATTCGACCTGCCGATCGGCAAGATGGAAGGGTTGGAGGAGCCGCTGGCGCGCATGGTGGAGACGGCCTACATCAACGAGGCCGGCCGCGCGGTTACCGCCTCGATGGTGAGCCGGGGCGAGAAGCCCTCCGTGATCTCGGCCATCATGAAATACCAGTCGACCGAGCGCATGCGCCGCTCCGTCAACGACGCCATGGACCTGCACGGCGGCCGCGCCGTGTGCGACGGGCCCTCCAACTACCTGCAGGCCGCGTATCAGGCGATGCCGGTCGGCATCACGGTCGAGGGCGCCAACATCCTGACGCGTTCGCTCATCACCTTCGCCCAGGGCGCCCTGCGCTCGCATCCCTACCTCTACAGGGAAGTGCAGGCCTGCCAGGACGTCGACAGCGAGCGTGGCCTTGCGGCCTTCGAGGCCGCGTTCTGCGGCCACGTCGCCTTCTCGCTGTCCAACGCATTCGGCGCCTTCTTCCACAACGTCACCTTCGGTCTGTTCGGTCACGTGCCGGAGAAGGCCTACGGGACAGCCGAATGGTACCGCCAGCTCTGGCGCTCCTCGCGCAACTTCGCCCTCGTCGCCGATCTGACGGTGGCGGTGCTGGGCGGCGGCCTCAAGACCAAGCAGAAGCTGACGGGTCGTCTCGCCGACGCCCTGTCGGAGCTGTATCTCCTCTCGTGCGTGCTGAAGCGCTATGAGGACGACGGCAAGCCGGCCAACGACCGCCACATCGTCTCGCTCTGCGCGCGCAACTGTCTCTACCGGTTCCAGGAAGCGCTGCGCGGAGCGATCGACAATTTCCCCGTCGTGCCGGTGCGCTGGCTGATGCGGGCGGCCGCCTACCCGCTCGGTGCGCACTACAAGCCGGCGCCGGACTGGCTGGGCCACAAGGTGGTCGAGCTGGTGCTTACCCCCGGCGAGGTGCGCGACCGTCTGACCCGCTTCATTTACGTCTCGAACGACCCCCATGATGCCACGGGCGTCCTCGAAGTCGCATTCGCGAAGGCCGTCGAGGCCGAGCCCGCCGAGAGGAAGCTCAGCCGCGCCATCCGCGAGGGCAGGGTGCGCCGCGTGCACGGCACCGACTGGATCAGCGATGCCGTGCGCCAGTCGGTCATCAGCGAAAGCGAGGGCCGGCTTCTGCGCGAGCTGGAGACGCTGACGGCGCGCGTCATTGCGGTCGACCATTTCGATCCGGCGGAGCTGCGGCCCAACTACATGACGCCGGGTCACAACGCGCGGGCGATGCAAAGCGCCGCGGCAGAGTGAGGCTGAGTGCCATGATCGATATGAACGCGTTGCGGGACTGGCGATTCTCGATCGACCAGCAGGGAATTGCCTGGGCGGTCTTCGATCGGGAGGGCGAGAGCCAGAATTCGCTCGGCCGGCGCCCGCTCGAGGAGCTGGGCGCGATTGTCGAGCGCGTCGAGCAGGGCGTGCGCGACAAGGCCATCCGCGGCCTTGTGTTCCTCTCGGGCAAGGAGAAGGGCTTCATCGTCGGCGCCGACGTGCGCGAGTTCGAGCAGATCCAGACCGAGCAGCAAGTCACCGAGAACGTGACGCTGGTCAACGCCTATCTCAACCGCATCGAGCGCCTGCCCGTGCCGGTCGTGTGCTGCATCCACGGCTTCTGCCTGGGCGGCGGCCTGGAGCTGGCCCTTGCCTGCCATTGGCGCATTGCCACGCGTGACGACAGCACGCGGCTGGGCTTCCCCGAGGTCAAGCTCGGCATCTTCCCCGGCTTCAACGGCACCGCGCGCTCTATCCGCCAGGCCGGGGCGCTCTCGGCCATGCAGATCATGCTGACGGGCTCCATGGTGCGCGCCGGCGCGGCGCGCACCATGGGTCTCGTCGACGAGCTGGTGCCGAGCCCTGCCAACCTGCGCTGGGCGGCCCGCAAGGCGATCGAGCGCAAGCGCAAGGCCAAGCCGATCGGCGGCTGGAAGGCCCTGCTGCGGCTGTGGCCGGGGCGCGGGCTGCTCGCCAGCAAGCTGCGCAGCGAGACCGCCAAGAAGGTGCGCGAGGAGCACTATCCCGCACCGTTCCGGCTGATCGACCTGTTCGAAACGCACGCCTCCAATCTTGAGGGCATGAAGGCCGCCGAGACGCGTGCATTCGCGCCGCTCATCCTGAGCGAGACCTCGCGCAACCTGCGGCGGGTCTTCAAGCTCTCCGAGATGCTGAAGGCACAGGCGCCCAAGGATCTCGCCTTCAAGCCTCTCCGGGTGCACGTGATCGGTGCCGGCGTGATGGGGGCAGACATCGCCGGCTGGTGCGTTGCCTCCGGCATGGAGGTCTCGCTGCAGGATCTCAACGCCGAGCAGATCGCCAAAGGCATCGACGCGCAGAAGAGGCTGTTCTCGCGCAAGTTCAAGACCAGGGCGCAGAGGGACGCGGCGAAGGCGCGCCTGATCGCCGACGCGGCGGGCGCCAACATCGGCCGCGCCGATGTCGTGATCGAAGCGATCGTCGAGAAGCTCGAGGTCAAGCAGAGCCTCTTCAAGGCGATCGAAGGCAAGCTGAAGCCCGGCGCGGTGCTGGCGACCAATACCTCCTCGATCATGATCGAGGAGATCGCCAAGCCGCTCGCCGACCCCGGCCGCCTCATCGGCATCCACTTCTTCAACCCGGTGGCGCAGATGCCGCTGGTAGAGATCATCAAGGGCACGGGCAGCCGCGCCGAGGAGGTCGGCAAGGGCTGCATATTCGTCACCGCCATCGGCAAGTTCCCGCTCGTGGTCAAGAGCAGCCCGGGCTTCGTGGTCAACCGGGTGCTGGGCCCCTACATGATGTCGGCTCTGCAGCGCCTCGAGCGGGGCGAGGCGAAGGAGAAGATCGACGAGGCGGCGCGCGCCTTCGGCATGCCGATGGGGCCGATCGAGCTCGCCGACACCGTGGGTCTCGACGTGTGCGCGCACGTCGGCAGGATCATGGGCATGGCGCCGGCGGGCGGCAACAAGCTCGACGACATGGTGGCGGCGGGCAAGCTCGGCAAGAAGTCGGGCGAGGGCTTCTATGTCTGGAAGGACGGCAAGCCCGTGAAGGCCGAGCTGAAGGCGCCCTACGACAAGTTCGAAATGGAGCGCCTGGGGCGCGAATTGGTCGATCCGCTGATCCGCGAATGCGAGCGCGTGCGGGATGAGCGCGTGGTGGAAAGCGCCGACCTCGTCGATGCCGGCGTGATCTTCGGCACCGGATTTGCGCCCTTCCGCGGCGGACCGCTGCATTTCAAGGCCAACGAGGAGAAATCGAACATCGCTGTGCTGCGGCGGCCGGCTGCGGAGTAGGAGCGGGTTGGAAGCGGGGAGGGGCACAGGCCCCTCCATTGAAGCGCGAAACGCAAAACTCGGATCGAGGCAGGGGGCTCGTCCCCTTGCGCAGGCAGGGAGCCCTCCATGAACCAGACCCTTCGGCGCGTTGCGGTTATCGGTGGCGTACGTATCCCCTTCTGCCGCTCCAATACGCTCTATGCCGATCAATCCAATCTCGAGATGCTGACGGCGACGCTCAACGGGCTGGTCGACAAATACAACCTGAAGGGCGCGCACATCGACGACGTCGTGGGCGGCGCCGTGGTGTCCCACTCCAAGGACTGGAACCTTGCGCGCGAGGCGGTGCTGGGCACGAAGCTGGCCCCGTCCACGCCCGGCATCACCCTTGTTCAGGCCTGCGGCACCAGTCTGCAGGCGGCCATGATGATTGCCGGCAAGATCGCGACCGGGCAGAGCGACAGCGGCATCGCCATGGGCTCCGACACGACTTCGGATGCACCCATCGTGGTCAAGCCGAAGCTGGCGCACCGGCTGGTGGAGGCGCAGAACGCCAAGTCGACCGTCGACAAGCTCAAGGCGTTCAAGGGCTTCTCGCCGGCGGAGCTCGTGCCGCAGCCGCCCTCGGTCAGCGAGCCGCGCACCGGGCTGTCGATGGGACAGCACACAGAGCTGATGGCGCAGGAATGGCACATCGCCCGCGCCGACCAGGACCGGCTCGCCTTCGAGAGCCACAGGAAGGCCGCGGAGGCCTACCGGTCCGGCTACATGGATGACCTCGTTGTGCCGTTCGCAGGCGTCTTCCGCGATAACAACCTGCGCGAGGACATCAACCTGGAGAAGCTCGCCACCCTCAAGACCGCCTTCGACAAATCGGAGCGGGGTACGCTGACGGCTGCCAACTCGACGCCGCTGACGGATGGTGCGGCCTGCGTGCTGCTCGGGTCGGAGGAATGGGCCGCGAGCCGCGGGCTGCCGGTGCAAGCCTACCTCACCTACTCGCAGACCGCCGCGAACAACTTCGTGGAGGGCGAGGGCCTGCTGATGGCGCCGACCGTCGCCGTGTCGAGGATGCTCGACCGCGCGGGCCTGAAGCTGCAGGATTTCGACTTCTACGAGATCCACGAAGCCTTCGCAGCGCAGGTGCTGGCCACGCTGAAGGCTTTCGAGGATCCGGCCTACTGCAAACGCTACCTCGGCCGCAGCGAGCCGCTGGGCTCCATCGATCGGGCAAAGCTCAACGTGCGGGGGTCCAGCCTCGCCTTCGGCCACCCCTTCGCGGCCACCGGCGCACGCATCATCGGCAACCTGGCCAAGCTCTTGTCCGAGCACGGCGGAAGGGGCCTGATCTCGGTGTGCACGGCGGGCGGCATGGGCGTGGCGGCCATCATGGTGGGCGCCAAGGCGGCCGAGATGCGTGCTGCGGCCTGATTGGCCGATCGCCGATCGGCCCCGGCGCGCCCCCAAGTCGATGCCTGTTGAGGCTCCGCCGCGCATCGGCCGGGCGGCATTTCACCCTGCGCAATCCGGTGTTATAGAGGCGCCACCCATGAAGCCGGCGGGGCCCGTAGCTCAATGGTCAGAGCCGGCGGCTCATAACCGTCTGGTTGCAGGTTCGAGTCCTGCCGGGCCCACCAGCTCTCGCCGGCAGGCGTGATCGCCGGCCCAATTGCCGGCAGCACGAAGGTTAGTCGTCCTTGAGCATGCCCCCATTGACCGCGCTGCTGCTGTCCGACGGCAAGCCAGGCCACTATCATCAGGCGGAAGGCGTGCTCGCAGCTCTTGCGCGCTTGCGGTCGCTCAAGTCCGTGCGGCTGGAGGTGCGGCGCCGGCTGCTCATTCCCACGCGCACGCTGCTGCAACTCATCAATGCCGGCGCACCGCCGGCGCTGGTGCTTTGGCTCGGCTATGGCGTCCGCCCGTTGGTCCTGCCGGCAGTCGACGTGGTCGTCTCGGCCGGGGGGGAGACGCTGGCGGCAAATGCCGCGGCGGCACGGCTTGCCGGGGCTCCCAACATCTTCTGCGGCAGGCTGCGGCGGCTGGCGCCTCGGCACGTGCGCGTCGTCATCGTCGCGCAGGAGGGGCTTGCGGCCCAGCCGAACCATCTGCTTGCCCTGCCGCCCTCGCCGATCGAGGCGCGCCGCAGCCCGCGTCCGGCAGGGTCGCCCCACCTTGGCCGCCGCAACCCGCCGCGCCTCGCCTGCGTGCTGGTCGGCGGCAACTCGGGAGCCTTCACCTACAGTGTGCAGGACTGGACCGGCCTGATCGCCTTCATGCACGAGACCCATTGCCGGCACGGTCTGCGCTGGGTGGCCACGACCTCCCGGCGGTCGGGCCCGTTCATCGGGGATGCGCTTGCCCGGATGGCGGGGCAGCCCGACAGCGGCCTTGAGCAGTTCGTCGACTACCGGACGGCGGGGCCGGGGGCGGTGCAGGACATTTTCGCGGCCGTCGATGCCGTCGTCTGCACGGACGACTCCACCACCATGATCTCGGAGGCGGTGGGTGCTCAACTGCCGGTCGTCGCCGTCAGGCCCGAGACGAGCAGGCTGGAGGAGCGGGAGCGCGAATACCGCGATTTCCTGGCGCACCAGGGCTGGTACAGGGCCCTGCCGATCTCGCAGCTCGGACCGGACTCCTTCCTTGCCGCCCTGGAAGAGATCTCACCGCGCACGACCAGCCCGATCGACGAGCTGGCGGCAGCATTGCGCCAGCGCCTGCCCGAACTCATCTGCGATAGTACCGCTGCCCAGAAGACGTGAGCGCGGCACGCCCCTCATTCCACCGCGATGACGGCGACGCGGTCGCCGGGTCTTACTGCCTCGAGCTGGGCAACTGGGTCGGCGGCGACCGCCCACACGTTGCAGGGCGAGGGGAGGCGGATCTCGCCCTTGCGTGATATCGGCGTCGCGCCGTAGGCGATGACGATGCGGTCCTCCTCGCTCTGGAACGCGATCTCGCCGGGTTCGACCAGCGCCTTGGCGGCCGGCTCGCGGCCCGTTTCGGCATGGATCTCGAACAGCACCACCCGGCCCCAGGTCTGGGCGGTCGAATAGATCGGCAGCGTCCGCCAGATGCGCTCGGCCGTCGGCGTTTCGAGCAAGCGGGCGCGGATGGCCGCCCGCCCGATCCTGATCAGCACCTGGCGCACGCCTGCGCCCGGCCGGCGTCGCCGCTTGTGGCCGGAGCGTGGGCCTGTTGCCTCGTCGGAGGAGCCCTTGGCTGGCGGCATGGCGCACAACGTCCGGCAATACCTGGCAAGAACCGCGCCTTGGCGCCGGGCCCGAGCCTCAGGCGGGGGGCGGGCCGAAGACGAGGACCGCGTTCAAACCGCCGAAGGCGAACGAGTTCGACATCGTGTAGGTGACGCGCATTTCGCGGCCGACGTTGGGCACATAGTCGAGATCGCAGTCCGGATCGGGCTCATCGAGACCGATGGTCGGCGGCACCCAGTTCTCCTGCATGGCCTTGATGCAGGCGACGGCCTCGATACCCCCGCCAGCGCCCAGCGGATGGCCGTGCATCGACTTGGTCGAGGAGATGGCCAGCTTCTTGGCGTGGTCGCCGAACACCCGCTTGATGGCGTTCGTCTCGTTCTTGTCGTTGATGGTTGTCGCCGTGCCATGGGCGTTGAGGTAGTCGATCTGGTGGGGCTCCAGCCGCGCATCCTGCAGGGCGAGCCGCATGGCCTCGCTCGGCCCGTCGATGTCCGGGTTGACCATGTCCCTGCTGTCGGAGGTCATGCCGAAGCCGACGAGCTCGGCCAGGATCTTGGCGCCGCGCGCCTTGGCGTGCTCCTCGGACTCCAGCACGAGGATCCCTGACCCCTCGGCCAGCACCGTGCCGTTGCGCTTCTTGGCGAAGGGGAAGCAGCCTTCGGGCGACAGCACGTGCATGGCCTGCCAGGCCTTCATCGTGCCGTAGTTGATCACGCTTTCGGAGGCGCCGACGATGGCGAGGTCGACCAGGCCGTTGCGGATGTAGTCACGGCCGATGCCGATGGCATGGGCCGCCGTCGAGCATGCGCTGCACGTGGCGAAGGTGGGGCCCTTGATGCCGTATTCGATGCCGACGTGAGCGGAGGCCGATGAGCCGATGATGCGCAGGAGCGTCAGCGGGTGGGTGGCGCGCTTGTTGTGGATGAAGAGATCCCGGTAGGCCGTCTCGAAGGTAACGAGCCCGCCGGCACCCGATCCGATGATGCAGGCGGTCCGGTAGGGGTCCGCAAAAGGCCCCTCTAGCCCCGCCTGCTTGACTGCCTCGTCCGCCGCCGCGGCGGCAAACCAGGAGTAGCGGTCGGCATGCAGGATGATCTTGTCGCGCTTGGAGTGCTTGAGCCGGGCCCTGTGATCGAAATCCTTGATCTGAGCCCCGATCAGGATCTTCAGGTCGTCGAGCGGAAAGCCGCTCAAGGGGCCTACGCCCGACTTGCCTTCCCGGCAGCCCGCCCAGAAGTCGGCCACGGTCGTGCCAATGGGCGTCACGACGCCCATGCCCGTGACCACGACACGGCGTGCTCCGCCGGAACCAGAACCAGTCATCTATATCTTGTTTCCGTGTTCAATGCGCCGCCACCCGGCGCAGAGATGATTTCGGCCGACTCAGGCCTTTGCAGCCGCAGCGCCGGACCCGGTGACCAGGCTCCGCACGCGCTCAACGACCGAGCCAACGGTCTTGAAATCGGCCGCTTCCTCGTTGGCGTTGTAGGGGATTTCGATGCCAAACGTATCCTCGATGTCGAACACGATCATCGCCAGATCAAGGGACTCGATCTTCAGGTCGGTTAATGCCGTGCTGAGCCCGATGTCGTCCCTGGGCTCCTTCATGTGCTTCTTCAGGATGTCGATAATCTTGGTTGCGACGTCGTCCATTTCGCTCTCCCACCGTGCCCTAGCGAGGCATGCCGGGACCTTTGTTGATTGACGATCACTGCACTGCTGATCCAGGCGCGCCCGGACGGCAAGTTGAGGGTCACATATACGTAAAACCCCAATTAGTCTAGCCGATCGACCGGAAGAGCAAAACCCATGCCTAACGGGATGCCGCACATGGCCCCGCCCATCCGATCTGGTCAGGCGCCCAAAAAGCGTGTTCAATGGAAGCAGATGGGCTTCCTGAACAAGAACAGGCGCGAACGCCGGTGAGGCGTTGCCGGCCCGATATCGAGCTCCGGGGAGGAGGCAAGCCATGACGTCAGCACTTCAGGCAGCAGCGGCCGCAGAAGCACGGCAGGCTGGGCCCTACCAATGGCTGAACAAGTATCCAAAGGACGTCGATTGGCACCAGAAATTCACGCCGACGCCCCTCTATGAGCTGCTGGATGCGGCCGCCGCCAAGTACCCTTCACGTCCCTGCACCAATTTCCTGGGCAAGGTTCTGACCTACAGGGACATTGCGCGGATGACCGATCGCGCCGCGGCGGGCCTGCAGAAGCTCGGGGTCAAGAAGGGCACCAAGGTCGGCCTGTTCATGCCCAACTGCCCGACCTTCATCATCTACTACTACGGGGTGCTGAAGGCCGGCGGAACGGTCGTTAACTACAATCCGCTCTACACGCTGGAGGAGCTGACTTTTCAGGTCAAGGACAGCGAGACCGAGATCATGGTCACGCTCGATCTCAAGCTGCTGTTCGACAAGGTCGAGGGCCTGATGAAGGCCGGCACGCTGAAACGGTCGATCGTTGCCTCCTTCCCCGGGTTGCTCCCCGGCGCCAAGTCGGTCCTCTTCAAGCTCTTCAAGGGCAAGGAGCTGGCCCACCCCGCCAAGTCGCCGGTGGCCAAGGACGTCATCGCCGACGCGGACGTCCTCAACAACGACGGCAAATACCAGAAGCAGGCCATCGACCCGCTCGGCGACGTGGCGGTGCTGCAGTACACCGGCGGCACCACCGGCACGCCCAAGGGCGCGATGCTGACGCACGCCAACGTCATGGTGAACTGCCTGCAGGGTGCCGCCTGGGCGACCCATCTGCAGCCGGGGCAGGAGCGCGTGCTGGCCGCCCTGCCGTTCTTCCACGTGTTCGCCATGACGGCGGTCATGAACTTCGCGCTGGCTCAGGGCGCGGAGATCATCATCATGCCGCGCTTCGTGCTCGATGACGCGATGAAGCTGATCGACAAGTCGAAGCCGACGGTGATGCCGGGCGTGCCGACCATGTACATCGCCATGCTGAACCACCCGAAGCTGAAGAGCTTCGACCTGTCGTCCCTCAAGTTCTGCCTGTCGGGCGGCGCCCCGCTTCCCGTGGAGGTCAAGCAGAAGTTCGAGAAGCTGACGGGCTGCAAGCTGGTGGAGGGCTACGGGCTGTCCGAGGCGGCGCCGAGCGTCACATGCAACCCGCTGGAAGGCCCGGTGAAGGAGGGCTCTATCGGCCAGCCGCTGCCCGGCACCATCGTCTCCCTGCGCGACCTGGCCGATCCCGCCAAGGAGGTGCCGCAGGGGGAGAAGGGCGAGATCTGCGTGAAGGGTCCGCAGGTGATGAAGGGCTACTGGAAGAAGCCCGAGGAAACGGCCAACCAGTTCGTCGGCGAGTACCTGCGCACCGGCGACGTCGGCATCATGGATACGGAAGGCTTCATCTTCATCGTCGACCGTATCAAGGACCTGATCATCTGCTCGGGCTATAATGTGTATCCGCGCCGCATCGAGGAGGCCATCTATGAGCATCCGGCGGTCGAGGAAGTGACGGTGATCGGCATCAAGGACCAGTATCGCGGCGAGGCGCCAAAGGCGTTCATCAAGCTGAAGGGCGGCATGAGCGCAAGCGAGGACGACATCAGGAAGCACCTCGAGGTGAAGCTCTCGAAGATCGAGATGCCGGCCGAGATCGAGTTCAGGGATGCACTGCCCAAGACCATGATCGGCAAGCTCTCCAAGAAGGAGCTGAAAGCGGAAGAGGCGCAGCGACAGAAGGCCAAATGACCTCCCGCCCCACACAGGAGCGCACGAGAGCCGACAAGGCCGATCGCCCTCCTGACCAAGACCCCGATCGCCTCTACACGATCGGGGAGCTTGCCGACGAGTTCGAGGTGACGACGCGGACCATTCGCTTCTACGAGGCGAAAGGGCTGATCCTGCCTGCGCGACGCGGCGTGGCCCGCTATTACTCGCGCCGCGATCGGGCGCGGCTCAAGCTCATCCTTAGAGGCAAGAACCTCGGCTTCAGCCTCGAGGAGATCGCCCACTACCTGAAGCTTTACGACGCCGATCCGGCGCAGATCGCGCAGACCCAGCTCCTGCTCAGCCGCGTCGAGGCCGCCATCGAGGATCTGCAGAACAAGCGCGCCGATCTCGATCGCACCCTGCGTGAGCTCAAGGACATCCGTGGCGAGTGCACCGAGCACCTCAAGGCCGCCGGCAGGCCGGGCGGCAAGTAGCTCCCCCGATCGCCGCGCGATCCCGTCCTCAACTCCGGCGTGAGCTTGGCGGCGAACCGTATTATGCTTGCCCGCTGGGTGTCGCCGCCTGAGAGCAATCCGAGCATGCTCAACCCGAGCCTCAATGATCCGCGTGTGGTCGGCGCCCTCATGCTGCTGTGCGCGGCCACAGCCGCAATCGCGATCCCGACGTTTGCGCTTGAGGTGGTGCTGACCGTGGCGCTGAGCGCGATCCTGGCGCCCGGCATCGCCCGCCTGCGGCGCAGGCTCAGCCTCGGCCTCGGCCTCGGCACCACCGTTGCTGGTATCGCGCTGCTGGTGCTGGCCTTCCTCGGCGTCGCCGGCTACTACGGCGTTCCGATCCTCATCCGCGGCATCAACGAGACGCTGGCGCAGCTGCCCGAGGGCATCCGCAAGCTGATGCCGTTCGTGCAGGAATGGCTGGACCAGATGAAGGCCCGCCTGGAGGACATCTTCCCGGGTGACACCACGCTCGACGACTTCCTGCGCAAGAACCTGCCCGAGATGGCGGGCTCCGGACGCGGCGCCGTGGGCTTTGCGCTTGCGCTCGTGTTCGGCAGCCTCGCCAGCCTCGGCCAGTTCCTGCTGTTCCTGGTGCTGACGGCAATCCTGTCGGGCGAGTGGGACAAGAACGTCGACAAGACGAAATACCTGCTCGGGTTGTTCGCACCGCGGCAGGTGCCGCATCTCATTCGCTTCGGCGAGAAATTCCAGCGCTACGGCATCGAGCTGTTCCTCGCCATGGGCATCGTCATGGCGCTGTTCGTGCCGATCTTCTTCGCGCTGCTGTTCTTCTATGGCAAGCTGTCGCTCGGCAAGTCGGTGCTGTTCGGGGTGATCCTCGGCTTCACCAGCGCCATTCCCACCATCGGCGGCATCATCACCTACCTGATCCTCATCGTCGTGGGCGTGCTCAACTTCGACCTGGAGTACGAGGGGATCAAGACGACGGCCGTGCTGTATGCGGCGGCATTCGTGGTGCGTTTCTGCGAGACCAAGCTCGTCACCCCGCGCGTGCTCGGCCATCGCATCAGCTTCACCAGCTTCGCCATCATCACGGTGCTCGTTGCAAGCGTTCTGGTGTTCGGCGTCGGACGCGGCATCCTGACGGGGCTGTTCCTGCTGGTGACGTTCAAGGCCCTGACCGAGCTGGTGGATGAGAGCATGGGCGCGCACGTGCTGCGCAGCGGAGCTCTTGCATCGGCGGGGCAGGCCTCCGGCGGCGCCGCGGACAGAAGCGATGCCACGCCTGCAGCGTCGACCGTCGTAGGGACCGGGCCCACCAGCCTCGGCAGTGCGCCGTCGCACCCCAAGCAGCGGCGCCGCGGCCGGCGCTGACACGGCAGACGACCACGGGAGGCACGGCGAATGACCAACGGCGACGGCATCAGCGACTTGCGGCGCGCCAGGCACGCCGACGAGCACGTGAAGGTGACGTTCGTCGAGCTCTTCTTCGATCTGGTGTTCGTGTTTGCGGTCACCCAGCTCTCGCACGCCCTGCTGCAGCATTTCTCGCCTATGGGCATCGTGCAGACGGTGTTGCTGCTGATGGCCGTGTGGTGGGTGTGGATCTACACGTCCTGGGTCACCAACTGGCTGGATCCGGACAGGACGGCGGTGCGGCTGATGCTGTTCGCGCTGATGCTGGCCGGGCTGGTGCTGTCGACTTCCATTCCCAAGGCGTTCGAGTCCAAGGGGCTGGCGTTCGCCGGCGCGTACGTCTTCATGCAGGTGGGGCGCTGCCTCTTCACCCTGTGGTCATTGCGCCGCCACAGCCCCGGCAACTACCGCAACTTCCAGCGCATCACGTCCTGGCTGGCGCTTGCGGGCGTGTTCTGGATCGCGGGCGGGCTTGCCGAAGGTGACGGGCGTCTTGCCCTTTGGGTGATGGCGCTCCTCATCGAGTACATCTCGCCCGCCGTCGGATTCTCGACACCTTATCTCGGCCGCTCGACCACGGCCGACTGGGACGTCGAAGGCGGGCACATGGCCGAGCGCTGCGGCCTTTTCATCATCATTGCGCTCGGGGAATCGATCCTCGTCACGGGAGCGACCTTCGGCAACCTGCCGTGGACGGCGGAGACGGCTGCGGCCTTTGCGATTGCCTTCGTCGGCAGCGTGGCCATGTGGTGGATCTATTTCAACATCGGGGCGGAACGGGCGCGCCAGCGCATCGCCACTTCGTCCGATCCCGGCCGCCTGGCGCGCCTCGCCTACACCTATATTCATCTGCTGCTGGTTGCGGGCATCATCGTCGCCGCGGTGGCCGACGAGCTCGTGTTGGCGCATCCGGCCGGCCACACCAGCCTCAAGACGATGGCGGCTGTGCTGGCTGGGCCGGCGCTCTATCTGCTCGGCAACCTCCTGTTCAAGCGCGCGACGGCCGACAGCCCGGCGCTTTCGCACATGGTGGGGCTTGGTCTGCTGGCGGCGCTGGTCCCGGCGGCCTCGATGCTGTCGCCGCTCCTGTTCAGCGGCTCGGCAACCCTCGTGATGGTCCTGGTCGCCGTGTGGGAGACGCTGTCCCTGCGATCGTGGCACCAAGGTCGTGCGGCCGCGCCGGCATCCGCCGAGCGGACATTGCGATGACATCGATCGATGGGTGGAGGTGCAAGCGATGCATACGCTGATCATGGTGGTGAGCGGCCTTATCGGGCTCGGCCTGTTCGTGCTGGCGGCGACGCTGCTGAACAAGGGCGCTGCCGACGGCGCACGTTATTTCATCCTGCCGTGGCTCGTCGTGTCGCTTGTCAATCTGTACATCGGCGTGACGCAGGCCGGCGTTCCGTTCGCTGCGGAGGCCGCCGTTTTGATTGTGGTGTTCGGCGTACCGGCAGCGCTTGCCTGGCATCTCTCGCGGCGGACCGGCACTCCAGGATGATGACCAGGCTCGCGCGCGTCATTGTGACCGCGCCAGCGCACGGAAGATTGGGGGAGGACAAGGTATGACGAGCACATCTGCAATCGACCTCACGGCGCTCCTGGCGCCAGGGCTGCCGCCGCCGGCCGTCCGCTGGACCGGGTTTGCGAAATATAACTTCGTCGGCGGCCACAACGACCCGAGCTTCGTTCCCGTCGACAGCCTGATTGAGGCTTCGACCACTGTGCTGAGGCGCGAAGGGCAGACGCTTGCGACCTACGGGCTCAACAGCGGTCCGCTCGGCTACCGGCCGCTGCGCGACTTCCTCGCCGCCAAGCTCAAGGGCCATGCCGGCATCTCCTGCAGCAGTGATGACATCCTCATCACCTCGGGGTCGCTGCAGGCGATGGATCTCGTCAACGGCGTCTTCCTCGCGCGCGGAGATACGGTGCTGATCGAGCAGGAGACCTACGGCGGCGCGCTGACGCGGCTGGCCCGCCTCGGCGTCAACGCGGTCGGCATCCCGCTCGACCAGGAGGGGTTGCGCATGGATGCGCTGGAGTCCGCCCTTTCCGAGCACAAGCGGCGCGGCGTCCGCCCGAAGTTCATCTACACGATCCCGACCGTGCAGAACCCGACCGGCACCATCATGGGAGCCGAGCGGCGGGCGCAGCTGCTGCGGCTCTCCCGAGCCCACGGAGTGCCGATCTTCGAGGACGAGTGCTACTCCGATCTCATCTGGAGCGGCGAGCGCCCTCCGGCGCTCTATGCCATGGCGCAGGGGCAGGGCGTGGTGCACATCGGCTCCTTCTCCAAGTCGGTCGCGCCGGCCCTGCGCGTCGGCTACATCGTCGCCGGCTGGGACATTCTCTCGCGCATCCTCGCCCTCAAGACCGACGCGGGGTCGGGCGCGCTGGAACAGATGGTGCTCGCCGAGTTCTGCCGGGCGCATTTCGCCGCGCACGTGCCCACGCTCGCCCGGGGGCTTCGGGCGAAGCTCGAGACGCTCATGGAGGCTCTCAGGGAGCAGTTCGGGACGGCGGCCGAATTCGACGACCCCAAGGGCGGCATCTTCCTGTGGGTCAAACTGCCCGACACGGTCGACACGCTCAAGCTCGCGCAAGCGGCGCTGGCGGCCGGTGTCGCCCTCAATCCTGGCCCCGAGTGGTCGACCGACAAGGCCTACAGCCGATGCCGGCTGCGGCTGTGCTATGCCAACCTGGAGCCCGCCGCCATCCGCGAGGGCGTCGCCACGCTCGCCGAGGTCTGCCGGCGCGAGTTCGGCGTGCCGAGCCGCATCGCCAATGTCGCCCATCCGCAAGGGCGATAGCAGCGCAACGCAGCGGGTTGAAGACCAGACCAGGATCGCTTCAGATTGAAGCACGTCGCTCCACGGGCAACGGTGCGGCTGAAGCGTCGATCGTGCTCTGCTTCCTTAGCGTGGAGAGCTAATGCGCGGGAGACTCGAACGCCCGCTGGCGCCACCACGCCGCGGTGCCGAACGGGATCTTGTTGGAATCACGCTCGTAGTACTGCGTTTCGTCGAACGTCTCCCTGTGGCGCTGGCGCTCGGCGATGGCCGACGGGGAGTTGCTGTACGTGGTGCTGTAGGGCTTGTAGCGCTTCTTGGCTCTTGCCGCGTCGGCCGCCCCGGCGAAGCCGGCCAAGAACGCGATCGACACCAACGCCGTAATGATGGCTCTCATGGGCGCGCTCCTCTGGCTGCCTTGCGGCAACTTGGGGAGCGGCGAGCACGCCTTCAAGCCACCTTTTCGTGAGGTGCCGCGGCGGCGCCGCGTCGTTGAAAATTTGCCTGGAAATCGCTGGTGAGGCCGGATGCGATCGAACCATCGGACTGCGATGGATGCGACCTATGCCGGCATTGTCGCCTTCGGAGGTCCTGCCTGATGCTCTCGGGCGAGCAGCACATCACCACCCACGGCAACGGAGGGCGCCGGCCTAAGCGCCTCAAAGGATTGGTGAGCCCGGTTGGGATCGAACCAACGACCCTCTGATTAAAAGTCAGATGCTCTACCGCTGAGCTACGGGCCCTCATCCGGGCCGAACCGACCCGGAATGACGTGGCGCGGGGCATAACATAGCCGGTGCCAACTGTCGATTTCCTCGCCGGCACAGGGCAAGTCCGGACAGGGCGGCGGCCGTTCCCTGCCGGCCCGGCGCTCTGCTAGGCTCGGCGCACAACCCCACCCACGGCGAGGACCAATGGCCAACAAAGAGGAAGAGCGCGGGTTCCTGCGCGGGCTGCAGACCTACGGCGACCGCGATTTCTCCATCTACATGCGCCGGGCGTTCGCCAGGTCGATGGGCTACTCGGGCGATGAGCTGGCGCGGCCGGTGGTCGGCATCGCCTTTACGCATTCCAGGTTCAACCCCTGCCACCGCCATTTCCCCGAGCTGCTCGAAGCGGTGAAGCGCGGGGTCACGGCGGCGGGCGGGCTGGCGCTGGAGTTTCCGACCATCTCGCTGCACGAGTCGACGCTGGCGCCCAACTCCATGAAGTTCCGCAACCTCATGGCCATGGACACCGAGGAGATGATCCGCGCCCAGCCCATGGATGCGGTGGTGCTGATGGGCGGCTGCGACAAGACCGTGCCGGCCCAGCTCATGGGCGCGGCCAGCGCCGGCAAGCCCGCCATACAACTCATCGGCGGGCCGCAGATGACCTCGCGCTACAAGGACGACCGCGTCGGCGCCTGCACCGACTGCCGCAAGTTCTGGACCCAGTTCCGCGCCGGCAACCTCGGCAAAGCCGAGATCGAGGCAGTCGAGGGCCGGCTTGTGACGACGGCCGGCACCTGCGCCGTGATGGGCACCGCCAGCACCATGGCGGCAATTGCCGAGGCTCTCGGCATGACGCTGCCCGGAACTGCCGCGATCCCTGCCGTGCACGCCGACCGGTTGCGCGCGGCGGAAGCCACGGGTACCAGGGCGGTCGCCCTCGCCAAGTCCGATTTGACACCGGACAAGATCATCACGGCCGGCGCCGTCGAGAATGCGGCGCGCGTGCTGCTGGCGCTCGGCGGCTCCACCAACGGCGTGATCCATCTTGCCGCCATTGCCGGCCGCGCCGGCGTGAAGCTCGATCTGGAGCGCCTCAACGAGCTCTCCGACACCACGCCGGTGCTGGTGGCGGTGAAGCCCGTGGGCACCGAGTTCTACATGGAGGACTTCTTCGCCGCCGGCGGCATCGGCGCGGTGTTGCGCGAGCTGAAGCCGCTGCTGAACCTCGACTGCATGACGATCACCGGTGAAACGCTGGGGCAGCGGTTGTCGGCGGAGGAGGGCGCTTACGTCGACCGCCGCGTCATCAAGCCGGCCAGCACACCGCTGGAGCCGCAGGGCGGCCTCGTCGCGCTGTTCGGCTCGCTGGCGCCCGATGGCGCCATCATCAAGCGCTCCGCCGCGACGCCCGCGCTGTTTGAGAAGACCGGCCGGGCCATCGTGTTCTCCTCCCTCGACGACCTGGGCGCGCGCATCGATGATCCCACGCTCGACGTCACGGCCGACGACTTCCTCATCCTGCAGAACGCCGGCCCGAGGAGCACCGCGGCCATGCCGGAGGCCGGGTTCCTGCCGATCCCCAGGAAGCTGCTCGAAGCGGGCGTCAAGGACATGGTGCGCATCTCGGACGCGCGCATGAGCGGCACCGCCTACGGCACCATTGTCCTGCACGTGGCGCCTGAAGCCGCCGCCGGCGGGCCGCTGGCGCTGGTGCGGACCGGCGACCGCATCCGGCTCAGCGTCAAGGAGCGCAGGCTCGATCTGCTGGTTGACGAGGCGGAGCTGGCCAGGCGGCGCAGCGGGTCGACGCGGGGCGCCGAGGTGCCCTTACGCGGCTACGACAAGCTGTTCCGCCAGTCGGTGCTGCAAGCCCCCGACGGCTGCGATTTCGATTTCCTGCGTCGGCAGCCATGAGCGCAGCGCTGACGAGGCCGTCCCCGTCTCTTCGGCATGTTCGCGTTGGTCCCGTGCAGGTGCTAGTAGTGCCAAAGCAGGTCGCGCCGTCCCGGCGCGCATCTCAACACGACAGGGAGACCGCAGGGTCCGGCCAGGAGAGACGGCAGATGAGCAAGGTCGAGATTCTCGAGGTTGCGCCCCGCGACGGCTTCCAGGCGGTGAAGGCTTTCATTCCGACCGAAACCAAGATCGCGCTCATCGAGGAGCTGGCCGCCTGCGGCATCGCCCGCCTGGAGATCGGCTCGTTCGTCAGCCCGAAGGCGATCGCGCAGATGGCCGATACGTCCGACATCCTCAAGCGCGCGCGTCTGCCGGCGGGGGTGCGCATCCAGGTGCTGGTGCCGAACGCAAAGGGCCTGCAGCTTGCGCTGGCCGCCGGCGTGCGCGAGGTCGGCTGGGTCATCTCCGTGTCGGAGAGCCACAACCGCTCCAACGTGCGCCGCAGCGTGGATGAGAGCTTCCGCGAGTTCGCCGACGCCTGGCAGGGGCTCGGCGCCGGCAAGCCGCGCCTGCGCTTCAGCCTGTCCACCTGCTTCGACTGCCCGTTCGAGGGCCGCATCGCCGAGGATGACGTTGTGCGCGCGGTGGAGCGCGTCATCGCCATCGCGCCGGACGTGGAGATCGCCATCTGCGATACCACCGGCCGGGCGGCGACCGACCATGTGGGCACGCTCTTTGCGCGCCTGCTCCCGGCCTACGCGAGCAAACGCGTCGCCTTTGCCTATCATGGTCACGACACGTACGGCCTCGGCGTCGCCAACGCCATCGAGGCCTACCGCCAGGGCGTGCGGGTGATCGACGGCGCCGCCGGCGGGCTCGGCGGCTGCCCGTTCGCGCCGGGCGCCGCCGGCAACACGGCCACCGAGGATCTCGTGTTCGCCTTCGAGCACATGGGCATCAAGACCGGCATCGCGCTCGACAAGCTGCTGGCCGTCGCCGACCGCATCGCCGCGGTGGCGCCCGATCAGGCCGGCGGCAAGGTGCGCACGGTGCCGCGGCGCCGCGTCCTTGCGGGCTTCGGTCCGGCGACGCGCGGCATTCCGACGTAGCGTCGGCGGCGGACCAGGCTCCTGATGACGCTGACCATCCTGCCGACTATGGGGTCTGGCCGCCGCCCGCCTTGCCGGATGCAGCTCCCGCCGCTCGTTCCTCGGCCTTGGCCTGGTCCCAGAGGCGGTCCATCTCGGCCAGCGTCGACTGCGCGGGCACGCGCCCGTCGGCGGCCAGCACCTCCTCGATGCGGCGGAACCGGCGCACGAATTTCTGGTTGGCCGATCGCAGCGCCGCCTCGGGGTCGATCTTCAGGTGGCGCGCAATGTTCGCCATCACGAACAGCAGATCGCCGTACTCCTCCGCGATCTCCGCCCGGTCGCTTTCGCCGGCGCCGGCGGCATCAATAGCCTCCTCGAGCTCGACAAGCTCCTCCTTGAGCTTTTCACACACGGGCGCGAGCGAAGGCCAGTCGAAGCCGACACGCGCGGCTTTTGCCTGCAACTTGACGGCGCGCGTGAGGCCGGGAAGGCCGACGGGGACGTCGGCGAGGATGCTCGCCTTCTCCCGCTCGCCTTCACGGGAAGGCGCGTCGGCGATGCCGTGCGCGGCTGGCCCTTGCGCCTTCTCCTCCGCCTTGATGCGCTCCCAGAAGCCGGGCGAGGCGCCGGCGGCGCGCTCCTCGGCGCTGCCGAACACATGCGGGTGCCGCCGGATCATCTTGCGCGTGATGGTGTCGACCACGTCGGCGAAGGAGAAGGCACGCGCTTCCTCAGCCATGCGGGCGTGATAGACGACCTGCAGCAGCAAATCGCCCAGCTCCTCCTTGAGCGCGGCGAGATCAGCCCTCTCGATGGCGTCGGCCACCTCATAGGCCTCCTCGATGGTGTAAGGCGCAATGGTCGCAAACGTCTGCTCGAGATCCCACGGACAACCCGTGCCGGGGGTGCGCAGGGCGGCCATGACGGCCAGGAGGTCGGGGAGGGACTTGGGCGAGCCGCTCATTGTGGTCGTTCCTGATGCCGCAATCCGTGCTAAGGCCGGTCTGATAGCATGAAACAGCAATACGGGGAGCGGCAAGGCCGAAGCCCGAGGATGCGCATCACCGACAGAATTGCGCTCGGCGAGGACGAGATCGAGGAAGTGTTCGTTCGTGCCTCGGGGCCCGGAGGGCAGAACGTCAACAAGGTCTCGACCGCCGTTCAGCTCAGATTCGATGCGCGCCGATCGCCCTCCCTGCCGGTGCCGGTGCGCGAACGCCTGCAGGCGCTGGCGGGCCGGCGCATGACCGCTGACGGCGTGATCGTCATCACCGCCAACCGCTTCCGCAGCCAGGCGCGCAACCGGGAAGATGCGCGCGAGCGTCTGGCGGCCCTGATCGCACGGGCGGCAGCGGCGCCGACACCGCGCCGGGCGACGCGGCCGACGTACGCTTCCAAGGTGCGGCGCGCCGAGGCAAAACAGCGGCGCTCGAAGCTGAAGCAGTTGCGTCGCGGCGGCATTGCAGAGGACTGACGGGAAGCCGGCAGGCGCCGATCGTCACCGCGGGGGCAGGGGAGCGCCGCGCCTCAAGCCTCCACCGAGGTCGTCGTCTCGAACGCGAAGCCTTCATCGGCCCAGCCCGTCATGCCGCCTAGCATCACCTTCACCGGTCGGCCGAGCGCGGACAGCTTGAGAGCTGCCCGATCCGCACCGTTGCAGTGCGGACCCGCGCAATAAACCACGAACAGCGTGTCGTGCGGCCATCCCATCATACGCTCGGCAGTGATGTCGGCATGCGGAAGGCTGACGGCGCCGGGCACATGCGTCCTTGCGTAGGCGGCGCGGCTGCGCACGTCGAGCAGCACGAAATCATGGGGGCCGTTCTTCAGCGACTGATGCACGTCCCAGCAATCGGTCTCAAGCGCGAGCTTGCGCGCGAAGTGACGGGCGGCATCGGAGGGAGCGGCCGCGTCGATGGCAGCCACCAGGCTTCGGCGGGGTGTCTCTTGCGTGGGCATTGCTTCACCTCCGATTCGTACGGACACCTATGTGGCTAGGCTCATTCGCATAATATATATTATGGAAAATAACGAGACTTATATCTTATGAAACAGGGTAATATGCTACCAAGTCAGGCGGGGTATCCCGGTCATTTTTCCTGCTTCTCGTAGTTGTCCGCAACCAGGCGATCGAGCAACCGCACGCCCCAGCCCGAGCCCCAGCTCGGGTTGATCTCGTTGCGGGTGGAGTCCATGGCCGTGCCGGCGACATCCAGATGCGCCCACGGCGTATCCTTGATGAAGCGCTGCAGGAAATGCGCGGCCGTGATGGATCCGGCATGCCGGCCGCCGATGTTCTTCATGTCGGCGTTCTTGCTGTCGATGAGCTTGTCGTACGCCTTGGCCATCGGCATGCGCCACACTTTCTCGCCGGTCGCCTCCCCTGCCGCGGCCAACTCGGCGGCAAGGCGGTCGTCGTTGGAGAAGAGCCCTGCGTACTCCTTGCCGAGCGCAACCAGGATGGCGCCGGTCAGGGTGGCAAGATCGACGATGAAGCGCGGCTTGAACCGCTCCTGCGCGTACCAGAGCACATCGGCCAGGAGGAGCCGGCCCTCGGCATCGGTATTGAGCACCTCGATGGTCTGGCCGGACATGCTGGTGACGATGTCGCCCGGCCGCTGAGCCGAGCCCGACGGCATATTCTCGGTGAGGCCGATGAGGCCGACTGCGTTGACGGCCGCCTTGCGCGTCGCGAGCGCCAGCATGAGGCCGGCGACGCAGGCAGCGCCGCCCATGTCGCCCTTCATGTCCTCCATGCCGGCAGCCGGCTTCATGGAGATGCCGCCGGTGTCGAAGCACACGCCCTTGCCGACGAAACACAGCGTCTTGGCGCGCTTGGATTTGGCGCCGTGCCACTGCAGGACGACCACGCGGGAGGGGCGCTCGCTGCCCCGGCCGACTGCCAACAGCGCATTCATCTTCAGCGCCTCGAGCTGGTCCTCGTCGAGGATTTCGACCTCGATGCCTGCACGGGCGAGATCGCGCATGCGCTCGGCGAACTCGACGGGGCCCAGCACGTTGGCCGGCTCGTTGACGAGGTCGCGGGCGAGGAACATGCCGTCCGCGATCGCCTTGCGGCTCGCAAACGCTTTGGCCGCTGCATCCGGCTTAGGGCATTGAATGATGATCTTGCGCAACCCGTCACGCACCTCGGCCTCGGCGCCGTCCTCCGTCGGCTTGCGGGTCTGGTACTTCCTGAACGCGTAGCTTCTGAGCAGAGCGCCGAAAGCCAGATCAGCCGCGAAGGTGTCGGCGCTGACCTCGCCCGCGTCCGCAGGGTCGGCGACGAGGGTCGCGCTGTCGCCTTTGCGCGCGTTGATCTGCGCGAAGGCATAGCCGCCGAGCAGCAGCCGGTCGGTCTCCTTCGGCGCCCGGCCCGTGCCGACCAGCAGCAGCCGCTGCGTGTCCAACCCGGCGGGAGCCAGGATCTCGATTGCCGTCTTCGCCTTGCCCATGAAGTCGGCGGCACCGGCGGCCTTCCTGAGCGCACCCTTCGCCCGTTCATCGAACCCTCGCGCCACGCTGCCGAGCGCCAGATCCTGCCCCGCCAGCAGCACGACGGTTCCAACCGGCGCCGCCGTCAGGGGGGCGAACTCAATCTGCAGAGGCTCAGGCATGTTGCGGCTTCCAGCATGGGTTGCAGGCACGCCTTAACGGGCGCTCGATGTCCCGTCCGCCAATGGTGGCCCCGGCACATGCGCGGCGGACGATGCCGAGCACCCAGGAACGGAAGGGCTGGCAACAATAGACGGTGGACGGCGAAGAGCAAGCCGGCCCGGCAGGCACACGGCTCTTCGGCGGGACCGGGCCCGCGCAGGCCGACCGTCAGAGAACGATTTGCGCCGGCATCATGATCCTGCGCACCTGCTTCGTGGCTTCGAGCTCCTTCAGAGGATCGAACCGGCGCAAGGCGCCGAAGCTGAGACCTGTCAGGCTTTCGACATCCTTGATCGCGCGCTGATGAACGCGCGCGACCTCCCGGACCTTGGGCAGCGGCGTCACCCTCTCCTCCAGGTCGACGATCTGATCGCTCTGGTCGAGAACGAAGGCCGTCGCAGCCTGCGTGCCGTCCGACTTCTTGTAGACGATCACCTTCCAGAAGCGCGCCGGGATGAGCCATGGCCCACCCGGCTTGTCAGCCCGATACTCGAGATCGTCGCCGAAAACCGGCCCGGTGAAGACGGAAATCTTGTGATCGCTCGGATAGACGGGTACGGCAGCACCGTTTCGGCGGCCGGACGAAGACGCTGCGCGCCCTGCCGCGCGCGGTCCTGCGATCACGGCTTCCTCGGCGGTCCCGAGCTTCTTGGCGCGAACCGTTGCGCGTGGCGCAATCATGCCTCGTTCTGCAATCATTGCCCGACTCTCAAATAGCTGCGGCGGGTGAAGATCAAAATGCAGGTACGACGAAAATCAAAAGGCGATATGGCGCGCAAAGGACGCGCAGGCCTTGATTGCTGGCCGCCGTGGCCCGCAAGAAATGCGAGCCGACTGTGACATGCCCGTCACAGCCCGGCTCAACCCCTTCGTGTAGCCTACATTCTGTGTGCGCCCTGTTTTCGAGCCTGGGCCAAAATGGTTGTTGTGCGTTGGGGATTTTCGATGTCTTGCATGCGGCGTATCCAGCTTTGGTCTGTGATTGCATCTGGCGTCTTGGTACTCACCGCCTGCTCAGAGTTTTATCCCCGATTTGACAGCCCGCTGAACCCGGATATCCGCGAACTACGCTCTGTTGAGGTCATCGATGGTGTCAAGTGTGCGATAACAGGCTTCCTGCGGGATCGGGCCGTCAAGGTAACCGAAAGAGCGATCCTGGAAGCGCGCACCCATCAGTGCCGCACCGACGGAAGCAATTGGTCCATCGTCTTCCTGAAGCGAGCCCAACCGAAGGACAAGGATTGCACGAGAGCGAATAAGCCGGAGGATGTCACGCCGCTCGAGTGCAATCCGACCTACTATGCGTGGGCTTATGAGAGGTATCAGAAGGCGGGCAAGAAGCATATCGCAACCGGCACGAGCTGTGTCCCAAACGGGGGGTGTCTTCCCGGCACTATACCCAGAGGTAACGGGACTTGCGTCGTCAGCGACGACAGCCGCTTTGCAATAGACCCCAACAATAATGCCACCATAGAGCTTACGCTGACGTCGAACAATACCGGTGGAATTCACTACACTCGACTTGACGCTGAGCACTTCGGATGGCTCGAGCGATTCATTGCGCCGGGCGGCGTTCCGGCTGGAACGCCCTTCCCCCAGCTCGAGGCAAAGTCGAAGGGATCCAACGTCGTCGCCGTGAAGCTCATCATGCCGCAGAGTCCCTATATCAAGGAACGCTCGCCGGAGAAGACGCATCCGCACATAGCCCGCGATATCGAGAAGATCAACGAGAAGATACGCTTGGCCGTTTTTGAGGATGCGGAAAAGAAGAGGCTGAAACTCATGCTGCCCGAGGCGATGCAGTCTTTTGTTGGCGACATTGGTGCGCCGCCCGCTGCAAGAGAGCCCGTCGCTTACACCCCTCAAGCTCTCAGCGCGCTCGCCAACGAGGAGAATGCGGAATTCATGGACAAGTGCACCGACCGAAAGATCGATTTTGTCGCGCTCAAGCGATTGATCGAAAAGTTTGTAACCGAGAAAGAGGACCTCATGTTCAGGGGGTCGCCTGATGTGTTCCTCGATGAGCTGGTGTTGACGACTTCTTTTCAGATAACGCTCGATGCTTCGGCGGGCACGTACCACATCTTTCGCTTCTTCCCCGTGCTGGTGCCGCCGACAGTCAAATTGAATCCCGACCACACCAATCAGTTGAAGATTACGTTCCGCGGGGTGAAGGGCCGAGGAAGCCCGAGAAACCGCGAGGCGATCCGTCAAAGATGCCTGACAAGACTTCAGGGAGTGCCCGGAGCCAGCTCGGAATGCGATAGGCCCAGCACGCTCATGCTCGAGAGCGTCATCGAGGCGGTCGAGTCAAACAAGGCGGGTGGTTGAGCCACCCTCACGTTGCCGGCGTGCGGAACACCTGGATGTCGAGGTCGCGGATCTTCTTGCGCAGCGTATTGCGGTTGAGGCCGAGCAGCGCCGCGGCACGGATCTGGTTGCCGCGCGTCGCCGCCAGGGCCGCCATCAGCAGCGGCCGCTCGACGTGCTGCAGCACGCGGTCGTAGAGCCCGGGCGGCGGCAGCTCGCGGCCGTAGCCGGCGAAGTGTCCGGCGAGATAGCGCTCGACCATCTCCGACAGCTCCTTCGGCGTCTTGCCGGTCTCCACCGTCGGCGGCGGCACGGCTTCGGCGAGCTCCGCCTCCACGATGTCGGCGGTCAGCGTATCCTCAGGATGCAGCGCGGCGAGGCGGCGCACCATGTTCTCCAGCTCGCGCACGTTGCCCGGCCAGTGGTACCGCTTGAGGCGCTCGATGGCGGCCGTCTCGATCGCCTTGTGGCCGAGGCCCGCCTTGGCCGCCTGACGCAGGAAGTGGCGCACGAGATCGCCGATGTCCTCCAGCCGCTCCCTGAGCGGCGGCAGCCGCAGCGGCACGACGTTGAGGCGATAGTAGAGATCCTCGCGGAACAACCCCTGCTGGATCTGCGTCTTGAGCTCGCGATGGGTGGCGGCGATGATGCGCACGTCGGTCTTGATGGGCGTGCGCCCGCCGACAGTTGTATACTCGCCCTCCTGCAGCACGCGCAGCAGGCGCGTCTGCGCCTCCATCGGCATGTCGCCGATTTCGTCCAGGAACAGCGTGCCCCCTTCCGCCTGCTGGAAGCGGCCCTCGGTGCGCGCCTGTGCGCCGGTGAAGGCGCCCTTCTCGTGGCCGAACAGCTCGCTCTCGATCAGCTCGCGCGGGATCGCCGCCATGTTGATGGCGACGAACGGGCCGTTGCGGCGCTTGGCGTAGTCGTGCAGCACGCGGGCGACCAGCTCCTTGCCGGTGCCGGACTCGCCGGTGATCATGACGGTGAGGTCGGTGCGGGTCAGCCGCGCCAGCACGCGGTAGATCTCCTGCATGGCCGGCGAGCGCCCGATCAGCGGCAGTTCCTCGCTGTCCGTTTCCGGCGCGGGCCGCTCCTTGCGCCGCCCGGGCTCGGCAAGCGCCCGGCCGACGACGCTGACGATCTGGCTCAGGTCGAAGGGCTTGGGCAGGTACTCGAATGCGCCCTTCTCGGCCGCCGACAGCGCCGTCATCAGCGTATTCTGCGCGCTCATGACGATGATGGGCAGATCGGGCCTGAGCTTCTTGATGCGCGGAATGAGATCGAAGGCGTTCTCGTCCGGCATCACCACGTCGGTGATGACGACGTCGCCCTCGCCCTGCGCCACCCAGCGCCACAGCGTGGCCGCGTTGCCGGTGGCTCTGGGCGCGTAGCCTGCGCGCGCGAATGCCTGGTTGAGCACGGTGCGGATGGCACTGTCGTCGTCGGCAATCAGAACTGTTCCACCAGCCATGGGCTTTCCTTACCTGCTATTTGTTGCGCAGCTGCTTTTCCTGCAGCGGCAGCAGCACGCGGAAGACCGTCCGCTTCGGATCCGATTCGCATTCGATGACCCCGCCGTGGTCGCCGATGATCTTGGCGACAAGGGCAAGGCCCAGGCCCGTGCCCGTCCGCTTCGTGGTGACGAAGGGATCGAACAGATGGGGCTTGAGCTGCTCGGGCACGCCTGGCCCGCTGTCCTCCACCTCGATCATCAACGGCAGGCTGACGCGGGCATTGCTGCCCGGCACCGACAGGCGCACGCCGGGGCGGAACGCCGTGCGCAGCACGATGCGCCCCGCTTCCCTGCCCTCCTCGATGGCCTCGGCGGCATTCTTGACCAGATTGAGGAACGCCTGGATGAGCTTGTCACGGTTGCCCGCCACCGGGGGCAGCGAGGGATCGAAGTCGACGCTGATCTTGATCTTCTCGGCAAAGCCGGTCTCGGCCAGCCGTTTGACGTGATCGAGCACGGAATGGATGTTCACCGGCTCGGTTCCGAGCGGACGCTCGTCGCCAAACACCTCCATGCGATCGACGAGCGTGCGGATGCGGTCCGTCTCCGTGCAGATGAGTTGGGTCAGCGCGCGGTCCTCGTCCTTGAGGCCGGGCTCCAGGAGCTGGGCCGCGCCGCGGATGCCCGACAGCGGGTTCTTGATCTCGTGCGCCAGCACGGCGGCCATGCCCGACACCGAGCGCGCCGCTGCGCGATGCGTGAGCTGGCGCTCGATCATCTGCGCCATGGAGCGCTGCTGCAGCATCAACACGATCAGGCCCGGCTGCTCGGGCACCGGCCCGCCGAATACGTCGACCAGCCGGTGCACACCGCTGCGCGGCAGCCCGACATCGACGCCGTACTCGTTGACGGTGACGCCCGAGCGCCGCACCTGGCCGACCAGGGCGGCGAGGGGGCTGGAGAAGGCGATGATGTCGGGCAGCGTCTGGCGCTTCAGCATGCCCTGGCTGAGCGAGAAGAAGGATTCGGCGGCGGCATTCGCGTAGAGCACGCGGTCGTCGTCGCCGAGGACGAGAATCGGATGCGGCAGCGTGGCCAGCAGCAGGTCGTACTCGATGTGCCGGCGGGGGGTGGTGCCGACCCGCTCGCGTGTCGGTTCGGCGGTCATGCGGCCATCTCCTGGGCCTCGGCGTAGTACGTGCGAATGCCCCCCAGCACCTCGGCGGCGCGCTCGGACGTGCAGAGCCGGCGGCGCCAGGCCTTTACGATGTCCGCACGCAGGCCGGTGACTGCCAGATACCAGCCGATGTGCTTGCGCGCGTTGCGCAGGCCATGATGCGTGCCCTCGTTGATGAGCATGGCCTCTACGTGCGCCAGCGCGATCGCGCCCTGCTCGGCGAGCGAGGGCGGACCGGGGTCGCGGCCCGTTTCCAGGAACGCCGCAATGCGGCCCGGCATCCACGGCGCGCCGTACGCGCCACGTCCGATCATGACCGCGTCCGCACCGGAGGCTTCGAGCGCCTGCCGCGCGGTGGCCGGATCGACGATATCGCCGTTGATGACGACCGGAATGCGCACGGCCTCCTTGACCCGGCGCACGAACGCCCAGTCGGCCGCGCCCTTGAAGAACTGGCAGCGCGTGCGCGCATGCACGGTGATGAGGCGCACGCCGGCAGCCTCGGCGCGGCGCGCCAGCTCCGGCGCATTCAGGTTCGCCGCGTCCCAGCCGCTGCGCATCTTGAGCGTCACCGGCACGCGAACGGCGCCGATCGCGGCGTCGATCAGTCCGACGGCATGGTCGAGGTCGCGCATGAGCGCGGAGCCTGCCAGTTTGCCCGTGACCTCCCGCGCAGGACAGCCCATATTGATGTCGATGACATCGGCACCGAGGCCTGCGGCGATGCGCGCCCCTTCGGCCATCCAGCGCGCCTCGCGGCCGGCGAGTTGTATGACATACGGTGACAGATCGCCGCCCTCGGCACGGCGGCGCGCGTCGTGGCGCTCGCGCGCGAGATGCTCGCTGGCAACCATCTCGGAGATGACGAGCCCTGCCCCCAACGACTGTGCCAGCCGGCGAAAGCTCAAATCCGTGACGCCCGACATCGGCGCCAGCAGTACGTTGTTGCGGAGGGCATGCGCGCCAATGCAAATGGGCTGCAGTATTGCAGGGGAAGAGCCAGGATTGAGGCGTGTGCCCATTTTCTAGGCGATTTCCAAAGATGCTCTAGTCTTGTGCAGACTAGCCTGCCGGATTTCATTTCGCAAGCGCGAAACGCACGAAAATCGGGCTTGTCCAGAGTTGTCGCATGCCCAGGCCCGTTATATGGAGGCGCGCAGCACCACATTTTGACCCCTGAGGCATCGTGAGAACTGCCGCGCTCATCGTTGCCGCCGGACGCGGTAGCCGCGCCTGCGGGCCGCTGCCCAAGCAGTATGCCCGGATCGGCGGACTGCCGGTGCTGGCCCGGGCGATGGCGGCCTTCGCGGACCATCCAGGCATCGATCTGATCCAGGTGGTGATCGGCGGGGGGGATGCCACCCTCTATAAGAGCGCAACCGCCAGCGCATCCGCCAAGCTGCTCGCGCCCGTGGAGGGCGGCGCGACCCGACAGGCCTCCGTGCGCAACGGCCTGCGGGCACTCAGGACCCACCAGCCCGGTCGCGTGCTCATCCACGACGGCGCACGGCCGTTCGTCTCGGCGGACATCATCGACAGGGTTCTTGCCGCATTGTCCGACGCCCCAGCCGCGATCGCTGCCGTGCCCCTGGCCGACACCGTGAAGAAGGAGGGACCGGATCGGCGTGTTGCGGCAACGCTCGAGCGGGCCGGCCTGTGGCGCGCACAGACGCCGCAGGGATTTGGCTTTGCCGACATTCTCGCCGCGCACGAAGCCGCGTACGCGGCCGGCCATGTCGACATGACGGACGATGCGGCAGTTGCCGAGTGGGCCGGCCTCCCCGTGGCGCTCGTTGCCGGCAGCGAAGCCAACCGCAAGCTCACCACAGCAGAGGATCTTGCCATGGCCGACCGCCTTTGCGCCGGCGCCCCCGACGTGCGCACCGGCAGCGGTTTCGATGTCCATCGCTTCACCGCGGGAGATCATGTCTGGCTGTGCGGCGTCAGAATCGCCCACACCCACGGCCTGGAGGGGCATTCCGATGCCGACGTCGGGTTGCATGCGCTCACCGACGCCCTGCTCGGCGCCATCGGCGACGGCGACATCGGCCAGCACTTCCCCAACACCGATCCGCGCTGGAAAGGCGCGCCCTCGCATCTGTTCCTGGCCGAGGCTGCCGAGCGCGTCCGCCGCCGCGGCGGCAACATCGGCAACGTCGACGTGACGCTGCTGTGCGAAGCACCCAAGATATCGCCGCACCGCGAGGCCATGCGGGCGCGCATCGCCCACATATTGGCAATGGATGTCGGCCGCGTCGGCGTGAAGGCGACGACCACGGAAGGCCTGGGCTTCACCGGCCGGCGTGAAGGCATTGCCGCGCTTGCTTCCGCAACCGTGATCATTGCGCCTCACCCATCCGCCTGAACGCGTCCCGGTTTGTTGCAATCTCTCGCCGAATCAGCGCATTCAGTCGGCTAGAGGTTGTAGCTCACGGGCCAAGGGGGAACCCCCATGAACATCATGACACCCGGTGTCGCGACCGCACCCGCTGCCATCAGCGAGATTGCCGAAAGTACGTCGGCTGCATGCATCTCGACGCGCGTGCGCCAGCTCAGCCGCATCATCACGCGCGTCTATGACGATGCCTTGCGTCCGCTCGGCATCACCGCCAGCCAGTTCACGCTCCTCACGCAACTTGCCCAGCAGGACGGCATTACCGCGGTCGAGATCGGCCATACCCTCGACATCGAGAAGTCGACCCTGTCGCGCAACCTCAAGCGACTGCTGGCGCTTGGCCACATCACGATGGATCCGCCGGCCGGCCGTCGCGGCCGCGGGTTGCATCTGACGCCCAAGGGCGAATCGGTCATCTACAAGGCCTACCCTGTGTGGAAGGACGCGCAAACCAAGACCATCCGCATGATGGGGCCCGAGAGCCGCACCACTCTGGACGGCCTGCTTACCCAGGCGGAGAAACTCGCCGCCGCCTGAGCTTCCCCTCTCTTTCCTCTCTCTTTATCCTTCAACAGCGCACGTTGCCCAGCGTGCGCTGTCTTCTTTTGTGCGCCCAGCGGAGTCGGCACGGATGTTCTCCTCCAAGCTCACGGATGACGCCGCGCAGTTGCTCGACGCCTGTCGACGCTGCAAGCTCAGGGTCGCTACGGCGGAAAGCTGTACTGGTGGGCTTATCGCCGGCCTGCTGACGGAGATTCCGGGCTCCTCCGACGTGGTCGAGCGGGGCTTCGTCACCTACTCCAACGAGGCCAAGGTGGAGATGCTCGGTGTGCCAGCCGATCTCATCCGCACCCATGGCGCCGTGAGCGAGGCCGTTGCCCGTGCCATGTCCGAAGGGGCGTTGGCCCATTCGCGCGCCGACATCGCGGTCGCAGTCACCGGGGTTGCCGGCCCAGGCGGTGGCAGCGCGGCAAAGCCCGTCGGGCTCGTGCATCTGGCTCTCGCGCGCACCGGCAGGCCGACGCAGCATCGCGAGCTGCGGTTGGGAGATATCGGGCGCGGCCCCGTCCGGCACGCGACCGTTGCCGCGGCGCTTGATCTTCTCCGAGAGGCCGTATGCTGAGGCGGCGATGCGGGGCAGCCTGCCGAAGCTCTGACGGCTAGGCTGTCTGCCGCTGCGGGAGCCTCTTGGCGACCGGGGGAGAACCGGCATCCCCCTTGCTTTCGTCGGCGGGAGAGGGCCAGACCCGATTGCGACCCGATCGTTTGGCCGCGTACAGAGCGCTGTCGGCAGCGGCAAGCAAGTCCTCGGCCGTCAGATCGAGAATGCATGAGGTAGCAATGCCGAAGCTTGCCGTGACGATCTTGCCGGGGCCCGCGCCCTCGTTGGGGATGGCGGTCGCCTCGATGGCCTTTCGAATTCTCTCGGCGATGCGGATGGCATCGGGGAGCTGCAGCTGTGGCAGCAGCAAGAGGAATTCCTCTCCGCCGAAACGGACCGCGAGATCTCCGCTGCCGCGCAACTCGGCCATGACAATGGCCGCCAGCCTCTTCAGGCAGAGGTCGCCGGCCGCGTGACCGTATCTGTCGTTGAGGGATTTGAAGTGATCGATGTCCATGAGGACGACGGACACGGGCGAAACCTGCTCATGCGGCGAGCGCCAGAGCCTGGCGATCTCGGCGTCCATGTGGTGCCGGTTGGCCAAGCCGGTGAGGGCGTCGCGCCTGGACGCGGCGTCGGCCAGCGCGTGACGCAGGCGGTCGCGCAGCGAATAGAGGTAGGCCTTTCGCAGATCGCGCTCCATTTGATAGTTCGCGACAAGGATGATGTAGGCGCAGGCGACCAGTTGGGCCAGGGTCATCACCACGATGGGCGCGGACATATGGCCGGTGACCACAACCGCCGCCGCGTGCGCGAGCACGATGATCGCGGTCACCCTGAGCGCGAAGGGAAATTCCAGCCGGTGCAGGGCTATGTTCGCATAAAGCAGCGTCGGGATGACGACATACTGATAGTGAGCGGCATTCCTGCTCGTGGTGGCGGCGAAGCCGTACAGAATTTGCAGGGTGATGACGAGCGGAATGCTTGCCGCGATGCTCTCCCGCACCACGCGGCGTGGCCGCCCGGATATCAGCCAGACGGCGGCCAGCATCCAGGGCGTGACGATGCCGAGGTGGATCGCCACGGCACGCCAGAATACGTCCGGCACCAGCAGCCAGTCTGCGACCAGGAAGAGATTGTAGATCACGACCGAAACGAGAATGCCGGTCGTCAATCGCTGACAGCGGCGCGTAGAGGTGTCGCTCTCGAACTGCTGCTCGATCGGCTGCGGGAAGGAAAGACCGCGCTTCCCTCGATGCGCCATGAAGGCTTCGAGCGCGTCAAGCCCGACTGCAGTGTTCAGCATTGGAGCGCCCCCGCCAATAATGCTTGGCGTCAGGAAGTATGCGGAGCGTTGCTTTCGAATGCGCTTCGGAAAAGGGTTAATTGTTTGCTCTCGCCGCGGCTGCCGCCGCTCCCGGACGAGAATTGATCGTCGGGCTGCGGAAGACGCGGTATTGTAGTCGGCAAGAAGCCTTCTTCGATTGCAGAGATTCCTGTCGATCCGCCGGCGTGCCACATCGGAGTGGTCCAGCCATGCCAATCGCATATGGGGACCTGCTTGCTGTCGTCGCGGCGTTCGAGAGGATCGACAGCCCGGCCGCCGTGCTTGACGCCTTGCATCAGGCAACCGTCCGCCATTTCCGTTTGCATGTTCTTGGCGCCGGTCGCTTCCCGCTGACGCCAGGGCGCTGGTCGGATTTGGAAAGAGGAAGATCCGTCTTCATCCACAGCAGCGCCCCCAAGGACTGGTGGAGCGAGTACACCATTTATGTCCAGCAGTACGATGACCCCGGTGCGCTGATGGCGCGGCAAAGCTTGGCGCCCTTCACATGGACTGAAAGACTGAAGATCAACAACGCGATTGGGCTGGACCGCTGGCCCTACGAGCTGGCGCAGAAACACGGTATGCGTGACGGCTTCACATGCGCCATCGGCGGACGGTGGTTGGTGAGCTTCTGGTCGCCCAAAGCACTCGCGCACGGGTTCACGCCGCAGGCCCGAGCCATGGTCTATCTCGCCGCAGCCTATGCGGCGATGCGGCTTGAGAGCGTGGTCGGCGCAGATCCCAAGCGCATCTCGACAAGACACCCGTTGACGGCCCGGGAGCTGGCAACGTTGCGCCTGTTGTCGAAGGGCCAGCGAACCAGGCAGATCGCGCAGCATCTGCAGCTCGGTGAGGAGACCGTGCGCAGTCACCTGAAGAAGGCGCAGGCAAAGCTCAACGCGAAGTCGCGCGCGCACGCCGTCGCCGAGGCCGTGCGACAGCATCTCATTGCCTGAGGTCGAAGTCTCCCCCCAAATGGGGATGTTCCTGGCCATTTCCCACGGCAACACTTTTCCGGAGGCTGGATCAAGCTGCGGCTCGAATTGGGCGCGTTGCTCCTTCGCTCGATGGAAGCTGCGATCGATTGCTGGTGCCGCCGCAAGGCTGCAATCTTCCAGACCCGTCGTGGAGATGCGCCACGACAGGCCTCCCCACCGTCGAAAACCGCAAGGACCCCCATTGATGGCCGTGGTGAAGTCAGGTCTCTTCATCAAGAAACCCCTATTCGAGCAGGTTCGGGACGCACTGTTGGAGCGCATCGCCGCCGGCGAATGGCCGCCCGGGGCAGCACTTCCCAATGAGATCCAGTTGTCGCGTGCGCTGGGGGTCAGCGCGGGGACGCTGAGAAGGGCGCTGGATGCGCTGGAGGCCGAGCACGTCCTGAGCCGCCGCCAGGGGCGCGGCACCTTCGTCAACGATCCGACTTCGGGCGAGCTGGCGTTCCGCTTTCACAATCTGAGGACGGCGGACGGCGCGTATGTCACCAGCGTGTTCAAGGATGTTGTCGCCTCCGTGTGCCCGGCCGATGAGGATGCGAGCGTGCGCCTCCAGCTCGCCGACGCTGCGCCGGTCATTCACATCGAGCGCGTGCGATACTTCGAAGAGGCCCCCTACATGATTGAGCAGACTTGGCTGCCCGAAGCCCTGTTCCCCCGGCTCATCGACCGGGTCAGAAGCCCCTACAGCATTATCGATGTCGCCTCGGAATACGGCATCATTCTCGGTCGCGCCGAGGAGCGCGTGAAAGCCGCCACGGCCACCGGCCCCGTCGCGATCAAGCTCGCAGTTGCGGAGGCGATGCCCGTCCTGGAGCTGGACCGCGTCATCTATTCGAGCGACGGGGCTCCCGTCGAATGGCGGCACGCCCAATGCCATCTGCGCGAGGGCCACTACCGCTCCGACATGCCGTGACCCGCATGCGCAACTACACGACCACCTGTCGTCGCTGCGGCCTGCAGCTTTCCATGAGGACAGGGCCGACGGGGCCGGCCCTCGCCTATGACATGAGCGAATGGAAGCGCCGCTGCAAGCACCTGGAGCGGCGTAGCCCCGCGCTCTGCATCGCCGAGCAGTCTTCCCCCGACCGGTCGGCCAATATCACGCCGAAGGGCGAATAGGTCGAAGCGCAGTCGGCCGTGCGGCCGCGCTCTGCCCCGCGATCACGCCGCGCCAGCACTCCTGCCCGCCGCGTAGACGATGCGCGCGCGCTCCTCGAAGGCGTCGGCGAAGCGCCGGAACGCGCGGTCGAAAAGGCCGCCCATCAGCATCTGCAGCATCATCGACTTGAACTCGTAGCTGATGAAGAAGTCGACGTCGCAGCCTCCGGGCGCCTCGGCGAAGCTCCAGCGGTTCTCGAGATGCCGGAACGGCCCGTGCGCCTGCCCCGCCACGTTCGCAGCCGTGACGGTGAGTCTGGCAGGTTCCAGCGTGACCCGGCTGGCGAACGTCTCGCGGATCGCCTTGTAGCCGACCGTCATGTCCGCCGTGATGATGTGTTTGTCTCCCTCCCCGGCGCGTGACCGGACAACGAGGGCCTCGCACAGGGGCACGAACTTGGGATACTGCTCGACGTCGGCGACGAGGTCGAACATCTGGCGCGGGGTGAACGGCACCCGGCGGCGGGTCTGGTAGGTCGTCATGGTTGGTTGCCCGCTTCGCGCTCGCGCTTCAACCCCTGCTCGCGAGCCGGGCTGCCTGCAGGCGCTTGAAGTCCTCACCTGCATGGTAGGACGAGCGCGTCAGCGGGCTCGCCGCGACCAGCAGGAACCCCTTGGCCAGGGCGATGCGCTCGTAGGATTTGAACTCCTCGGGCGGCACGAACGCTTTCACCTCGGCGTGCTTGCGCGTCGGCTGCAGGTATTGCCCGATGGTCAGGAAGTCGACGTCGGCGGAGCGCAGGTCGTCCATGAGTTGCAGCACCTCATCCCGCTCCTCGCCCAAGCCGACCATGATCCCTGACTTCGTGAACATGGCAGGGTTCAGCTCCTTCACCCGCTGCAGCAGCCTGAGCGAATGGAAGTAGCGTGCTCCGGGCCGGATCTTGAGATAGAGCGAGGGCACCGTCTCCAGGTTGTGGTTGAATACATCGGGTGCCGCCTCGACCACGATCTCGAGCGCGCCGTCCTTGCGCAGGAAATCGGGCGTCAGCACCTCGACCGTCGTGTTCGGCGCCATCGCCCGGATGGCACGAATGGTGTCGGCAAAGTGCCGGGCGCCGCCGTCGGAGAGATCGTCGCGATCAACTGAGGTGATGACGACGTGCTCGAGCGCCAAACTGGCGACCGATCGGGCAACGTTCTCAGGCTCGGCGGCATCGAGCGCCTGCGGCAGCCCGGTGCGCACATTGCAGAAGGCGCAGGCGCGCGTGCAGGTGTCCCCCATGATCATCATGGTGGCGTGCCGCTTGCTCCAGCATTCCCCGATGTTCGGGCAGCCGGCCTCCTCGCACACCGTATGCAGCTTGTGCTCGCGCAAGATCTGGCGCGTCTCCGCGAACTGGCCGGTGGCCGCGGGCACCCGCACCCGTATCCATTCCGGCTTGCGCAGCACGGGCGTGTCGGGCTTGTGCGCCTTTTCGGGATGACGCGGCAGGCGGTTGTCGAGGATGGTGACCATGTTTCCTTCGCAGCCCATCGGCACAAGCGCCGATCGAGCCGCACTCCTACTCCTGCGCCCAAATTGACGGCCGCGGCCTTCAAAATCATTGACGGCCGCGGCCTTCAAAATCAAGGTATCCCAGCCCGCTGTCCAGGGCATGCCTCGCCGCACCGCTACCCGAGCTCGAGCACCACGCGGCCTCTCACCTTGCCGGCCAGGATCTCGGGCGCCAGCACGACGACGTCGCCGGCCGGCCGCGTGATGGTTGCGGCCGCCAGCCTGGCCTTGTCGAGATCGCGTGCGAGCCTGCCCCAGGCCTCGATGCGCGCGGCCTTGGGCGCCATAACGGAATCGATGCCCGCCAGCGTGACGCCGCGCAGGATGAACGGCGCCACGGACGTTGTCAGGTCCATGCCTTGTGCCAGCCCGCATGCGGCAACGGTGCCGCCATATCTGGTCATGCTGAGCGCATTGGCCAGCGTGTGGCTTCCCACCGCATCGACGGCGCCGTCCCAGCGCTCCTTGCCGAGCGGACGCGCCGGTCCGGACAGCTCTGCCCGGTCGATGATCTCGGCTGCGCCCAGCCCCTTGAGGTAGTCGGTCTCGCCGGCGCGGCCGGTCGATGCGATGACGCGATAGCCGAGCTTGGCCAGCAATGCGATGGCGACGCTGCCGACCCCGCCTGCCGCACCCGTGACCAGCACCGAGCCGCTGCCAGGCTTCACGCCGTGCCGCTCCAGCGCGAGGACGCACAGCATGGCGGTATAGCCCGCCGTGCCGACCGCCATCGCTTCCGCCGGCGAGAACTGCGCCGGCTTCTTGATCAGCCAGTCGCCCTTGACCCGTGCCATCTGGGCGTAGCCGCCGAAATGCGTCTCTCCGACACCCCAGCCGTTGAGGATCACCTCATCGCCGGGCTTGAACTCGCCATGCGTCGAGGCGGTCACGACGCCGGCGAAATCGATGCCCGGGATCATCGGCCAGCGCCTGATGACAGGGGCCTTGCCCGTGATCGCCAGACCGTCCTTGTAGTTGATGGTCGAATGGCTGACGCGGACGAGGACGTCCCCCTCCATGAGCTCGGCTTCGCTCATCTCCCGCCACTCGGCGGCCTGGCCTGCATCGCCTTTCGAGACGACCAACGCCTTGAAACGCTGCATCCCAGACCTCCCGTGGGCTCGTTGCACGGGCTCTCGTTACGCCATGCGGCCGGCACTGTCGAGAATTCGACCGGGTTGTATCTCAAGCCGGAATATCGTTCCGGTGGTCCTTCTGTGCCCGGTCAGCAACACTATCGAAGACTTTGGACGCGCCGCCTCAGCGGCGATCTTTTGCGTATTCTTAGGCACTACATCGGCCCTATTGTGGCAGGATTTAAGCGTTGTGAAGAACTCTTAGATTAATAAATCGTGAATACCAAAAGCAAGCCAAGTATTATCTCTTGTACAAGACTGAAATCGCTGTTGTCTGCGCGCATCAAGGGGTGCGGCGGCAAGGAAACTCCACGGCTAAACCTAAAATTATTGCGCCGCAGCATTGAATTCATTTGGTCGGATGGGTGTTCGCCCCTAGACTCCCGCTCGTTGGTGCGGGGTGACCCGTGTCCAAGAACGCCGGCTTGCCCGGCAAGGAGGCCATGATGGAATTGCGAACAAGGCTCAACGTGCTTGCGGCCATCGTCTCCTTTGCATTCCTGACTGCAGTTGTCTTCGGTATGTTCTGATAAGGGATTGCAAGCACTGGCCGATCGCAGGGAAGCGGGATCGGTCGAGCCCATCGAAAAAGAGAAGGCGCGGGACACAAATCCCGCGCCTTCTTTATTCCGGCACCCTCGCTGGCGGGCTCAGCGCTTGATGGTGTAGCCCAGAATGGCGCCGGCCAGCACGGCGTACTCGCCCCGCACCCTCCCCCACGGAATGTCTGCCAGGAATTGCGGCCCGAACGTCCACAGCGCGGCGGCAATCAGCGCGAACACCAGCGCCCAGGACAACGTGTGGCTCGAAGGGGTTCCGACCTCTTTGAGAATCTGCGCGCTGATGATTCCGATCAGGAACACGACGATGGCCGCCACGAGCGCGAAGATGAACAGCCTGAACTGGCCGAATTTGATGTAGCTCATGATCGTGACGGTGCCGAACCATCCAACCACGATCTGCAAGAGCAGCAGCACAAGACGTCCAAGCATCAGCCTCTCAGCCCCCGTGTGTGTTTCTGGCCGGCATTCGCAGCGGAGCCGGCATGGCATTCAGCGTAGCATGCGACTGGCCTCCCGAATGATACGAGAGGTCAGTTTTCCCCGGACTTGTGAGGCCCATACCCGGCCTGGTTCAAGTGCTGGCTGAGCCCGGGGCGATGCGTTCGCCCTGGGGTTGAACACGCCGGCCGCGTGCGCTGGCGCGGTAGCCACCTCTCGGTGCTCTCAGCGCTTGCCGCTGTCCACGAAGCTGCGCAGCATGGCGTCGAACAGCTCGGCCGCTTTGGGGCTGACGGCCCTGTACTTCTTCCACGCGGTGTCCTTGGCGATCTGCACCCAGGCGGCGTAGTCCTCGAACGACAGCTTCTCGATCTTGGCGCCCGCCTTGGTGAACTTCTCGACCGCGGCCTCCTCGGCTTCCCGCTGGGTCGCCTCGAAGTAGATGCTCGAGGCTTCGGCGGCCTGCTCGACGGCAATCCGCTCGTCCATGCTGAGGCTGTCCCAGACGGTCTTGGAGATGATGATCGGCACGAGCACCGTGAGGGTGCTGTAGCCGCCGATGGTGGCGAACTGGGAGACCTCGTGGAGACCGAAGCTCATCAGCGTCTCATACGAGCTTTGCGACACCTCGAGCTTTCCCGTTTCCATCGAGGAGCGCAGCTCGCTCGGCGGAAGGCGCAAGATGCTGGCGCCGGCGGCCGCCAGCACCGTGTTGAACGCCTCCCCGCCGCTGCTGCGCGCAACCAGACCCTTGATGCTGTCGGGGCCCGTGACGGCCCGCTTGCGGCTCGCCATGCCGCCGTCGAACCACCACCAGGTCAGGATGCGAAAGCCCTTCTCTTCGCAGAACTTCTGCAGCTTCTCCTCGAACTCCGAGCCTCTGAGCACGCCGGCCAGCTCCGCGTTTGCAGGCACCGCGGGCATGCTGACGATGGCCAGCTCGGGAATTTTCGCCGCGGCATAGGGCATGGGGTAGATGGAGAGCTCCATCTTGCCCTCCAGCAGAGCCTCGTACTGCTGGATGGGATCGACCTTGAGAGACGAGTTCGAATGCACGCTGGCCACGAGGTCGGGCGCGCGCTTGCGCAATTCGGCGGCGAACACGCGCGCTGCTTTGTGCCGCGCATCGCTTTCGGCGAACTGGTGACCCAGACGCAGCTCCTTGGCCTCTGCCGCCGCAACGGACAGCACAAACGCAGCGCACAAAGCGCCTAACGCTCTTCTCATGAACGCAATTCCCCCTAACGCCTGACCCAGAGAGCGCGCCCGCCTCGCAGCTCATCCCTCGCGCCGCCCGCGTTGAGCGGCGCCGTCCGATTTCGGACGGCGGATGTAATGCTCGAATTGAGGCTGCCGAGAGGCAGCAGAATTGCGGGCATGCCGCAGATTCGCCGCTCTACTTGTTCCCCGCGGGATTGCTCAGGCGGCTTCGGTGCGCGCCATCTTGGGATCGTAGTTGAGGACCGGCCCGAGCCAGCGCTCGGCTTCCTCGACCGACCAGCCCTTGCGTGCGGCGTAGTCCTCGACCTGGTCCAGCTCGACCTTGCCGACGCCGAAGTAGTGGCTCTCGGGATGCGAGAAGTAGAGGCCCGACACGGCCGCGCCCGGCCACATCGCGAAGCTCTCGGTCAGCGTGATACCGGCCTTCGCCTTTGCGTCGAGCAGCCGGAAGATGGTCGCCTTCTCGGTATGGTCGGGCTGCGCCGGATAGCCAGGCGCCGGGCGGATGCCACGATACTCCTCGGCGATCAGCTGCTCGTTGCTCAGCCGCTCGTCCGCCGCATAGCCCCAGAACTCGCGCCGCACCCGCTCGTGCATGCGCTCGGCGAAAGCCTCCGCCAGCCTGTCGGCCAGCGCCTTCAGCATGATGCGGCCGTAGTCGTCGCTCTTGTCGATGTGCTTGGCCAGCGCCTCCGCCTCGCCGATACCGGCCGTGACCGCGAAGGCGCCTACATAGTCGGCCAGACCGCTCGCCTTCGGCGCCACGAAATCCGCGAGCGCCGTGTTGGCCCGGTCGCGCTTGTTGTCGCGTGCCATCTGCTGGCGAAGCGTGTGCAGCGTGGCGAACGGCACGCCGCGCGCCTCGTCCGTGAAGAGCCGGATATCGTCCCCGTCCGCGTTGGCCGGCCAGAAGCCGATCACAGCATTGGCGGTCAGCCACTTCTCCGCGATCAAGCGCTTCAGCATGGCCTGGGCGTCGGCAAACAGCTTCTTGGCCTCGGCGCCGACGACGTTGTCCTCGAGGATGCGAGGGTATTTCCCGCTCAGCTCCCAAGTCTGGAATAACGGCGTCCAGTCGATGTAGGGCACGAGCTCGGTGAGCTTGTAGCTCTTGAAGGCGCGCGAGCCGAGGAACGACGGCTTCGGCGGCGCATAGGCGGACCAGTCGATCTTGTACTTGTTCTCGCGCGCGGCCTGCAGCGACAGGCGCGTCTTCTTGGTCTCGCCGCGCACGTACGCCTCACGGATCTTGACGTATTCCGCCTTGACGCTGTCGACATAGGCGCCGCGGTCGGTCTCCGACATCAGGCTCGACACCACGCCGACGGCGCGGCTCGCGTCCGTCACGTAGATGGTCTGCCCGCGCACATAGTTGGGATTGATCTTGACCGCGGTGTGCACGCGACTGGTGGTGGCGCCGCCGATCAGCAGCGGCACCGAGAAGCCTTCGCGTTCCATCTCGGCCGCCACGTGGCACATCTCGTCGAGCGACGGCGTGATGAGCCCGGACAGGCCGATGATGTCGGCCTTCTCCTTCCTGGCGGTCTCCAGGATCTTCTGCGCCGGCACCATCACGCCGAGATCGATGACCTCGTAGTTGTTGCACTGGAGCACGACGCCGACGATGTTCTTGCCGATATCATGCACGTCACCCTTGACGGTGGCCATCACGACCTTACCTGCCGCCGGCAGCGCATCGAGACCGGAGGCCCTCTTCTCCGCCTCGAGGAAAGGTTGCAGATAGGCCACGGCCTGCTTCATGACGCGCGCCGACTTCACCACCTGCGGCAGGAACATCTTGCCGGCGCCGAACAGGTCGCCCACCACGTTCATGCCGGCCATCAGCGGCCCTTCGATCACCTCGATCGGCTTGCCGGCCTCGCGCCGCGCTGCCTCGGCGTCGACCTCGATATAGTCGTTGATGCCGTGCACCAGTGCGTGCTTCAGGCGCTCCGCCACGGGAGCATCGCGCCAGGCGAGATCCTTCTCCTTGGTCTTCGACGTCTCGCCCTTGTAGCGCCCCGCGGCCTCGAGCAGGCGGTCGGTCGCATCGGGCCGGCGGTTCAGGATCACGTCCTCGCACAACTCGCGCAGCTCGGGCTCGATGTCGTCGTAGATGGTGATCTGGCCGGCGTTGACGATGGCCATGTCGAGGCCCGCTGCGATGGCGTGATACAGGAACACCGAGTGCATCGCCTGGCGCACGCCCTCGTTGCCGCGGAAGGAGAACGACAGGTTCGAGACGCCGCCTGAGACGTGCGCGTACGGCAGCCTTGCCTTGATCTGGCGCGTCGCCTCGATGAAGGCGAGGCCGTAGTTGTTGTGCTCCTCGATGCCGGTCGCGACCGCGAAGATGTTGGGATCGAAGATGATGTCCTCGGGCGGGAAACCGACCTTGCGGGTGAGCAGCTCGTAGGCACGCTCGCAGATGGCGACCTTGCGCTCGACGGTGTCGGCCTGGCCTTGCTCGTCGAAGGCCATGACAACGACGGCGGCGCCGTAGCGCAGAACCTTCCTGGCGTGATCGAGGAAGGTCTCTTCGCCTTCCTTCATGCTGATCGAGTTGACGATCGGCTTGCCCTGCACGCATTTGAGGCCTGCCTCGATGACCGACCACTTGGAGGAGTCGATCATGATCGGAACGCGGGCGATGTCGGGCTCCCCGGCGATCAGGTTCAGGAACGTCACCATCGCCTTCTCGCTGTCGAGAAGGCCCTCGTCCATGTTGACGTCCAGGATCTGCGCGCCGTTCTCGACCTGGCTGCGCGCGATCGCCAGCGCGGCCTGGTAGTCGCCCGCCTCGATCAGCTTGCGGAACTTGGCGGAGCCGGTGACGTTGGTCCGCTCGCCGATATTGATGAAGGAGGACGCCGCGCTGGTCGTTGCCGTCATCTCTATTGCGCTCCAACCGTGCCGCACGCTGTCATCCTCGGGCTTGTCCTGAGGATCCATCCCTCAACGAGCGCCGGAGCAAGGGGATGGATGGATGGTCGGGACAAGCCCAACCATGACACCCGCGATGACGCCCTTCGCCTCATGTCAGCACTCACCCATGCACGAACGGTTCAAGGCCGGCGAGGCGCATCCTGCGCTCGATCTTCGGCACCTTGCGCGGCGGATACTTCTCCACGTGCTCGCGGATCTCGGCGATGTGCTCGGGCGTCGAGCCGCAGCAGCCGCCGACGATGTTGAGCAGGCCCTCGCGCACCCACGGCTCGATGTGGCCGGCCATCTCGCAAGGTCCCTCGTCGTATTCGCCCATGGCGTTGGGCAGCCCGGCGTTGGGATAGGCGATGACCAGGCATTCCGCCACGGCGGCGATCTCGGCGATGTAGGGCCGCATCAGCTCGGCGCCGAGCGCGCAGTTGAGGCCGAGCGCGAAGGGCTTCAGGTGGCGCATGGAGAAGTAGAAGGCCTCCGGCGTCTGGCCGGAGAGCGTCCGCCCCGACCGATCCGTGATGGTGCCCGAGATCATGAGCGGCAGCTCCACGCCCAGCTCGTCGAAGGCCTTGAGCGCGGCGAAACCGGCCGCCTTGGCATTCAGCGTATCGAAGATGGTCTCGATCAGCAGCACGTCGGCGCCGCCCTCGATGAGACCTCGTGCCTGCTCGCAGTAGGCCGTCACCAATTCATCGAATGTGATGTTGCGGAAGCCCGGGTTGTTGACGTCCGGCGAGATGGATGCCGTCCGGTTGGTCGGCCCCATGGCGCCGGCAACGATGCGCGGCTGCTCCGGCGTCTTTGCCGTCACCGCGTCCGCCGCCTTGCGCGCAAGCTGCGCGGCGGCAAGGTTCATCTCGTAGGCCAGATCCTCCATGCCGTAGTCGGCGAGCGAGATGCGCTGCGCATTGAAGGTGTTGGTGCAGACGATGTCGGCACCTGCATCGAGGTAGCTCGTATGGATGTCGGCGATGGCCTTTGGTTGCGTCAGCACCAGCAGGTCGTTGTTGCCCTTCACGGGCCTCCCATGATCGGCAAAGCGCGTGCCGCGGTAGCCGGCCTCCTCGAGCTTGAGGCGCTGGATCATCGTGCCCATGGCGCCGTCGATGATGAGAATGCGCTCGGCCGCCGCGGCCTTCAGCGCGGCGATGCGATCCTGGCGTGTCATGCGTTGACCACCTTCTTTTCCGGAGCCGGCTCGGCCCTCAAGCCCAGCAGATGGCAGATGGCGTAGACGAGATCGGCCCGGTTCAGCGTGTAGAAGTGGAATTGCCGGATGCCCTGGTCGACCAGGTCCATCACCTGCTCGGCCGCCATGGCGGCGGCCACCAGATGCGTCGTCTGCGGATCGGCATCGAGTCCATCGAACCGGCGCGCAAGCCAGGACGGGATGGTGGCGCCGCAGCGCGCGGCAAAGCCCGCCACCTGCTTGAAGTTGTGAATCGGCACGATGCCGGGGATGATCGGCACCCAGATGCCGCGTGCGCGTGCCTGCTCGAGAAAGCGCACGTAGTGCGCATTGTCGAAGAAGAACTGCGTGATGACGCGGCTGGCGCCGGCGTCCACCTTGGCTTTCAGATTGTCGAGGTCGTCCGCCACCGTCGGGCTGTCGGGGTGCTTCTCGGGGTAGCCGGCAACCGAGACGTCGAAATCGCCGATCCTCTTGAGGCCGGCCACCAGCTCGGCCGCATTGGCGTATCCGCCCAGATGCGGGCTGTAGGGGGTGCCGACGCCGGCCGGGGGATCGCCGCGCAGGGCCACGACGTGATGCACGCCGGCCGCCCTGTAGTCGCGGGCCACCTCGTCCACCTCGGCCTTGGTCGCCTGCACGCAGGTCAGATGCGCCGCCGGCACCAGCTTGGTCTCGCGCGCAAGACGCGCAACCGTTGCATGCGTGCGCTCGCGCGTGCTGCCGCCTGCCCCGTAGGTGACGGAGACGAAACGCGGACGCAGCGGCTCCAGGCGCCGGATCGACGTCCACAGCGCCTCCTCCATCCTGTCCGTCTTGGGCGGAAAGAATTCGAACGAGACGTTGATGTCGCCATCGCCGACCAGCCGGCTGCGGCGCTCTTTGACGTTTTCCATCTACGTGATCCGCTCCAGTCTCTGTTCGCCCGCCCCTTGGGTGGCCGCCGCGCCAGCGTCGGGCCTCGTCGCCACCCATATCGACACGGTGAGCTTGCCTGCGGCCTCGACGCCGCCAGGGGCCAGATCGCGCCTTTCCATGACGTCGAGCCCGCAATCGGCGAGCCACTGCCTGACGAGCGGACCCGCAAAGCCCAGGCGCTCGTGCGCGTACTGCTCGCGCAGGAACTCCAGCTTGTGCGGCGCGAAGTCGACGATCAGCAGCCGCCCGCCCGGCGCCAGCACGCGCGCCGCCTCGCGCACGGCGCGCTGCGGATCGCTCAGGAAGTGCAGCACCTGATGCATGACGACGGCATCCGCCGCATGATCGGCGATCGGCAGGTCGTAGATGTCGCCCTGGCGCACCTGCGCGTGCGTGAGGCCGGCGCGTTCGAGCTTAGCGCGCGCGTAGGCCAGCATCGCGGGGCTCAGATCGAGGCCGAGGCCGCGCCGGTAGCGGCCGGCGAACAGCTCCAGCATGCGGCCGGTGCCGGTGCCGAGATCGACGAACAGGTCGAACGGGCCCGGCCCGAGCGCGCCGGCGACCGCTGCCTCCACCTCGGCCTCGGCCACGTGCAGGGCGCGGATGCTGTCCCACTCGCCAGCGTGCGCCTGGAAATAGGCCTGCGCCGCCGTCTCCCGCTCCTGCTGCAGGCTTTCCGCCCGCCGGCGGTCGCGCACCAGGATCGGATCGTCGCGATCGACCCCCTGCGTCACCAGCCGCGCCAGCTCGCCACCCTCGCCCTCCTCCGCCAGCCGGAAATACACCCAGCTCCCTTCCGGCGCGCGCTCGACCAGAGCGGCCTCGGCGAGCAGCTTCAGGTGCCGGCTGATGCGCGGCTGGCTCTGGCCGAGGATGCGCGTGAGGTCCTTGACGTTGAGCTCGCCCGACGCGAGCAGCACCAGGATGCGCAGCCGGGTCGGCTCGGCGACCGCCTTCAGCGCTCCGACGGCGGTCTGTATGGGCAGGCGCAATGCCATGGCTCACTCGGGTTACGGATTGAACCAAATGATATAAAGATATCTTTATGTGTCAAGCAGAATGTGAGACCTCGAAGCCCAGGTTCTTCTGCCATTTTCCATCGATCTTAAACACCCGCGCCTGTCAGCAACGCTCAAGCTTTACTCCCAAAAAGCCGGTTCTGTGCGATGTTCTATCTCATGGTAATCATGGCAACACTTCAGACCTTCTTGTCCGTCAGCACCGCAAATTGGGCGAAACCGTGATGGTTCCACATGATATTTGCTTTCTATCACGGGCTCGTGATCGATCGGAGCTTGGGCGTTCCTTGTTGTCACCTACGTCAGGAGCACACACCGGGCGGCACAATTCCATTGTCCTGCAGAAAGCACCGTCCGGAACCGTCGAAGACACGAAACAAGGAGTTGAGCCATGCTTGCTCGCAAGCGCATCCCCCTGCTGGGCGCTTTTCTCATCCTGGCCGGAGCGCCGCTGACCGCGGCCCTGGCCCAATCGTCGCCGCCTCCCACAACGACGGCGCCCCCGGCGTCCTCGCGCCCTGAGAGCCCGACCACGCCGCCGGCTGCCAAGCCGTCCGATCCCATGACGAAGCCGGCTGCTCCGGCGACGAGCCCCGACAAGTCTGCCACCGCACCGGCCAAGGTAAACCCGCTGATTGGTCTCGCAGTCTTCTCCTCCGACGGCACAAAGCTTGGCGCGGTTCAGGGCGTCAGCGCCGAGCCGGATGGCAAGGTGAAGGCCATTCATATCAGGACCGGCGGCTTCCTTGGCTTCGGCGGCAAGATCGTCGCCATACCGGAAGGCAAGTTCACCCGCGCAGGCGACAACGTCCGCCTCAGCCTGACCAGCGACGAGGTGAGCAAGCTGCCTGAGGTCAAGGGCCAGAGCTGACGTTGTAGAGCTGACGTTGTAGCGCCAGTCGCCGGACAGAGATGCGGCGGGCCGCGGCAGGCGGCCCGCCGTTGCGATTTGGCGCGGCTTTGAGCGATCATCCTTGCATCGACACAATTCTTGGCAACTGTGGCCCACACGGCGCGGGGGCGGGGAAGACGCCCTCGGGACCTTTGACGGGGCACGGCATTCGTGTTCAAAAACAACGCGAAGCGCGTCGCCAGGATGCGGACCGGCCGTTGAAGCGGCGGGCAAGAGAAGGGGCATGCAGCGCATGATGATCGTCGTCGGCACCGCGATCGCCAGGTCCACGCAGGGGCGTCGCGCCAGGAGCGTTGTTGCCGGCTGTCTGGCCGCCGGCCTTGCCGCGTTCTCGTGGATCGCTGCCGCCGCACCGGCCGCAGCCGCCGATCCGGCCGTCGTCTTCATGGCGCAGGTCGGCCGGGAATTGATGGCAGCCGCCCGCACGCGCTCTCCGGGCGTCATGGCCAACGTGATCCAGCGGCACGCTGATGTGCGCGTGATCGGGAACTATTCGCTCGGTGCCTATCGCGCCAAGCTCGCCGAAAGCGACCGGCAGGCCTACTACTCCGGCATGATCCGCTTCATCTCGCGCTATGCCGCCGGCGAAGCGCCGAAGTACCCGGTTGCGCGGGTCGAATGGGAGAACCAGAGCGTCCGCGGCGGCAACGGCCTGATGGTCGACAGCCGGGTCACGCTCGCCGACGGCACGACCTACGACGTGCGCTGGCTGCTGGCGAAATACGGCAGCACCTACAAGGTGCGCGACGCCATGGTGCTGGGCTTCTGGATGACGCCCTTCCTGAAGAAGCTGTTCGAGGACTACATCGCCCAGAACGGCGGCAACCCGCGCGCGCTGATGGCGGCTCTCAACCGCTGACCCAGCACCCGCCGGCAGGCCTACCCCCTCCGCGCGGCCGTCAGCGAGGTCAAAGTGGCGCCGGGAAGGGCGCGCGGGTCGCGCGGATGCCACGTGCCCCGCTCGACCGCGACGATGAAATCCTCGACCAGCCGATTGAAGAGCGCCGGCTCCTCGAGGTTGATCACATGGCCCGAGCCCGGCAGCAGCGCCAGGCGGGCCACGGGCATCAGCCGCTTCATCCATAGATTGACGTCGAGGCACGGCTCGTCCTCGTCGCCGACCAGCAGCAGCACAGGCGCCTTGATCGATTTGAGTTCCGCTTCGAGGTCATAAAGCGAGGCACGGCCGGCCTGCACCGTGCGCAGCGTTCTGGCGGCGGTGTGTGCCTGGTGCTCGGCCAGATGATCCACAAATGCCCGCCAGGCGATCGGGTCCTTGTTCAACAGCTGCACCCGCGTCGGTCCCCGTCCCATTGCCTCGGCATCGACCGTGCCGGCGCGCTCGAATTCCGCCGCCGTCTTGCGGCACTCATCGATGAACTGGGCCCGCGTCGCCTTGGGTGCGCCTGAGCCTGCGCCCGCTGCCGTGCAGGATATGACACGCTCGGGATGCTTGGCTGCCAGCATCAGCGCCGTATAGCCTCCCATGCTCAAGCCGACGATGTGGGCCTTCTCGGCCTTGGCCGCATCGAGCACGGCAATGGCATCGCGGTTGAAGAAGTCCTGTCCGTACAGGGCCTCATCGTCCGGTGCGTCCGAACCCGGATAGCCGCGTGCCGCCCAGGTGATGGCCCGCCAGCCGCGCCCGAAGTGGCGCATCTGGTCGGCCCAGCTCCGGTGGTCGCCGCCGAACTCGTGGATGAAGAGGATGGGCGTGCCCTCGCCCGTCTCCTCGTAGTAGATGCGCGCGCCGTGCGATGGGGCGAGTGGCATTGGAGTGTTCCTCCGAAGATTTCGTCATCATGCCTATAGTCGGCTCGATGCGCCAGTTCGCCCGGGCACTGACCCCGACGGTGCTCGTGCCCTATTGGCTCGTGATCCACGGCGTCATCTTCGCGCACCTGCGCGCACGAAAGGCATCGCGTGTGGTGGTTCAGAGGTTCCCTTGCCTTTGCGGCGAGGTTGCGAGGGAGCTTCTGAACCATAAGCCGCACTGGAAATCACAGGAATCTGATGTCCCCTTTGAATCCCAAGTCCGCAACCATGCGGTGCCACCAAGATGGGCGAACTTCGGATTCGGGACACGAGGGCTGATCCAGACGCACGTTGACGCCAGTCAACGCCGGCACGTGCCCGGCGCATCAGCATGCCGGAGCAGGAACGAGGGGGACGGCATTCCATGATGCGCAGGCGCGAACTTCTCATCGGCAGCGGCGGTATTGCGTTCGCGGGCCTCGTCTCGCCGACCCCATCGCCGGCCGGCGCGCTGCCATCGTACGATGAAGCGGTGCGCGCGACATGGGCGCCCTTGCGTAGCGACGGCGGCCCGCAGGAGCTTGTGCGCTACGCCACGCTCGCGGCCAACAGCCACAACACGCAGCCATGGAAATTCACGATCGGCGCACAACGCATCACGATCGCGCCGGACTTCGCGCGCAGGTGTCCTGCCGTCGACCCGGACGACCACCACCTGTTCGCGAGCCTGGGGTGCGCCGCGGAGAATCTCGTGCATGCGGCTGCTGCTGCCGGATGGAAGGCCGCACCGGTCGTCGAGGGCGACGCCATCGTCGTGATGCTGGAGCGCGCGCCGCCACTCACATCGGCCTTGTTCGACGCCATCCCGCGCCGGCAAAGCACGCGCGCCGCCTATGACGGCAAGCCGGTGACGAATGATGCCCTGCGCCTGCTCGAGCAGGCGGGCACGGGAGCCGGGATCTCGGTCATCATCATCACCGAGCGATCCAGGATCGCCAACGTCATCGACTACGTGGTCGAAGGCAACACGGCGCAAATGCGCGACAAGGCCTTCATGAGAGAGCTCAAGAGCTGGCTGCGCCTCAGTGAGGGCGACGCGGTCGCAAGCATGGACGGACTGTCCGCTCGTGCATCCGGCAATCCAGAGCTGCCGGCCTGGCTCTCTCGCCTGCTGCTGCCGCTGGTCTTCACCGAAAATTCGGAGAACGACAAATACCGGGCGCACATACAAAGCTCCGCGGGCGTCGCTGTCTTCGTGTCCGACCGCAGCGACAAGGCGCATTGGATCGAAGCCGGCCGCGCTTGCCAGAGGTTTGCCCTGCAGGCGACGGCGCTCGGCCTGAAGCAGGCGTTCATCAATCAGCCGATCGAGGTGCCGCGCCTGCGCGGCCAGCTCGCGTCATTTCTCGGCCTCGGCGCACGCGTCCCCGATCTCGTCGTACGCTTCGGTGCCGGGCCCGAGCTGCCCAGATCCTTGCGCCGCCCTGTCGAGAAGGTGATGGCCTAACCCAGGGTCCTTGCTCACCTGCGCTCGAAGCGCTTGAATTTGATGCGGTGCGGCTCCATCGCGGCATCGCCGAGGCGGCGCTTCTTGTCCTCCTCGTAGTCTGCGAAGTTGCCCTCGAACCACTCGACGTGGCTGTCGCCCTCGAAGGCCAGGATGTGGGTGGCCATGCGGTCGAGGAAGAAGCGGTCGTGGCTGATGATGACGGCGCAGCCCGCGAAGTCCTCCAGCGCCGCCTCCAAGGCCGACAGCGTCTCCGTGTCGAGGTCGTTGGTGGGCTCGTCGAGGAGGAGCAGGTTGCCGCCCTCCTTCAGCATCTTGGCCAGATGCACGCGGTTGCGCTCACCGCCCGACAGCAGCCCCACCTTCTTCTGCTGGTCCGGCCCCTTGAAGTTGAACCAGCTCACGTAGGCTCTGCTGTTCACCTCCATTCTGTCGCCGAGCTTCATGATGTCCTTGCCGCCCGACACCTCCTCCCACACGGTCTTCTTGGCATCGAGATGGTCGCGGCTCTGGTCGACGTAGCCGAGCTTCGCCGTGTCGCCGAGCCGGATCGAGCCGGCGTCCGGCTTCTCCTGGCCGATGATCATGCGAAACAGCGTGGTCTTGCCGGCGCCGTTGGGCCCGATGACGCCGACGATGCCGCCGGGCGGCAGCTTGAAGGAGAGGTTGTCGATCAGCAGCTGGTCGCCGAACGCCTTGGAGAGGCCTTCCACCTCGACCACCACGCCGCCAAGACGCGGCCCCGGCGGGATCTGGATCTGCGCCTTGCCGATCTCCTCGCGGCCCGCCTCCTCGGCGAGCTTCTCGTAGGCTTGGATGCGGGCCTTGGACTTGGCCTGCCGGGCCTTGGGCGACGACCTGATCCACTCTAGCTCGCGCTTCAGCGTGCGCTGCTTGGCCTCCTCCTGGCCCTTCTCGACCTCGAGGCGCTTGGCCTTCTGCTCCAGCCAGCTCGAGTAGTTGCCCTTGTAGGGCACGCCCTGCCCGCGATCGAGCTCCAGCGTCCACTCGGTGATGTTGTCGAGGAAGTAGCGGTCGTGCGTCACCAGCATGATGCAGCCGGCATATTCTTTGAGATAGCGCTCGAGCCAGGCCACCGATTCCGCGTCGAGGTGGTTGGTCGGCTCGTCGAGCAGCAGGATGTCCGGCTTGGCCAGCAGCAGCCTGGTCAGGGCGACGCGCCGCTTCTCGCCGCCGGAGAGCTTCATCACGTCGGCGTCGCCCGGCGGGCAGCGGAGCGCATCGAGCGCCTGCTCGACCTGAGTGTCGAGATCCCACAGGTTCTGCGACTCGATCTCGTCCTGCAGCTTGGCCATCTCGTCGGCGGTCTCATCGGAGTAGTTGGCCGCGATCTCGTTGTAGCGGTCGACGAGCGCTTTCTTCTCCGCCACGCCCTCCATGGCGTTGCCGAGCACGTCTTTGCCGGCATCGAGCTCGGGCTCCTGCGGCAAGTAGCCGACCTTGATGCCTTCCGAGGCCCACGCCTCGCCGACGAAGTCCTCGATCTGACCTGCCATGATCTTGAGCAGCGTCGACTTGCCCGCGCCGTTGAGGCCGACCACGCCGATCTTGGCGCCCGGGAAGAACGACAGTGAAATATCCTTCAAAACCTGCTTGCCCCCCGGATAGGTCTTGGAGAGCTTGTGCATGTGATAGACGTATTGCGGGTTCGCCACGGGCGACTCCTCGGGTTGCAGATGAATGGGGAGTTGGCGTGCCTTTTAGCGCAAGCTATGCCCCGGCCTCAAGCCGAGTCTCCACCACCCGAAAATCAGGAGCAACGATGCGATTGCCAGCCTTGTGCACGTTCCTGAGCCTTTGCCTCCCCGTCCTTCCCTCGCCGCAACTCGCGGCAGCGCAAACGCCGCCGACTTCGGAGGAATTTGCTGCCTATTCGGGCCTGCACGCGGCGGCGGCCAGCGGCGACGTCGGCGAGATCGAGCGGTTGCTCAAGGCGGGCGCCGACATCGAGGCCCGCGACGGCAACGGGCGCACGCCCCTCATGGTTGCCGCGTTCCGTCAGGACACAGCCGCCGTCCGCGCGCTCGTCTCCGCCGGCGCCAACCTCAACGCGCTCGACAACCAGAGCTACGACGTCATCACCATTGCCGCCGTCCTCAACGATCTCAATACGCTCAAGCTTGCGATCGACTCGGGCGGCAACACGCGCGCCATCACCAGCCCTTACGGCGGCACGGCCCTGATCGCGGCGTCGCACCTCGGCCATGCCGAGGCAGTCTCGGCCCTCATCGGCGCCAGGGCGCCGCTCGATCACGTCAACAACCTGGGCTGGACCGCCCTGGTCGAGGCGGTCGTGCTGGGCGACGGCGGGCCGGCGCATCAGGCGACCGTCGAGGCCCTGATCAAAGGCGGCGCCAACCTCAACCTTCCGGACCGGCAAGGTGCGACGCCGCTGGCGCTCGCCCGCCAGAAGGGCTTTGCCAAGATCGCCGAGATGCTCGAGCAGGCCGGCGCCAAGCCTTGAGAGGAGGATTGATCCTCAGCGCCGCGTCTCCTCCCAGGGCCCGCCATTGTACCAGGCATGGCGCGTGCCGGCCGGATGCGCCGTGCGGTCGAGCACGATCAGCAGAATCCATCCGGCGACAAAGCCGCCGATGTGCGCCCACCAGGCGATGCCGCTGCCCTGCACCGGCGCGAACAGCTCGCTCGCGCCCGCCACCACCTGCGTCAGGAACCAGATGCCGGCGAAGAGCATGGCGGGAATGCTGAAGAACACGGGAATGAACAGGATCGGCACCAGCACGCGCACCCACGCATAGGGAAACCGCACCGCGTAGGCGGCGATGACCCCCGCGATCGCCCCTGATGCGCCGAGCACGGGTATCGCTGACCCGGCATTGAACAGCGCGTGCGCCATGCTCGCGGCGAGGCCGGCAAGAACATACAGCAGGGCGAAACGCACAGGCCCCAGGCGATCCTCCAGCGCCGGACCGAAGATGTGGAGCGTCCACAGATTGAGGATGATGTGCAGGAAGCCGCCGTGCAGGAACGTGTTGGTGAGGAACGGCGTCAGGTCGGCGGGCGACAGGCCGTGGGCTGCGCCCCATGCCGGACTGAAATAGCGGCGCGGCACCAGCGCGTGCTGGTAGAGGAACGCCTGCAACTCGGGTTCGCTGAGCGAAAGCTGATAGAGGAACGCGGCCACGTTGAGCCCGATGATGGTCCACACCACCACGGGCTGCCGCGTGCGGTTCACGCTATCGCGAATAGGAAACACGGGCTGAACTCCCGCTCTGTCTCCCTGAGAATGTGGGAACGATCGCGAGCCCCCACAAGTTGCATCGAGCGAGCCGATCTGCATCGAGCGAGCCGATCTGGCACGGCGGCGACGGCCGCCCCATATGAATTCCGCCAGAGCAACGCTAGATTGCGCAAGCATGACCATCGCCGACGCCCGGAGGGCGCATGACCCAAGGCCTGCAGCTCGTCTATTTCGCCGATCCCATGTGCTCCTGGTGCTACGGGTTCTCCCCCGTCATCGCAGCGCTGGCCGAGCGCTTCGAGGATCGCCTGCCGCTGCAGATGGTGATGGGCGGCCTGCGCGCCGGCAATACCGAGCCCATGACTGCCAAGGACAAGGACTATATCCGCAGCGCCTGGACGAAGGTCGGCGCAGCCACCGGGCAGCCGTTCGACATGGCCTTCTTCGACCGCGAGACATTCACCTACGACACGGAGCCCGCCTGCCGCGCCGTCGTCACCGCGCGCCAGCTCCTGCCCAAGTTCGCGCTCGCCTTCATGGGCCGCATCCAGCGCGCCTTCTACGCCGAGAACCGCGACATGACCGCGGCGGAGGAGATCGCCGACGTTGCCGAGGAAGCGGGCTTCGATCGCGCGGCGTTTGCGCAGACGTTCGCTGCGCCGGAGACGCACAACAACACGTTCCGCGATTTTCTGACCGCCCAGGAGCTCGGCATTCGCGGCTTTCCGACCCTGATCGCGGGCAGCAACGAGAAGGGCTACGCGCTGCTGACCAACGGCTATCAGCCGCTCGAGAACCTGGCCGAGCCGCTGGAGCGCTGGCTGGCGGCCGGCGCGCCGATGAGGGCAGAAGGCTGACGGCACAGGTTGTCAGCGTATCGAGGATTGCCGCTCCCCGTCATTCGTCGAAGACGCGAAAGACAGCCGACGCTGTCATGAGCAGCGTCTCGCCGGCGGTCGCCTCGGCGTCCACGAAGGCAAGATTGCGGGTGAGCTTCCTGATCGTCGGGCGCCCGCTGATCCACGGGCCCGGCGCAACGGCTGCTATGAAGCGGCTGTCGAGCGCGACGGTGGCGCAGCGCCTTTGCGTCTCGATAACGACGGCGTGCCCGAGGATGGTGTCGAGGAACCCCAACACAGCGCCGCCATGCAGAACGCCGTTCGGGTTGATGTGCCGCGCATCGCTCTGAAACCCGAACTCCACCCGGCCGGCGGCGTCCCGGCGCCAATAGTAAGGCCCGTTGTGTCCGATGAAGCCCCCAGCGGCAGCAAGGAGCCGAAAGCCCGCCGGCATCAAGTCAGACATTCCTGGACCAGCCCCTCGTCTCCACGCGTATACGCGAATGCCACGACTTCGCCACCGGCGCAATGACCACGCTGAAAATCATAGGAATCGGGTGTCCACTTTGAATCCGAAGCTCGCGACCATGGGCGCCTCGAAGGTGGGCGAACTTCGGATTCGGGACACGAGACGTTCAGGCCCGGAGCCGATCGCCGCACGGCTTGTGGAAACAAGATCGGCAGCTTACAGTCCATCATTATTTTGCGCGATGCTGTAGGGGAGATGCGACATGGTTCTGTGGCGCGGTTGGGGCATCATCATCACGCTGTTGCTGGCAGTGGCGGGCGCATTCGCCGGCTCGTACCTCGGCCATCAGTATGGAGACACGGGGACGGGATTTCCCCAGTACGGCTCCGCAATCGCTCTCGTGATCACGGCGGTCATCAACTGGTTCGTCGGCACCGCCATGAACCGCCCGCAGCGCGAGGCAGGCGCAACCGTCGTGCCGCATTCCCTGTTCGGCATTCCGATGGAGTGGTGGTCCATCGCCCACCTCCTTGGAGCGGTGGCGTTCGTCATCCTGGCGCGTCCGCTCTGAGTTCCAAGAACGCGGAGTGACATGCTGGCCGCCTCCGCGGAGAGGTCGCCGGGGCCAGGCGTGCGATCTGCGCGCCGCTATCGGGGGCCCAGCATCTGCCGCCGCTTGCTCCAGCGGCGGACGATCTCCGCCGCGATCGTCTCCGCCGAGTTGAGCGGCGCATAGGTCCACGTCTCAAGGCGATCGAGCCGCTCAGGCAGCGGCCGCGTGGCGCCATACCGCCGCAGCGCCTCGTGGAAGCGCGCGAACTTCGCCGATCCGCCCTCGGGCTCGAACACGTACACCGGCCGCCCCGTGGCGCACGGCTCACCGGTCATGTTCACGGAGTCGGCCGGCGCGATGAAGATGTCGGCATGGGCAAGAAACTGCGGATAGGGGTTCTCGCCCTCTCCCTCCCAGAAGATGCGCGGCGCCCCTGAGGTTGCTTCCCTCACATACGCCGTGACGCCTGCGGGCGTCCGCCGCGACGGCGTGATCATCAGGCCCGCCCCCAGCCCCGTCAGCGAATAGAGTGCAGAGGCCAGCCGCGCCAGACTGGCCGCCGTGTACCTGTAGTCGCCGTTCGGCCCGCCGAGCAATACGGCTACCCTCGGCTGCGGCAGGGCGGCGATGTCGGGAGGCACATGGGCACGCAGCGCCGCCAGACGCTGCGGAGAGAAGCTGTGCGGTGCCGTGAGCGTGGTAAGGACATTGGGGCCGCGACGGGCATCGTGCTCCGGCACCCAGAAGAGGTCGGCAGTGCCGGCGCCGGTCTTGGGATCCAGCAGCACGATCGTATAGGTGGAAAGGCCGGCCAGGCTCTTGAGCTTGCGGATGTAGGGCGTCGTCAGGCGTCCGATGGCGACCGCGAAATCGGGCCACGGCGGGTGAAACTGGCTGGCGTCCGTACCGAAGCGCTCCCCAGGGTTGACCGGCCCCCAGGGCGACAGCACCCGCCAGATCCCTGTCGGGTCGACGGGCTTCAGCTCGTAGTCGAGCCCCATGGCATCGAATACGCCGCGACTTTGCGCATCGTTGCCGGCCTTGCCGTCGCTGATGATCCAGCCGCGGCGGCCCGCGACGGCCGCCAGCCCTTCTGCCATCGCTATCATCCGGCCCAGCCCAGCGCCCAATTTTCTGTCGTACGCTTGAAACAAAGTTGCTCGAGGCTGCCATGTGGGTCAGACTCGGGCGCACGTCTCCCGCGGAGTCTTAGTGCCATGCGCGCTCGCCTCGATGCTACCGATTGGCGCATCCTCAAGGAACTGCAGGCCAACGGCCGCATCACCAACGTGGAGCTGGCCGAGAAGGTCGGCATCTCGCCGCCCCCCTGCCTCAGGCGCGTCAGGGCGCTGGAACAAGCCGGCATCATCACCGGCTATTATGCCCTGCTCGACGAGAAGGCGATCGGTTTCGCCGTGACTGCCTTCGCCATGGTCGGCCTGCACAGCCAGGCGGAGAGCGACCTGCGCGCCTTCGAGAACCGCGTGCTGTCCTGGCCGCTGGTGCGCGAGTGCTACATGCTCTCGGGCGAGACCGATTTCCTGCTCAAATGCGTCGCGCCGGACATCACGGCGTTTCAGGACTTCATCATCGACGAGCTGACGGCGACCGCCAACGTTGCAAGCGTGAAGACGACGCTTGTCATCCGCCGCGTGAAGTTCGAGCCGGGCGTGCCGGTGGCGATCGCGCAGGCGCGCCGCCCGGGCTAAGGCGTCTCATCGCGCAAACGCGCTCGCATCAGAAGCGCGGCAGGAACGGCAGATCAACCTTGTAGTTCAACCCGACCCGGACGATGTCGGCCGACAGATCGACCTCGCCGCTGTTGGCGCCAACGTAGTAGTTGCGCCGGTCGCCGTAGTCGAGGTGCTGGTACTCGAGCTTCGCCGACCACTTCGGCGCGATGGCCCACTCGACACCGGCACCCACGGTCCAGCCGTAGCGTGTCTTGGTATCCTGATTGATCGTGTTGGCAATGCCTGCCTCCACGCGCGCATAGGTGTATCCGCCGGTCACGTAGATCAGGGTGCGGTCCATGGCATAGCCGACACGCACGCTGCTCGTGCCGAAATACTTGACGTCGGTGAAGCAGCTTCCGCCGCAGCCGACGCCCGCGAAGTCATCCTTGAGGCTTGCCAAGGAGAAGTCGCTCGAGAAGCCGTACACGAGAGCGCCGCTTTGCCAGTTGGAGCCCCACGAGACGCCGCCGAAACCGCCATTGACGTCCCAACCTCCGGTCGCGACGTTGGCGATGCTGTGCTCCGTGTCGCCCCAGGCGTAGCCGCCCTGCACGCCGATGTAGTAGCCGGCCCATGAGAACACCGGCGCGGGCTGCGCGTACGCAGGGGCGCGCCGTGGCGGGCCGTCGGCAAGGGCGGGCACCGCCAGGAGAGCGCCTGCAGCAAGACCCAACAGCAACCTTCTCATCGACGATCCCCGTGTCTCGCGCGCAACCCCACCCCTTAACGCCGAAGGGGCTGCTCCTTGCGCATGGAAACGTCATACTAGCGGATGATGCGCTGATGGGCTGTGACCGATTCGCCACGACCAACTGGCTTCGCCGGCCGGTGAACGCCGGCGCCGGCTACTTGTACTCGACCTTCAGGATCTCGTAGCTGCGCGAGCCGCGCGGCGTGGTCACCTCGGCACTGTCGCCCTTGGACTTGCCGATGAGCGCGCGCGCAATCGGCGAGGCGATGGAAATCTTGCCCTCGCGAACGTTGGCCTCGTGCTCGCCGACGATCTTGTACTTGACCTTGTCCCCGGAATCCTCGTCCTCCAGCGTGACGGTCGCCCCGAACTTGATCGTGGCGCCCGAAAGCTTCGCCGGATCAATAACCTCCGCGCGCGAAAGCTTGTCCTCCAGGTCGGCGACCTTGGCCTCGTTGAGACCCTGCGCCTCCTTGGCGGCGTGATACTCGGCATTCTCGGAAAGGTCGCCGTGCTCGCGAGCGTCGGAAATCTGCTGAATGATGCGCGGACGCTCCTCGGCCTTGAGGCGGTGAAGCTCGGCCTCGAGCTTCTGGAACCCCTCAACAGTCATAGGCACCTTTTCCATGGCCTTCGCTCACATTCTCCGGGCCGGCCCCGACCGAAACGCCGGAGCCCTTGTCCAGTTTCACTCACTATCTTTGGTTTTGCCAGTGCTTATAGGACCGGCACGGCGAAACATCCTCAGGATGCTTGGCTTACATAGGATTGAAGCGGCGCCACCGTAAGAGTCCCGGCCGCGAGCGCCTTGATCGCTTGAGTCGCTGCCAGCGCACCAGCAAGGGTTGTATAGTATGGAATATGATTGAGCAAGGCGGTGCGCCGGATGTCCTTGGAATCGGCCAACGCTTTGGCGCCCTCGGTGGTGTTGAAGACGAGGTGCACCGCGCCGTTCTTCATCATGTCGACGATGTGCGGCCGGCCTTCCAGCACCTTGTTGACCTGCTCGCATGGTATGCCGTGCGCCGCCAGCGCCCGCTTGGTGCCGCGCGTGGCGACCACATGAAAGCCCAACGCAATCAGCTCGCGGACGGCATCGAGGATGCTGTCTTTGTCGGCGTCGCGCACCGACACGAACACGGTGCCCTGGCGCGGCAGCGTCGTGCCCGACCCGAGCTGGCTCTTGGCGAACGCCATGGCGTGGTCGCGGTCGATGCCCATCACCTCGCCGGTCGAACGCATCTCGGGCCCCAGGACCGTATCGACGCCGGGGAAGCGCGCGAACGGGAAGACGGCCTCCTTCACCGCCACGTGCGAGAGCGCGTGCGGTTTCAGCCCGAACGAGGCCAGCGGCTCGCCGTTCATGATGCGCGCCGCGATGCCGGCGATCGGCTTGCCGATCACCTTGGCCACGAACGGCACGGTGCGGGACGCGCGCGGGTTGACCTCGAGGATGTAGATGTCGGAGCCCTTCACCGCGTATTGCACGTTCATGAGGCCGACGACGTTGAGGGCGAGCGCGAGATCCCGCGTCTGCCTCTCGATGCGCGCCAGGATGGAGGCGTCGAGCGAATGCGGCGGCAGCGAGCAGGCGCTGTCGCCGGAGTGGATGCCGGCCTCCTCGATGTGCTCCATGATGCCGGCGACGAAGGTGTCCTTGCCGTCGGCGAGGCAATCGACATCGACCTCGATGGCGCCCGTCAGGTAGCGGTCGATGAGCAGGGGGCGCTTGTCGGAGACAACCAGCTCGGAAGGCGAGTCGAGCGTGGCCGACAGGCGGGCCACGTACCGGTCGATCTCTCCTCCGTCGGCCACGATCTCCATGGCGCGGCCGCCCAGCACGTAGGACGGGCGTATCACCACCGGGTAGCCCAGCTTGTCGGCCACCGCACGCGCTTCCGCCGGCGTACGCGCGATGCCGCTGTCGGGCTGCTTCAGGGCGAGCTTGTCGATCAACGCCTTGAAGCGGTCGCGATCCTCGGCGAGATCGATGGCGTCGGGCGTCGTGCCGAGGATCGGCACTCCCGCGGCTTCCAACGCATGCGCAAGCTTGAGCGGCGTCTGCCCGCCGAACTGGACGATGACGCCCTTGAGGGAACCGTTCGTCTGCTCGACGCGGATGATCTCGAGCACGTCCTCCGCCGTCAGCGGCTCGAAGTAGAGCCGGTCGGAGGTGTCGTAGTCGGTGGAGACCGTTTCAGGGTTGCAGTTGACCATGATGGTCTCCATGCCGGCGTCGCTCAGCGCAAAGCAGGCATGGCAGCAGCAGTAGTCGAACTCGATGCCCTGGCCGATGCGGTTGGGACCGCCGCCGAGGATGACGGCCTTGTCGCGGCCCGATGGCATTGCCTCGTCGACCGGCTGATCGACCAGGCCCTGCTCATAGGTCGAGTACATGTAGGCCGTTGGCGAGGCGAACTCCGCCGCGCACGTATCGATGCGCTTGAACACCGGGCGCACGCCGAGCGCGATCCGCCGCTTGCGCACCTCGGCCTCGGTCAGCCCGGCGAGCTTGCCAAGGCGCGCGTCGGAGAAGCCCATCGCCTTGAGCAGGCGCAGTTGTGCAGGCGAGTCGGGAAGCCCATGGGCCTTCACCCGGGCCTCCATGTCGACGATCTCCTGGATGCGTGACAGGAACCACGGATCGATGCGGCAGGATGCGTGGATCTGCTCGTGATCGACACCGAGGCGCATCGCCTGCGCCACCTTCAGCAAGCGGTCGGGGGTCGGCTCGCCCAGGGCTGCCCGCACGACGTTCTTGTCGTCACCGGAGCCGAGCCCCTCGAAGGCAACGTCGTCGAGACCGGTCAGGCCGGACTCCAACCCCCGCAGTGCCTTCTGCAGGCTCTCCGCGAAGGTGCGCCCGATCGCCATCACCTCGCCGACCGATTTCATGGACGTGGTCAGCGTGCGCTCGGCACCGGGGAACTTCTCGAAGGCGAAGCGCGGGATCTTGGTCACCACATAATCGATGGTGGGCTCGAAGGAGGCGGGCGTCGCCCCGCCCGTGATGTCGTTCTCGAGTTCGTCGAGCGTGTAGCCGACGGCGAGCTTGGCCGCCACCTTGGCGATGGGAAAGCCGGTCGCCTTCGACGCCAGCGCCGAGGAGCGCGACACGCGCGGGTTCATCTCGATGACGACGAGACGTCCATCCGCCGGGTTGACCGCGAACTGCACGTTCGAGCCGCCCGTCTCCACCCCGATCTCGCGCAGCACCGCGATCGAGGCGTTGCGCATGATCTGGTATTCCTTGTCGGTCAGGGTCAGCGCAGGCGCCACCGTGACGCTGTCGCCCGTGTGCACACCCATCGGATCGACGTTCTCGATGGAGCAGACGATGATGCAGTTGTCCGCCCTGTCGCGGACCACCTCCATCTCGAACTCCTTCCAGCCGAGCACACTCTCCTCGATCAGAACCTGGTTGGTTGGTGATGCATCGAGCCCGCGCTCGACGATCTCCACGAACTCCTCGCGGTTGTAGCCGACGCCGCCGCCTGTACCGCCGAGCGTGAACGAGGGGCGGATGATGGCCGGCAGACCGACGTGCTCCAGCGCCGCCATCGCCTCGCTGCGGTCGTGCGCGAGCATCGATCGCGGCGTGGCGAGCCCGATGCGCGCCATCGCCTCGCGGAACAGCTGGCGGTCCTCGGCCATGTCGATGGCCTCGGCCTTGGCGCCGATCATCTCGACGCCGAACTTTGCCAGCACCCCCTCCTTGGCGAGCGCCAGGGCCGTGTTCAGCGCCGTCTGGCCGCCCATGGTCGGAAGGAGGGCGTCGGGACGCTCCTTCTCGATAATCTTGGCGACCACCTCGGGCGTGATCGGCTCGACGTAGGTCGCATCGGCCAGCTCCGGATCCGTCATGATGGTGGCCGGATTGGAGTTGACCAGGACTATGCGGTAGCCCTCGCTCTTCAGGGCCTTGCAGGCTTGCGTTCCCGAATAGTCGAACTCGCAGGCTTGTCCGATGACAATGGGGCCCGCGCCGATGATGAGGATGGATTTGATGTCGGTGCGCTTCGGCATGAGGCCGCTTCATATTGCAGCGCAACGGGCTTGGCTATACCCCGGGCGCGACAAGGGGTGCAGAACTGCCGCCCAGGGCCACTGCCGGCCTACTGCTTGCCTCGGCGCATTTTCTCGCACGGGTCCGTCCGGACGTGCCGCGGGGTGAAGAGGATGTAGTCGGCGGCCGGCATTCCGGCGCCGTCCACGCGCGCGTACGCTGAGGCGTCGGTCTTGCCCTCCTCCACCTCCACGAGCATCACCGAGAGCACCTTGCGGCCGGGCGCCATTTGCCGCACGTACCAGGGCACGCCGCGATCGGTGCGCACATGCCCGTTGCCGGCCAGAAGAAAGGCAGCCCCGTGCCTTTCGGCAGCCTTGAGGAGCGCGGCGGCCAAGTGCGCGTCGCGGTAGCGCTGGGCCAAGTTCATGCCGCCGAAGGCGGATGCCGGCATGGCCCCGCAATGCGACGACACAAGCTCCGTGGTGAGCGCGTCGACCAAAGGTTGCGGCAGCGCCTCACCCAACGTCACCAGCGCCAGATCGCCCTCCTGCAGGAGCGACCGGTCGCCCCGCGCCAATGCCTTGATCCGGTCCCGCGGCGGATCGCCGGCAAGGATGGGAAGCTTGGCGCGAAGGGCCGCGTTGTAGAGGGGGTAGAAGATCTCGGCCGCGGGCCAACCGCTCTCCTTCCAGCCGAGCGCAAGCAAGAGATCCGATGCGGTGAAGAGCCGGCGGCCGCGCGCGGCCTGCTCGTAGAAGTGGGCGACGCGCTCCTGCTGGTCGGCGCGGATGTGCTCGAACACGGCGGCCGGGAGCAGGCCTTTGGCAGGCGCGACGCGCTCCATCTGCGGCCGCAGCAGGTCGGCGCGCACCAGATGGTGCTCGGGATTGTCGTGCGCCTCGCCCAGCAGCACGACGCCGCCGGCGCGGATCGTGCGCCAGATCTCTGCCGTGAGCTGCTGGAGGGGCGTGCGTGTGCAGGGGCCGGTCTCGACCGCAAGCGGCGTCGTGCCATTCAGCACCTGCCCGAGAAGCGGGTGATGAGGACCGTCAACCCGCCAGTGCGCGTCACGCAGGGCTTCTCCCGAGGGACGCGAGCACGGGCTAGCCTCTGCAAGAGCCGGCGCGCTGCCGCACAAGAGCACACCCGCAAGCACAACGGCGCTCAACCACCACCGCCGCGCCCTGGATCCCACTACCGGCGCCCTCGCTCCGGCAGCGGCGGGCGCCCCTTGGTCTTGCGCATCATGTTGACGAAGCGCGTGAAGAGGTAGTGGCTGTCCTCGGGACCCGGCGATGCCTCCGGGTGATACTGCACGGAGAACACCGGCTTGCCCTTGATCCTCAGGCCGCAGTTCGAGCCGTCGAACAGCGACACGTGCGTTTCCTCCGCATCGGCCGGCAGCGTCTCGCGATCCACCGCGAAGCCGTGGTTCATGGAGGTGATCTCGACCTTGCCGGTCGTGAAGTCCTTCACGGGGTGGTTGGCGCCGTGATGGCCCTGATGCATCTTCCTGGTCTTGGCGCCGAGCGCGAGGCCGAGCATCTGGTGGCCCAGGCAGATGCCGAACACCGGCAAACCCGAGGCGATGAGCTTCCTGATCTCGGGCACGGCGTAGACGCCTGTCGCCGCCGGATCGCCCGGCCCGTTGGACAGAAACACGCCGTCCGGCTTGCGCTCCAAGATCTCCTCGGCGCTGGTCTTGGCCGGCACCACCGTCACCTTGCAGCCGGCGGTCGCGAGACAGCGCAGGATGTTGCGCTTCAGGCCGTAGTCGACGGCGACGACGTGCAGCTCGGGCTTCTCCTGCCGGCCGTAGCCTTTGCCCCAGATCCAGCGCGTCTCGTCCCAGCCATAGCTCTGGCCCGACGTGACGTCGGGCACGAGGTCCATGCCGTCGAGACCAGGCCAGGCCTTGGCTTGCGCCTTCAGCTTCTCCAGGTCGAATGCGCCCGAAGGCTCGTGGGCAATGACACCGTTGGGCATCCCCTTTTCGCGGATGCGCGCGGTCAGCGCCCGCGTGTCGACGCCCGTGATGGCGATGATGCCGCGCGCCTTCAGCCACTTATCGAGCCGCTCGGCCGCACGGTAATTGGAGGGCTCCGTCACGCCCGCACGCAGCACGCAGCCGCGCACACCCGAGCGCATCGCAAGGTTGGAGGTCTCGCTGTCCTCCTGGTTGGTGCCGACGTTGCCGATGTGGGGAAAGGTGAAGGTGATGATCTGCCCGGCGTAGGAGGGGTCGGTGAGGATCTCCTGGTAGCCGGTGATGGCGGTGTTGAAGCACACCTCGCCGACCGCCGATCCGGTCGCACCGAGACCCTGGCCTGTGATCACCGTCCCATCCGCCAGCACCAGGCGGCCGGTGTGCGGCGCCTCTGTCCATGGTTTGGGCCATGGCTTGGGTGTATCGCTGGGCATCGCCATGCTCTCCGGGGGTCGGGGGGCGCCCTGCAGCTCCCGCCCGTGAACTTTCACGGTCCTACTAGGGTATGCCCGCGGTGGGGTCAACGCAGGCAACCGGCGCCAGGCCGGCTTGCGGGCTTGTCGGACCCCCTCGGTGCGCATAAATGAGGCTGCTCAACACGAGAGGACGCCTCCCATGCGCGACCGGCTCATGCACGAAACCAAGGAAGCCATGAAGGCGCAGAACAAGCGCCGCCTGTCGACCCTGCGCCTCATCAGCGCGGCATTGAAGGACCGCGACATTGCCGCCCGCGTCGACGAGAAGGGCCAGTCCACGGGCCGCGACAAGATCACGGACCAGGAGTTCCTGGCTCTGCTGCAGAAGATGATCAAGCAGCGCCGCGATTCGATCGCCGCCTACGAGCAGGCCGGACGCGCCGAGCTGGTGCAGCAGGAGGCCGAGGAGATCGCCGTCATCGAGGAGTTCCTGCCCAAGCAGATGGGCGAGGCCGAGGTGAAGGCTGCCATCGCCGCCGCCGTGAAGGAGGTCGGTGCCGCGAGCCCGAAGGACATGGGCAAGGTGATGGCCGCCCTGAAGGCGCGCTTTACCGGCCAGATGGATTTCGGCAAGGCGAGCGCGCAGGTCAAGGAGCTGCTGAAGTAGCGCGGCAACGGCCTTCGTCGCGGGTCGGCCGAGGACCCGGCGCCGCAGGGCTTGGCCGTGCTGCGAACAGGCATGCGCGCTCCGCGCCGAGCCGGTCGCAACTCTTCCTGTGGATATCGGTAAGCGATTGGTGCTGCGGCGCTCCGGATCGGCAGGGGCTGCGCCGAATCACTTATGTCAGGTGGGGAAAACTGCCAGCGATTCGGAACCCATGCGCTTTCCGCCAGGCCTCCTTGACGAGATCCGTGCGCGCCTGCCCGTGAGCCAGGTCGTGGCCCGCAAGGTCGCCCTCAAGCGCGCCGGCCGCGAGCTCAAGGGTCTGTCGCCGTTCAAGAGCGAGAAGACGCCTTCGTTCTTCGTCAACGACCACAAGGGCTCATGGTTCGATTTCTCCTCGGGCCAGAACGGCGACATCTTCAAGTTCGTCATGATGACGGACGGGCTGAGCTTTCCCGAGGCGGTCGAGCGGCTGGCCGAGGAAGCCGGCGTGCCCATGCCGAAGCCCTCCGCGCGCGAGGAGCGCCAGGAGGATGAGCGTGCGCGCCTCTATGCGCTGCTGGACGCATCGGCCCGGTTCTTCGAGGCGCAGCTCCATGCCTCCGCGGGGGGAGAGGCGCGGCGCTATCTGGAGAAGCGCGGGCTGCAGCATGACGGGATCGCCCGCTTCCACCTGGGCTATGCCCCCAGCAGCAAGTCGGCGCTCAAGGAGCACTTGGGCAAGGCAGGCTTCACAACGCACGAGATGGCCACCGCCGGCATGCTGATCACCGGCGACGACATCCCGGTCGGCTACGACCGGTTCCGCCACCGCGTGATGTTCCCGATCACTGATCTGAAGGGCCGCGTCATCGCGTTCGGCGGCCGCGCCCTCGATGCCGACGCGCCGGCCAAGTATCTGAACTCGCCCGAGACGCCGCTCTTCCACAAGGGTGCGCTGCTCTTCAACGCCGCCAACGCGCGCCGGCCGGCCTTCGACAGGCAGCAGATCATCGTCGTCGAAGGCTACATGGATGTGATCGCGCTGTCGGAGGCGGGCTTTCCGCAGACGGTGGCGCCTCTGGGCACGGCGCTGACCGAGGAGCAGATCAAGATCCTCTGGCGCATGGCCCCCGAGCCCGTCTTGTGCTTCGACGGCGACGCGGCCGGGCGCCGGGCCGCGTTCCGGGCCGTCGAGACCGTGCTGCCGCACCTGAAGCCGGGCTACAGCGTGCAATTCGCGTTCCTGCCGGACGGTCTCGATCCCGATGACCTCATCCGCCAGCACGGTGCTGCCGCCTTCCAGGACATCCTGGCCAACAAGACGCTGCCGCTGTTCGACGTGCTGATCGAGCGCGAGGAGCAGCGCACCCAGCCGGCGTTGACGCCCGAGCAGCGCGCATCCGTGGAAGCACGGCTCAAGGCCCTGGTGGCCCAGATCGCCGACCGCGGCGTGCGCGAGCAGTACGAGGGCGAGCTGCGCGAGACGCTTTGGGCCAAGAACCGCAAGCTGGTGCGCGAAATGGCCCGGTCCGACGGCCGGCGCAACCCTAGGCTCGCAGGCAAACGGCGCGACAATACACAACTGGACTGGCGTGTCTCGGCCCGGGCGACGGAGCGCGCGCGGCTTGGCACACAGCCGAGGGCGGCCGCCCTTTCCCCGGCCCTGAGCCGGAGCAACGAGCTGGCCGGGCGCGCGCACCCCCTGCCCGCACGCGAGACCCTGATCCTCAGGACGCTGCTCAACCATCCATGGCTTCTGGAGGCGCGGTGCGAGGAGGTTGCCGAGCTTACCCTGACCTCCGAACCCTTGGGCCGCCTGCGCGATGCCTTTCTGCAGCTTTTGGCGCAGGGCGTCACCCTTGACAGGGATGTGATCCGCACCCAACTGGCGGCTTTGGGAATGGACAAAGTGGTTGCCATGACCGAGCGGGCGGCCACCCACAAAAGCGACAGGTTTGCCGAGCCCGGCGCAGCCGAGACCGATGTCGAGGCCGGCTGGCGGGACCTGCTGGCGCTGCACGAGACCCAGGTCGGGTTGAGACGCGAACTGCGCGCTGCCGAGCAAGCCTGGGCGTCGGAGCCAACGGAAGAGGCGTGGTCCAGGATTGCCGAGATACATGCACGCTTGGCCCGCGCCCTTGCCACGGAGGGCTCCGGTGACGCATAGCGCCGCTGAACCGCATTCAGTTCGCGTGCCCGTGCGGCGTCGCCGGTCTTCGGGCTGCGATCCAGGTCCAGATCGCGTTTCGCCGACCCAGCGGGGGTGTTTCCAAAAAACCCTGGCGGGCGCGAAAACTTGCGCTGGAAAAGCGCACGGGAGTTGTGTATCCCTGCTTTGGCCCCCAGATGAAGGACAAGAGAGCCCTGCGCTCGTCCTCGGCGATTTCGCCCCGCGGGCCATCCCTGTGAAGTCAGCCCGGCGGGCCACCCCGCCTCACCGGGACTTTTCGGATGTGCGCGCAAGCGTGCTTTCGGACGGTCCGGTGCACCGTCTCTGCACTTTTTCTGCCGCGCGCTGTGCCGCAGCCGCGTGCTCCGGAGTTACCTCATGGCGATGACAGCGAAAGCCGACGACCAGGCCACCACCCAGGCCGACACCCCCGAGAAGGACAGCCCCCTGCTCGACCTGTCGGATGCGGCGGTCAAGCGGTTCATCAAGACCGCCAAGGCGCGCGGCTACGTCACCTATGACGAGCTCAACGCCGTGCTGCCGTCCGAGGAGGTCTCCTCTGAGCAGATCGAGGACACGATGTCGATGCTCTCCGACATGGGCATCACCGTGGTCGAGAGCGAGGACCAGGAGGAGGCGGCTGCGCCCGACGGCGCGGAGGAAGCGGCCGACGAGGAGGAGACCGGGCGGGCCGTCGCCCCTGCCCCCGCCCTGCCGACCGTGACGCAGGCGCGCGCCGAGCCCACCGACCGCACCGACGACCCCGTGCGCATGTATCTGCGCGAGATGGGCTCGGTCGAGCTCTTGTCCCGCGAAGGCGAAATCGCGATCGCGAAGCGCATCGAGGCCGGCCGCGAGGCGATGATCGCG
>WBUN01000099.1 GCA_008933705.1 Hyphomicrobiaceae bacterium
GGTCTCACGCCCCCGCTCCGCCCCGAGCCCGTCGAAGGGCGGCCACGTCCGGGGCCGTGGTTCGACAGGCTCACCACGGAGAGGCGTTGCACGTGTCGCCCCGGTTTCACACCCCCGCTCCGCCCTGAGCCCGTCGAAGGGCGGTCCCGTCCCGGCCGTGGTTCGGACAGGGCTCACCACGGCGGAGGAGCGCGGCGGCGCGCCAGGCGACACAATCACGCTAGCTGCCGCCGGCGCGGGAGGCGCCGTCGTTGCCGGGGTCGCCGGGGGTGGCGACGGCGGTGATGAAGTCGTTGCCCGGCATGTGCGGAAAGCCGCGGAAGTTGACGGTGTTGGCGAACCTGGCCTGGCAGGTGGCGAAGTGCTTGTCGCAGCCCGCGGTGACGGTGAAGGTGTCGCCCGCCGCAATGGCGAGCGCCATGGGCTGCCACAGCTCGATCGCAGCCTCGCCCGCATCCGCGTCGAAGATGTGGCGCTTGACCTCCTGCGCGCGGCCGGCGTTGGCGCCCGAGGTGAAGGTGACGAGGCCGCGGGTGAACCAGCCGCCCTCGAAGTCGGCAAGGCCGGTGGCCGTGAAGAAGCGCGCGCTCGTGACGGCGGCGACGGCGCCGCTGCCGCGAAAGGCGGGATCGGCCAAATCGACGGTGCAGCGGGCGTCGCCGAGATCCGCATCGCAGCCGTACTGGAACAGGCGGCCTTTGGGCTGCTGCAGGTAGTGGGCAAGGCCGCGCACCTCGGCAGTGAAGGCCAGGCCGGAGCGGCGCACCTCGCCAAGCGAGCCGCGCCGCATCAGGACACGCTGCCCGGGGTCGGCCCAGTTGACCCGCCAGATCTCGACGGCGGCGTCGTCGTACAGGCCGGCGGCGAGATCATCCTCGTTCAGGCGCTCGGAGCTGAGCGCGCTGGAAACCTCGAGGTTGTCGACGGAGAGGCCAACGGCATCCTTGATATCGGTGGCCGTGAAGCCGGACGCGGCCTCGAAGGTGGTGCCGTCGAAGGCGAGGTCGCGATCGTGATCGGTGAAGCCCTGCCGCACACCGTCGCCGCGCGTCAGCCGCCAGCACCAGGCGAGCGTGGTGGTGCCGGTGTCGAGGTGGGACTGGAGGGCGGGAGGCAGGGGTTTCATGTTGTCGTGTTCTCAGGTCATGCAAGCAGTTGTCACAGCCGGATCTCGACGACGGGGATCGCGGGGATGGCGCCGTGGCGGAAACCTTGCAGGTTGATCTCGAGCTTGTCGGTGTCGAAGCGGACGGGCACGTCGAACTCGAAGCCGGCGGTGATGGCGGCGGAGGCGGCCGGCACGTGGCCGGGCAGGAAGGTGACGATGCCTGTGCCGGCGTCGAGCGCGTAGTCGGTCCCCGGGGTCTGCAGCATGCCGGCGACGGCGACAAGCACGGTGCCGGCAACGGGCTTGGTTATGGCGCGCGTCCAGGGGTTGAAGGCCGACCCGTAGGTCTTGGCGAGCTGGAAGGCGAGCGTGGTGCCGTCGCCGATGCCGATGAGCTGGTCGGTGGCGGCGGGTTCGCTCTCGGGCGGGCAGGATTTCCAGTCGAGCGGATCGCGCCAGCGAAAGCCGTGCAGGCGACCGCGGCGCTCCTCGAAGAAGGCGATGACGGCGTGCAGGTCGTTGAGTGACTTCACGCCGTAGCCGGCGTTGTAGGAGCGGCGCGAGTCCGCCCAGCGCGCGTTGCGCTCCTCGGCGCCGGAGCCCAGCACGACGACGTCGGTGCGACGCTCGGGCCCGCCGTGGGCGGCGCGCGAGATGGCGGTCGGGAAGCGAGTGTCGTGGAACATTGGAAGATGGGGAGTAGGGAATGAGGAATAGGGAGCAGGGGGAGCACCGGGCGAAGCGGCCCCTATCCCCTACTCCCACTCCCTCACAAGTTGCGCTGGCCCTGGGCGACGGCGCGGGCGAGCAGGGCGGCGAGCTGGGTTTCGGAACGCTGGAAGCTCTCGGCGTCGGGCGTGGTGACGTTGAAGGTGACGTGCACGGCTCCTGCCGCATTGGCGCGCACGCCGAGATTGCCGTCGGGCCCGCGGGCGAGCGGCAGAATGGCCTCGGCGCCGCGCTCGCCGGCGATGCCCATGCGGTTGTTGCCGAGCGGAAAGGTGATCGGGCTCGAGATGACACCGCCTTGCGCGAAGGGAACCGGCAACGGCCCCGGCACCACGCCGCCCTTGGCGAAGGCGACGCCGGCGGTGCCGGTGAAGAGGCCGGCGAGACCGCTGCCGAGAGCGTCGGTAAGCGGCTTGAAGGCGGCCTTGAGCGCAATCTGGGAAAGGCTGAGGGTGAGCGAGCGCAGCACATCGCCGAAGCTCTTGCCCTTGAGCGACACGTCGACGAACGCATTGCCGAGCGCGCTGGAGAACCTGCTGCTGAGCCTGGCCGCCTCGGCGAGCTGCTGGGCGAGTTCGGTCGTGTCGGCGTCGATGTTGACGGTCAGCGTAGGGGCAACGGTGTCGGGCATGCGCTAACGAGGGAGGCCCCCTCGCCTTCGGGTTGGCAAACGCAAGGGCACGCGCAGGTTGACGGGCTAGCCATCGGGGAAGCGCGTCATGAGCTGCGCCAGGACGCTGCGCGGCGGTGGCGCGTCGCACACGGCGGGGCCGAGGAGACCGCGCAACGCCGCCTGCAGCTCGCGCGGCGTCATCGACCAGAAGAGGGCGGGCGGCAGACGCAGCACACCGAGACCGACGGCCATCACCTCGTCCCAGGGAAAGGGATGGCTGAGGCGCGCCCCTCCGCGGGCGCATCATGGGTTGCGGGCGACGCAGACATGGCCGCATCGACGATCGCCGGAACCACGGCTGTCGCCATCGGCCCTCCGAAGGTGGCGCCGAGCAGGCGGGCGACGATGTCGACGAAGCCGGCGGCACCGCCCTCACCCCGCATGCGCCCCACCGCCTCGTCGGCAATGTCGTAACCTGCGCCGCGCAAGCCGGCGGCGATGATGCGCTGGGCGTCGCGGGCGGACAGACGCCCCGTCTGGAAGCGCTCGGCGAGCGAGAGCATGTCATCGTGACCGAAGGCGCTCTCAAGCTCGGCAAGCGCGTTGAGCGTCAGGCAGAGGCGGAACGGCTTGCCGTCGAGGCAGGCTTCGATCTCGCCGCGGTGGGCGTTGGGCATCGGTGGAAATCCGTTCGAACGGCGCTGGCACAATATGCGAATCACGCATATTATCTAAGGAAACAGCATATGGATTTGTTCATGTCTTACGACGTCCTGCACGACGCGATCGTCAACAAGAGGCAGGTGACCTGCCTCTATCACGGGCACTACCGGGAGATCTGCCCGCATGTTCTGGGCACCGGCAAGGATGGCGCCGAGATGGTGCTGTCGTTCCAGTTCGCCGGCGGATCAACCACCAGGCTTCCGCCGGGCGGCGAATGGCGATGCATGCGAGTCGACGAGATCAAGAACGCCAAGTCGCGGACGGGCGATTGGCATACCGGCGACAGCCACCTCAGGCCGCAGACCTGCGTCAAGGACATCGACGTGGAAGTCGGCTTCTGAGATTGTACTTCATTGCTGCGTACTCGATGGCGCGACGGCGCGCCCCTGGGCCAGCAAACAACGCCTGCTAGATTTCGCCGTCTCTTCCAACCGCCTCGACGGTCCAAACACCCGGCGCGTCTTTGCGCTCGGCAATTTCAATCGATCGCATGCGCTTCTCCAAGGAGCACAGCGTGACGTCAGATGCGCCAACCGTTGTGTTGGCGGCTGCTGGCGTCATCCGGGAATTTCGCGCATGCGAAATCCGGGACCCAGGGCTGAAAGCACACCCGCTTCCCCCGCGGTGAGCCTGTCGAACCGGGCGGCCGCGGGGGTGCCTCACAGCCGCCCTTCGACAAGCTCAGGGCGGGGGGCGGCCGTTGAGGCCCCGGGCCCCGGCTCTGCGCGCCTTCGCGCTCTGGCCGAAATGACACGTCACGCCGCGGCGAAGGTGAGCTCGCCCGCAGACTCAAGGCCCAGCTCGAAGGCGACCTCGCCGTCGTGGCGGCCGGTCAGCTCGAAGGAGGCGATCTGGAAGGGACCCTCGACCGTACCGAAATCCGGGATGACGACCTGCCAGTCGCGGATGGTGCCGTCGAACACGTACTGGCGCACGAGCGCGTCGGAGGCCGCGTCCTTGAAGATGCCGGACCCCGACACCTTGGCATGCTTGGCGCCGGCCCCGGCGAGCAGCTCGCGCCAGCGCCCGGCCGATTCGGCGTGCGTGACGTCGACCGTCTCGGTGTTGAAGGTGAGGCTGCGCGAGCGCATGCCGGCGACGGTGGCAAAGGTGCCGGCGCCGTCGCTGTCGACTTTCAGGAGGAGGTCTTTGCCTTTCTGGGCGGACATTGGAGCATCCTTGTGAAGGGCGAGTAGTGATAGCGAGCGCGGAGCGGCTGTCCGCTACCCGCTACGCAGGCTCGGTGACGGCGCGATAGCGGACGATGCCGTGGTAGGTCTCGCCGTCGGGATCGCGGCGGGCCTCCGAGAACTCGTGGCGCATATTGACGAGGCGATGGCCGGCGAGGCTGAGCCCCTGATCGTGCAGTGCCGTGCGCACCGCCCCCATAATCTCGTGCGCCTCCCTGCGGCCCTTGGCCTGCGACCACACGTGCAGGGTGAGGATGTGCTCGTCGCCCGCCTCCGTCGCGGTGCTCCAATCGCGCACCGTCGATTGGCCGAAGGTGAGATAGGGAAAGTCGGCCGCCTGAGGCACATCGTCATAGATGCGTGCACCGCCAAGCAGACCGAGCAGGGTGGCGTCGGCGCTCAGCCTGGCGAAGACGGACTGCTGCAGCGCCCAGCTCGAGCTCGGCATGGTGATCTCCTCGCACGAGGGTCCAGTCGTGTGGGTTCATCGGGGCCCCTGGATCCTGGAACTTCCGCTATCCGCGAAATTCCGGGATGACACCGGGACGGGAAGTCGGCGATGACGGACGAAGCCTGTCACTCCCCAATTGTCATCCCGGCCGGAGCGCAGCGGAGAGCCGCGATCAGGGGCCACGATGCAACCTCCGTCCTGAGCTCGTCGAAGGACGGCTGCGAGGCACCGTTGCGGCCGCGTGGTTCGACAGGCTCACCACGGGGGAAGCGGGTGTGGGTTCAACCGCATGCACAACCCCGTCCTGAGCTCGTCGAAGGACGGCTGTGAGGCACCGTTGTGGCCGCGTGGTTCGACAGGCTCACCACGGGGGCAACGGGTGTGGGTTCAACCGCATGCACAACCCCGTCCTGAGCTCGTCGAAGGACGGCTGCGAGGCACCGTTGCGGCCGCGTGGTTCGACAGGCTCACCACGGGGGAAGCGGGTGTGGGTTCAACCGCATGCACAACCCGCCGTCCTGAGCTCGTCGAAGGACGGCTGCGAGGCACCGTTGCGGCCGCGTGGTTCGACAGGCTCACCACGGGGCCAACGGGTGTGCCGTCAGCGCTGGGTCCCCGACATTTTCGCTTCGCGGGAATTGCGGGTTGACAGGGGGGCGGTCAGAGCGTCGCGCCCCACAGGCGGCGCACACTGCGCTCGAGCGCATCGCGGCGCGCTTCGGCGTCGAGGGGCTGCCCGCTTGCGGCGGATGCCTGCAACTCGCGCTCGACCTCGGCGCGCAACTGCGCGGCAATGCGCGACGCCTCCGCTCCGAGACGGGCGGCGCCATCGACGGTCACGGTGACTTTCACAGGAAACGCTCCTCACACAGGCAGGCGAGACGGCTGCGCCGTCCGGCATCCAGGACAGCCACGATCTCCAGAACGCGGTCGCCGGAGCGGAAGCGCATGGCGGGGACGACGCCGGCGCGATGCCGGATCAGGACCTTGTGGGTGACGCGGCCCGCGACCCCGTCGGCGCGCACACGCTCCTCGCCCGAGACCGGCCGGATCGAGGCCCACAGCTCGGCGACTTGCCCCCACGTGACGGTGGCGCCACCGCCGCCGTCACTCGCGCGGCTCGCGCTTTCCAGCACGACGCGGTCGCGCAGGCTGCCGATGCTCGACGGGCTCATAGGCGAACCGCGCGATAGGGCAGGAGGAGCTCGGTGGCCATCTGCGGGAGGGCGACGGTCGGTGCGCCGATATGCACCGGCTCGCGATGCTCATACCAATGGGCGACGAGGATGAGGATGGCCTGACGGATCGGGGCCGGAGCATTGGCGGCGGCATTGCCGTATCCGGCAACGAAGGCGATCTCGATGGCATTGGCGGTGCGCCGCGGAGCGGGCCAGGCGAGAGCCCCTCGCCGTATCAGCCGCGCCGGCACATTCTGCCCGTCGAGCAGATAGGTGTCGGCTGGGAGCGTCTCCACCGACTCATCGGGACTATAGATGCGGACCCCGGTGATGCTCTGCACCGGCCGCAGCGGCAGCACCACATGCGGCCCGGGCGGCCAGGCATCGATGAAGTAGGACCAGCCCTGGGTGATCAACGCCAAGCCCAGTGCGGCCTCGATGTGCAGACGCGAGGTGACGACGAGGCTCGAGATGAGCACATCCTCGGCCGTGCCGTCGACACGCAGATGCGCCTTGGCCTCGGCAAGCGTGACCGGCTCGATTTCAGGGCCGCTGGTGAGAACGAGCGCCATGGGGGCCTCCTGGGATTGCGGGGTGTTGCGACGGAAGCGGGCGGAGCGTGGTTCGACCGGCTCGCCACGGCAGAGAGGCGTGGCCGTTCGGGGCAAGGCGTGCGGGCGGGACCGGACGTGGGGAGGGCACGCGGGTCCCGCCCGCGTCGCGCACGGACCGCACGAGGGGCGGATGCGGTCCGCGGCAAGAGGTGAGGAAGCGGCGAAGCGCCGATGGGGTCAGACCCGACAGCAAGCGCGCCCTGCGCGGCACGACCGCCGTGGCGGGTCTGACCCCCGCAGCGGCTACGCGCCGAACTTCAGGAGCTTGATGGCGTCGAAGTCCTGCACGCCGCCGCCCACACGCTTGGTCGTGTAGAACAGCACGTAGGGCTTGGAGCTGTAGGGATCGCGCAGAACACGGATGCCGACGCGGTCGACGATGAGGTAGCCGCGGCGGAAATCGCCGAAGGCCACCGAGTAGCTGTCCGCGGCGATGTCGGGCATGTCCTCGGATTCGGCGATGGGGAAGCCCATCAGCGTGGAGGCGTCGCCCGCCTTGGCCGCCGGCTGCCACAGGTAGTTGCCGTCTCCGTCCTTCATCTTGCGGATCACGGCCTGCGTGGCGCGGTTGAAGACGAAGGTGGCGTTGGCGCGATAGCCGGATTTGACCGAGTAGGCGAGGTCGATCAGCTTGTCGCCCGGGTTGGAGGCTGGGAAGGCGCCCGAGGTGCCGGTGAGGATGAAGCCGATGTTGCCCCAGCTCCAGGAGGCATTGGCGACCTTGGTGTAGTCGAGGAAGCCCCTGGGCTTGTTGGTGCCGTTGCCGGTGACGAAGGCCGTGCCCTCCTGCTCGGCGAAGGCATCGCGCACCTCCTCCGCGATCCACTCGTCGATGTTGACGGCGGCATCGTCGAGCAGCGTCGCGGTGGCCGCCGGCATGGCGTAGAGCTCCATGGTCGGGAACGACAGCTCGGCAAGCGTGGGCGAGTCGGTCTCGGGCCGTGTCGCGGTCTCGGCGACCCAGCCCGCTTCCGCGCCGGTGATGGCGAAAGGCTTCTTGTAGACGGAGGCCGAGACCTGGCGAATGCCGGCGATGGCGCGGATCGGCGAGATGTCCTTCACGGCCCGGTTGATGGCCGTCTCGGTCTCGGGCGGCACGAGATAACCGCCGTCGCCGGGCGTGCCGACGGAGAGGGCCTTGGCTTCCAGATCGCGCAGGGCCGAGGCCTCGCCCTTGCGGATGTAGGAGTCGAAGGCGGCCTTGTGCTGCAGGCCGGCTGCAGCGCTGCGCGCGTTGCCGCCGAGATGCGGCCGCGCGGATTTCAGCGCCAGCTCGTCGAGCGCGCGGTTGAGACGATCGACCTTCTCGGTAGTGACGATGTCGGCCGACATGCGCCGCTCGAGCTGGGCCAGGCGCTCGTCGTTGGCGTCCTTGAACGCCTCGAAGGCGCGCATGAAGTCGTCGAAGGAGCGGCCGAGATCGTCATGATCGGCCGACTTGGTTTCCAGGTGGGTGTCTTTCAGCATGCTGGGTCCTCTTGGGCAGGTGCGGTGGAGAGAGCGGACACGGCACCTTCGCGGGCGCGGTGGCCTTGGTCCCTGCCTTCATGCCGGAGGCATGTCTTCGACATGACGCGGGGATGACGTCGCGTGCGGGCTGCCGTTTCGGCTCAGCGCTGGCGCGCCGATGGGTGTGACAGGCGGAGCAGGCGCGTGGCGGCCGCAATGGAGGCGGCGAGGCGGGGCCCGCCGCGCGACTTGACCTGGGCGACGCGCGCGCCGGGCAGCAGCGGGAAGGTGACGATGGAGATTTCCCACAGGTCGACTTTGAGCAGGCGGCGGATGCCGGTCTTCGCGTCGCGCCGCCCGGTGACGGCGCGAAAGCCGATGGAGAGGCCGTCGAGCGCGCCGGCGCGCATCAGCGCGAGCACCTCGCGGGCGCGCGCCACGTCCGGCATCAGGCGGCCGCGCACGTAAAGGCCGCGGGCGTCCTCCGTGAGCGACAGCCACACGCCGATCGGCTCGGCGGGGTTGTGCTGGTAGAGCATCCTGATGCCGGCGGGCCCCCGCTGGGCGAGGCTGTCGCGAAAGGCGCCCGGGGCGATGACGTCGCGGCCGAGATCCTCCTTGTCGAACAGGCTGGCATAGCCGGCGAAGGTGCCGTCGAGGTCGACGCGCTTCAAGTCGAGCGGCGTGAATTTGAGCTCGGGGGCGGCGAGGCGGGTGGTGCGTGGGGACATGGGCAGACGACAGGGGTGAGCGATGCGAGTCGCGCTGTTGGCAGACGAGGTCAGACCCGCAGGGGCTGACCCCATCCACTGGTGGAGAGACATCGGGCGTGACCTGAGGCCTACCTATGGCTCCTTAGGAATAGCTTGCAGGTACTGCCGGAAGTCTTCCAATCGCTTATCCTCGACGTAGTAGTAGACAGAGTGCGGCACCAGCTCCCCATCGCGAAAGACAGGAGCCGCGTGCAGGCGCGCATCGAGTATGGCCCTTGCGGCGTCGTAGTTCTCCTTGGCGTCATACTCAACTCGACACTCCACGCCGCTGGCGGACAAATAGAAGATGATCTCGAATTTTTCATCGGCCATGACGGCACCTTAGTCGTTGAGCGGATACGCCGAAATCACCGTGAACCCATTTCTTGCGCGAGCGTCATGCCTTATGAAGACACCTACGCCATATGTCGGTCGTATGTAAGCACCGGAACGCAGCGTCCTTGCAAAGGCCTCCGAGCCGGTTGGTGCCTCAAATCTCGCCGTGAGAAAATCGCTGTCCTGACGGCCGCTCGCAACCTCCTCAACACGGGCCTGGTGTCGAGACAGTGTTGAGTTCACCAGCCTATTGGCAGCCTCCAGGGACGAAAACGATCCCTCACGCACGCTGATATTGTGGGCACCAGCAGCCAGGAGTTCGGCTTGCGTCCGCAGCGCCCCGGTCAGGAGTGCGGATTCACTCTTGCCGACATGCCGTGAGATGGGAGGGCCTCCGCGCGCCTCCTCTTCAAGCAAGTCAACTCGAAAGCCAGAGCGCTCTATATTCTGTGCGGGTTCGGCCCGTCCGGTGCCACCCTCATCCGTCCAGCACCCGACTTCGTCGCGGAGCTGGGCGGGGTTGAAGTTGGCTTTGGGCGATGGTGTCGGACCCGAAGGGCCGGACACCTCCAGCGGGCCGTAGCCGACGGCGGCGCGTTTCTCGTCGGCTGTGAGGAAGGCGGCCTTCTCCAGGCGGGCCCACCCTCGGGACAAGCCCGAGGGCAAGCAGGCTTCGCACTCGATGGCAAGGGCCTCGTGGAGTTGAGGCTCAGCTCATCGCCTGTCGGACCATTTGCAGAAGCTGGCGCAGCTCACTTTGGTTCGGTACGGAAAGAGCCGGACCAGCATCCAACCAGATCTTCAGCAATTCGGCATCCCCGTAATCACCTCCCAACAGCTTGTCCAAGTAGGCCTTCACAATCTGCTTATCTGCGTCCGGCGTGTGCTTTAGCGCAAACGCGATGAGTTCCCTCTCATCGGGAGTTCGATCGTGCAAATCGAGATCGAAAAGGCTCACGAAAGCCTTGAACTCTTCTGGAACTTGCATGGTCAGCTCCCTACCGTGCTGGATCGCGATTCATCGGGAAGGCTGTGTGAACCCGGTATCCTCGCTGAAGGCGCGGATCATGTCTTATCAGAACACGGACTTCGTAGGTATTGCGCATGTACGGCTCAGAGTCTGCGTCTGGACGGAAAGCCTCGCGACCCGTCACGTAGCCAAAGCGTCGATTGATAACGGCTTCGTCTTGCCTACCGCTCGCTACCCGATCGACGATGGCTTGATTCTCCTCAAGCGTTCGATTCACGAAGTCATTGGCCGACTCCAGAGACAGAAACGTTCCGCGGCGAATTCGAGCGATAGTGACGAAGAGCGAGCGATGTCGGTCCCTCCGCGCGAACTCCAACAGCTCCTCATCACTCTTGCCCACATGCTCCCGCAGCGTGTGCCCGCCACTGGCCTCCTCCTCCTTCAGGTCGACATGGTACCTTCCCCGGTCGGTCGAGCCTGACGGCCGATCACCTTGTGTCAGGTGTACAAGATCACCGCCGCCTTCTCTTACCCATTGCCCACCGCCGGGTTGGCCGGCAGGGACGCGGAGCTGGGCGGGGTTGAAGTTGGCCTTGTGTGCAATCCTGTCACCGCCATCGACCGGGCCGTAGCCGACGGCGGCGCGTTTCTCGTCGGCTGTGAGGAAGGCGGCCTTCTCCAGGCGGGCCCACAGAGCCTCGCGCTCGGGCGAGAGCGCCTCGATGGCATCGAGGTCGGGGCGGAGTTCCAAGGCGGTGCCCTTCGACCCTTCGACAAGCTTAGGGCTCTGGGCGGCGGCCTCCGAAGAGGCGAAGGCGGGTGAGAGCCAGGCGGACAGCGCCTTGGCGGTGCGGTTGACGAGCGGCAGCACGGTCTGGCGCCAGAAGGTGCGGTTGGCCTCCTGGTAGTTCGAATAGGTGTTGTCGCCGGGAATGCCGAGCAGCGTCATCGCGGAGCGATGCTTCGCATCGACGGCGGCACGCCGAGAGCCAGCGCGATCTCCCGCGCCGCGACGTGCTTGGCCTCGTCATCGCGAAGCGATGCTCCGCATCGATGAAGTCCATGTCTTTGGGAGAAAGACTCATCGACTTCCAGTCGAGCCCACCCTCCAGCAGCAGCGGCCGACCGGCGTGTGCGGCGCCCTGGAAGCCCTGCTCCAGCTCCGATTTCAGACGCTCGTACTGCTCGGGCGAAAGATTGCCGTCCCGCGCCGTGTAGACGAGGGCGCCGGAGGGACGGGCCGAGTTGTCGAGCAGCGCCTTGTTCCAGCGCGAGGCGGTGTTGTGCACATCGATGGCGGTGGCGGCGGCCTCGATGGGCGAGAGCCCGTAGCCGCGATCACCGCAGAGCCGTTACCTCTTCGGACGCCACCACTGGTAGCCGCGCTCGTCCAGAATCTGGAACGCTTTCTCTCGCGCTTCCGCGCTTGAAAAGATTGCCGGAATGCGCTCCTTCTTGATGTCCCCCTTGCTAAGGGTCCAGCAAGAATTCTCAGAATCGAACTTGAACCAATCTCCAAGTTGGGAGACAAGCTCCAGCGACTGCTTTTTTCCGAGTTTTTCGGGATTCCTCGGGACAAATCCTTCAAAGCCCATGAGCACGTAGTCGCGTTCCACCAAACCGTTCAGCGCCTCTTGTAACATTGCAACTTCATGCGGGTCGCCCGTGGGATCATAGATCGTGTTGATCATGGAGAAGACATTCTCCACCCAAAACTCTTGCAGCTCCGCAAGGACCCGCTGCTCCATTTCCGTCAGATCAGCCATTGCCAGAATGCCTCGTGTTTGATCAATTCCTATCCGGAATTGGGATGTGAGTGCCCTCGCGCCGGCCACGTCCCGGCCGATAGCGGTAGTAATAGCGAAAGGTGTACTTTTCTGGCGGATCACTGCGGTAGCGACGTGCTGGCCGCTCCATGATGCGCACCTCCTCACCGGTCAACTCATTACTATACAGAAGTCCCGGTGAGTCCGTCGGCCTCTCGAGGCGGAAGCCGCGGTCATACAGTTCCCGCCGTAGCCGGTTCACCCCCCACGACGGGTTCGTATCAGGCATCGCATCGCGCAGGATCTCGGCAAGGCGTGCTTCGGCGGCGCGGGCGACGGCCTCTTCGTGCGCGATCTGGCCCTCGATGCTGTCGCGCGGGAACGCGCTTTGCGGCTCGCGCCACTCCGGGTCAAGCTCCCGAACCCGCCGTACCGCACCTCGGGCGCCGGCTCTCGCCGCGGCGCGTCGCGCCTCCTGCGCCGGTGTGCCCTCGCGCCGGCCGCCGCGGCGACGGGCGACAGCGTGCACCAGGCCGCCAGCGGCACCTTCGGCGGTGGTGAAGCGGCCGAGCTCGTCG
>WBUN01000016.1 GCA_008933705.1 Hyphomicrobiaceae bacterium
GTCACCTGAAACCGCGGGCAGCGTGCCGTCGCCGGCCAGGAATAGCCAGAAGACATCGCGCGCCCTGGACTCCAGCGCCTCGAGAGCCGCCGCGTACGCGCGCGCTGCCTTCCCCAAGCGCTTCAGGTTGGCGATCGCTCCCTCTGCCATCTGCGTGGTGGAGACGTCCGCCGCATCGCGCCAGCAGCGCTCGAGCGCCATGCCGACCTCGTTGATGAAGCGGTCAATGGCGCTCGCCGGCACGCGGGCGATCTTCGCCAGCTCGCGCCCGACGGGTATCGTCAGCGTCGTCTTTTGCGTGTCACGCATCGCGCCCTCCTCAATGTTGTCGGCGGTAGGATTGGACTCCCCGCACCGGACTCCCCGACTCCGACCCAGACTCCGCCTATGGCGGCGGGCGCCCGCGTGTGAACCGTTGTGCCCAGGCGACGAACGCCGCATCAGGACTGTTTAGGTGCGTTAGGTTGTCATTGTTCCAGTCCAGGAACCGTGCGAGCAACGCTTGCCGGTCCCAGCCCGGCGCCACCTGCCGCACCTGGTCCAACGCCGCCTCTGTGACATACCGGGCCACCCTAGCCGATCTCGAACGTTGCGTTGCAGATCGATTCTGTTTTTCGACGCTTTCTTTCTTTGTCTGGTGGGGGCCAGCCGCATGCGGCTCGGCCGCATGCGGGTTTTCAGGCTGCGGTTCGGACCGATCCCACGCGGACGGATCGTCCGTGAACTCGAACACGGCGTCAGCCCAGGTCCCATTGCCAGCATGATCCTGTTTGCGACGGCAGTAGCCGCGCGCACGGAGCTCGCGCAGCATACGATACACTTTGTCACGACCCACCCCCTGCTCACGCATGATGGAGGGGACGTTGAACATCCAGTCCGATGGCCGACTCATCAGCGCAGCCAGCAGGCCTCGTGTGTCTAGGGCGAGCCTACTGTCCCGCAACATCGCGTTGGCGAGCTGCGTGTAGGGGTTGTCGTGGGCCGCCCGGCGATAGACCGTCCGGCGACGCGACGGCCCCTGGTCCGTGCTCATCACCACCCCCCAGGCATGATCGCTGCGGCCAGCAGCAGGATGGCGATCGCCAGCGCCCACAGCAGAGCCCTGCGACGTGTGGAGGGCTCAGGCCACATAGGTCTGCCGCGGCAGGTTTTGGATGTACGCGTTGATGTCGGCCTCGAGCCAACCGACCTTTTTGGTGCCCAGTTTGCACGGCCTGGGGAACGTGCCGCGCGCGACGTGCCGGTAGATCGCCGAGCGCGACAGCGATGTCCGCGCACAGACCTCCGGGAACGGGAGGAGCCGTGGCGGCACGGTCTCGGTTCGTGCTGCAAATTTCGCCATGTTCGGAGCCCTCCGGGGTTGCGATCGCGCGGTGCGACGCGATCTGACACGGACGGCATGTGGCATGGTGCGATGGGTACTAACAGGCGGGGGTTAGTACCGCGCTGGCGTCAGATGCCTGAGCGGCGTATGTCGATCAGCTCGGCGACGAGTTGCTCGACAGACTGACCCTGTGCACGGGCGAGGGGGGTTATGCCGCGGATCGAATCGATCGCCCGGCCCAACCGCTCACCCTGCGCACCCCGCTTGCGGGCAACCCTGCGCCACGTGGCGATGCTGCGTTCCGACATCGGCACGCCAAGCTCACGAGCGGCGCGCCGCGCGCGCTGACGAACATACCGGTCGCTCTCCGCCCGGCTCAGGCGCGTGCCATCCGCCAGGCCCCTGAGCTGCAGCAGGTTCGAGGCGACGACACACGCCGCTTTGAAATGGGTGTGGCGCCGCGGAGCGCCCTTGCGATGACTCACGGCCACCTGAAAAGCCGGCGCGGGGACACCATCGTCAACATCGCCGAGCGCTCCCATGAGTTCGACGATCGGCTCGATGCTGTGAAGGTCGCGGGCGGGGAGCACCGACAGCAGAAACGCGTGCACCTGGCCCAGCGCAGCGAGCATTCCGGCTCGGCCGCCGTCACCGGTCGCCATGCCATGCTGGAACGTAGAGAGGGCCTCCTGCAGCCCGGCCCGCAGCTCCCCCACGCTCATCTCGGCCAGCGGGCGGTTGAGGTCGATAGGCCCGCGCGCCAATGCCTCGCGGAGCAGATCAATGGCAAATGTGGCTTGGCGATCCCGTGTCATCAAGGCCCCATTACGATGGCTGCGACGTGCTTCTCCCAGCGCTGCAGCGCCTCGTGCATTTCCGCGGTGTAGGTGTGCTGATCGTACACGCTCGCCGTCACGTCGGCGCGCTGCGGCGCGTGGCCCAGGATCTTCTTGGCCACCGTCTCAGGCACTGCCAGCTTCGCCAGGCAGGTCCGGCACGTGCGGCGGAGATCGTGCGGCGTGAAGCCTTCAGCGTTCCAATACTCGGCACGCTCGCGTGCCGTCATCTCGCGTACCCTGCCATTGGCCAACGTTCGCGGCGGCAGCGGCAGAATGCGTCCGGCTGAGCCGGCCCGATGGACGGCGCGCGCGGTGGCGTGAGCGGTGATCGGCTGGCCGGCATTGAGCGGCGAAGCAAAGACGAACCTGCGATCACCCGCGGCGCAGAGGCGGCGCTCGATGATCGTGAGCGCGAGCCCCGGCAAAGGCCGCGGCACGTCGCGGCCGGCCTTCGCCCTGGCCTTGGGCAGCGTCCACAGCGGAATTTCCGCGTCGAGGTCGAGTTCGGCGCGCATCATGCCGGTGACCTCGCTCACGCGGGCCCCGAGCAGGAGCTGCAGCCGCAGCGCGTCCGCGGTGACGTCGTCGAAGCCGACGGCCTTTTCCAGGGCCGACCAGAACGCCTTGATCTCGTCGGGCGACAGGATGCGCGTGCGCGCCGTCTCCTTGGCGCGCATCGGGATGCCCGATGCGGGGTTGCTTTGCACGTAGCCCTCGGCGACGGCGAAATTGAACAGCTTGCGCACGAGAGCCAGCGTCCGGTTGGCTTGGATCGGTGCGCCCCGGTCGTGGATGCGGTCGAGCAGCCGCGCAACATCGAGCCTCGTCACCTGGCCGGCGCGGATCTTTCCCATCGTGGGATAGACGTCCTTCTTCAGGTTGCGCTCATCCTCCGTCCACGAGCGCTTCTTCGGCTTGGCGTGGCGGGTCACGTAGGCCTCGCCCAGCTCCTCCACGGTGCACGCGTTGCGTGCCTCCTCTCTGAGGTCGATCGGATCAACGCCGTTGAAGACGGCTTCATCGAGCCGCACTGCCTCCCGGCGGGCCCGCGCCAGACCGACCGTGGGGTACTCGCCGATGGTGTAGCGCTGCCACGTGCCGGTCTTCGGCCGCTTGAGCCAGTACACCCATGTGCGGCGTCCCTTGGGGCTCACGCGGAGAACGAGGTTCGGGGTCCCCGCGATGCGGTACTCGGCGCGCGCGCTGCGATCCTTCTCCTTGTCGCCACCTGTTGGAGGCGGAGCGGCGCCGGCGATCTCGCGATCCGTCGACAGCAGCAGCTCACTACGCTTCGGCATCCCCCATCCCCCGTGCAAGCGCGCCCCTGCGGGGCGATTGCGGGGTGATAGATGGCGCGATTTAGGGAGACAATGTGGAGCGGCCTGGAATCCACAGCTTGCAAAAATTCCCAGATGTAGAACGGGTTATGCGTCCCAGGGCATGCCAAGTCGTCCCACATCGTCCCGCCCGAGATAGTCTCTTAATCAGCGGGTCGCAGGTTCGAGTCCTGCTACACCCACCAAGAGCCAAGCCAATGACGAATAAGAGAGATCTCTGATCGTCAGCGGTCATCCCAAACGACGTTGTTTCACACTTCGCCGTTCAAGGTGCGTTCCTCCGCCTGCGGTTGTCCTCCGGGAAGCCCAGCGGCTGGCGGACGCGCTGGAGCAACGCCGAGACGACACCCGACGACGCGAAAGCCGCTGCGAGGGGATAGATCAGCAGCAGTCAGAAACCTCGCGGTGAAAGGCCTAGGGCTTGAGCGAAGGCTGGCGCTCATTTGGCTCCGGCAATGACTTCGAGGCTATGCACATCGCTGAATGGGATGTGCGTGTGGGGACCGTACACCCCCCACTATCGCGGTGCAGCGAGCCTTCTATCCCGCCCCCACGAACTGATGCTTTCTCGGTTCGCTGGTCGGCAAAGGTGAGGTGGACAGCACGAAGACTCACACTGGGATGCTGCTTATCGTCAGGCGAAGAAAACTCCACAACTCGGAGAAGATCCCACGGAATTCCATGGCGCGCGTCGCCGATGAGCACCAACATCCCGCAAGCGGTGGTGTCATGCATGAAGGGGTGGACAAGCCTGTCATGGCCGCTGCGCACGTACATCGCGGGGTTTGCAAGGCTCGACTTGGCCGAGACCAACGCGACAATGTCGCCTGTCCGCTTGGTGACCCGGACACGGAGGTTGGGGTAGCCGCGGACCGTACCACACAGGTCAGCGGCCATCTTTTTTTGGGGGGCCCATGACCTCGAGAAAGAAACGCGGATTTGGGACACGTCACGCAAAGCCACCTGGACAGTTCCAGCGACCGCCTCATCCCGCTTCAGGACCCCGAAGAGACCGCCGTGGGTCGTATCAGTCAGGTTTCTTGCGGCACGGTCACCGTTCCTGAATCTCACCTGCGCCTGTAGCGCGCGGGGAAGACCGGAGCAGAAGCGTCCAAGTTCTCCAATGCGACCCGAAAATTCTATGCTTTCTATCCGTGACCAAGCGATGGTCTCGTTGAGGGGGCTATTTGGGAAGTCGGGATTGTCGACTAGGAGTCCGTTGTCAGTCATGTGTTGTGGAATTGTACCGGGATTGCAGATACGTGTGTAGCTCACGGATGGCTCGGCGAGAGTGAACGTGTGGCCGGCACGCGTCGCAACCTCCAGAACCGGATTATCGCAGCAGGTCAAGAACAGCGCAGAGACGACGATTCCCAGTCTGGATGTTTTCGGAGACATGGTGGCATCACCCGTGTGAGCCGTCGCCACCTATAAGGCGGTGCAGCTGCCGCTGAATGTCGATAACAATGGCGGCGCCTTCGATGCCTTCTCGTGCGCCGATAGTGGCACATACTCCGTGAATACCTTTCGCGCGGTATCTATGGTGTACTCCCCGGGTGCCTCGTACGGTTCCTCCCCTTCTGTGCGAAAGCTCACCTTGGAGCCAGCAACCTTGACATTGTAGGTTTCCACACGATCGCCCCATCTGTTCTTGTACTCGACGCAGCCGGGTTTCAGATCGATGGCCACATTGAAGTGGCGCCCACAGCCGCCCTGCTTCACCTCGCGCTTCTTGGTGCGCAGATTGGTGATGTCGCTCTCGGTGCACTTGCAGTCCAGGATCAGATCTGCCGCCTGCAGCGTTCCCCAAGGCCCGCTGGCACCCAGCGCCACACAGCAGAGAAAGATCGAGATGGGCCTCATGAAATCCCCCGAACACTGCTTATGGGAACGTGGGCCCTCTATTGAAGTACCAGATGACACCCAGCAGAATTCCGATAGCAATAGCGCAACCCGCGTACACGTTGATGACCTGACGCCAGTTGAGCGGGACCGGGGTCACCTCGAAATCCTGTGACGTGGTGTTGAGAAATACCTTCATGTCCCCGAGGGGTCGCACGCGAAAAGACCTAAGAGGAAAAAGAGGTATACCGACGACGAAGAACTCCGTTGTCACGTACGAGCCATCGGGCCGTTTGTCCCGTTCCCCGATGAAGCTGGTGCCAATCCCGCCGATCATCGATGGCATGGGAGTTCTCCGCCTCACCCGCAGGGCAACGATGGACTCTTCAGAACAAAGAAGATCAAGCCTGAGCGTCCGTCAAGGGGCTCAACGGCGGGCGCCAAACCTTCCGACCATCTCAGACAGATTGAACTGGACGCGGCGCGGAGGCTTGATCTTGGGCAGTATTCTTGTTGGCCACCCACGCCCGTCCGCGGGCAAAGCGCAGAACTGCGCAGAGGGCCTGTGCAATTGTAGCCTGGCAGGTCCAATGGCGATCGCTGCGCTGCATCGTCAGGTGTTGGCACGAGGCGGGAAATCTTGGCAGCGCAACAACTTCGGCAGCTATGAGGGGGTACAGGAGACGTGCCGAGAGCGCCGTTCCGATGCCCGCCCCGAAGCAGACTCCTCGAGGTACACTTCCCAAGATCGCTCGTGCGCTGCGGTGCACCGCTTGTCTGCTCTCCAAGGGCGAGCAGCCACTTGTCGGCGGGGTCGCGAGCGCCGCAAATGACATGGTGCCTTGCAGCTACGTGTCCCACCGGATAGGCAGCCTGTTTTCCCGCGCCGTTCGCGCCAGACCAATCAACCGCTCGATCAAAGGGGCACCGTCCTTGTCCACGTAGACACCTGCCAATGTCTCGGGCTTGCGCCCCGACCGGATCAGCTTGGCACGCCAGTTCCCGTCTGGTGGCTCTGGAGGCAGCTTGCTGAACGCGGCCTGGATCTCGAGCAGTTCGCGCTCCAGCGCCGGTACGTCATCGGTCTCAAAGTCCGAAAACCACGCTTTCATCAGAATCGGGAATCGGCCGCCGAACTGTCCATGCTCCAGCGCCAGATGCACGGAATCGCGAAAGTACATGAAATCGTCCTCAGTCTCCGTCTCAACCGCATCAAGCAGGCCTGCCCGACCTTCTACGTAGAGCCGAACTCCCCATCCCATCGCCCGTTCCTCGCTGTCAGCGCTCAACACGTCACTAGCCTCAATTCCATCTGCCGCAACCGCATTGGGTGCGACCGAAATACACAGTTTCGGCTTTAGGGCTCGCGTGGCCGCGCAGTGAAAATGTCGCCTTGTGTGACCCCCAGCTGCCTAATCTTCGCACTGAGAAAGTCCGACCGGCCCTGTTGCGGGCAGTGCTTCTTCGGATCACTACGGCCTGACTGGGATGGGCAAGTAGCCCATCCTGATCAAGGCCAGAACGACCACGATGGCCAGAGGCACCACGATGCTCAGGGATCGGCGCTGCCACGGCCGCATACGCTTGCCCACAATTGCCAAGAAGCGCGTGCGCCATTTCTGTCGCACAACCTCTCATCGGAAGATCAATCTAGAGTTTGGCCTTCCCTCGGACAAGAGGCCACTCCCGGCGCCATTGGCCCCGGGCAGAAGTCTTCGGCGCCGCAGCGATTTCGTCAGGCTTCAGGGGGTACTTGCTCAGTACCCAGCGCACGCATCTGGGGTTCTGGCAGTCCTCACAGGCTTCTCGGCATCACCCAATCCGACAGGCGCACCTCGCCGTGCCGCGGCCGCGTCGCGATCTCAAGCCCGACGAGCCAGAACTCGTGCTGCAGGCGCATGAGCCCCTGGCGCCATCCTGAATTGGGTCGCCGTATCGAATTTCCTGGACGCCCAATCGCAACATTGGAGCCATCTGCGATCTAGGGACGCGCGGCATAGAACAGGTTCGTCTGGCTGCGAATGTCGAGGAGCTGAACCTTTTCGAAGCCCGCGGTTCGAAGCAGCTCCATGGTCCGCCTCGGTCCCAAGCACGTGCCAAGCCCCGGCCCGCCATCAGCCAGCGACTGTGTCATGCAATGAAAAATGCTCATACCGTAGTACATGGCGGCGATCGGATTGATGTTGTCCTGCAGATCGTCCGCCGCTTTGGGCTCGACGATGAACAAAGCACCATCCGGCTTCACCAGATGCCGCAGCTCGGCGAGAGTCTTTCCTGGAGCGGAAAAATCGTGGACGCAGTCACAGGCGGTGATCAGATCGAAGCCGGCACCCCGCTCGAGCGTGTCCGTTGTCTTGGCGACGAACTGCATACGCCCGCCAAGCCCCGCCTTGGTCGCTGCCGCCTGCGCCTGCCGGATGGTCTCGGCATCGGGGTCGAGGCCGATCACCTCGCACTTGGGAAAGGTTTTGGCGATGGCCATGCCGACCCGACCGACACCACATCCCACGTCAAGAACCCTGCCCCCGGACTGAAGGCGCTCCGCGATGTCGGGAAGCTTGGTCAGCCAGTGGCTGGCGAGGCGGTTCTCGTATTGGCCACTGTTGATCATGTCGAGGGCAACGACACCCTCGGAGCCGAACTCCTCGAATTTGACGCCGCCGCCTGTGCGGAAGGCCTCTGCAACGTTTGGCGCAACGCGAAGAAGGGTGGGGGCAAAATAGAACAACCCACCCATGAAATGGTCGGTCCCTTCCGACGCAAGCAGGAACGCATGCTCATCCGGCAGTCGATAGCTGTCGGCAGTGGCATCATAGTGTAGGTAGCCGGCGGCGGTCATCCCCTTGAGCCACTCCTCGACGTACCGCGATTGGAGCTCAGCAGCGGCGACGACCTCGCCGGCCCGCATTGCCCCCTTGCCCTCCATGGCGCGAAAGAGACCAGTCTTGACCCCGACATACGCCATCCCGACTGCCATGGTGCCGGCCATGTCGGCGTAAACCTTTTCGGCAAAGGCCTTCACTCTGTCCTTGTCCATGGTGCACCTCTGCGTGTCGCCGTTGGCCCATGCTGACCGGACGAGCTTGAGACCGCAACCCCGGCGGCTCGCCGACGCAGCATGACCGCTCCTGGCACCAGGCTGAAAATCTCGGCAGCGCAACAATTGCGGCAGCTATAGCCGAGAGCGACGTTCCGATGCCGCCCTTGACTCTAAGCGGACTATGACGAGCCTTAGCGAGGCGGGCTCGTGAGTGCCGGTTGTCACTCGTCCAGCATCCCGGCAGAGCAAGCCATTCGACTTCACCTGCGAGTTGACCTATTCGCGATCGTACTGAATTAGAGCTGCGAAGTTCAGAATTGATCCTGACAGGGCTGTTCGGCTCTAAGCATCCATGACCTACGAACTCGAACGGTTCCCGCCGGAGCCACCCTCTTCCGTGAACATGCCGTTGCTCGTCTTGGCTCGGGCAGGCACGACCGCGGTATTCATGACTTATCCCGCGTGTCTGGCTTGGCTCATGGACACCTGGCAGATGACAGCAACCCGGGCCGGTGTGGTTCAGGGGGCATTTACAGCTTCGTTTGCCGTCTCCTTGCTGGTCGTCTCCTTTCTGTGTGACAGGTTCGGCGCAAAGAGCGTGTTCGCCTGGGCAGTTGTTGCGTGCGCTGCGTCAGCTCTCCTCTTTGCTGCGTTCGCACGATCCTTCGAGAGTGCACTTGTAAGCATGGCACTGCTGGGGCTGGCGCAGGGTGCCACCTACACGCCTGCCATCATGCTTGTTGCGACCAACGCGCCCCCAGATCGCAAGGCATCGGCCGTCGGGTGGGTCCTCGCAGGCATGTCGGCCGGCTACGTGCTGTCCATAGTTCTTGCGAACGCGATGCTCGCGACCGCAGACTACCGGCTGGCTTTTGCCGTAACAGCTGGCGTTGCGGTTGTAGGCTCCGCGCTCAGCATCGCCGCCATTCGCAATGCACGCGATCAGGTCGTGCAAATTGACCTGGGCACGACGCCCTCTGATCGTCCTTGGAAGCGTCAGGCCCGGCTTCTGACGCTCGGATACATCGGACATACGTGGGAGCTGTTCGGAGCGTGGGCGTGGATCCCTGCGTTTCTGACCGCGTCGCTGCTGTCACAGGGCCGAATGACCGGCGTTGAGATTGGCCTTTGGATAGCGGTCACGCTCCACGTTTCGGGCTTCTTTGCATCCTTCCTGTCCGGGTACGCAGCCGATCGCTTCGGCGCGAAGCCGGTCCTGGTGGGCTTCGCACTGGTGGGTGCCGCGTGCTCCCTCGTCGTAGGCTGGCTGAATGAGCCCAATGTCGCGCTGCTGCTTGCTTTGGTCGGGATCTACGGCTTCGCGATCATTGGCGACTCGTCGGCGCTTTCGTCCGCCATGACTGACGCAGTACCGGCATCGCAACTGGGCCGGGCCCTTGGCCTGCGATCAATCCTGGGCGTTGGGGCGGGTTCCGTGTCGCCCATTGCGTTCGGCATGGCACTCGACATGACACCCGCATCTCTATCGTGGGGGCTGGCCTTTTGCACTTTAGCCCTCGGCGGGGCGTTGGCTTTCGCCTGCGCTATTGCATTGCGGAAATGACTCCTATCGGCACAAGGCAGAAGTCTTCAAATCGCCGGCATTGATATATCCTGGGCCATGGCCATAGGATTCTCATGACCGCAAGGTCGGTGCTAGGATTCGCGATCTGAGCAAGTCGTTTTTCCATATCGATGGATCGATTCTGGGCAAGGCTGGGCCTGGGGCGCGGCTTGCCTTGGCGCGCACCACCCACGTGCCGAGCATCATCACAGCGGGAGTGCTGCTCGTCGCCTACGTCGGGCTCGAATGGCTGAGCTTCATTCACGAACACAAGGGCGTGCCCGTAACGCCATGGAACCCGGGTCTCGGCGTCGTCTTCGCCGTCCTGGTGCTGAAGGGAGCCGCCTACGGGGCAGTGCTGTTCATCGGCGTTATTGTTGCCGAGACGTTCGTGCTTCATACGCAGATCGCGTGGTCCGTCATTCTGGCTATGGCTGCTCTGGTAACGGTCAGCTATACGGCCGCGGCCATCATCGCGCGGCGATATCTGAGGCTGGACACCGACCTCACCCACGTGCGCGACGTGCTTGTTCTGATGGCCACCGGCGCTGCGGGCGCAGCCGCCTCAGCCGTGCTGCTCACCGTGCTGCTGCTGGCTGCCGACGAGTTGAAAGTCAGCGACCTTGCGCAGTCCTCGCTCCCGCTTCTCGTGGGCGACGCAATCGGCATCGCGGTCATGACGCCGCTCCTGTTGCGCGCGTCTCTTCGATGGCACGACATAACGCGCAAGGCTCTCGCGCCATTCCTGCCCGAGATCATGCTCTACGTGCTGGCGACCAGCTTCGCCTTGTGGATGATCATCGGAAGCGACAGCCCGAACTACTACAAGTATCTCTCTCTCCTGTTCCTGCCTGTCGTGGCAGCCGCCGTGCGGCACGGCATAGACGGCTCATGCCTCGCGCTTGCTGCCACCCAGCTCGGATTGGTCGCACTTCTCCATCGGTACAAATATGACGCCGCCGCGTTCACGGAATTTCAGGTTGTCATGCTCGTGCTTACGCTGACGGGCCTGCTCGTGGGCGTCGTCGTGAGCGAGCGGCAACGAGCCGATCGCGCCGCTCGGGAAGCGGAGGCACGCCTGGCCGATCTGCAGGCACAAGCCGCGCGCGCTGCGCGCATGAATATGGTGAGCGGCATGGCCTCTGCTCTCGCCCACGAGATCAACCAGCCCATGACGGCAGCCCGCGCGCTGGCGCGTTCGGTGCAGCAGATCCTGCGCTCGCCCGGCGCAGATCTCGAACGTGCGCAAAGCAACCTGGCGACGCTGGTCGCGCAAATCGACCACGCGGGCGGGGTTGTCCGACGCATGCGGGATTTCCTGCGGCGCGGCCAGCCGCATTTCAGCACGGTCGACGTCAGGGCTATGCTTGATGACGCGTTGGTCCTCGCGGGTCCGGCAGCCACCGCCAGAGGCATCCGCGTCGACCTTGCCGCCGATGACGCCATTCCCTCGATCTTTGGCGACCGCATCCAGCTACAGCAGGTCATTCTCAACCTCGTCCACAACGCCGTGGAGGCAATTGCGGACTCACATCGCGCCGACGGGCACATCCAAATCCAAGCTCACCTGTCGGGCCGGGATGCCGTCGAGATCAGCATAGCCGACAATGGCGTCGGCATTCCCCAAGGCCAGCCGCTTTTTGAGCCGTTGGCTTCGCCCAAGACGGACGGGCTTGGCCTCGGGCTCTCCATCTGCACCTCCATCGTGCAGGCGCATGGCGGACGCCTCTGGCTGCAGTCCAGCGAGCGCGGCGCAACCGAGTTCCGCTTCTCCCTGCCCCTGCCAACACAAGCGCCAACCTGAGCATGAGCACGCCTACGGTTTACCTCATCGACGACCAAGAAGCGGTGCGCAGTGCGCTGAGCGAGATGCTGCGCGTGTTCGGCTACAGTGTCGAAGCCTACGAGTCGGCAGATGCATTCCTGCAGGGGCTTTCCGATTCACGGCGCGGCTGTATCGTGGCCGACGTGCGCATGCCGGGAATGGACGGCATCGAGCTCGTGCGTGAATTGTCACGCCGGCAAGCCAACCTGCCCGTAGTGCTGATTTCCGGTCATGCCGACGTGCCGATGGCGGTAGCCGCAATCAAGGCCGGTGCCGAGGACTTCATCGAGAAGCCGGTGGATGATGCCCATCTGCTGGCGGCCATCAACAGATGCCTGACGCGCGTTTTCGGTGAGCTTTCGCTGGAGCGATCGTTGCAGGAGCTGCGCAGCCGCCTCGAGCGGCTGACGCCTCGCGAAATCGAGGTGATGGACCTCGTCGTCCAAGGTTTCACCAGCCAGGCGATTGCTTTGCGGCTTGGCATCAGCCAACGCACCGTCGAAAGCTATCGCGTCCAGATCATGGAAAAGATGCAGGCCGAGAGCGTTGCCGTCCTCGTCCGGCAGGCGATCCGCGTGGGGCGCATCACCCCGTAGAAATACCACCGGATTGTTGCGAATAACCCGCCCGTTCCGCCGTGGCTAGGTTGCGGGGAAGAGCCGCTCTGCGGCGCCTCGCCCTGCAAAGGTGGTGACAGTGCCAACCCTGAGAACCCTTGTCGGCCCCAGCCTTCACACGGGAGCGGGTCAGTCTGGCTCGCGCTGGATCGCAAGCGCACTTGTGATCGGAATCTTCTGCGGCTCGGTCGCGCTGGCGCGCTTGCCCTCGCCGCTCGTCCTGCCGGTGTTGAGCACACTTCTGGTCGTCGCCGGCTTCTCGATGGCGGCCATCCTGTATCTCGCCGGCTCGCGCATCGGGAAGATGTCGTCTCCGGCGTGGCAGATTGCCGGCGCTCTTGTGTTTCTCGGCTTTGCAGCAGCCATCCTGAGCGACAGCGAGCAGGCTCTCGGCCTGCTCGACAAGATGCAGACGCCGGGGGAGGGGCCCCGTTGATACTCGCGCACCCCGAGGGGGCGGCTTGGGTTGAAATGGCCTCACCAGGCGCCGCACCTCCTGCGCCTCTGCTGCGGGGCGCCGATAACGGTCGTGCCGTCCCCCAGTCAGCATGTTGGCGCAGGGCAGCCCGAGCACCCAGGGAGAAATGATGCAAGAGATCTACTCGGAGCTTATCGCCCTTGCGCAGGTGATCGTCATCGACTTGGTGCTTGCGGGCGACAACGCCATTGTTGTCGGCATCGCCGCCTCTCGGGTGGCGCCCGAGCTGCGCGCCAGGGTGATCTTCTGGGGCATGGCGGGTGCGGTCGCGCTGCGCATCGCTTTTGCCGCCGTTACTGTGCAGCTCCTCGCCCTGGTCGGCCTGACGCTTGCGGGCGGCATTCTGCTGCTGTGGGTGTGCTGGAAGATGTATCGCGAGATCGTCCGCCAGCCACAGCCGGCAGCCGTCGGCGCAGCGGCCGCGCGTGCGGATGGCGAAGCGATCGGGACGATCGGATTCCGGAGCGCGCTGGCGCAGATCATCGTTGCCGATGTCTCCATGTCGCTCGACAACGTCCTGGCGGTTGCGGGCGCTGCCAAAGGGCATACCTGGGTGCTGGTGGTCGGCTTGGGCATCGCCGTCGTGCTGATGGCGGTAGCCGCAAGCTACATCGCCAGGCTGCTTACCCGCTTCCCTTGGATCACCTGGATCGGACTGCTTATCATCCTGTACGTTGCGCTCGACATGATGTGGCGCGGCTCGCTGGAGGTTGCCTGCACGTACGTGCCCCCGGCGGTGTGTGGCAGGGGACTGATCGCGACACTGGCGAGCATCTTGGGATGATATCGGCGACCGACATCATCATGCGCCTGTTCTCTGGTGCTCGCGACGGTCCCGCGCCGTTCGGACGGGACCGAAGCTTCCGGCTCAGCGCTGAGCGTTGAGCCAGCCGAGCATGATCCCGTTGAAAACGTCGGGGTGCTCGACGTTGGGAAAGTGGCGCGCGTTTGCGATCTCCTGGTAGCGGCCGCCGGGGACGAGTTCGGCGATGCGCTTGTTTCCGGCGGGCGGCGTGCCCTGGTCGTCCGCGCCGCATACCACCAGCGTCGGCACCTTCAGCGACGGAAGTCTCGGCACGAAGTCGAAATCGAGTATCGCTGCAGCGCAGCCGAGATAGCCCGCCGGGGAAGTGGCGGCGATCGTGGCATGGATCTGCTTCCAGCGCCCGGGATTGCGCGGCTTGAAGGCATCGGTGAACCAGCGCTCCATCGTCGGGTCTGCAAGCGGCGCCAGGGCGTTCGCGTTCTTCACGGCGGCAATGCGCGGCGCCCATGCCTCTTGAGCGCCAGGCGGCGTCTGCGGCGCGGTATCGCACAGCATGGCCGAGAGAAGCCGCTGGCCGTGGGCGACGGCAAATGCCTGACCCAGCATGCCGCCGATAGAGAGGCCGACAAGATGCACGCGCGAGATGCCGAGGAAGTCCAGCGCGGCAGCCACGTCATCGGCCAGCGCCGCCATGGTGTAGTCGCCGGCAACAGGGTCGCTGCCGCCGTGGCCGCGCATGTCGAGCCGCAGCACCCGATAGCCCGCCGCCAGGAGCGGTGGCAGTTGCTCGGCCCACATGCCGCTGTCGGATGCGAGGGAATGGGTGAAACACACCACCGGACCTTTTTCCGCGCCCGCCAAGTCGTAGTAGATCCTGCGCCCGGCCAATTCGATCAGCATTGCGTCTGCTCCCAGGGTTTCTCAAGATCGATCAACGTCCTCGCGCACACGGCCGGAACTGCGGGATCCGGGCCGATCGTTCAACCAGGCTTTCCCGCGGCCCGATCGGGATAGCTCCTGGCCATGCCGTCGCGCACATCCTGCTGGATGCCGTATTGCGGGAACGGATAGCGAAATCCGTTCTTCGCCAAAGCCTCCATGCCCGCAATCGCCTTGGCCAGGAACTCCGGCGGCAGGGCCATCAGCATTTCGTCATCGAGCACGCCGCCGTAGCGCCGCTCGGCGAAGCAGGGAATCGAGAGCGAGGGCTGGCGCAGCTTGAGCGCACGGCCCCAACTGTCGGCGCATGCACTTTCGCCGACCACGCCCCAGTCGAAGCGGCTGTATCCCGACCATTGCAGGCCGTTGATGAAGTACATCATCGCGCCGGGTGTGGCATAGAATAGGGCGATGTCCGGCGGATCCAGACGTCCCGAGGACAGCGGGGCGACGGCAAGCGCCTCATACCGCCCGTCCTCGACGCAGTGCATGGCGGCCTGGTGCGCGCTCGCATCCTCGATCGTGGAGAACCAGACGCCCGTCATGTGCCTGCCCGAACGCCACGCGTCATCCTTGGCGCGTCCGAGGCCCACGACCGCACGGCATTGCGCCCCGACCAAATCCTCGGCCGTTACCCCAACGGTCCAGCCGAGCCGCGCGGCCTGCGCGACCACCTGGTCCAGCGTGTGCACGGACTTCGGACGGCGAATTTTCGGGATCGCCTCCATGTCGGCGCGGCGCTCGAACAGCTTCATGCCGAAGGGAATGGTGCGCAGCTTCAGGAGACCGTCCAACTTCGCGGCGAGTTCGCCGATCGCATGCGGCATGGGCGTGCAGGCCTTCTACTAAGGTACCGACGATGGGGATTTGATCCAGCATAGCGAGGCCGGGGACCGATGGGCAATCACGCAATTGGCCAATGGACTGCATCCCTTGCGACCCTGCTTGCGTCCACATTTTCACCTACCGAATCACGTAGCGCTGTCGCCACACGCAATTGTAAAGTGGGTGTCATGCACACGTATTGGTCGAGTTTGGCGGTCGAAGCGTCCCCAGGCCTCACGATGGCATTTGCGGCGTTCTTGGCAGCGCTGCCTCCCTACGCCCTGCTGCGCCAGTCGGGCCGAGGCCGCGCACGCAGTGCAGTCGGCTACCTGTGCGGCTTTGCTGCCGGCCTTGCGGGCACCGTTCTTGCGTCCATCGCAATCCTCGCCTTTGCCGACCGCGCAGCGGTTCTGCAGGCCGGTGCGTTCGGCGCCTTCTTCGGCCCATTCGTCGGCATCGCGCGCGCCAAGTGGGAGGGCCGCCGCAAGCCGCCGAAGCGCCCCGCCATGGCCCGCAGCTTCTCGCGCTGAGCACCCGCGTCCATGGCGTTTCATGTGCGCGTAGAAAGGCGCTTGCGCGGAGGCGGCTCGTCGGCCTCGGCAGCATCCTCCAGGTCCAGCGACTGCACCCGCTCGCCCCGCTTCCTGATCTTGTCGGCGGACGCGGAGATTTTCTCCAGCGCCTTCACGGACAGACCGAAATGGCGCTCCAGCTCACCGACACGCTCGGCCAGCCGGCCGACATCGGAAAGCAGCAGTCCGACCTCGCGCTGGATGACGCCCGCCTGGTCTCGCATCTTCACGTCCTTGATGACGGCCTGCACCGTCTGCACAGCCAGCATCAGGATGTTGGGAGCGACGATGACCACCCGCGCGCGGTAGGCCTTCTGCACCAGGTCGGGGAAGCGCTCATGCAGATCCGCATAGACGGACTCTGACGGGACGAACATGAGCGCCGTATCCTGCGTCTCCCCCGAGATCAGATACTTCTCCGCGATCTCCTCGACGTGGCGGCCGACCGCCTCGCGGATGGCCTGCCCGGCCGCTTTCGTCTCCTCCGGCGTGCGGGCGGCGCGCAAGGCCTCGAACCCTTCGAGCGGAAACTTTGCGTCGATCACCAGCGACCCCGGCGTGTTCGGGAGACGGACCAGACAGTCCGGCCGCTTGCCGTTGGAGAGCGTCGCCTGGAATTCATAGGCGCCGACGGGCAGGCCATCGCGAACGATGGTTTCCATGCGCATCTGGCCGAACGCGCCTCGTGCCTGCTTGTTTGCCAGCACGCCCTGCAGCGACATCACCTCCGACGAAAGCTCAGCAAGGCTCTGGCGCGCGGTCTCGATCACCGCCAGGCGCTCGTTGAGGCTGGACAGGCTTTCGAGCGTGCGTCGACCGGACTCGGCCAGGTTGTCGCCGACGCGCAGGGTCAGACTGTCGAGGGTCTGCCCCAGATTTCGGCTCAAGTTGTCGATGCGGTCATCGATGGCACGCGCCTGCTCCGCGTGGCGCTGCAGGGTCATCTCGGCGATGGCCGACAGCCGGCCTTTGATCTCGGCGAGTTGCGTACTCATTGACGAATTCGGACCGTCGTCCCCCTCGCGTCCGCGCCGCGACCCCAAAGAGATGACCAGCGCGCCCGCCATGAGCCCGAACACGATCGCCAGGAGCCATGCCCACCCGTGTTGCGAGAGCACGGCAGCCCATTCGGGCCCCAGGACGGCATCGAGCTTGGACAGAAGGCCGGACATGGGGCGGAACGGTACGCGATTCGGCTGCGCGAAGTTCGACGCCTGATGTCACCCGAGCACGGCGATCCCGCAATCCAGCCTATGCCCACTCGAGCAGCTCCAAGCCGGCAGCTGTCAGAGGCTGTCCCAAAACGCCGCCATGCGTCTGCGCTGGTCCTGGTCCGGCAGCCTGCCCATGCCGGCCGCCACGTTGTCGCGCGCGTGCTCGGGCTTTGCCGTGCCTGGGATCACGCACGTGACCGACGGATGGCCGAGAATAAACTTGAGGAAGAACTGGCCCCAGCTCGCGCAGTCGAACTCCGAGGCCCAGCCGGGCAGAGCCCTGCCGCGGACCTTGCGGAACAGGGCGCCGCTGTCAAACGGTTGGTTGACCACGACCGCGACGCCTTTTTCGGCGGCTACGGGAAGCAAGCGGGCATCTGCGCCGCGCACGTTGATGGAATAGGCGCATTGCACGAAGTCGATCTGCTCAGCGCGAATGATGGCGGCGAGTTCCTCGAGCGATGGCACGGTATAGTGAGTGATGCCGATATAGCGGAGGCGCTTCTGCTCCTTCCAAGTCCGCAGCGTGCGCAAGTGCGTGCGCCAGTCGACCAGATTGTGGATCTGCATCAGATCGATGGTGCGCGCCTGCAGCTTGGCGAACGACGCCTCCATCTGCGCGATGCCGGCGGCCTCGCCCGTGGTCCACACCTTGGTGGCCAGAAACGCCTTGTCGCGTGCGTCCATCTCTGCCAGCAGAGATCCCACGACAGCCTCGGCACGGCCGTACATGGGCGAGCTGTCGATGACACGCCCTCCTGCCGCAAAGAGCGTGCGCAACACCTCTTTGCGCTGGTCAAGCTCCGTGCGCTCGCTGCCGACATCGAACGTCTGCCAAGTGCCGATGCCGACGACCGGCAGCGGCTCGTTGCTTTGCGGGATCGGTCGCGCCAGCATGCCGGATCTCCCTTCGGCGCCTGTGGAAAGCGAGAATGGCAGCCAAGGCACCGCCAGTGCCGCGCAGGCGGCGGACGCTGATCGCAGTACGAGGTCGCGCCGTGTCGGCAACCGGGCAGCCATCGCATGTGCTCCATTCCGAAAGTGCGCAGCAGCCCGCCGGTCAAGGCGTGATGAGCAGGTGCTCGCGCTCTGCAAGCGACTCCAGCACTGCGGCCGTCCCCTTGATCACGCAGTGCATCGGCGTCTCCGGCACCACGAACCTGGCGCCTGTGCGCTGGTTGAGCGCCACGTCGAGCCGGTCGAGCAGGGCGCCGCCGCCGGTGAGCACGATGCCGCGGCGTGCAACCTCCTCCGCGATATCGGGCGGCAGGTCTTCCAGTGCACGCTGCACAAACTCGGCGATCTCGGCGACGGCACCTTGCAGCGCGTCCGCCATGTCGCGCGGGCCGAGCACGGCGCTCTTCATGCGCCCTTCGCGCAAGTCGCGGCCCTTGATGTGGATCTCGATCTGCCGCCCGTTGGACTGCACCAGCGCCGTCCCAGCCTCGATCTTGATGCGCTCGGCGTTGCTTTCTCCGATCACGAGGTGGTGCTTGCGCCGCACGTAGCGCATGATTGCCTCGTCCATGGCGTTGCCAGCCACCCGCAGCGACCGCGCCTGGATTACATTTCCTCGGTAGAGCACAGCGATGTCGGACGTTCCGCCTCCGATGTCGAGCACCATGAAGGCGGAAGGGCCATCGATCGGCAACCCGGCCCCCAGAGAAGCCGCCACCGGCTCCTCGATGAGATAGACGCGGCGCGCGCCCGCCGACGCTGCCGTCTCGTACACGGCGCGACGCTCGACGGGGGTTGCTCCAGCCGGCACGCAGATGAGAATACGCGGGCGGCGGAAGCCCAGCATGGTCTTGGCGCGAGAAATGAACTGGCGCAGCATCTCCTCGGTAGCGATGAAATCGGCGATCACGCCGTCGCGCATCGGCCGCACCAGCTCGATCGGCTCGGGCGTACGCCCCAGCATGGCTTTGGCCTTGAGGCCGACTGCCAGCACCTCGCGCTGCCCGCCGCGCACCTGCACGGCCACGACGGAAGGCTCATCAATGATGATGCCACGCCCCACCACATGCACCAGCGTGTTCGCCGTGCCGAGGTCGATGGCGATGTCGTCGGAGAAAGCGCGAGAAACACCGGACAACATTGGTCTGACTATGCCCGTCTACCCTTGATGCGACCCTGCGAACCGCACCCTCGGGTGCCACGGCGCGCTCGAGCGCGCGCCACCCACGCGGATTAGCCATCACGGCCGAAGGATAGACGAACGACCCGGATTCGCCAATTGGCCGCCCTGGTGCGCTTGCGGCCTCGGGCACGGCCGCATCGTGGAACCTTGTACCGACCTTGGGCTCCGCAGAGGCCGCGCTCCGCCACGCTAAAAAAAAAGACTGGCCTTGATCTTGCGATCCTGGCGCGCAGGGCCACATGAAGCCCCTTGCGTGGCATGGGGCGTCCGAAGAGGAGACGCTGTGATGTTCAATATCGGGAAGTGGGAGGCAGGCCGTCCCACGGCGCGTCAGGATCGACCCGCCATCGACCGGCGGCGGCTTATGACTACCGTAGCCGCGCTTGCCGCCGGCGTTGTCACGTCCGCAGCAGCGCCGCGAGCGGCGAGCGCAAGCACAACCGTACAGGGCTCCGAGGTCGGCGCCGTGTGGTGGACCGAATTGCAGACGACCGATGTCGAGCGCGCCCGCACCTTCTACTCGCAGACGTTGGGCTGGACGCCCAAGGTGGTGGCGCTGGAAGACATGACCCGGCCGCCGGCGCAGGGAGAGAAGGAATACACCCTCTTCATGGCCGACGGGCGTGAGGTGGCCGGCGCGACGAAGATCGACGAGACGGCGGCCGAGGGCACAACCCCGTCCTGGCTGACCTATGTTCAGGTCGCCAATGTTGACGCCGCGGCGCTGAGGGCGGTGGAACTCGGTGGAAAACTCCTGGAACCACCGGTTGACGTGCCGAATACGGGCCGAATCGCTGTTGTTCAAGATGCGGAGGGTGTGCGGATCGGACTGATCGCCCCTGCCGTCGCTTAGGTCGATCAACTCGGATCGATGCAAGGGTCGTTCGCTTTCTCTCGGAATCGAAGTACGCCATGAAGACAATCCGTGCCTACAGCTGCGTTCGCAACGACCGGCCCGATGTCGGCAAGTCGGGCAGCTCGGTCTGCATTCTGCTGGATGAGGCCCACGCCGGACATACGCTGCGCACCTTTCTGCGCGGCCAAGGCGATCGCGCCGTGCTGAAGCCGATCCCGATTGCAGAGGCACTGCAACTCGCAGGCGAAGTCCCCGCACGGCGCAGCAAGGATGAAGCGGCGTCCTGATACGGGGCGGCTGTCGAGCTCAGGCTCGGCAGCCATCAAGCGCAGGCCGATCGACCGCCAGGAATGAAGCCCGGGGCGCGCCCCGGGCTATTTGCGTTTCGTGCAGGGCAGAATGTAGGTGAAGCCGCTGTAGTCGTCGTAGTTCTTGCCCGCCTGGAACGGCTCGATCAGGACGTCGCTGCCCTCCAGAGTGCCCTCCTCCCGCGCCATGAGGTACAGAGGGTCGACCAGTCGTGACGTCCGGTTCGTCCAATAGGCATGGTCGCGTTCATTGACATCCCAGCTGGTCGCCGCGTCGTTGCGCACCTCGTAGACTTCCCAGTGCACTTCCGGAAGGTAGAAGGGTCGACCACCTGGCCTCGCCACGTGGGCCAGGGTCTGGCCGCGCCTGATGCGCTGCCCTGCCGTGTATCCCTTAACCTCATCGTAGTTGAGATGGTAAAAGGCCGAGTAATACTGGCCTACGCCCTCGCGCAGGTTGAGGTCGTCGGCCGAGTGACGAATGAGCAAGGCCCCTTCCGGCCCCCATCCCCAGTCCGCCAACCACACTGCGAGCACCTCGCCGGGCCCCGGTGCGATGATCGGTTCACCGAAACGGCCGCCATCCACGCCGGAATGCGGCTCATCGCGCCCGGAGCCGTCAACATCCTTCCAGCTCGCATAGAGCGATGTGAGGGGTGAGCATGTGTACCCCGCCGGATAGCGCGGTCGCAGCCCGGTCTCGCTGACACCATAACCCTTGAGCGCATCGTCCTCTGCATAGGCCGGCATGCGATCGGCTCCATACGCTGCGAGCACCACCACCGCGGACACCACGGCAGCAGCGACCATCCCAGCAAGCTTGCAAACCCGATACCACATCGATGCTACCCGAGAATTCCCTCGCCGCCTCCGCTCCCGCCTGGTTGTGAGCGGCATCCGACACCCCTGCCAGCGGCCAATGCTCCTCACCTCATGGACGCGGCTGCTCCGGAGCAGCCGCATCCCAAGAGCGCATACTCCGGACAGGCGTGCAACATATGGTTCCAAAATCTCCCGCATGTCAGAATTTGGCATGGTATGTTTAATTTCAGTTCTCTTTTCGGTTCTCCTTCTTTAGCGAGTCCTAAATGACGCCATTATGGCAGCTCGAACTGGCACGTCAGTCAATTGTTCGCACACACGTAAATTTACCAAAACCCGCAGCGCGGATTAACTATTCTCTCTTCAGAAGACAAGGCATTGCATGGCGTGGATAAACCATCAAGGTAAATGCTCTTCCGCGCATTTTAACCGGTTTCTCCGTTTCTGAGATTCATTCGTTCAAAACTTCTGAATTGCCGCCTAGATTTTGCACAGTCGTCGCGGTGGCGCGGCTGGCTGCGGATTAACAAAAACTCCGTCGAACAGCAGCCCGCCTGATGCCGAAGGCCGCCGCCCTCACGTGCGGGCGGCGCCGGATCCCTCGGCATCCACCGTGGTCGATTTGGGGAGGAGGCTCCCGTTGGAGCGCATTGTCTCGCGTACCGGCCCAGCCCCGGCAGCATCGGCTGCGGCCGTTCCTTGTCTCGGGGAACATCACGACGCCGCTGCGGCCATCGGCCCGTTCCGCCGGATCTGGTCTCGTCCGCTTGCCGGTCCTTGTGGTTGCGTGGAGATCTGGGTTGTCGAGGCCGGATCGCATGCCCGCCTCGCCAAGCACGCGAACGCGCTCGGCAGCGAGGATTGGTCGGCCATCGCGCGCATTAGGCATCCCGAGGCCCGCGATCATGCCCGTGCTACACGAATAGCGCTCCGTCTTGCCCTTTCCCATGCCGTGCAAGGAACCATTCAGCCCGGCGCCTGGCGCTTCCAGACCAACTCCTACGGCAAGCCGCGCATCGCCCCGGGCCTGCCCGATGTCCAGTTCTGCGTGTCCCACACCGAGACAATGTCGCTGATCGCCGTCTCGCGCGAGGCCCCGGTCGGGATCGATATCGAGACAATCGCGCCTGCCTGCGACGGCAAATTGATCGACATCTTCTGCTCGGCACGCGAGCGGCGCGCGCTGGCGTCCCTCGGCGACGCTGAGCGCCGGCGCGCTTTCGCCAGGCTTTGGACCCTCAAGGAGGCCTACGCCAAGCTGACTGGCACCGGGCTTGCTACTGACTTCAGGTACCTGGAGTTCAAGATCGATCCTCGGTGGCAGTCCGAGGGGCACCAGGCTCAACACCGCCCGGGCGAAGCCAGCTTCGAAAGCTGGCTCGTGGAAGCACCCGGAGGATTGTGCCAGGCGTCCGTTGCCATTGGCGAAGGCGAAGCCGCCGAGGAGAGGGGGGAGATCGTGTGCTACGCCGTCGCCTCTGACGGCCGCCGGCACGTCGCAACCCAGAGCTTGGAACCAGGACGAGGAATGCAAAGCGACTTGACATTGTCCTAGGCAACAGGAACTCGGGATGGCGTTCGTAGATGTCGGCACGGAGCATTACTCTCCCAGCCTCGCCGCGCGCGAGCCCCTCCTCCTCCACGAGCTGTTCGAGGCCCAGGTGGCCCGCCGTCCAGCTCGTACAGCGGTTGAGGCGCTCGGGGAGAGCCTGAGCTACGAAGAGCTCGATCACCTTGCCAATCAGATCGCACATTGGCTGCGCGGCCGCGGCGTCGGTCCGGGATCTCTGGTGGGGCTCTACCAGACCAAGTCGTGCCAGCTGTTTGCATCGCTGCTCGGCATTCTGAAAGCCGGCGCGGGCTATGTCCCGGTCGATGCCAAGTTCCCCAAGGATCGCATCGAGGGCATCTTCGAGGATGCCGGCGTGCGCGCCGTCATCACCGAGGCCGCATTCGCGAGAAATCTGTGCTTGCCGGCCAAGATCGGCATCCTGGCCGTCGACCGTGACGCCGGCATCATCGCCGAGCAGTCGCGCGAGCCGGTGGCGGGCTTGGACACCAGCCCGGAAGGCGTCTGCTACGTCATCTACACATCAGGCTCCACGGGGCGCCCCAAGGGCGTGATGATCGCCCACCGCAACGCCATCGCCTTCGTCAAGACGTTGAAGACCGTCTACAAGGTGATGCCGCAGGACCGCATCTATCAGGGCTTCTCCGTCGCCTTCGATGCGTCCGTCGAGGAGATTTGGGCGGCGTTCTCTCTCGGTGCGACCTTGGTGGTTGCCCCGGAGGATGTCTCTCGCTCGCCGCTCGACGTCGCCGCATTCCTGACGGCCAACCAGATCACCTACTTCTCTACCGTCCCGACATTCCTCTCTCTGATCGACGGCGACCTGCCGACGGTGCGTCTGCTGGTGCTGGGCGGCGAGGCGTGTATGCCTGAGCTGGTCGTGCGGTGGGCAAGCCCGGAGCGCCGGCTGCTCAATACGTACGGCCCGACGGAAGCCACTGTCGTTGCGACCTGGGCCGAATGCAGGCCGGGCGAGGCGGTGACCATCGGCCGGGCGCTGCCGGGCTATCAGGCCTACGTGCTCGACGGGAACCTCGAGCCGGTCGGCCCCGGCGCGGAGGGCGAGCTGTTCATCGGCGGTGCGGGCGTGGCGCTGGGCTACCTGAACCGCCCCGAGCTGACGGCCGAATGCTTCATCGACAATCCTTTCAGCTTCGCCAACCCGGGCGACCGGCTGTATCGGACGCACGATCTGGTGCGGCTCACGCACGAGGGCACGCTGCAGTTCCTCGGCCGCATCGACGGGCAGGTCAAGATCCGCGGCTTCCGGGTCGAGTTGTCGGAAATCGAATCCGTGCTCATCGAGTATCCCAGCGTCCGCGCCGCGGCCGTGCGGGTAGTGGATGGAGGCGGCCTGCCCGAGCTCGCAGCCTACGTCGTCGTTGATCCCAACGTTGGGACGCTGGACCGGCTCGGCGTTGCGGAGATGCTTCGCTGCCGGCTGCCCGAGTACATGCTGCCGAAGTATCTCGACATCCTGGAATGCCTTCCGGCGCTCACGAGCGGCAAGGTCGATCGCAAGCAGCTGCCTGAGCCGGTCAGCCTCCTCAAGGGCATCGACCGGGAATATGTCGCGCCGGCAACCGATATGGAGCGGGTGACGGCCGACGCATGGGAGAAGTGCTTCCGCACATCGCCCATCTCGGTGGAGGACGACTTCTTCCTCGACCTTGGCGGCCACTCGCTGCTCGCCGCGCAGGTCATCACCGAGCTCAGGGCGAAGCTCGACACGTCCCGCCTTTGCGTGCGTGACATCTATAAGCATCGCACGGTGCGCGCGCTTGCCGCCCGGCTGCAGGAGATGGATCTGCGCGCGGGCGTGGCGCCCGCAGCCCAAACAGATGCAGCGAAAGCCCCCAGCGCCGGGGAGGCCGCGTTCGCATCGGTGCCGGCCTGGGAGCGCTGGCTTTGCGTTGCCCTCCAGGGCATCTCCGTTGCTTTCATCTATGGCCTTGTTGCCGCCCCCGTGGCCTACGCCGTCCTGATGACGACAGCGGTCATGAGCGACAGCATCGATCTGGGCACTGCCCTGTGGATCTCGACCGGCGTCGGCTTCTCCTACTGGCCCGCCCTGCTCCTGCTCAGCATCGCCGTGAAATGGCTGGTGATCGGCAGATATCGTCCCGGCCGGTATCCCGTGTGGAGCCTCTATTACTTCCGCTGGTGGTTTGTGAACCGGTTTCAGGCCCTGAGCTGGTCACACATGTTCGTCGGCACGCCACTCATGTCCCTCTACTACCGCGCCATGGGCGCGAAAGTAGGAAGCGACGTGACCATCTGCACCCCGATCTGCTCCGCCTTCGATATGGTCTCGATCGGCGATCGCAGCAGCATCGGCGCAGAGACCCACATCACCGGCTACCACGTTGAGGCCGGTATGCTGCTTGTTGGCGAGATCGAGATTGGGCGCGACTGCTTCATCGGCATGCACTGCAGCCTCGGCGTGAACACACGCATGGGCGATTGGGCCCGGCTCGACGACATGTCCGTGCTTGGCGACGGCGCACGCATGGCTGCCGGCGAGAGCCGCCGCGGTTCCCCGACCATGCCCGCGGAGGTGGCTGTGCCCGCCATCGACATGCGCCGGGCGCGCGCGCGCAGGCCCGTCCTCTATGGTGCCATCCATCTCGGTTTGATCTACCTGATGGGATATTTCCTCATCCTCAGCGGCGCGCCGGCCGTCATACTCATCGCCGCCGCCCTGGTGAAGGGAGGGCCGCTTTGGGGCATCGCCGCGGCGTTCGCGGCAATGCCGCTCTCGGTGCTCTGGTACGCCCTGCTGCTGGTGACTGTGAAGCGCATCTTCATCGGTCGCATCGAGCCCGGTCTGTATCCGGTCGAGAGCACGGCCTACCTGCGCCACTGGTTCCTCGACTACCTGCTCAACAACACGCGCAGCCTGCTCATGCCCGTCTACGCGACGGTGTACTTCCCGAGCCTGCTGCGCGCGCTTGGCGCCAAGATCGGATCCGACACGGAGATCTCCACCGTCACGCACATCACGCCCGACCTGCTCGAGATCGGCAGCGGCAGCTTCCTGGCCGACGCCTGCCTGGTCGGCGGCTACAGGATTCATCACGGCTTCCTCGAGCTCCGACACAACCGCATCGGCGACAAGACCTTCATCGGCAACAGCGCCCTGCTTCCCGGAGGGTCCGACATCGGCAATGATGCCTTGCTCGGGGTCCTGTCGACGCCGGCACCCGAGCAGGCACTGCCCGACGGCCAGCGCTGGCTCGGCGCGCCGGCCTTCCCTCTGCCTCAAACACAGAACGATCTGAGCTTCAGCGACGCTCAGACGTATACGCCGAGCCCCGCTGCACGCCGCCAGCGCGCCGTCAGCGACGCCGTACGCGTGCTGCTGCCGGGCTTCATCTCTACCGCATCGCTGGCCGCGTTCGTTGCCGCCCTCTATGTGGCGTCGCTCTACTGGCCGGTGTGGATCGTTGCTGCCGGCGTTCCGCTGCTTGCAACGGTGCTGGCGTTTGCGTCCATGGCTGCGGTGGCCGGCATCAAGCAACTCCTGATGGGCACCTTCCAGCCGACCGTGCAGCCATTGTGGTGCCGTTACGTCTGGAACAACGAGATCGTCAACGGCACCTATGAATCCGTGGCCGAGACCATTCTTCCGCATCTCCTCGGCACCCCGTTTGCACCGATGTGCATGCGCATGATGGGCTGCAAGATCGGCAAGTGGGTCTTCCTGGAGACCACCTTCTTCTCCGAGTTCGATCTCGTGACGATCGGCGATCGGGCGGCGCTCAACCAGGGTTCCACCATTCAAACCCATCTGTTCGAGGATCGGGTGATGAAAGCCGACTACCTCACCATCGGCGCAGGTTGCACGCTCGGCAACATGGCAGTTGTGCTCTACAGCACGGAAATGAAGAGCGGCGCCTGCCTCGGTCCGCTTTCGCTGCTCATGAAGGGCGAGATGCTGCCCGCGGGCAGCCGCTGGTGCGGCATCCCGTCCGAGCCGATGCAGATGACTGCAGCGGCAGAGCCCGCGCGGCGCTCGCGCACCCTTATGAAGCTGCGCTTCAGGATGGCTGGCGACGCTGTCCGGAGCTGGGCCACACAATACATGCTGACCCTCCAATCCCTCGCCAAGCCATCGGCCGCGGCAAGTACGGAGCCGGAGATGATCGGCGCCATCCACAGCCCTGCGTTCCGAGAGGAGTGGGGCGAGCACTGTCGCCGCCTCAGGGGCAAGTGAGCAACAACAGCAAGGCCCGCGAAGCGTTTCGCGGGCCTTGTGGTGCCGACCCCGTCGCGAGGCCAGCCGATCCTGGGAACTCTGAGGCGTATCAGTTCTCGAAGGTGATGCGGGCGACAACGCGGCCGTCACAGCGGTCGCGGCAGCTGCCACCCACGGCCGCGCTCGGCACGTCGAACGTGTCGTAGTAGCGGATATCGAATTCGAAATAGTCCTTGAAGAGGAACGAGAAGCCGGCGTTCCAATAGTGATAGTCGATGCCGCCCTTGGACTCCTCGCCGTAGCTGGAGCCCAGCATGGCGCTGAACGACGGCGAGATCTCGCCGAATGTTCCGAGCTTCTTCGACAGCCCGCTCTCCAACACCCAGTTGCGGCCAGTGCCGCCCTGATAGTCGGGCGAGTAGTACACCTTCGACTCCAAGGTCAAAGACGGCATGATCTCGCGCTTAAAGCCGAGCATGACCTCGAAGTAGTCGAGATCGTTGACCCTGGGGGTGATGACGTAGTTCGACACGCCGAACGCGCCGGGATAGGCATAATAGATGGCGCGCACGTCAACCTCGCCGCCGAGGAGCTTGTGCTTGATACCGGCATAGGTAACGACCTCGACGTCGGCCGCGTCGTGCCAGCGGCCAAGCGTATCCTGCTCACGTCCAAAGTCGACGTTCGTCGCCCAGACGCCAACATAGAAATGCCGCCAGGTCATGTCGATTCCGCCCTGGAGCGCCGACTTCTCGCGCGTCTGCGTGAAGCCGCGGAAGCGGTAATCGGTTGTATATGTGGCGTTGACCGAGAACTGCGGCCCTCCGTCGGACACCTCCACGGGTCTCGTGTTCTTCTGCATGCCGTCGGCGAAGGATGAAGTCGCGCCGAACGTCATTGCGGTCGTTGCTGCAGCGACCGCCGCTGCTGCAATCAAAGCGCCCCGCCCATATCGCATGTGTGTAGACTCCTCAATCTGAGGCTGCACCGTATTGACGTGCGCCTCCGCAATCGCCCCAGGTCACATGAATACGTGGTACGCCCCGTAGCTTCTCAAGCGCCGCGACACTGAGTTGATTCGCGCCCACCCGCAAACAGGAGACAGCGCGAGATCCTCTGTCGTGCATCTTTCTGTGAATGCTGTGGCCCGAACACCATGACTGCTTCCTCCACAGCGGATGCAGCGCATCTTTCAGGCCACAGACGGACCCCAAAATTCGTCAATCCATGCAAAAGCCGGAATCGAAATGCGTTGACGCACTCGACGGGCGCCCCGAATCACAATCTTACATACGACAGTAGTCTTCCAGTCATCGCGTACTCGGTGCGCGCGCCCTCAAACGAGCCGGCGCGAGCTGGCGGCATCCTGCTGAGGGGTGTCCTATTAACTGTTGCAGAGGGGATAAAATGCTGAAGCAAATTGCGGCAACGACTGTGGTTGGGCTGGCGGTCGTCGCTGGCGGCCCAGCACTTGCGGATGGAATGCCTCGCGGATCGCTCAAGGATGCGCCCGTCTGCTGCGCAATGCCGAGCTGGAGCGGTTTCTATATCGGCGCGGGCATCGGCTACGGACACCTCGTCACCGAGAACAACTACTATGAGCCGAGCGCCACGATCAGCTCGTCGAGCTGGAAGGGCGAAGGCGGCGCCGGCGGCCTTGGCAGCGTCGTGCTCGGCTTCGACCGGCAGTTCCGCGAGAAATATGTCGCCGGACTTTTCGTCGAGTACGACTGGTCCAGCGTCGAGATCAGCTACACCAACAACACGCTGACGAGCGAGGAGACCTTCAGGCTGGAGCGCTCGCTGAACGTCGGCGCCCGTGCCGGTTTCCTTCTGACCCCCAGCACGTTGCTCTACGCCACGGCCGGCTATAGCTGGGCGAAAGGCAAGAGCGACAGGTATTTCGACATCGATCCCGCGGGCCCCAGCTACTACTCGGGCGTCACCTCGGTCAATTTCAACGGTCCGTTCGTGGGGCTGGGCATGGAGACTCAGCTCGGCCGCAACCTCGCGCTGCACGGCGAGGTGCGCTACACCATGTTCGGCGAGGAGGTCACCAACTACCAGCCGGGCATCCTCACCGACAAGACCGAGGCTGACCTGCTCTCGGCCCGTCTCGTCCTCAGCTACAAGTTCCACCGCGACGAGCCGGTTCATCACATTCCCATCAAGTAGGCCGAACAGCCCGCTGGTGTCGCCTGCCGAGGCCTCCGCGGAAACCCGCGGGGGCCTCTGGCGTATGGGGCCGGAAATGTCTCAGGGTGGCGGGATGCGGCCGATCCCGCGGATGGCGCCATCGGCGCCCGCCGTGACAAGGCGCCGCCGGCCGGCGTGCCATGTCCTCATGCTCCGCGGGTTGCCAGGGCGCCGGACCACTTCTCGCCCCAGTCATGGCCGAGCAGGTCGACGATGCTCCCGTCCTTCTCGTAGAACTTGTTGGGGATCTGGAACACGGCGATCATCAGCCCGCCGTCCGGCGCCCAGGCCACATGCCGGCTGCCTGCGGGCCGCCAGATGAAATCGCCGGGTCCCGCCGCAACACCGGCGTCCGGCCCCTCCTTGTCGACCAGGCGGCCCTCGAGCATGTAGGTCTGCTCGATCAGCACGTGCTCGTGGTCGGGAAGGACCGCACCTGGGTCCATCTTCATCAGCACGGTGGCGAGGCCGGTGGCCTTATCGAGCAGCAGCGTCTTTACGTAGCAGCCCGGGTACCTGATCGGTTCCCATGGGAGGTCATCGACGTGCACCAGACGCGAGGCCAGCGGACCGAGCCTGGCATGGTTCTTTGCGTTCGGCGTGAAGGCGGTCGTCACGGTCTCCTCCTCACAGCCAGAGTTGACGTACGCGGTCTCGCCCGAGTTCAGCACGGAGCGCTGTACTTGGCGAGAGGCAGGCCGTGTTGCCGTAAGGCAGGATCTGGAGAGGCCGCCGGGCACAGGTGCGCGCTGGCGCCACGGGTTCCGGGCGCATGGCGGGAAGACGCGGCTGGGGAGCCGTTGGTGCGGTCGAGAGGACTCGAACCTCCACGCCTTGCGGCGCTACCACCTCAAGGTAGTGCGTCTACCAATTCCGCCACGACCGCACGTCAGGGGATGGTCAATGCCCGCCTCTGTTAGCAAACGCAGGCCGGGGAAACAAGCGGGGCGGCAAAAGGCCGGCGCGGCCTACAAAATTGCCTGTGAGCCGGCTCGCACCGAGCCATCGCGCGCCGCATTCGGGAGCCTTGCCGGCCGCTCCCGCGCGCGCCATATCGGTACGTAGAGACAATGGAAGTTGCAGGGCCGCCAGCGCCGGCCCGAGAAGGACGTCACCGCCCCGCACGGCGGACGACCGACAGACTGGGCTGCCGCCGACCATGAACACCCCCCTTCCCCCCGTTGAATGGATCAGCACGCCGGGCCTCGTGCCCTACGAGGCGGCGTGCGCGTTCATGGCCGAGCGTGTCGACGCCATTGCCGCAGGAACCGCGGCCGAGCTCATATGGCTCATCGAGCATCCTCCACTCTACACGGCAGGCACGAGCGCCAAGACGGCGGACCTTCTCGAGCCCGGGCGCTTCCCCGTGCACGCAACGGGACGCGGCGGGCAATACACCTACCATGGTCCCGGCCAGCGGGTCGGCTACGTCATGCTCGACGTCAAGCGCCGCTTCGGCGACGTGCGCGCCTACGTCGGCGCCCTCGAGGCGTGGATCATCGAGACGCTCGCGGACCTCGGCATCGAGGCCGGCACCGTGCCGGGCCGTGTCGGCGTATGGGTGGCAAGGAGCGGCAACGGTCGGGACACCCGGGACAAGATCGCCGCCATCGGCGTGCGTCTGCGCCGCTGGGTCAGCTCCCATGGCTTCAGCCTCAACGTCGCTCCCGACCTTGCGCATTTCAGCGGCATCGTGCCGTGCGGCATCCACGACGACGGCGTCACCAGCCTCGCCGACCTCGGATCGGCGGCCGGCCTTGCGGACGTCGACAAGGCGTTGCGGGCGGTGTTCGAGCGCCGCTTCGGCACCACCCGTGACGGCGACGCCCGCGGGCTGCCGCCGCTCCTCGGCGCGCATCAGCTCGTATCCGGCTGATACGAAAGGCGCGCCGCACCACCCCTTCCACCGGGCGGCGGGCGCGCTAGACACTCAAAAAGGCCCCTACTGCTTGCTGTGCGGCTTGGCACCGTCCGCCGGGAGCTGCGCTGCAGCAGCATCGGGCCCGTCGTAATAGAGGCTACCATCCTCTATCGAAACGACGTCGTCGGCTTCGAGCTGGTACTCGTCATCCTCGGCGTCGTTGAGACGGATGGTGCAACCTTTGGCGCAGATGCCTTTGAGTGCTTGAGAGGGCTTGAGGAGGTGGTCCGCCTTCGTGTCGCCCTCGATGACCGTCACCTTGTGATCGTGCTCATCGCGATTGGTGATCGACACCGCGTGGGCTGCGGTGCTGCTCGACAGGAGCCAGATCACGCCAACCGCACGCATCAAATGCATCATTCCGGCCAAACGCAAAGATGCACCTCCTACCGCCTCACTTCTTCTTCTTCTTCGCCGCCGCTTTCTTCTTCGCAGGGGCTTTCTTCGCTGCCTTCTTCGCCTTCATCGTTCTTGTCCTTCCAGTAAGCCACCCGAATCGTGTCCGGGCAGTGTCAATGTGGAAATTTTCGGACAGATGCGCAAACGGATTTTTCCGCTGGCGGCTATCGATACTTTCGATAGATACTTTTCGACACCCAACACGAGCTGAAGCCCGCACATGGACATCGCACTCGCGCGCACGTTCTTGATGGTCGCAGAGACAGGAAGCTTCATCGACGCTGCACGCAAGATGAACGTTACGCAGTCGACCGTGAGCGCGCGCATCAAGGTGCTGGAGGAACTGTTCGGACGACCCTTGTTCGAGCGTTCCAAGTACGGCGCCGCGCTGACCGCTGCCGGCGAGCAGTTCCAGAAGCATGCGCTGGCCCTGGTGCGGGTGTGGCAGCATGCGCAGCTTGAGGTGGGGCTGTCGGGCCCCTATCGGGATCACCTTGCCGTCGGCGGTCACGCCACGCTTTGGGATGGATTCCTGCTCAAATGGATCTCCTGGCTGCGCGATAATGTCCCGGACATCGCCATTTCGGCCAGCGCCAGCGTCTCGGCGGTGATGATCCAGCGCCTGCTTGAGGGTACGCTCGACCTCGCCATCATGTACCGCCCGGGCCAGCCGCCGGGCCTCACCATCGAGCACCTGTTCGACGAGGAATTCGTGCTGGTGACCGGCGTACGCGCCCGCAGCCGGCGGCAGCCGAGCAACTACGTGTTCGTCGATTGGGGCCCCGACTTCCAGGCCGAGCACGCCGCCGCCTTCCCCAAGCTCACCAACACCGGCGTCAATCTCGATCTTGGCTCCCTTGGCCTCGACTATCTGCTCGCCAACGAAGCGTCGGGCTATTTTCCGCTCCGCCTCGTCAAGCATCACGTCAAGCGCCGCCGCCTGCGTATCCCGGCCCGGGCCCGCAAGTTCAGCTATCCCGTCTACATGGTCTATCCCGAGGCGCGGGACGAGGAGGCCTTCGAGCCGATCCTGGAAGGCCTGCGCAGGGCGGCAGAACGATTGGGATGACGGGCGGTCTTACACCGTCGGCCGCACCTCGAAGCTGCCGGCGGCCGGCGGATCGGCTTCGTCGAGGACCTTCACGAAGTCGACGCGCGCCGACGGCGGGCCGTCGCGGCAGCGCTCCAGCATCTCGTCAACGTCGTCGGCCGCGCCGGAGAACACGGCCTCCACGCCGCCATCACGACGATTGCGCACCCAGCCGGCAAGCCCGAGCTCGGTGGCGACGCGCTCTGTCCAGTAGCGGAACCCCACGCCCTGCACGCGCCCTTCGATGCGAACACGCACCGTGCGGCGATCGGACGTTGAGCTGCTGCTCATGCCCGCTTCCTAGTATCCGAGTGCCATCCCATCCTTGCGGCCGTCGGAGGCGCCGGTGAGGATGCCGTTGGCGCGATCGATCGCCACGATCTGGCCGCCGCCCCAGGGCAGATCGCGCGTTACCACCGGGTGACCGAGCTTCTGCAGGCCGGCAACGACGGCAGCCGGCACGGACTCCTCCACGACCAGCGCGTCACCCTCGAAGAACACGCGCGGCTTGTCCAGCGCCTCCTGCGGGTCCATGCCGTAGTCGTACAGGTTGGACATGACGTAGACGTGGCCCATGGGTTGGAAATGGGCCCCCATGACGCCGAAGGCCAGCGCCGCCTCCCCGTCTTTCAGAGCCATGGCCGGGACCAGTGTGTGCATCGGGCGTTTGCCCGGCGCAATGCAGTTGCGGTGATTGGGGTCGAGAACGAACCCCTCGCCGCGATTGTGGAAGTTGATGCCGGTCTTGCCCGTGGCAATGCCCGAGCCGAAGTCGGCGTAGAGCGAGTTGATGAACGACACGGCCATACCGCTTTCGTCGACGATGGAAAAGCACACGGTGTCGGTGCCGGCCGGCTGCGGGAGGGGCCCGAGGTCGGGCCGACGCTTGCTGGGATCGATACGCCCCACAAGGTCGTCGATCACGGCATCGTCCAGCATGTGCGCAACCGGCACATCGGCCATCTCCGGATCGGCCACGAAGGTGTCGCGCATGCCGAAAGCGAGCCGCGCGGCCTCCATCAGCACATGATAGCGCTCCACCGAGACCGCCTCGGCTCGCGGCTTGCCGAGCCGGTCCAGCATCTTCAGCATGATGAGCGCGACGATGCCCTGGTTGTTGGGGGGCAGCTCGCAAAGCTCCATGCCGCGGTAGCCGACCGAGACAGGGTCGACATAGCTTGACCGCTGAGCCGCGAAATCCTCCAGCGTGTGCAGACCGCCGAGCGCGTTGAGCTCGGCCACCATGTCCTCGGCAATCTCTCCGCCATAGAAGGCATCACGCCCGCCCTTGGCGATGCCGCGCAGGGTGGCGCCAAGCGCGGGCGAGCGCATGATCTCGCCGGCCCTTGGGGGACGGCCATCCTTGAGAAGGTTCTTCCTGGCCCCTGCGTGGCGCGCGAGCTTGGCGGCGCCGCGGAACCAATCGACCGAAACGCGCGGGGCAACGACGAAGCCGCCCTCGGCCAGATCGATCGCCGGGGCAAGAAGCTGCTCGAGCGACATCGAGCCATGATCCTCCAGCAGCCGGCACCAGCCGTCGATGGCGCCGGGCACGGTGACGGCGTGCACGCTGGTCGTCTCGATGCGCTTGATGTTGTGCTCGGCGTACCAGGCCGCGGTGGCGGCCTTGGGCGCACGCCCTGACGCGTTGAGCGCCATCGGCCTCTCGCCCGGCTTGGCGATCATGGCGAAGCAATCCCCGCCTATCCCGGTCATGGGACATTCGACGACCGCAAGCACGGCCGCCGTGGCGATTGCCGCATCAACGGCATTGCCGCCCTTCTTCAGGACATCGATGGCGGTCAGGCTCGCAGCCGGGTGCGACGTTGCACACATGGCGCGCCGCGCGTACACCGGCGACCGTCCGGGAAAGTGAAAGCTGCGCATGGGAGTATCCTGCCCCTTCGGCACACATCTTATGGCGAGGGCTGGAGTTCTAAGGAAAAACCCGCCGGACGCAAGCTGGTGGGCGTCAGGCGACGCCGACCTGCGTTCCGACCGTGGGTGCCTGCCACGATGCGGCCCGAGGCGGCATGGAAAAGCCCCACGCACCCGGGGCAGGGCCAAAGCGGTTGGCGTCTGCCCCTCCGACCCCGATGTGGAGCCACATGGCGCAGACCAGCAACGGGAGCATCATGCCCGCAAATACCAGCCAGTAGGTCGCAGTTCCGGACACGAGCACATCGGAGTCCGCGGCCAGGACGACCACGGTGACAAGACTGACGGCGCCAGCGAGCCAGACCAGCGCAGCGGTCGGCAACCACCAGGCGCTGCGGTCAAGATCGTGCAGGCGCTTGGACACCGTGGCGAACCCAGCCCAGCAGAACGCTGCATCGATGGCGAGCGCCGGCCAGCCGCCGAATTGGCCGCCGATCGCCCAGACGGCGAACGCGGCGAGCGCCTGCAGCACCAGCAGGACCGCGGCGGCCAGCAGCAATCCCCTGCGGCTGCAGCGACCACGCGGATCGATGAGTTGCAGAGCCAGATGAGCAGTCGGAGCCATGCGCCGAGTTTCCAGGCCGGGGCCACTCCTGCCAAAATGACGCATGCAGCTTTCTTTTGCGTAAGCACGGAGCGCAAACCCCTCGGCCCGCTCCTCACGCCGGGGCTGCGGCCGGTAGGCCCGCGGACATCACGCGCGGGCCATCAAACTCACGCAAATTCCATGATCACGGCGTCGACCGCCAGGCTGTCGCCGGCCTTGGCCTTGATGGCCTTGACCCGCGCATCGCGCTCCGCGCGCAGGATGTTCTCCATCTTCATGGCCTCGACCACGCACAGTGCATCGCCCGCCTTCACCTCCTGCCCGACCTCCACGTGGATGGCCTTGACCAGTCCGGGCATCGGACACAGCAGCAGCCTGGACGTGTCCGGCGGCGCCTTCTCCGGCATCAAAGCGGCCAGCGCCGCCTCCCGCTCCGTGTAGACGTAGGCCCTGGTACGGATGCCGCGATAGGCCACGTCGTAGCCGTTCAGGATGGGGCGCACCTGTACCGAGACCGGTCGCCCTTGCACCATGCCGGTCCATACGGCCTCGCCCGGCCACCACTCCGATTCCAGCTCGATCGGCTCGCGGCCTTGGCCCCTCTCGTCGAGCAGAGTGACCTTGATGGGGCGCCCCAGCTCGCCTTCCACCAGCGCCGACACGCGGGAGGCGCCGATGCTGGTAATGCGCCGGCTGGCGAAGCGCACCTCCGGCCCGGCCATCTGGTGCGTGATCTTGCGACGGCGGGCATTGGTGAGGTGATCAACCGCAATGGAAACCGCCGCCAGGACGTCGAGGTCCTCGCCCTGCGGTACCGGCGGCTTGAACCCGCCCTTGTATTCCTCGGCAATGAAGCCCGTCGACAACCGCCCTTCGCGCCAGCGCGGATGCTGCATGAGGGCCGCCAGGAACGGAATATTGTGCTCCACCCCATCGATCACGAACGCGTCCAGTGCATCGGACTGCAGGTCGATGGCTCCCTCGCGCGTTGCTGCGTACGTGACCAGCTTGGCGATCATGGGATCGTAGTGCATCGAGATCTCGGCGCCCTCGAACACACCGGTATCATTGCGAATGGTGCCGCCGTTCGGGGAATGGCCCTCCTTGGGCGGCTGGTAGCGCGTGAGGCGGCCGATGGAGGGCAGGAAACTGCGGAACGGATCCTCGGCGTAGATGCGGCTTTCGACCGCCCAGCCGTCGAGCCTGATGTCGGCCTGCTTGAGCTTGAGCTTCTCGCCGGCAGCGACGAGGATCATCTGCTCCACGAGATCGACGCCGGTGATAAGCTCAGTGACCGGATGCTCGACCTGCAGGCGCGTGTTCATCTCGAGAAAGTAGAATGAGCGGTCCTGGCCGGCCACGAACTCGACGGTGCCGGCGCTGTCGTAGCCGACCGCCTTGGCCAGCGCCACCGCCTGCTCCCCCATGGCCTTGCGCGACTTGGCGTCGAGCAGCGGGGATGGCGCCTCCTCCACGACTTTCTGATTGCGGCGCTGGATCGAGCATTCGCGCTCGCCGAGATAGATGACGTTGCCGTGCTTGTCTCCCAGCACCTGGATCTCGATGTGGCGCGGGTTCTCGATGAACTTCTCGAGGAAGACGCGGTCGTCGCCGAAGCTCGACTTGGCCTCCGAGCGGGCAAGCCCAAAGCCTTCCTCCGCCTCCTTCGCATTGTAGGCGATGCGCATGCCCTTCCCGCCGCCGCCGGCAGAGGCTTTGATCATGACCGGATAGCCGATCTCCTCGGCAATCTTGACGGCGTGCTTGGCGTCCCCGATCTCGCCGAGGAAGCCCGGCACGGTGGACACCTTGGCCTTGGCTGCCGCCTTCTTGCTCTCGATCTTGTCGCCCATGGCGGCAATCGCCTTGGGATTGGGGCCTATGAAGACAATGCCGGCCTTCTGCAGGGCTGCAGGGAAAGCTTCTCGTTCGGACAGGAACCCGTAACCCGGGTGCACGGCCTCCGCGCCGGTCTTGCGGCATGCGTCAACGATCTTGTCTATGACGAGATAGGACTGGGCCGCCGCGGCGGGGCCAATCGGCACTGCCTCGTCGGCCATCTCGACATGCAGGCCGTCTCGATCGGCATCGGAATGGACGGCAACCGTCTTGATACCCAACTTGCGCGCGGTCTTGATGATGCGGCAGGCGATCTCGCCTCGATTGGCGATCAGGATTTTCTTGAACATGCGCGGAAGGCGCCCCGTACTCAGAGGAATGAACCCGGCCGACCCTGGCCCGCGATGATAGGCCAAAAGACGATGGAGGGAAGGAAATGCTTCAGCGCTCCTACGTCGATGCTGCAGCTTGGTCAACCTGCCCGTGGAAAGGGCATTACGCCGCGGGGGCGAGCCCGCCCCCCTTGCCACCTGATTGACTGCAAGAGCCGGTCTCAGGCGGCTGCGGCAGCCCGTTCGATCAGGGGCTGCAGCGCCGGCGCCACCGACGGGCTTTCGGCCTTCAGAAACATCAGCAGGGCCCGTTCATTGGCCGTAATCCTGCCGTCCCGGCCGATGCGAGAGGCGAGCCAGTCCGCTTCCACGGGGGTCACCGCCTCATTGGTCACGATTTCGACCTTCTGCTGCGTCAGGCGCGCGATGGCCCGCTCCTCGCTGGTCTGCTGCCGGTACCCGCCAAACAGGCCCTTCAGCCCCGACACCATGCCGCCCAGCATCTCATCCACGCCGAGGTCGCCGCGCCGATCGAGCCAGGCATCGCGGGCAAGGGCAATCTCGCGCGGCGGTGCCGCATAGCCGGACGCCGCCATCACGCAGTTGGCGATGGCCTTGACGAACAGATCGCGCCAGGACGGGTGGGCTTCTCCGTCGGCCGTCGACTCCTCGATATCGAACAGGGCTTCGGCTTCGGGCTGCGTGACGGCAATGTTGCCGTCGCTGCCAAAGGCGTAGAGCATGCGGCGGAGCAGATCGACCTCCGCCTCCGTGATCACACCCGGCTGCAGCTTCTTGCCCGAGCGCAGCGGCCCTACGCCCTCGACAACGGCATACTTCACCTGGTCGAGAGCAAATCGAACCAGGCTCTGCGGTGCCCAGCGCGCCTTGTCGAGCACATTGACGAGCAGTTCCAGCTCGGTCTTGCTCTCGATGCGGCCGTCCTTGGAAATGCGCTCGATGAGCCAGGCGGCATTGGCGGCCGTCAGATATCCCTCCGGCGGCGCTTGATCGACGATGTAGTCCGTAATCGTTTCGACGAAGCAGTCCGCCCACGCCGGGTCCTGCACCGGGCACGCATCGTTGAGGGCGAAGATGGTGTCGGCTTCCTCGGCCGAGATGCGGCCGTCGTCATAGTAGCTGCGCCGAAGCTTGAGGACGTCAGCGTCCTTGATGCTGCCGCGTGCCTTGATCTCCAGCACAGAAACCGCGCTCAGAACACCCATAGCGAACCCCTCGACCGCCCGGCCGGAAAGCTAAGGCTGAGAGAGTTACCATCCTGCTAATGACCGCCCACTTTTGCACTCGTGAGGCAGCCTCTGTCTTGCGTCGAGCACAGCGTCCAATGCATGCTTCGACGTCGGCCGCACGGATGCCGAATTCACGTCGTGAATTGTGCAGCATTCTGTTTGGGGGATGTCATGCGCCTTCCTGCAATTCTGATGTCGCTCGGGCTCGTTCTCGCCGGCCCGGCAGCTTTGGCCCAGCAGCTCCGGGTCCAGGGTGTGGAGCTGCTCTGGTACGGCACCTACGAGGCCGGAAAAACCGACGAGATCAAGGACAAGAGCGCCGCCACCGGAACCCGCTACAGTTCGACCAACATCGTACCGCCCCGAGAGAACAAAGATCGCATCGCCCTCAAGAGCGGCGTGCGCTTCGGCTTCGGCTACAAGGTCCTCGGCACCCCCAACGGCGCCGGGATCAGGATCACGCACCTGCGCCATTTCCCGCCGCCCGGGGTAAAGAATTCCGATAGCGGCAACCGCATGATGACGGAGGAGCGCGACTTCGACATCACGCTCGGCGAGGAGCGGTTCATGGGTTTCGTCCTGGGCGAGGATCTGCCGACCGGCCCGTGGACGTTCCAGGTGCTCTACGGCACGCGCCTGCTCGTCGAGAAGACGTTCACGGTGTACAAGCCGTAGGGTGCAGCCCCTGGGAAGGGCGCTAGGTGCCGGTGCATGCGCCGGTACTAGAGGGGAATATTGTCGTGTTTCTTCCAGGGGTTCTCGACGGTCTTGTTGCGCAGCATATTGAGCGCCCGGCATATGCGCCGGCGCGTGTTCCTGGGCAGGATCACCTCGTCGATGTAGCCGCGCTCGGCGGCGATGAACGGGTTGGCGAACCGGTCCTGGTACTCCTTGATGCGGGCAGCGATCTTGTCCGCATCGCCGAGGTCGGCGCGATAAAGGATCTCGGCCGCGCCCTTGGCTCCCATCACCGCGATCTCGGCCGTCGGCCAAGCGTAGTTCACATCGCCGCGGATGTGCTTGGAGCTCATGACGTCGTAGGCGCCCCCGTAGGCCTTGCGCGTGATGACCGTCACCTTGGGTACGGTCGCCTCGGAATAGGCGAACAGCAGCTTGGCGCCGTGCTTGATAAGCCCGCCGTACTCCTGCGCCGTGCCGGGGAGGAACCCCGGCACATCGACGAAGGTTATGATGGGAATATCGAAGCAGTCGCAGAACCGCACGAAGCGCGCCCCCTTCCTGGATGCATCTGAGTCCAGCACGCCGGCCAGCACCATCGGCTGGTTGGCGACGATGCCGACCGTGCGACCTTCCAGGCGCGCAAAGCCCGTCACAATGTTCTTGGCAAAGGCCTCCTGGATCTCGAAAAAATCGGCCTCGTCGACGACCTTGAGGATCAACTCCTTGATGTCGTAGGGCTTGTTGGGATTGTCCGGGATCAGGGTATCGAGCGAGGGCTCGGCACGGTCGGGACTGTCCTTGGTCGGCAGCTCGGGTACGCCCGACTGGTTGTTGGAGGGGAGGAAGTCGAGCAGCCGGCGCATCTGCAGCAGCGTCTCGACGTCGTTCTCGTAGGCGCGATCGGCAATGGACGACTTGGTCGTGTGGACACGCGCCCCGCCCAGTTCCTCGGCCGTCACGGTCTCGTTCGTCACCGTCTTCACGACGTCGGGGCCGGTCACGAACATGTAGCTCGTGTCCTTGACCATGAAGATGAAGTCGGTCATGGCCGGCGAATAGACGTCGCCGCCGGCGCACGGCCCCATAATGACGGAGATCTGCGGAATGACCCCCGATGCCAGTACGTTCCGCAGGAACACTTCGCCATACCCGCCCAGCGCGGCGACCCCCTCCTGGATGCGCGCCCCGCCGGCGTCGAACAGGCCGATGATGGGGGCTCGGTTCTGCAGGGCCATATCCTGGATCTTGGTGATCTTCTTGGCATGCGCCTCGGAGAGCGAGCCGCCGAACACCGTGAAGTCCTTGGCGAAGACGTAAACAACACGCCCGTTTATGGTGCCCCAGCCGGTGACGACGCCGTCGCCCGGGATCTTGCTTTTCTCCATGCCGAAGTCGGCGCAGCGATGCTCGACGTACATGTCGAACTCTTCAAAGGAGTTCTCGTCCATCAGGAGGTCGATGCGCTCGCGGGCGGTGAGCTTGCCGCGCTTGTGCTGGGCATCGATGCGGGCTTGTCCGCCGCCCAGCCGCGCCGTTGCCCGCCGCCGCTCGAGCTCTTCCAACACTTCCTTCATGAAAACCGCCCCGTTGCTCCGTTGCCGTCGCCCCTCATCGGCTCATAGCATGGCCGTAGTGCGCTGCAAAATGACCTCGGGCAAGCCCACGAAATCGACCGTGGCCGCCTCGTTCTGGACTTGGTCCCGTGCACGCGGCGAACAAACATGCAATGAAGCGGCCTGAGCCTCTGCGATGGAGCCTGCCATGCCCGATCCTCTCGATCCGTTAATTCTCGACATGGTCGAATGGGTCGCCAGAGAGCCCCGATCCTACAGCGAGGCCCTGGAGGTCTGGCGCACGTCGTGCCCGCGCCTCACCGTATGGGAGGACGCGATCGACCGCGGACTTGTGGAGCGGCGCACCGGCCACGGCGGCGCCCAGATGGCGGTCACGGCGCGCGGGCGGTCATTTCTTGCCGAGAACGGTCGCGGCTAGCGATCCCGGACCAGGTGCATCAATCGGCTGGCGGCCTGCATCTCCACCCAACGACGCACGCGGCGGGCCTTGGCCTCCGCGTCCTCGCCCCATTGCGCGATCTGCCAGTCCTCGTCGACATGAGCCGCCGCCCACGCAGCCTCCGCGCTCAGCCGCCCGTGGGCGTGCGCCAGCGCCAGCAGCGCAGAGCCTGTGAGCGTCGTCATCACGTGCACCGCCGACAGTGTGAAGTCGTCGAGACGCTCGAGCGCGCGGACGATCGCGGCGAGCGCCGTCCCCGCCTGCGACAGCGGCACTATGCCTTGCCCCACCACAAACCGCACGTGGAGCGCCTCCTGCACCCAGGCGAGGATGGGATCCCAGGCCTCGGCCTGCCGGCGCACAAGCTCCCCGGGGCTTTCCGCCCGGTAGCAGAGAAGGTCACTGCCGGCGTACTTCACGACCTCGGCGCGCACCTCGGCGACCCGGGTGCGCACGCCATCAATGGCCGAGTTGGCGAGCCGCGTCAGCGGCATCGTCGCCGGATCGATGTGCGCGCGCTGCGCCTCCCACTCGGCGGCAATGGCTTCGGCCAGCGCCGCGGTCGGCACCACGAACTCGGCCTTGGCCGGCGTCCGCACGGGCTTGCCATCGAGCAGCACACGAAAACCCGCAGCCTTCCCCTCTGCCGCGACAACGCTGACCGATGTGTAGAACCGCTTCGGCAACGGACCGGGCGGTCGTACTTTGGGCTTGCCCTCGCCGGACATCGTCATCGACCACCTTCCTGCGCCGCGAGCTGCCTGTCGACAGTGGCCACCAGCGCCTCGCACGTTTCGGCCACCGCGTGAGCGCCTGCATGCACCAGGTGCTCGGGCGGATGATAGCCCCACGCGACGCCGACCGCACCCACGCCGGCGTTGCGCGCCATCTCCATGTCGAAGGTGGTATCGCCGACCATGATGGTTGCAGCAGACGCAACACCGGTCTCGGCCATGGCGCGCAGGATCATGGAGGGATGGGGCTTGGAGGGATGGTCGTCGGCCGTCTGGATGGTGAAGAAATGCTCCTGCCAGCCCTCGCGATCGAGCAACCGCGCAACTCCGCGCCGTGACTTGCCGGTGGCAATGCCGAGAACGACATCGTTGCGGCGCGCGAGCGCCTCTACCGCGGCACCGACGCCGGAGAAAAGCGGATCATGCGCTACTGCCTCCGGGCGCACCCGCGGGAAATCGGCGCGGTAAAGCTGGGCAAGCTCTGCCTGCACGCGTGCGGACTGCCGCGGCGCCAGCACGGCGAATGCCTCGGGCAGCGACAGGCCGATCACGCCCAGCACTTTGCCCCGCTCCGGCACCGCCAGACCGAGCGCGGTAAAGGCATGCTCCATGGCAGAAAGAATGGCGTTCTGGCTGTCGACCAGGGTACCGTCGCAATCGAAGATGACGAGTTTCATGCCGGCGGGGTTATAGCAGAGGGCGCGCATGGGCAAGATCGTGCGGCAATGCGGGACCAGCGATAGGGGTCGCCGCACGGATCCGTCGGGCCAAGCCGGCCGCAGCGGCTATACCTGCCGCACCGGCTTTGCCGACTTCAGTGCATCGCGCATGTAGAGCATCGCCTCGTCCGCGGCTTTTCTCAACATGCGCAGATCGGTGGTGCACGGCTCGATCGGCACCTCGGCACCATTGGGCGTAACGCGGCACCAGCGGATGCGCTTGAGACGCTCGAGTCGATCGGCCTCGGTAGCCATGGCGCGGCTCATAGCTGCCGCGCTTCGGCGCAAGGCAAGCGGCAACCGGCGCAGCGCGGCGCGGGCGACCAGAGGCCATAGCCAGCGCTCGAGGCGGGGCAGATGCTTGGGGTGTGGACGGCTCGCCAAGACGATCAGCGTGTCGGGCCGGAAGCGTTTCACGCCTGCCAGGATCGGCAGCGGCATGCCGCAGGCCCCGTCCACGAGCGCCTCCTCCGTCTCTCCGACACCGACAAGGATGGGCTCCGTCAGACGCGGAAACGCGCTCGACGCCAGCACCGCTTGTGCCGCGTCCGGCTTGGCAACCTTTGCGTCGAGCAGAAAGCTCTCGCCGCTGAGACGCGTGACAACGACGTGCCAGCTCGTGCGGTGCGTGCAGATGAGACGCTGATCGAACGAGAAGGGGCTGTGATGGCCGCGCAGAACATCAGCCATGTACGGCAGGCACAGTCGCCGTCTGCGCCACGAGCCGCCCGACACGAAGCCGGCGACTGCCAGGTGCTCGAACATGCGCACGGCGCGATGCGGCAGGCCGGAGAGATAGGCTCCTACCGCCCCCCCGCTTCCAGACACCGTGACGGCATGATCCACCGCACGCTCGAGCCCGGCATCGCGCCAAGCCGTCAGATACGCTGCGGTCCGGATGCAGCACATACCCCCGCCTGTGCCGATGAGGAGCACCCGATGCGGCGGCGCATGCCCCGCCTGGATTGCGTCTTCGTTGTCGAAAAGACGCCGCAGTGCTTCGCGGTCCCCCTTGAGTTTCATATGCCGTCCTAAAGCGGCAGCCCCACACGGCACCGCAAGATGCCTGGCCGCCTCGAGGCGCGGGCGTCGCAATTGGGCCTGTCGAATGCTTGCTTTGATGGCGCTTGGCGCAAACACCGGATGACGCGGGCAAGCGGTTGACATCAACACCACAGTCAACGGCGCCATCAACCCGCCATCACGCGAAATGTGGAGCTAAGAACTTCACATTGCTGACTATTATTCATAGACCGATTCGCGTGGAAAGAATTGCCCCTCCACGCGAATCTGCTTGAGTGTTGCATTGTGGACGACGCTGCGCGCGTCCGTGGAAGCGCGCTCAGGCGCCCCAGCCGGCGACGGCCTTCACCTCGAGGTATTCCTCGATGCCGAAGCGGCCCCACTCGCGGCCGTTGCCCGACTGCTTGTAGCCGCCGAAGGGAGCGGCACGCTCGTTCTGGGCGCCGTTGAGGTTGACGTTGCCCGCGCGCATGCGCCTGGCGAGCCGGCGGGCGCGGTCGATGTCGCCGGACGACACGTAGCCGGCGAGGCCGTAGGGCGTATCGTTGGCGATGCGCACGGCGTCGTCCTCGTCCTTGTAGCCGATGATCGACAGTACCGGCCCGAAGATCTCCTCGCGCGCAATCGTCATGTCGTTCGTCACGTGCGAGAACACGGTCGGGCGCACATAGAAGCCCTTGTTGAGACCGTCGGGCAGTCCGAGACCGCCGGCGGCAAGCTTGGCGCCCTCGTCGATGCCCTTCTTGATCAACCCCTGGATCTTGTCCCACTGCACGCGGTTGACGACCGGGCCGATGTTGGTGTCGGGGCCCTTGGGGTCGCCGGCCTTCGTCTTGTCCGCAACCGCCTTGGCGATGGCGGCGGCCTCGTCCATGCGCGACAGCGGCACCAGCATGCGGGTGGGCGCATTGCAGGACTGGCCGGAGTTGTTGAAGCAGTGCGCCGTGCCGCCGGCCACCGCCTTGGAGAGGTCCGCATCCTCCAGGATGATGTTGGGCGACTTGCCGCCGAGCTCTTGGGTCACCCGCTTGACGGTCGGCGCGGCGCGCTGAACCACGTCGATGCCGGCCCGGGTCGAGCCCGTGAACGACATCATGTCGATAGCCGGATGCTCGCTCATGGCTGCGCCGACCTCGGGCCCCAGGCCGTTGATGAGGTTGAACACGCCCTTGGGCACGCCGGCCTCATGCAGGATCTCGGCAAAGATCAGCGCCGAGGTCGGCGTATACTCAGACGGCTTCAGGATCATGGTGCAGCCCGCGGCGATGGCAGGCGCAACCTTGCAGGCGATCTGGTTGAGCGGCCAGTTCCAGGGCGTGATCATGCCTGCGACGCCGACCGGCTCGCGCACGATCATGGCCGACCCCAAACGCTCCTCGAAGGGATAGCTCTTCAGCACGTCGAGCGTGGTCATCAGATGGCCGAGGCCCGCGCCGGCCTGGAAGCGCTCGGCAAACGTCAAGGGTGCGCCCATCTCATCGGAGATGGCGCCGCCGATGTCTTTCATGCGCTTCTTGTAGACGTCGATGATCCGACCGAGCAGCTCGACGCGCTGCTCGCGGCTCGTCAGCGAGAAGGTCTCAAAGGCGCGCCGCGCGGCCACGACGGCCTTGTCGACATCGGCCTTGGAGCCCAGCGCCACCTCATACAGCACCTCCTCGTTGGCCGGATTGACCACAGGAAGCGTCTTCTTGGACTCGGGAGCCTGCCATGCTCCATCGATGTAGAATTTGAGCCGATCAACCATGGTCGCAATCCCTTGTCTTGGCGTTTTTCCGTGTCCTCACTCTTACTGCCCATTGGGGCAGAATAGAAGGACGGTATTGGTGGCCTGCGCGCGCAGCCCGCTACCCTTCCCGATCCGCGTCAAAGCGTGCCGGATCCAGGCCCAGCAGCTCCCAGCTCTTGCGCATGTGCTCGGGTAGCGGCGCAGTCACGTCGATCCTTGGTTCCCCCGGTACCGGATGCGGGATGACGAGGCGTCGGGCATGCAGGTGCAGCATTGGCGCGATGCCGCTGTCGGCCAGCACCTTGTCGCCCTCGTATTTGTTGTCGCCGACAATCGGATGGCCGATCAGCGCCATGTGCGCCCTGAGCTGATGCTGGCGGCCGGTGACAGGCTTCAGCGAGACCCACGCCGCCTTGTGGGCCACGCGATCGATTACCGCGTAGTGCGTGGTGGCGTGCATGGCCTTGTCCTGCTCGCCGGGGAGCGCCTTTCGCACCCGGTCGCCGTCAGGGCCGGCAGCCTTGACGAGGGCAGCTTCGACTTTGCCCTGCGGCGGCTTCGGCACGCCCTTCACCAGCGCCCAGTAGGTCTTGGCGGCAGAGCGTGTCTGGAAGATGCGACCGAGCTTGGCGGCCGCATCGCGATGCTTGGCCACCAGGAGCACGCCGGTCGTGTCACGGTCGAGACGGTGCACCAGGCGCGGGCGGTCGCCGAAACGATCGGCCATGCCGGCAAGCAGGCCGTCGATGTGGCGCTTGGTGCCGGTGCCACCCTGCACGGCAATGCCGAAGGGCTTGTTGAGAACCAGCACGTGCTCGTCCTCGAAGAGGATCATGCGCTCGATGAAATCGCGATCGGCCTTCGACAAGCCGAGCGGGGGCTGCAAGGAGGGCTTCGGTACGGCGGGCTTGCGTGCGACCAGGGGCACGCGCACCTGCTGGCCGGCCTCCAGCCGCGCGTTGGCCTGCACCCGCTTGCTGTCGACCCGAACCTGGCCCGAGCGCAGCAGCTTCTGCAGGTAGCCGTACGTAACGTCGGGGAAGTGCACGCGGAACCAGCGATCGAGACGCAGCCCGGCCTCGTCGTCAGCAACCCTTTTCGTTTCAATCGTCATGGAAGAGCATGAGGCCCGGAAATGCTTTGCGGTCAAGTGCTTCTCCCCCTTGCCTGCCCAGCTTTTTCGGCTATCATCACGCGCAACACACAGGGGATGGAGTTCCCCGAAACCGCCCGCAAGGGCTGATGACTCCTACCGCGAGACAGGCGGTCGGAGTTCGTGTCCGCAGCCGCCGCAGGGCGGCTTTTTTCATGCCCGCTCTCGCTCGGCAACGATGTGGAGCAACGTGCGCATGAAAATCACCTGGCCAGTCCAACCGCAGGATCGGATTTGATGGGGGCAAGAACGACCGCTCGTCTAAGATATAGTGATATTTCGGCGTGGCTGGTCGAGCGGGCATTCCCGGAAATGGAGAGGCATGCAGACATATTTCTGGATCGCAGTCGGTAGCGCGCTTGGAGGCGTTGTGCGCTACTGGTGCTCGGGCGTGGCCGCGCGACTAATCGGCGAGACGTTCCCTTGGGGCACCCTCATCGTCAATGTCCTTGGGTCGTTCGTCATCGGCTTCTTCGCAACGATTACCGGACCAGATGGCCGGTGGTTCGTTGGAACGACAGCCCGACAATTCGTAATGGTGGGCTTCTGCGGCGGCTATACGACGTTCTCCTCGTTCAGCCTGCAAACGCTCAACCTCATGAACGATGGCGAGTGGCTGTATGTCGGGCTCAACATCGGCGCTTCCGTGATTCTGTGTCTCCTGGCGGTGTGGATCGGGCATCTCGCCGCCGCCAACATCAACGCACTGAAATGGGTGTGACCATGCAAGTCCCGCGCGATGCCGTCCTCCTGCGCATCTTCTTCGGCGAGGACGAGAAATTCGGGCACCAGCCGCTCTATGAAGCGATCGTGCTCAAGGCCCGTGAGATGCATCTCGCCGGGGCCACGGTGCTGAGGGGGCCGATGGGGTTCGGGCACTCGAGCCGCATTCATACCACGAAGATACTGCGCCTTTCCGAAGACCTGCCCATCGTCATCGAAATCGTCGATGCGGAAGAGAAGATCAATGCGTTTCTGACAACGCTCAACGGCATGATCGGCAGCGGGCTGGTGACGCTGGAGAAGGTCAAGGTGCTCCAGTACGGAAAAGGAGCCGATACCTGACGGTCAAGCCGTCGGCCGCGGACGGCCGGCTACGTGCTGGTGGTCTCAGGAGTTCCTGCGGCGAAGCGCCCGCCGATGAACCAGCCGATGATCCAGCCGATCAGGAGGCCAGCCAGATTGCTCAGCATGTACACGCCATCCTCGAGGTTGCCGACTTCGTCGGGACTCTCGAACGTGAAGCGCGCGACCGCCATGCTGGCGATCTGTGGACTGACGAAGATCGTGACGATCAGCGCCACGACGACAGCGACCGCCATGGCTATCACATATCGCATCGGCAGCTCTCCATGAGCCGCGCTGGCGCACGGCCTACTTCACGTCCCAGAACCAGACTTCCTTCGCCTGCGCGTAGTTGGAGTAGTAGCCGAGCCAGGAAAACCACTCCATGAGCCACTTGGTGGACGAGCGGTATCCGTTCCACACGTCGATGTGGTCTCCCGTCGCCGTCGTCTCCCCGTGGCGCTTCCAATAATCCTGAACGTAGATGATCCCGGTGCGGCCGAACACCTTCTTGTAGAAGTGCGCGGCCTCCGTCCCTGTGATGCGCTCGACCTTGCCGATGCCCTCTATGGAGGTGCCGGCCAACCCGCGGGCCAGATCGGCCGCGCGGATGATGTGCATCTCGTCGGCGCTATGGACACCGCAGGTTGCAAGCCGCAGCGTCCCCGGCGCAACGCCCGCGTTCTTGAGGCACACGCCCATGCGGATAGCGCACTGATTTCCGAACACCGGAAAGCCCTGGCGGATATGCGTGCCCTCCAGGTTGGTCAGGCCGTAGGGGGCGATGCAGGGCGTCGATAGCGAGTTGTTGGCCGGGTGCCGATACCAGAGATCCTTGAACGCAACCATCGGTTTCTTCCACGCTGATGGGCGCAGGCCTCGCCCCTGTCGGGCCGGCCCTGCCGCGCGACGGGCGCCAATATAGGCTGGCGCGGCGCGACCTGCCAAATGCCCGCGAGCGTCGTGCCGGCCTTCACCCGTTCTGCTTGGCGCGCAGCTTCGCCCAATACTCCAGGCGCTTCTTGATCTCAGCCTCGAACCCCCTCCCCCGCGGATCGTAGAACTGCTGACGCTCCATCTCGTCGGGGAAATAGTCCTGCCCGGAAAAACCTTCGGGCGTGTTGTGGTCGTAGGCGTAGCCCCTGCCATAGCCCTCGGCCGCCATCAGCTTGGTGGGGGCATTGAGAATGTGCTTGGGTGGCGCAAGGCTGCCATGCTCCTTGGCTGCGCGCATGGAGGCGCTGTAGGCCATGTAGGAGGCGTTGGATTTGGGCGCAGTGGCGAGATAGAGCGTGGCCTGCGCCAGTGCCAGCTCACCCTCTGGCGTTCCGAGGAAATCGTACACATCCTTGGCGGCCAGTGCTTGGACCAGCGCCTGCGGATCGGCAAGGCCGATGTCCTCGATCGCCATGCGTACCAGCCGGCGGGCGATGAAGAGGCGGTCCTCGCCGGCGTCCAGCATGCGCGCCAGCCAGTAGAGCGAGGCATCGGGGTCGGAGCCGCGCACGGCCTTGTGCAGGGCGCTGATCAGGTTGTAGTGGCCGTCACGCGACTTGTCATAGAGAGGTGCACGCCGCTGCACCAGCTCGGTCAAAGCCTCGCGACCGATAGGGCCGGCACCTTGCGCAACCGCACCGAGCACCTCCTCGGTCATATTCAGGACCGTGCGGCCATCGCCGTCCGCCATGGCCTTGAGCATCTCGCGCGCCTCAGGACCGAGAGGAAGCGCCCGTCCCTCTTCCCGCTCGGCGCGCTTGAGCAGCTCTTCCAGCGCGGCATCGTCGAGGCGGCGAAACACCAGAACCAGCGCGCGTGAAAGCAATGCGCCGTTGAGCTCGAAGGACGGGTTCTCGGTGGTCGCACCGACGAGAACGATCGTGCCGTCCTCCATATGCGGCAGGAAGCTATCCTGCTGCGAGCGGTTGAAGCGATGGATCTCGTCGATGAAGAGCAGCGTACCCTTGCCGGTCTCGCGGCGGCTCTTGGCGCGGTCGAATGCTTTGCGCAGATCCTGCACGCCCGAGAAGATGGCGGACAGTTGCTCGAAGGCGAGATTGGTCTCGTCCGCCAGCAACCGGGCCACCGTGGTCTTGCCGGAGCCGGGCGGCCCCCACAGGATCATGCTCTGCGGGCGCTTGGCCTTCAGCATGCGCGTCAGCGTGCCGGTGGGGCCTACCAGTTGATCCTGACCCACCACGTCGGCGAGCCTCTTCGGCCGCAGCCGGTCGGCGAGCGGGCGGGGCGCACCCTGCTCGAGGCCGGCAGCTTCGAAGAGATTGGTCATGCGGTTCAACCCGGCACCTGGAGCTGCAATACCTGCTGGCCGCGCTTGACGACAACCTGCCAGAGGCGCTGGCGATCCTTGAGCAGGCCTTCGAGCTCGGCCACCGTCTCGATCTTCTGCCGCCCGACCTGAACGATGATGTCTCCCTGCCGGAACCCCAGTCGCGCCGCGGTCGCGCCGCCTCGCACCGACAGGACGACAACCCCGTCCTGATCATCGATGCCGAGCTCGTCGGCCATGCCCGGCAAGATGTTGGCGACGCGCGCGCCGTCGAAGGGATGCGGACCTGCGAGATTGCGGATATCGTCACGGCCCGCCGCCGGGGGCGCCCTCAAACTGACCTCGACGGTCATGCGGCGCCCCTTGCGCACCACATCGAGACGGGCCCGGTTGCCAATGCCGCGCGTGGTCAGCCGATAGTTCACGGCGCGAGCATCGGTCACCTCGTAGCCGTCCACGGCTACGATGACATCGCCGGCCTCCAGGCCAGCTTCGGCCGCCGGACTGTTGGGATAGAGCCTCACAATCACTGCGCCGGCCACCCGATCGAGCTTCAGGCCCTCGGCGATATCGCGCGTGACGGCATCGAGCTTTGCGCCGATCCAGGGCCGCTCGACCTTCCGGCCGGTCACAGCGCTATCGACGTAGAGCTTCACCAGATTGGAGGGGATGGCGAACCCGATGCCGTGCGAACCGCCCGAGCGTGAGAATATCGCCGTGTTGATGCCCACGACACGGCCTGCCATGTCCACCAGAGCACCGCCCGAGTTGCCAGGATTGATGGCGGCGTCGGTCTGGATGAACACCTGGGCCTGCGATTGCGCAACCTCAGTACGAGCCAGGGCGGAGATGATGCCGCTCGTCACGGTCTGGCCGACGCCGAACGGATTGCCGATGGCAAGCACGAGGTCGCCGACCTCGATTGTGTCGGAATTCTCGAACTGCAGGTAGGGAAAGCGGCCGTCCCCGCCCTCGATCCTGAGCACGGCGATATCGGACTTCTCGTCCTGCAGAATGACCTTGGCGTCGAACTCGCGCCGATCGGCCAGCGCCACCTTGATCTCAGCCGCGCCGCCGACCTTGATGACGTGGTTATTGGTGACGACGATACCGGTAGGGCTGACGATGACGCCGGAGCCGAGCGAGTTCTGGATACGCTCCTGCGGCATGCCGAATGCCTCCCCGAAGAAGCGGCGAAACAGGGGATCCTCGGCGAACGGCGACACAAATGTCTGCACCCGCGCGCGCACGTACACGTTGACGACGGCGGGTGCCGCCTTCTTGACGATGGGCGCGAAGGAGTATTGTGCGGCCTCGCGCGAGGGCGGCGGTTCCTTGCGTTGCGCCAGGGCCTTATCGGCCACGGTCAGGGCCAATGCGATCCCGGCCGATGCCGCCATGAGGGCGCACAGCCGCCGCCCGGCCGGCGCCTTCATCATTGCCCTGCTCAACCGCATTTGTCGTCGCCTCGCGCAGCCAGCCTGGAAGCCCGCCACGAATATAGAGTAGGCCACCTGGGCTTTGAAGGTTCACGCCTTGGTGCACGTCGCCGCTCCACCGCGCAAGCGCTGGGGATCCGCCTGCATGTCGCTCTAGAGGGCGATCTTGAGGCCCATCCTCTTCATTTCCAGCAGCGCCTCGGCGTTGCCTTTGGCATCATCGACCGGATGATGCGTGTGCTCGGTGCGGCGCAGATGCTTGAAGTTCTGGAAGGTGTCGCGCACCATCCCCTTGTAGAGTGAGCCGAGATTGGTGCTCGAATGCCCGAACGGATTGCCGCCGGTGTAGCGCCAGAAGTACCAGTTGATGAACTGCCAATCGAAGCCGTTGTTGTCGCTGACGAAGTAGGCCCGCCCCTTCGTCCTCTCCTTCAGCCAGCGCGCAAACGCTTCCATCACCACCTGCGGCTCATCGAAACCAAGCGTGACTTCACGCGAGAAGCCGCTGATCGCGAGTGCCTCAGGCACCCAATTCTCGGAAACCGGTCTCAGCCGGCCGTAGAAGGTCTGGTCGAGCCCTTCCTTCACCAGCACGGCGCCGAAGCAGATCATGCTGTAGGCGCCGGGAATCGGCCCATCCGCTTCCACATCCACCATCACGTAGGCCATGATAGCGATCTCACAGATATGCAATTCGCACGTATTTTGCCGCCGCATATGGCATTACCAAGGTGCGCACGGCCCAACTTCGGCCGAATGCGCAAGGCGACCGGGCAAATGCGTGGCGGCCAGGACCAGCCTTGACCCATGCGCACGATACTGAAGGATCGCGTGCTCGTACTCGTGCCGGAGACCGAGGCGGAGGCCCGCGAGCTGGCCGATTGGAAGGCGGCGCACGCCGATCACGTCTTTCGCGTCCACGCACTCGACGCGGCCGGGCTCGATCTGCACGATCTGGGCGCACGCGCCGACGCCTGCCGCGAGCCGATCAACATCGTCAGCACCAGCCGCAATGCGGTCGTGCGCCGGGACAGCAAGGCCATTCCGGGCGTCGTCATGGCCGACATCTGGATGCGCATCCGCACCGCCCTGCGAAAGGCGGATCTTGGATCATAGTCCGGCCTGCCTCAGGCGCTCGCCTGCTGCTCCTTCATGGCCTCGCTGCGCTCGCGATCCTCCTTGCCCTTCACCGTCTCGTCGCGATCGACGAGTTCGATGACGGCAACCGGAGCCGAGTCTCCGTAGCGATAGCCGGCCTTGAGCACGCGGGTGTAGCCGCCGGCGCGGTCCTTGTAGCGCGGCCCCAGCGTGTCGAAGAGCTTCTTGACCATGCCCTCGTCTCGCAGGCGCGCAGCAGCGAGACGGCGCGAATTCAAATCGCCGCGCTTGGCCAGCGTGATGTACTTGTCCATCACACGGCTCAGGTCCTTGGCCTTTGGCAGCGTGGTGACGATCTGCTCGTGCTTGATGAGGGCCGCTGCCATGTTGGAGAACATGGCCTGACGGTGGCTGCTCTGACGGCCGAAGCGCCGCCCCAATTTCTTATGTCGCATGTCAGTTCCCTTAGGTTGTTTGGCGGGGAGGTTCTATGGCCTCACCTCGCATTGGAAAGGGCAATTGGGAAAGCGGGAGCAGGGAGGGAGTAGCTGCTCCCCATTCCCTATTCCCTCAATACTGGTCCTCGAAGCGCTTGGCCAGATCCTCGATGTTGTCCGGCGGCCAGTTCGGCACCTCCATGCCCAGATGCAGGCCCATGCTCGCCAGCACTTCCTTGATCTCGTTGAGCGACTTGCGGCCGAAGTTCGGCGTGCGCAGCATCTCGGCTTCCGTCTTCTGGATCAGGTCGCCGATGTAGACGATGTTGTCGTTCTTCAAGCAGTTGGCCGAGCGCACGGAGAGCTCGAGCTCATCCACCTTCTTGAGCAGCGCCGCGTTGAAGGCGAGCTCGGGATGCTTGGCCTCCTCGGCCGGCTTCTTCGGCTCCTCGAAGTTGATGAAGACGGCGAGCTGATCCTGCAGGATGCGCGCAGCAAGAGCGACGGCGTCCTCGGCCGTGACAGACCCGTCGGTCTCGACCGTCATGGTGAGCTTGTCGTAGTCGAGGATCTGGCCCTCGCGGGTATTTTCGACCTTGTAGGAGACCTTCTTCACCGGGCTGTACAGGCTGTCGACCGGGATCAGCCCGATCGGCGCATCGTCGGGCCGGTTGCGCTCGGCCGGCACATAGCCCTTGCCCATCGCCGCCGTGAACTCCATGCGGATGGAGGCGCCCTGGTCGAGCGTGCAGATGACGTGGTCCGGGTTCAGCACCTCGACCTCCGAGCTTGCCTCGATGTCGGACGCCTTGACGGGGCCGGGGCCTTCCTTCTTCAGCACCATGCGCTTGACGCCGTCGGAATGCAGGCGCAGGGCGATCTCCTTGATGTTGAGGATGATGTTGGTCACATCCTCGCGCACACCGGGAATCGACGAAAACTCGTGCAGCACGCCGTCGATGTGCACGGTCGTGATGGCAGAGCCTTGGAGCGAGGAGAGCAGCACGCGCCGGAGCGCATTGCCGAGCGTCATGCCGAATCCGCGCTCCAGCGGCTCGGCGACGATGGTCGCGACCTTGTTCTTCTGGCGGCCGGGGACGATGTCGAGCTTGGTCGGCTTGATCAGGTCCTGCCAGTTCTTCTGCAATACGTTTGCCACGGGGGTTGGCCTCACGCTCTGGGATGATCGGGGCGGCAATCCTGCGGGCGGCTGCCGGCCCCAGTTGAAGTCGAATAAGCCGGCTCGGCCGGCATCTGCATCAAACGCGGCGGCGCTTGCGAGGGCGACAACCGTTGTGCGGGATGGCGGTCACGTCACGGATGGAGGTGATCTGGAAGCCGACCGCCTGCAGCGCGCGAAGCGCCGACTCGCGGCCGGAACCCGGCCCCATCACCTCGACCTCGAGGATCTTCATGCCGTGCTCCATCGCCTTCTTGCCGGCATCCTCGGCCGCCACCTGCGCGGCATAGGGCGTCGACTTGCGCGAGCCCTTGAAGCCCATGGTGCCGGCCGACGACCAGGCGATGGTATTGCCCTGTGCATCGGTGATCGTGATCATCGTGTTGTTGAAGGTGGCGCTGACGTGGGCAACGCCCGAGGTGATGTTCTTGCGCTCGCGCCGACGCGTCTTGGCGCGCGTTGTCTGCTGCTGCTCTTTGGCCATTTCCGTGCGACTCCCGAACGGGGTGAATGTGAGATACGCCAGCGCTGCCGGACCACGCCGACACCCGCCGCAATGCGGTTGGCGTTACGCCTTCTTCTTTCCGGCAATCGGCCGTGCCGGACCTTTGCGGGTGCGCGCATTGGTGTGCGTGCGCTGCCCCCTCACCGGCAGCCCGCGGCGATGGCGCAGACCGCGGTAGCAGCCCAGATCCATCAGACGTTTGACGTTCATCGCAACCTCGCGGCGAAGGTCACCCTCCACCACGTAGTCGCGGTCGATCGTCTCGCGGATCTGCAGCACCTCGGCGTCGGTGAGCTGATTCACGCGGCGCTGCTCGGGGATCCCGACCTTGCTGCAGATTTCCTTGGCGAACTTCGGCCCGATGCCGTGGATATACTGGAGGGCAATGATGACGCGTTTCTGCGTCGGAATGTTAACGCCTGCAATACGAGCCACGTCTGTCTCCCAACACGGCGCCGTCCCGCTGACCAGGATCGCCGCCGCTTCGATCCCGGACGAAAACCTCAAAAACGCGCGCGGACCGGCCCCCGGCGTTGGCGCGCCAGACCCGATCGCTGTGCTTCACGTCGCGAAAGTTGGCGACTATTAGCCGAGGTGAATCGGGCCGTCAACCAGTGCAGGGACAATTGGTCGCGGCATTTCGGCCGCTCAACCCGAACGGTGTTCACTCAAGCCCTGGCGCCGAGCACCGCTTCGATGGCCTTGAGCGCCTCCTCGGCCTTGGAGCCGTCTGGCCCGCCGGCCTGGGCCATATCCGGTCTGCCGCCGCCGCCCTTGCCGCCAAGAGCCTGAGCGCCGACCTTGACTAGGTCGATGGCGTTGTAGGTACCCTTGAGATCGTCGGTGACGCCGACCGCGAGGCCGGCCTTGCCGTCCTCCGTCACGCCAACGATGGCGACGATGCCGGAGCCGACCTGCTTCTTGCCGTCGTCGATCAGCCCGCGCAGATCCTTGGGCTCCAGACCCTGCACCGAACGAGCCATGAGCCTGATCTTGCCTATCGTTCGCACCCCATACGGGCCACTTACCGGCTCCATTGAACGATTGGTTGCATCCGCTGCAACTTGCGCCGTGTTCGCGCGATGCGACGGGCCGCCCATCACTAACTGCCTTTTCGCCTCGCTAAGTTGGCGCTCCAGCTGCTTGCGCTCATCGAGCAGCGCCTTGACGCGATCGACGATCTCCTGCGGCCGCGCCCTCAACGCAGCCGACACCTCGCGCACGCGCGCATCCTGCTCGGCAAGATAGGCTCGCGCGCGTGCCGCCGTCAGCGCCTCGATGCGGCGCACGCCGGCGGCGCTCGCACTCTCGGCGACGATGCGCACCAGGCCGATATCGCCGGTACGCGCAACATGGGTGCCGCCGCAAAGCTCCACCGACCAGGCCTTGTTGGCCTTTTCCCCGGCTTGGCCGATGCCCATCGAGACGACACGCACCTCATCGCCGTACTTCTCGCCGAACAGCGCCATGGCCCCGCTCTGCTTGGCATCCTCGAGCGCCATGAGCCGCGTTTCCACAGCGCTGTTCTGAAGCACGAAGGCATTGGCCATGTCCTCGACCGCTGCGACCTCCTCCGGCGTCATCGGCTTGGGATGGGAGAAGTCGAAGCGCAGACGGTCCGGGTCGACCAGCGAGCCCTTCTGCGCGACGTGTGTTCCGAGCACCTGCCGCAGCGCCTCGTGCACAAGATGGGTCGCCGAATGGTTGGCGCGCGTGGCCGTGCGGCGCGCGTGGTCGACCACAAGCTCCACCGCATCGCCCGGCTTGAAGGAGCCCTTCTCGACGCGCCCGATGTGGACGAAGACGTCGCCCAGCTTTTTCTGCGTGTCGCCGACGCGGAACACCGCGCCCCTGGCGCCCCTGATGAGACCCTGATCGCCGACCTGGCCGCCGGACTCGCCGTAGAACGGCGTCTGGTTCAGCACCAGGGCGCCCTCGTCCCCGGCCTTGAGGCTCTTGACCTCCTTGCCGCTCTTGACCAGCGCACGCACCTCGCCCTCGGCCGTCTCGGTGTCATAGCCCAGGAACTCGGTCGCTCCGACACGCTCCTTGACCTCGAACCAGACGCCCTCGGTCGCCGCCTCGCCCGAGCCCTTCCAGGCCTTGCGCGCCTCCTCCTTCTGCTTCTCCATGGCCGTGGCGAAGCCGTCGGTGTCGACGGCGATGCCGCGCGACTTCAAGGCGTCCTGCGTGAGGTCGAGGGGGAAGCCGTAGGTGTCGTAGAGCCTGAACGCGGTCTCGCCGGAGAGCACGTCGCCCTTCTTCAGGTTATGGCTTGCCTCGTCGAGCAGACCCAGGCCCTTCTCCAGCGTCTTGCGGAAGCGCGTCTCCTCCAGCTTCAGCGTCTCGGTGATGAGGGGTTGCGCGCGCGCCAGCTCCGGATAGGTCTCGCCCATCTCGTGCACCAGCGCCGGCACCAGCCGGTACATCAAAGGCTCCTTGGCGCCGAGGAGATGCGCGTGACGCATGGCGCGGCGCATGATGCGGCGGAGCACATAGCCGCGGCCGACATTGGAGGGCAGCACGCCTTCCGCAATCAGGAAGCTGGTTGCGCGCAAATGGTCGGCGATGACGCGATGGGAGGCCCTGTGCTCGCCCTTGGCGGGCACGCCGGTGGCAGCCTGCGAGGCCGCGATCAGCGCCTTGAACAGGTCGATGTCGTAGTTGTCGTGCACGCCCTGCAGAACGGCCGAGATGCGCTCGAGCCCCATGCCGGTGTCGATCGACGGCCTCGGCAGGTCGACGCGATCGCCGGGCCCCCGCTGGTCGTACTGCATGAACACGAGATTCCAGATCTCGACGAAGCGGTCGCCGTCCGCGTCGGCCGAGCCGGGTGGGCCGCCCGCAATTTCGGGGCCGTGGTCGAAGAAGATCTCCGAGCAGGGACCGCAGGGGCCGGTATCGCCCGCCGACCAGAAATTGTCGGAGGTGGCGATGCGGATGATCTTGTCGTCCGCCAAGCCCGTCACCTTCTTCCAGATGCGGTAGGCGTCCTCGTCGTCGTGGTAGATGGTGATCAGCAGCCGCTTGGCATCGAGGCCATAGACCTTGGTGACGAGCTCCCAGGCGAGCGGGATCGCCAGCTCCTTGAAGTAGTCGCCGAAGGAGAAGTTGCCGAGCATCTCGAAGAAGGTGTGATGCCGCGCCGTGTAGCCGACGTTGTCGAGATCGTTGTGCTTGCCGCCGGCGCGCACGCATTTCTGCGAGGTCGTAGCGCGGGTGTAGGGGCGCTTCTCCTGGCCGGTGAAGACGTTCTTGAACTGCACCATGCCCGCGCTGGTGAACATCAGCGTCGGGTCGTTGCGCGGGACGAGCGGCGAGGACGGCACGACCTCGTGGCCGTTCCTGGCAAAGAAGTCGAGGAAGGTCGACCGGACCTGATTGACCGTCGTCATGGCGTGCTCGCGTGGCTCCCCGCACGGGCCCAAAAAAACCGCTGCGTTTGCGGGGGTTCTGGCCTCGCCAGACTTCTAGCGACGCGGACGCCAGTTGTCATCCCAGCGCTTGTCGCCGGGATCCAGCCCGCCACAGATCCCGTGCGGCCATGACGTTGCACGACGCGAACGCTGCAGCTTGCGGGCTGCTGGATCCCGGGCACAAGGCCCGGGATGGCACTCACCGCTTCGCCCGTGCGCCCTTCTTGCCGGCCGTGTCGGCCTCGGGCTCCTCGGCCACGAAGTCGTCCGCGTCCGTTTCCGCGTCGGCGGCCTCGTCGCCCTCTGGCGGGGCGTCCAGCATCTTGTCGACGATGAGGCCCGCATTCTGGCGGATGGCCTTCTCGATCTGGTCGGCCACCTTCGGGTGCGCCTTCAGAAAGGCCTTGGTATTCTCGCGGCCCTGGCCGATGCGCTCGCCGTTGTAGGAGAACCAGGCGCCCGACTTCTCGATGATGCCGGCCTTGACGCCGAGATCGACCAGCTCGCCGGTCTTGGAGATGCCCTCGCCATACATAATATCGAACTCGACCTGCTTGAAGGGCGGGGCCACCTTGTTCTTGACGACCTTGACGCGCGTCTGGTTGCCGACCACCTCCTCGCGCTCCTTGATCTGGCCGATGCGGCGGATGTCGAGGCGCACGGAGGCGTAGAACTTGAGCGCGTTGCCGCCCGTCGTCGTCTCCGGATTGCCGAACATGATGCCGATCTTCATGCGGATCTGGTTGATGAAGATCACCATGCACTTCGACTTGGAGATGGAGGCCGTCAGCTTGCGCAGCGCCTTGCTCATGAGGCGCGCCTGCATGCCGGGCTGCATGTCGGCCATCTCGCCCTCGAGCTCGGCCTTGGGGGTCAGGGCCGCAACCGAATCGACCACCAGCACGTCGATGGCGCCCGAGCGCACCAGCGTGTCGGCGATCTCGAGCGCCTGCTCGCCGTCGTCGGGCTGGGAGATCAGCAGGTCCTCGACCTTCACGCCGAGCTTCCTGGCATAGACGGGGTCGAGCGCGTGCTCGGCGTCGACGAACGCGCAGATGCCGCCCTTCTTCTGCGCCTCGGCCAGCACCTGCAGGGACAGCGTCGTCTTGCCGGAGGATTCCGGGCCATAGATCTCCACCACGCGGCCGCGCGGCAGCCCGCCGATGCCGAGCGCGATGTCGAGCCCCAGCGAGCCCGTCGAAATGGCCTCGACCTCGATGCGGCGGTCGTTGGCCCCCAGCCGCATGATGGAGCCCTTGCCGAAGTTCTTGTCGATCTGGTCGAGCGCCGCCTGCAGCGCCTTCTGCTTGTCCATGCTACCCCCTTCGACCACCCGCAGCGCCGGCTTTTCCATCGGGAATCCCTTATTTCATGAGTTGCAGATAGAGGCAAAACGCGACTCGCCGTTGCACACAACGTACACGTTTTGTTCTCATTGCGCAACGCGCGCGTCCGCGGCCGGAACACCCTGTCCTGAACCGGCGGCGCACTGTCGGCCAGGGCGGCTGGACAGCGCTTACCGCCCCAGCTGCTCCTTCACCTTGGCGGCGAGCTGCGGCAGCGTGAACGGCTTGGGCAGGAACGCGTAGTCCTCGTCGTCATCAAGCGTCTTCTTGAAGGCGTCGTCAGGATAGCCCGAGACGAAGATGATCTTGAGGCCCGGGTTGGTCTTGCGCAGCTCCTTCAGCAGCGAAGGCCCGTCCATCTCCGGCATCACCACGTCGCTGACGACGATGTCGACGCGGCCCTTCTCGCGCTCCATCACCTCGAGCGCCTCCACGCCGGTGCCCGCCTCCAGCACCTCGTAGCCCTGGCGCGAAAGGGCACGGGCCGCAAAGTTGCGCACCGCGTCCTCGTCCTCCACCAGCAGCACGCGTCCCGTGCCGGTGAGATCGCGCGCGACCTCCTTCTTCTTCTCCGGCCGCTCGCGGGCGATCTCGTCCTCGTTCTCGATGATGTGGCGGGGCAGGTAGACGCGGAAGGTTGTTCCCTTGCCGGGCTCGCTCTCGGCGAAGATGTAGCCGCCCGTCTGCTTGACGATGCCGTAGACCGTGGAGAGGCCGAGACCTGTGCCCTTGCCGACATCCTTGGTTGTGAAGAACGGCTCGAAGATCTTGCTCATCACCTCGGGCGGCATGCCGCAGCCGGTGTCCTCCACCTCGATCAGGACGTATTCGCCGGCCGCGACCCCGGCCTTGCTGACCTTGAGGCTCTCGCGCTCGCTGATGTTGCGCGTGCGGATGGTGAGGCAGCCGCCGTTGGGCATGGCGTCGCGCGCGTTGACGGCAAGGTTGATGATCACCTGCACAAACTGCGTCTTGTCCGCCTTCACGTACCACAGGTCGCGCCCGGACAGGATCTTCAGGTCGATCTTCTCGCCGAGCGCGCGGTTGAGCAGGGCGGCGAGGTCGGTCAGCACCTCGCCGAGTTCGAGCACCTCTGCCTGCAAGGTCTGCCGGCGCGAGAAGGCGAGGAGCTGATGCACCAGCCCGGCGGCGCGATGCGCGCTCTGCTTGATGTTCATGATGTCGCGATAGGCGGCGTCCGTCGGCCGGTGCTTCAGCAGCAGCAGATCGGAGAAGCCGATGATGGCGGTCAACACGTTGTTGAAGTCGTGCGCGACGCCCCCGGCAAGCTGGCCGATGGCCTCCATCTTGTGGCTCTGTGCGAACTTCAGCTCGAGCGCCTTCTGCTCGGTGGCATCGATCGCATAGAGGATGGCGCCCTCGCGCCCGCGCGCACCCGCCCCGAGGGGACTCACGTAGATCCGGCGCGCCAATTCGCCCTGCGGCCCGAAGGAGATCTCGATCGGCGCGGCCCCGGTGCGGCCCGAAACGGCGCGCTGCAGGGCTTTCGCAAGCTCCCTGCCCGTTGCCTCGTCGCCGGCGGGCGCAAGGTCTGTGATGGACGCCGGCGGCCGGATGCCGTCGAACATGCGCATGAAGGCGGCGTTGCTGCCGATGATGCGGCCCTCGGCATCGGCGGTGGCGATGCCGAACGGCGCCGACTGAAGGACGCGCGAGAAACGCACGTCGGCTTCGGCACGCCCGGTCTCGCGGCTCGCCTCGGCGCTGCGATCGAGAACCAGGATCGAGATGGCGCCGCCGCGCCCGTTGCCGCGGCAAATGAGCTGGGCCGGGAAGGCGCGGCCGTCCTCGCGCAGCAGGTCGAGGTCGAACCGTGTTGCGCGCCCGACGCCACCACGCCCGGCGGCCCGTATCAGGGCTGCGCCGTCGGCGGACACGATGTCGAGCAGCGTCAGCGCGCGTCCGGACTCGGGCCGCAAGCCAAGCCACTGGCTCAACGTCGCATTGAGATGGGCAATGCGTCCGTCCGCCGTGACGGCGAGCAGCCCCTGGGGGAGACTGTCATAGAAGGCCAGCGTCGCCTCGAGCCCGCCAACGGTCTCCAGCTCGCGCGTGCGCTCGCGCGTCACGTCGGCGACCTGCCAGAGCGTGAGCCGTCCGTCGGGCGTGTTGCCGGTCTGCGCCGCATAGGGCCGCACCGAGACGTGCAGCCAGCGCCCGCCACGCAACGTGCCGGAGCGAACGTAGAACTCCTCGTCGCGAGGTTCGAAACGCTCGGCGGCGCGGTTGAGGCGGAAGAACGCCTGCGCCGACTCGGGCGCGCCTGCAAACAGCTCCTCCAGCGTGGCATGCCGGCCCGACCGGCGGCCGGTCAGGCGCTGCAGGGCCCGGTTGCGGTAGAGCACGCTGCCCTTCGCGTCGACGATCAGCAGGCCGGTGTCGAGCCCATCGGCGACGGCCTTGACCATGTCGGCCTCGGCGGCGCGCTCGCTCAGGCGCACGAAGCCCGTCAGCAATCCGAAGATCAGGAACACGCCCGCCACGGCGAGCAGTGCCAGCAGGCCGAGCACCACCGGCTCTGCCGCACCGCTGGCGACGAGCGCCATGGCGCCCAGTGCCCCGGCGCTGACAAGCCCGAGCATCAGGAGCAGCCCGCCTGCGCCGTGCGCCCGCATGCGGGGCTCCGCGGCTGCAGCCACGTCCGGGCTTGCCTCGATTTCTGCCATGCGGCGCAGTCTTAGCTGATTCTGCGTGAGCGAGGCCTGCAGCGCCTTGAGGCTCTGGCTGCAGGAAGCCCTTATTGTTTGAAGACTTTGGGCAAAGGGCAGGCGCAACGCCTGAATAGGGCCGGCATCTGGACGCATGTACTAACCAGGGATTTGTAGCCACCACATGAGTGCGCTCGGGGACTGGGATCGACGGCCCGGCGCGCTTCAAGAAAGCAATCATTCAGGTTAAGATGCCGTGAAGATGCACGCTGGAGGGGAACGCCGCGCATTTGTGGGCGGTGGGTATTGATTGGACGCGCACGCGCGGCAGATGGCCGCCATTTCTGCGACAGGCTCCGCGCAGCCGGCGGAAGTGTCCATGGCGTGCTTGGCGCACGGGCAAAATGGGCGCAGTCTCGGCCCGGCGAATCGATGGGAATGTGAGAGATGACCTTCCTGTTTTGGCTTTTCATGCTGCTTCTGGTTGCCGCCGCCGTGGTCGGCGGGCTGTGGGGCTATCGCGTTTACATGACCGGCGACACCAGCGTGCCGTGGGGCGGATGGTTCGCCGCGCGCCCCGAGCCGCGCCTCAGCGTGAGCGAGCAGGCCTCCGTTGACAGCCGCCGCAAGCTGGTGCTGGTCCGCCGCGACGATGTGGAGCACCTCATCATGACCGGCGGGCCGGTGGATGTGGTGATCGAGACCAACATTGCCGCGCCAAGGGCCGCGCTGCCGGCAGCCGCGGAACCCATCGAGCCGGCGGCGCCCGTGTTCACCCGCCAGCCGCGCAGCTTCGGACAAGCCGTCAACGAATGAGCCGGCCTCTCAGCCGACAGCCCGGCCGGCGCCTGCTGCTTGCTGGATTTCTGCTTGCGGCCTCAATTTGCGGTCCGCAAGCCGCCCTGGCGCAGACCGTGGTCCCGGCGCCGGCGCAGACGACGCCTCCTGCCGAAACCGCCCCGCAGCCGGCGCCGCCCCGTGCGCCCGAGTTGCCTTCAGACGTCACCACGCCGGTTGCGCGCCTGACGACGGCGATCGAATCAGCCGAGAAGGCCATCCAGCACCTGACCGATCTCGAGGAGGAGCTGAGCCGCCTCAGGGTGGACGTGGAGGAGATCCTCACCGGCTCCACCCAGACCGCCGAGCAGCTGCGCCCACGGCTCGAGGCCGTCAAGTCGCAGATCGAGAAGCTCGGCCCCCCGCCCGCGAAGGACGGCCCGCCCGAAGCCCCGGCGATTGCCGCTGAACGCGCGCGCCTGACCGCGATGGCCTCCCAACTCGACGGCGCCATCAAGGCGACCGAGCTGACCTGGGTGCGGGCGCGCCAGCTGATCGAGAAGATCACGGTGCTGCGGCACTCGCTTTTCACCAAGAGCCTGCTCGAGCGGTTGCCGAGCCCGCTGCTGCCGGGCCTCTGGCGCGACTTCACCAGCGAGACGCCGGCCGTGGGAAGCCGCCTCAGCTATCTGGCCCAGGACTGGTGGCAATGGGCGAACGCGAAGGCGATGGAGATCTCGCTCCTTCTCGCCGCCGCCGCGCTGCTGTACGTCATCCTGCGCTACGTCGTGCGGAGAGTGACCGATCGCCGGCACCGTCGCAGCGAGCCGCCGCTGCCCTCCTTCTTCGAGCGCGCGATCTCCGTCGCCTGGGTGGCGCCGCTGCGCGCGCTGCCGGCTGCGGCAGCCGGACTGCTGATCTACGGCGGGCTTGACGCGCTGGACCTCCTTTACCCGCCCTGGGGTCGGGCGGCCGCGGCCATCCTGAAGGCGATCCTGGTCTTTGCGGGCGTCAGCGCGTTGATTGGATCCGTGCTCGCCCCGTCCGAGCCGCAGTGGCGGCTGGTCGCCCTTGCCGACCGCCCGGCCCGCCAGATCGGCCTGCTGCTGCAGGGCATCGCCGCCGTGTATGCCCTCGACGTGGCACTGACGCAGATGAGCCGGGCATTCTTCGTCCCCCTGGCGCTCAGCGTGGTGCAATCCTTCCTCGCCAGCATGGCATTCGCCATCCTGCTCATCGGCCTGCTGCTCACGCCGTTCGAGCCGCAAGGGGCTGAGGCAGGCTCCGCCCCGGTGTCGCGCCATGCCCCGCGCTGGCTCAAGCTGCCGTTGTGGATCATGGCGCTGTGCATTGCCGGCGCCGCGCTGCTCGGCTACGTCGCGCTCGCCCGCTTCGCAGCCCAGCAACTCGTTCTGACCGGCATCGTGGTGGTCATCGTTGCGCTCGGCTATCTCGCCATCCGCGCCGTGACGCGCGAGCCCCAGCAGCGCGCCTATCCTGTGGGCGAAATGCTCGAGAGCCGCTTCGGCATCGATGCGCCCCGCCGGCGGCAGCTCGCCTGGCTGACCGAGTTCGCGCTTACCTTCGCGCTCGTGATCTGTGCGCTGCCGCTGCTGATGCTGAGCTGGGGGTTCTCGGGCGCGGACATCCGCGACTGGTTCAAGTCCCTCGTGTTCGGCCTCGAGATCGGCCAGTTCAGGATCTCGCTCGCCCGCATTCTGTTCGGCATCGTCCTCTTCATCGCGCTGCTGTTCGCCACCCGGCTGTTCCAGCGCTGGCTGCGCGAGAAGGCGCTCCAGCAGACGCGCATGGACCCCGGCATCGCCAACTCGGTCGAGACGGTGGCGGGCTACATCGGCACCGGCCTTGCCGGCCTGCTGGCGATCTCCTACGCCGGCTTCGACATCACCAATCTCGCCATCGTCGCAGGCGCGCTGTCGGTCGGCATCGGCTTCGGCCTGCAGTCGATCGTCAACAACTTCGTGTCAGGCCTGATCCTGCTGATCGAGCGGCCGATAAAGGTCGGCGACTGGATCGTGCTCGGCGACCAGCAGGGCAACGTGCGCCGCATCAGCGTACGCGCAACCGAGATCGAGACATTCGACAAGGCGAGCCTCATCATCCCCAACTCGGAGCTGATCACCGGGCGCGTGCTCAACTGGACGCATCGCAACTCGCTGATCCGCATCGCCATACGCATCGGGGTCGCCTACGATGCCGACCCGGACAAGGTCATCGAGATTCTACTGGACTGTGCCAAGGCGCATCCACAGGTCCTGCAATCGCCGCCCCCCAGTGCGGTCTTCGAGAACTTCGGCAGCAGTGCCCTCGAATTCTGCCTGCGCGCGCATCTTGGCGACACCAACGTGACGCTTTCCACCCAATCGGAATTGCGCGTTGCCATCCTGAAGGCCCTGCGCGCGGCCGATATCGAGATCCCCTTCAACCAGCTCGACGTCACCTTGCGCGACCTCGACGCCGTGAAGCGCTATCTCAACCGCACCATCGAGCAGCGCCCGGATGGCGGGGCGGCGCAACCGCCGGAATCTGCGGGGAACGGCAAGCCGCTGCCCGGAGCCGGCAGCTAGCAGCAAGGGCGCGGCGGCCCCCTCAGTCTTCGCGGAATACCTTCTCGCGGCGCTCGTGGCGCTCCTGCGCCTCAAGGGAGAGGGTGGCGATCGGCCTGGCGTCCAGACGCTTGAGACCGATCGGCTCGCCCGTCTCCTCGCAATAGCCGTACGTCCCTTCCTCGATGCGCGCCAGCGCCGCGTCGATCTTGGCGATCAGCTTGCGCTGCCGGTCGCGCGCCCTGAGCTCGAGCGCGCGGTCGGTCTCGGAGGTGGCGCGATCGGCGAGATCGGCGTGCTGGGCGGAGTCCTCGTGCAGCACCTGAAGCGTCTCGCGATTCTGGCGGATGATCTCTTCCTTCCAAGCGATCAGCTTGTTGCGGAAATACACCTTCTGACGATCGTTCATGAACGGCTCGTTCTCAGACGGCCGGTAGCCTTCGGGGAGAATGATGCTGCTCTGCCGGTTCGAGTTCTTGCGCGAGGGCTTGGACGGTGCCTTCGGCGCACCGTTCTTGAGGTGAGCCGTCACACGCGCATCGCCGCGCCCTTCGCTTGCGGCCTTCGCCGGCACCTTGGGCGCGGCCTTCTTGACCGGACGCTTGCGATCGGTTTTGCCCATGCGCGCTTCCCGACGGCTCGTTGACGCTATGCTTGTCGCGCCCGGCTCCGGGCGTCGCAATTTGGAGCCCGTATTTAAGCCGCTGTTTTTTCAAGTCAAGCAGTTGACGTGCGCTGCAGCGGAGCGGTTGCAGCTCGCGCGTGCGGTGCGCAGATGAACGCCGCCATCAAGAGCAGTCTTGTATTAATTATTCTACATCGTCTGTCATCTATCTGAAGTAGTAACGATCGAATTCTACACGTTTACCGTGCATTCATCTCTTTGAGGGAGTATTCCCTCACAAAGACGGATTCGGGGCCAAGCAGTGCGGCGATAAATGACGATCTGGATCGAGCGCAAAGACCGCCCCTCCCCCGCGGTCTTGCGTTTCCCCGATCGGCAATTGCTTCGGCTCTGACAAGCGACGCTTTTCCCTGCGTTCTCCCCCCAAGCGTCGCCTGCGCCACTTCCAACCGCCGCCTGGAAGTGGCGCCTACCTTTTTTGCCGCAAAGCGCGCCGCTTGAAGCAGGAGCCCGGCGCCCGTAATGTCGCCCGTCCTTTTGCCGGCCGGGAGTGCGCGCGACATCATGCGATTCAAGGGAACGAAGAACTACGTGGCGACCGACGACCTCACGGTTGCCGTCAACGCCGCCATCACGCTGCAGCGCCCTCTTCTGGTGAAGGGCGAGCCGGGGACAGGAAAGACGGTGCTGGCCATCGAGGTCGCCAAAGCGGTGAAGGCGCCGCTGATCGAATGGCACGTCAAGTCGACAACCAAGGCGCTCCAGGGTCTCTACGAATACGACGCCGTGAGCCGCCTGCGCGACAGTCAGCTCGGCGACGAGCGCGTCAAGGATATCCGCAACTACATCCGCAAGGGCAAACTCTGGGAGGCGTTCACCCACGAGGAGCGGCCCGTGCTGCTCATCGACGAGATCGACAAGGCCGATATCGAGTTCCCCAACGACCTGTTGCAGGAGCTCGATCGCATGGAATTCTACGTCTACGAAACCGGCGAGACCATCAAGGCCAGGCACCGGCCGATCGTGATCATCACCTCCAACAATGAGAAGGAGCTGCCCGACGCCTTCCTGCGCCGCTGCTTCTTCCACTACATCAAGTTTCCCGATCCCGAGACCATGCGCGAGATCGTCGAGGTGCATTTCCCCAACCTCAAGGGGCGCCTTGTGACCGAGGCCATGAAGATCTTCTATGACGTGCGCGAGGTGCCAGGCATCAAGAAGAAGCCGTCCACGTCCGAGCTGCTCGACTGGATCAAGCTGCTGCTGAACGAGGACATCAGCCCCGAGACGCTGCGCGAGAACGACCCGCGCAAGCTCATTCCCCCGCTGCACGGGGCTTTGCTCAAGAACGAGCAGGACGTGCACCTGTTCGAGCGGCTGGCGTTTATCGCCAAACGGCAGGGCTAGGCTAAGCGTGGTGATCGAGAAAATCGCCGGTGTTGCCGGCATGCTTGGAGCGAATTTCTCGATCTGAATCACACTGAAGTCCTTCCGACTTGGGCTGAACCTGAAATCCACACGCCGCGCCTGTCATCCCGGCCGGAGCGCGTGAGCACGCAGAGCCTGCCTTGCCCGATGGCTTTGGCGGTCTGCCCGGGCGCGGGTGAGGCGAACGGCCGGGCGACGGATTCCTGCCCCGTCCGCGTTGTAGAGCCCATCCCGTCGCTTGGAGGATGGCCATGCCTCCCACCATCAAGGGCGTCCTGATCAGCTTCGCCGTGCTGTTCGTCCTGTTCGGCACGCTGCAATTGCTGCGCCCGCGCGAGAAGCGCCTGCCGCTGCTGCGGCGCGGGTTCTCGACCGATCTGGCCTATTGGGCCTTCACCCCGCTGGTGACACGCGCCGTCACGCGCGTTTCAGTCGCGGTGACCATCGTGCCGCTCGCCCTGCTGGTCTACGGCACGGTGGATAAGGAGCTGCTCCTCAACGGCTTCGGCCCGGCATCACGCCTGCCGCTGTGGCTGCAGGCGGTCGTGGTCTTGCTGGTCACGGATTTCATCGGCTATTGGATGCATCGCGCCTTCCACCGCGGCCGGCTGTGGCACTTCCACGCCGTGCATCATTCCTCCACCGATCTCGACTGGCTGTCGGCGGTGCGCCTGCACCCCGTCAACGACGCGTTGATGCGCATTGCCGGCACGCTGCCGGTGCTGGCTGCGGGCTTCGCGCCGGTCGCAGTCGCAGGCCTCGTTCCCGTTCTCACCTTCATGGCCATCCTCGTGCACGCCAATCTCGACTGGGATTGGGGCCCGTTGCGCGCCGTTCTGGTCTCGCCGCGTTTTCATCGCTGGCATCACACCGATGAGACCAATGCCCGCGACAAGAACTTCGCCGGCCTGCTGCCGCTGTGGGACGTTCTGTTCGGCACCTACCACATGCCGAAGGACCGCCTGCCGCAGCAGTTCGGCACGGCGACGGCCGTGCCCGCCGGCCTCATCGGCCAGATGCTGTTTCCCTTCAAGGCGCGCACTTGAGCGCGAGGCTCACGGGGTGCTGGGGCTGAACGTGTCGCAGGCCTGCATCTGCCCCGTCTCGAGCCCCTTGCGGAACCAGCGCACACGCTGCGCCGAGGAGCCATGCGTGAAGGACTCCGGCACGACCCGGCCCTGCATGCGCCTCTGGATCGTGTCGTCGCCGATGGCCGAAGCCGCGTTCAACCCCTCCTCCACGTCGCCCGGCTGCAGCCGCTTCTTGACCTGATCGTTCAGGCTCGCCCACACGCCGGCCAGGCAATCGGCCTGCAGCTCCATGCGCACCTGCAGCTCGTTGGCTCCGCGCTGGTCGAGACGCTGCTTCCTGGCCTGCACCTTGTCCGCCACGCCGAGTAATGTCTGCACGTGGTGGCCGACCTCGTGCGCGATGACGTAGGCCTGCGCGAAGTCGCCGGGTGCATTGAAGCGCCGCTTCAGATCCTCGTAGAAAGCCAGGTCGATGTAGACCTTGCGATCGAGGGGGCAATAGAACGGACCCATGGCGGACATCCCCGTTCCGCACGCGGTCTGCGTCGCCTGCCGGAACATGACCAGCTTCGGCTCCTCGTATTTCCGGCCCGCGCCCTCGAACACGCGCGTCCACACGTCTTCGGTATCGGCCAGGACGCGCCGCACGAAGCGGGCCATCTCGTCATCCTGCTGCGGCACGCGCTGCTGCTCACTGCGAGGCATCTCGAAGGGGGCGCGCTGACTGGTGCGCGTCTGCCCGCTCTGCGGCAGGTTGGGGATGCCGTCGCCCCCGCTCAGCAGCTCCAGCGGGTTGATGCCGAGCATCAGGCAGATGATGCCGATGATGACAAGCGACGTGATGCTGAGACCGCCCCCGCCGAGCGCAACAGGGAACGGCATGCCGCCGCGGCTCGGCAAGCCGCCCGGTTGATCGCGCCGATCCTCGACGTTGCTGCTTTCCCGATCCTCGTCGCTGTAGCGCATGGTTCGATCCTCAAGAGCCGGTCAGTTCGCCGTGCAGGCCGCGGACAATGCACCGCGTCTGGCATACGCAGTTGTGCATGCGGCAGGAGACACTGGGGCCGGTTACGGAGTCCCTTCTTCCTTGTCCAGTGCGGCCCTGGACGTGAGCAGGCTCGGCAGCAGCAGCAGCTTGCCGCCCTCTCCCCGGCTCCGCTCCGCCTTCAGCAGGGCGCTAACCTGTCGCGACACCGCCACGACCCCTTCGTTCTCGTAGGCCTCGTGGTTCTTCTCGATGTCGCGGATTTCATAGCGGTAGTTGACCATCAGCCCGTGCGCCTCGCGCAGCCCCTTGGGCGAGGTGTCACCCAGCCAGTTGATGCGCTCGAGCCGCGCGCCGTTGCCGAGGTGGAAGCGCGCGACCGGATCGACCGGTCCGCCGTCCGCGGCCTTGGCGGTGAGAAAATAGTGCGCCGCAAGGCGCAGCAGCACGGGCTTGAGCGCCTCCGCCGCCTCGGGCGCATCGATCCAGTCCGGATCGGCCAGCACCCGCAGCCTGTCGCGCTCGGCCGGCGAGACGAGATCGGCGTCTGCCTCGCCGATGGTCTGCTCCAGCCACTTGGCAAAGCGCGGCACCGGCGAGAGCGTGACGAAGGTCTTGAGGCTCGCCCGCTCCTTCACGAGGTCGTCGACCACCTGCTTGATCAGGAAATTGCCGAACGAGATGCCGCGCAGCCCCTCCTGGCAGTTGGATATCGAGTAGAACACGGCCGTGGTCGGCTTGTCGGCGAGGCCGTCGCCCTTCGGCGCCTCCTCCAGCACCGTGTTGATGTTGTCGGGAATGGCGTTGGTCAGCGCCACCTCGACGAAGATCAGCGGCTCGTCAATCAGCGAGGGATGGAAGAACGCAAAGCAGCGCCGGTCGGCCGGGTCGAGCCGGCGGCGCAGGTCGTCCCAGCCGCGGATCTCGTGCACGGCCTCATAGGCGATGATCTTCTCCAGGATGGCGGCCGGCGTCTGCCAGTCGATGCGCCTGAGCACCAGGAAGCCTCGATTGAACCACGACGACAGCAGGTGCATCAGGTCCGCATCGACGCGCGCGAGCGCCGCATCCTCCGCCGCGCCCGCCATGATGTCGCGGCGCATGGCGACGATCTCGGCCGTGGCGCCAGGCGCAAGGTTCAGCCGGCGGAAGAACTCCTGGCGCGGGCTCTCGACCGCCCGCTGCAGCGCCGCGACGTTGGCTTCGCTCGGGTTGGCAAGATAGGCCTTGGCCGCCCGGGTCACCCCGTTGGGGTCGGGCTGCAGCGTCTCGGCCAGGAACTCGAGAAAGCTCCGCCGCTCCTCGTCCGACAGCGCACGATAGCGGTTGAGGATCTCGCGCGCGATCGCAACCCCGGATGCCTCGCCGCGCACCGACACCAGCGCATCGGCAAGCTCGGTGATGTCGTCCTTCGGCTCGCCGCCCCCGAGCGAGCGCGGCAGCAGTTGCCGCCCCTGCTCCGCGATCGTGTTCAGCAGTTCCTGCAGGAATGAAACGTTCACGGGAGGTCTCTTCGGTCCGGTCTCTCAGTGCTGTCGCCGTGGTCAGGCTGGCGTCCAATTGCAACAATTTGGCGACGCAGGCCTCCGGGTCGCTCTCTCCCAGGCCGCCCGTCTCCGCCTCTCAGCCTATCCTGTTTGCCGGCGCATTTGCAGCCTCCCGGCTGCTCAACAGGGCGGCATCCGCCCAGGCCTCATTGCCGGGGAAGGTGGCATTGGCGCGGCAGACGCGCCATGCTGCGGGCAAATCACAAGCGGAGGAGAACGCCGGTGAGCACCGAGACCTACGAGATCCTGGCCGTCAAGTATGCCGAGCGCACCGATCGCAAGCGGGTGGAGAGCTTCATCATGGCGGACGACCACGATGCCCCCCATCAGCTCGATTATTTCGTGTGGGTAATCCGCAACGGGAACCGCACCATCCTGGTCGACAGCGGCTTCGACGAAGCCGAGGCGCGCAAGCGCCAGCGCGCGATCATGCGCTCGCCCGCCGCCGCCCTGGAGCAGATCGGCATACCGCCCGCCGGCATCGAGCACCTCATCGTCACCCATCTCCACTACGACCACGCCGGCACCCTGTCCGCCTTCCCCAACGCCCGTTTCCACCTGCAGGCCGCCGAGATGGCCTATGCCACCGGTCCCTGCATGTGCCACCCCCACCTGCGCGTGCCCTTCACCGCAGAGCATGTCTGCGAGATGGTGCGCCATGTCTATTCGGGCCGGGTGCACTTCCACGAAGGCGATGCCGAGATCGCGCCCGGTGTGAGCGTGCACAAGATCGGCGGCCACAGCCGCGGCCTGCAGTGCGTGCGCGTGGCCACGGCGACGGGCGCCGTGGTCCTCGCCTCCGACAGCTCCCACTTCTATGAGAATTTCGAGACGGGAAAGGTGTTTCCCATCGTCGTCGACGTCGAGGACGTGCTCAGGGGCTACGCGCGGCTCAAGACGCTTGCCGCTTCCAGGCGGCATATCGTGCCGGGCCACGATCCGCTCGTGCTGCAGAGGTATCCGGCCCTCAACAGCCGGATGGAGGGCATCGTGCACCGCCTCGACGTGCCGCGTCTCGACCGGTGAGGGCGCGGGCAGGGTCGTCAAGCGAGTCCCGCGCGCCTGAGCTCACCCTCGAGCCTGCCGCGGATGGCGGGATCGATGCGGAACCGGCATGTGACGGCGCCGCTCTCCTCGCGCGTCTGCTCCAGCACCTCGGCGTTGTCGTGCAGCCAGCTCAGCAGGCGTCCCTGCTGCAACGGTATCTCAAGGGTCAGGATCACATCTTTCTCGCCGAAGCGCGCATCGACGGCCTCAAGCAGGCCGTCGATGCCTTCCCCTGTCACGGCCGACACGAGCAGAAGACGGCGCCCATGCCGGTCGGCCGCGCGCACCGCTTCCCGGCGCGCGTGCGCATCGATCCGGTCGATCTTGTTGCCGACCTCGATGATCCTCCTCTCGGCAGACGCCGAGTCGACGCCGAGCTCCGCCAGCACAGCCTCCACATCGCGCCGCTGTGCCTCCATCTCCGGGTGGCTGATGTCGCGCACATGTAGGATGAGATCGGCGGCGATCACCTCCTCCAGCGTCGCCCGGAAGGCCGCCACCAGCGTGGTCGGCAGATCGGAGATGAAACCAACCGTGTCCGACAGGATGATGCGCCGTCCGCTCGCGAGCTTCACCTCGCGCATGGTCGGATCGAGCGTTGCAAACACCTGATCCCTGGCAACGACGCCTGCGCCCGTCAGCCGGTTGAAGAGCGTCGACTTGCCGGCGTTGGTGTAGCCGACGATGGCAACCACCGGGAACGGCACACGCTTGCGGCCGGCGCGGTGCAGCGCGCGCGTCTTGACGACGCCGGCCAGCTCCCTGCGAATGAACGCTATGCGCTCCTCGATCAGCCTGCGGTCGGTTTCGATCTGCGCTTCGCCGGGGCCGCCCAGGAAGCCGAAGCCGCCGCGCTGCCTCTCAAGGTGGGTCCAGCTGCGGACCAGCCGGCTCTTCTGGTAGCTGAGATGCGCCAGCTCCACCTGCAACCGGCCTTCGCGCGTGAGCGCGCGCTCGCCGAAGATCTCCAGGATGAGGCCGGTACGGTCGAGCACCTTGCAGCCCCAGGCCTTCTCGAGATTGCGCTGCTGCACGGGACTGACGGCATGGTCGATGACGGCGAGGCCTGCGCTCTCGACCTCGATGCGGCCCTTCAGCTCCTCGACCTTGCCTGAGCCGAAGAGCGTCGATGGTCGCGGCTGCAGCAGGGGCACGATCTCTGCCGCGCGCACATCGAGATCGATGGCCCTTGCGAGGCCGACCGCCTCGGCGAGCCGGTCCTCGACGGAGCGCGGCGCTGCCTGCCTCAGGGGTACGGACCCGCCGGCCGAGCGGCGCTCGCCTGCTCGCAGCGGCACGAGCACGACGGCGCGCGTCGGCGGCCGCTGGCGATCGACGGGCGTGCGACGCTTGCGGGACGGCTTAGGCTTGGGCGGCGCTTCCTGGATGGCTATGCCTGCTGGCCTTCGGCCGGATCAACTTCCATGAGATGCACGGGCTGACCCGGCATGATGGTTGATATGGCGTGCTTGTAGACAAGCTGCGAATGCCCGTCCCGGCGTAGCAGCACGCAGAAATTGTCGAACCAGGTGACAATCCCCTGCAGCTTCACGCCGTTGATGAGAAAGATCGTGAGCGGCGTCTTGTTCTTGCGCACGTGATTCAGGAACGTGTCCTGAAGACTTTGGGCTCTTTCGGCCATTTTTGTAGTCCGTGTTTGTATTGTGGGGGGCCCGTGCTACCCGAACCCCACCCCCGGGGCTGACAAAATGCAGCTTCACAGGCACATGCACAAGAGGATTCGCTGCTCTGATAAGTGCAATTTGCCTGTTCAGAAATCATGCATCGGCAATTTCTGCCGCTGAATGAAATTCGGCTCTGAGCCTTAACGTCAGTATACCGGGGGAGCCATTGCCGATGGGCTGGCCGTCGATGCTGACCACCGGCATCAGCGTATTGGTTGCAGAGGTCACAAAAGCCTCTCGTGCCGCTCGCGCTTCCTCCACCGTGAAAGGCCGCTCCAGCAGCTCGATATTCTCCCGCTTGAGCAGATCGATCAGCGTTGTTCGCGCTACCCCCCTGAGAATGGCGATGTCGGCCTGGCGCGTGATGAGGCGCCCCTCCTTGTCCACGATCCAGGCATTGGATGAGGCGCCCTCCGTGACATGCCCGTCGGGGTCGACGAACCAGGCTTCCCGCGCACCCTCCTTGCGCGCGGCTTCCTTGGCCAAAGACGCCGGCAACAGCATGACCGTCTTGATGTCGCAGCGCGCCCAGCGGGTGTCCGGCATGGTCTTGATGGCGATGCCGGCCGCCGCGGCTGCCTCCAGCCGGCCCGGCGGTATGCTGCGGGCGAGGCAGACGACGGTCGGCTCGACGTGATCGGGCGGAAAAAGAAAGTCGCGTGGCCTCGCCCCGCGCGACACCTGCACATAGACGAGGCCGTTCGTCACGCGGTTGCGCCGGATCGTCTCGCGCATCACCCGCGACAGGGCCGCCGGCGTCATCGGCCGGCGGATGGCAAGCTCCATCAGCGAGCGCGCCAGACGCTGCACGTGGCGCGTCTCGTCGACGAGCCGCCCGCCATTGACCTCGCATACCTCGTAAACCGCATCGCCGAATTGGAAGCCCCGGTCCTCGACGTGCACTCCGGCTTCGCCGTAGGGAAGATAGCGGCCGTTGACGTAAACCGTGCGCGTCATCATCAGGGCTGGCGCGAGATCTCGCCGCCGCGCTCCTGGGAGCTGACCCCCAGCGCACGCAGCTTGCGGTGCAGAGCGGAGCGCTCCATGCCGACGAACTCGGCCGTGCGCGAGATGTTGCCCCCGAAGCGGTTGATCTGCGCCAGCAGGTACTCGCGCTCGAAGATCTCGCGCGCCTCCCTCAGCGGCAGCGACATGAGGTGCTCCGCGCCGCCGTTGACCGGCAGCGGCACGTTGGAGCCGATCTCCTCGGGCAGCATGTTAGCAGTAATGATCGCATCGGGCTCTCCCCCGGACAGGATCATGAGCCGCTCGATGTTGTTCCTGAGCTCGCGCACGTTGCCCGGCCAGTCATGGGCCTGCAGCACCGCCACGGCGTCCTCGCCGATGCGCCGCGGCGCCAGCCCGGTCGACTGGGCGATCTGCCCGACGAAGTATTGAATGAGCTCGGGGATGTCGTCTCGCCGCTCGGCCAGTCCCGGCACGCGCAGCGGCACCACGTTGAGCCGGTGATACAGGTCCTCGCGGAAGCGCCCCTCCTGCATCTCGCGCTCCAGGTCGCGGCTGGTCGAGGAGATGATGCGCACGTCGACGGCCACCTTGGGACCACCGCCGACACGCTGGAATTTCTGCTCCACCAGCACGCGCAGCACCTTGCCCTGCGTCTCCAGCGGCATGTCGGCGACCTCGTCGATGTAGAGCGTGCCGCCGTGCGCCTCCTCGAGCGCGCCGACCTTGCGCGGGCCTGAATGATCCTCGGTGCCGAACAGCTCCTCCTCGACGCGGTCGGGCGCCATCGCCGCGGCATTGAGCACGACAAACGGCCCGTCCATTCGCTGCGATTGGGCGTGCATCACACGCGCACACAGCTCCTTGCCGGAGCCGGCGCTGCCCCGGATCAGCACCCGGCTGTTGGTCGGTGCCACCCGCTCGATGGCAGAGCGCAGCTGGTTGATGGCAGTGGAATGGCCGATCATCTCTGTGCTTACGACCGAGCGCTCGCGCAGCTCGCGCACTTCGCGCTGCAGCTTGGAGGCTTCGAGCGCGCGCAGGGTGACAAGCAGCAGACGATCGGCCTTGAACGGCTTCTCGATGTAGTCGTAGGCGCCGCGCTTGATGGCGGTGACTGCCGTCTCGATGTTGCCGTGGCCCGAGATGATGACGACCGGAAGGTCGGGATGGGTCTTCTTGATGATGTTGAGCACCTCGAGGCCGTCGAGCCGGCTGCCCTGCAGCCAGATGTCGAGAACGACGAGCTGCGGGCGGCGCTCCTCGATGGCCTTCAACGCCTCGTCGGAGTCGCGTGCGAGCCGCGTGCGGTGTCCATCGTCCTGTAGGAGTCCGGCGATCATCTCGCGGATGTCAGCCTCGTCGTCGACGATCAGGATGTCAGAAGCCATCTATCGCTCCCTGGCTCGTTTGATGCTTCACGCCCCGCGCACGGCGGCAGGCGCGGGTTCTTGCTGAGGTGTGTGGCGGGCGGACGGAGGGCCTGCAGGCAGGCTGAGACGAATGAGGGCGCCGTGCGTGCGCCCGGGCGCGGGCGGCGCGTCCTCGAGCGACAGCGTGCCCCCGTGCGTTTCCACGATCTTCTGCACGATGGCGAGGCCGAGCCCGGTGCCCTTGCTGCCCTTGGTCGTCACATAGGGCTCGAGCAGGCGGTTGCGGTTGTGCTTGGGCAGGCCCGGGCCGTTGTCGATGACCTCGATCTCGACGCGATTGCCGTTGCGCCGCACGATCGTCTCCACGCGCCCGTGATAGCCGGGCTCCGCACCGGGGCTGGCGGCATAGGCCTGCACGGCCTCGGTAGCGTTCTTGACCAGGTTGGTGACGGCCTGCGAGATCAGCCGCCGATCGCAGGAGACGATGATGGGCTCCTTGCCGAGCTTGGTGTCGAACGTGACATCCCCGGTGCCCATCTGGAACAGGAACACGGGATCGCGCACGACCTCGCGGATGTCCTCCTCCGCCATCTCGGCCTTCGGCGTGCGCGCGAACGAGGAGAACTCGTCGACCATGCGCGCCACGTCGCCGACCTGGCGGATGATGGTCTCGGTGCAGCGGTCGAAGGTCTCCCGGTCCTCCGTGATCACCTTGCCGTATTTGCGGCGGATGCGCTCGGCAGAGAGCTGGATGGGCGTGAGGGGGTTCTTGATCTCGTGCGCAATGCGTCGGGCCACGTCCGCCCATGCCGAAGTGCGCTGCGCGGCCACGAGCTCCGTCACGTCGTCGAACGTCACCACCGATCCCTGGTCGTCGCCGCCCTGCGCCTCGCGCGTCACCCGCACCGAGAAATTGCGCTCGTCGCCGGCGATGTTCAGCGTCACCTGGTGCTGAGGCCGCGTCTTCGCATTGGGATCGTGCGCCTCCTCGACGAGGGCGGCGAACTCGGGCACCGCCTCGGCGAGCTCGCGCCCGACCAGCTGCTCCTCGCCCCGGCTCAGCAGCTTCTCGGCGGAGCGATTGGCGAGCGTGATGCGCCCGTTGCGGTCGAGGCCGATGACACCGGCCGACACGCCCGACAGCACCGCCTCCATGAACCGGCGCCGCTCAGTGAGCTGGCTGTTGGCGGTGACGAGGTCGGTGCGCTGGCGTTCCAGCTCCTGGGTCATGTAGTTGAAATTCATGGACAAACGGCGCAGGTCGCCCTCGCCCCGCCGGATCGGGAGCACGACCTTCAGGTTGCCGCGCGCCACCTGCTGGGCCGCCGCGATGAGCCGGCGGATCGGCGCCACCAGAAGGCCTGCAAACCACAGCCCGACCCACACGGCAGCCAGCAGCGCCGTCAGCGAGATCATGAAGTACATGAGCCCGTGCGCGAACTTGAGGCCGCCGCGGCGCTGGCGAAGCTGCTCGTACTCGGCTACGCCCGCCTCCGTGCGGCGCAGGTGCACGACCACCTTCGGGCTCACGCCGCGCGCAACGTAGAGATAGGAGTCGGGATAGGCGTGCAGCTTGGCGATGGCCGCGACGCGGAAGGTGTTGACCGGCATCAACAGCGGCACCTGTCCGCCCTCCGCGGCGCGGATGAGATGCTCCGGCGGCGCCACGTAGGGGATCTTCTCGTCCTCGAGAGCTGCGACCTTCACGGTGCCCTTGCTGTCGACCACATAGGCCACCGGCAAATCGCGCAGCCCGGCCTGCGCAAACATCAGATCACGGAATTTGCGCGGGTCGGCGGCTACCTCCGGCGCGGCATCGTCCAGGTCCTTCGCCATGTTGACGATGTCGGTGCGGATGACCTGGCCGTGCTCCTCCAGATAGGCATGCGCGACGTCGAGCGAGTTCATGACGATCGACGTGGTCTGACGGTTGAACCAGTTGTCGAGCGAGCGCGAGAACGTCGTGGTGGCCGCGATCGCCAGCAGAAGGGCCGGCAGCGCGGTGATCAGGCTGAAGAGCGCCACGATGCGCACGTGCAGCCGCGCGCCCGCGATCTTTCTCTTCCAGGCGCGCCAAAGCCCGACGGCCTGCACCGCGATGACCATCACCATCGCGACGACGAGCACCACGTTGATGAAGAGGACGCCGAGCACCACCTCGTTGCGCGGCACGATCGGCGTGAGCCCGGTCAGGATCAGATAGGTGGCAAGCCCCGAGATGAGCGAGAGGCTGACAACGATGAGCCCGATCCAGAACGCGCGGCTGCCCGTGCCTGGGAGTGCACCGGCATTGTCTTCAAGCAGAGGGTCGAGCGGAGCGGAGGGCTCCGAGCGCCCCAAGCGGCGCCACCGCTCGGCCGCCTGCCGCACCCAGGCACCTGCCTGACCGGCCGCCTGTCGCGCCCATAGGCCGGCGCGAACCACTACCCGCTGCATCGCAGCAAAGGCGCGTTCTGCGGCCTTCAGGACGGTGTCGACGAGCTCGTTTGTGTTCACTTGGATCGCGGCTCTCAATGCAGCAAAGCGACCACACTCATCATCCGCAGTGTGGCATTTTCGCGACAATTTCACCGATAAGCCATTCCCAGGCCAAGCGCAAGCGAGACGCAGCCCGGTCCCTTTGGCCTGCTGCACGATGCCGGCCGGGGGCCGACTTGGACGACCCCCGCGGGATTGGAACGGCATCCCCGCCCGCCCCGCTAGTCTGCTGATCGGACCGGGGAAAGCCCTGGGAGCCCAAAGGCCGGGCCAACTTTCCGCCACCATGCTGTGAAAATCGGTGGATTGCGACCGGGCAGCCATCCCACGGCGCGTATTGGGGGCAATGTCGCGGCTGAAATCGGGTGCCGCAGGGGGAACGTGAATGGGCATCCTCGGCCGATATGTGTTTCGGCAGGCGGCAGGGGCGCTGCTGCTCATCCTCGTCTCTCTCACCGGTGTGGTGTGGATCGCAGTTGCCCTTCGGCAGCTCGAGCTGATGACAACGCAAGGTCAGGATGCCCTGCGCTTCCTGACCATGACGACACTGGCGATCCCGAGCATGCTGGCGCTGATCGCGCCGATTGCTCTGCTGATCGCCTCCATTCACGTCCTCAACAGGCTGAACGGCGACAGCGAGCTGATCGTCATGACGGCGGGCGGCATGCCGGTCTGGTCCCTGCTCAAGCCGCTGGGCGCACTCGCGCTGCTGGTGGCATTGGGCGTCAGCCTCGTGAACCACGTCGTCGGTCCCTGGAGCCAACGGCTGCTCAAGGACCTGGCCCTGCAGGTGCGCACCGATCTCATGGGCCAGGTGATCCAGCCCTGGCGCTTCACCTCGCCGGAGCGCAACCTGACGGTGCATATCCGCGACCGCTCGCCGTCGGGCGAGCTTCTGGGCCTGCTGCTGCACGATGGCCGCGATCCCAAGCAGGTGGTCACCTACCTCGCCGAGCGCGCCCGCATCATCAAGCAGGCGGAGGCGGCCTATCTGCGCATGGAGAAGGGCCACATCGTGCGCCAGCTTGAGAAGCAAGCCCCGCAAATCATCGCTTTCGAGCGCTACGCCGTCGACCTCAATCGCCTGGAGCAGCGTGCCGACGTCGCCCAGATCATCCGCCCGCGCGAGCGCTACACCTTCGAGCTTCTGCAGCCCGATCCCAATGACCCCGTCTACAAAACCGATCCCGGCCGGTTCAGCTCCGAGTTGCATGAGCGCTTTGCTAGCCCCTTGTACAGCTTTGCTTTTGTCCTGATCGTGCTGGCCTTCATGGGTCAGGCGCAGACGACCAGGCAGAACCGGATGCAGGGCATCGTTGCAGCCTTCGCCATCGCCACCGGCTGTCGCATCCTCGGCATCGCAGCCGCCAACGCTGCCGTCATCCGACCGTCGATGGTCTGGACCCTCTATGCCGTTCCTCTTGCAGCAGCAGCCATCGCGGCATCGGCCGCGCAGTGGCATATGTTCCCGCGCCGGCAGTCCAGGTTGGCGCGCGCAATCAGCGTAGCGCAGCAACGTGCCGTGACGGCACTAGTATCGCTGTGGCCTAGACCGGCGCCCGCCGCCGGTGCCGCGCGCAAGGCGAGGAGCTGACCCTTGTTTCAAGCGCGCACGCTCCGCTTCTACATCGCCAAGCGCTTCCTGCTCGCCATCTTCGGCGCGTTCGCGGTCTGCGCGGCGCTCATCTTCATGATCGACATGATCGAGCTGTTGCGCCTGTCGCGCCGCGCCACCGACCTGTCGGTCGCCACCCTGCTGTGGATGGCCCTCCTGCGCCTGCCGGCATTTTCCGAGATCCTGCTATCCTTTGCCGTGATGGTCGGCAGCATCGGCGCGCTGTTGAGCCTCAACCGCAAGTCGGAGCTGACCGTCATGCGGGCCGGGGGCATGTCGGTGTGGCAGTTCCTGCGCCCGGGCATCACCGTTGCCCTGGTACTCGGGGTTGCCGCCGTCGCCCTCTACAACCCCCTCGCCGCCACGGCTCGCTCCCAATCCGAGCGGCTCGTTGCCGAAGCCTTCGGCAAGGAGGCAAGCCTGCTCGCGAGTTCCGGCGAAGGCTCCTGGCTCCGCCAGGACGGCGCCGACGGCCAGTCGGTCATGACGGCCCGCGCAACGGCCGACCAGGGCCTTTCCCTGAGCGGAGTGACCGTCTTTCAATTCGATGCCCAGGACCGCTTTGCCGAGCGCATCGACGCCGACCGCGCAACGCTTGGCGACGGGGTCTGGGAGTTGCAGCGGGTCCGGGTGTCTCGCCCAGGACGCGAACCTGAGAATTTCGACACGTATACCGTGAGCACCTTCCTCACCCGGGAGAAGGTCGGGGACGCCTTGGGCTCGGAAATCGCTGTCTCCTTCTGGCAGTTGCCGGAATTGATCGAAGTGGCTGAAAAGACCGGGCTTTCTGCGTCCCGCTACAAGATGCAGTATGCCCTGCTCATCTCCCGCCCAATCCTGCTCGTCGCCATGGTTATTTTGGCCGCCACTGTGTCCCTGCGGTCATTCCGCTCCGGTAGGATACAGACTATGGTTTTGACGGGGATGGTCGGGGGAATCGGTTTCTTCCTGCTGACAGAAGTCTCGCGACAGGTCGGCGTTGCCGGTCTGATCTCGCCGGACATGGCAGTGTGGGTACCGATAAGTCTGGCGTTGCTCATTTCGCTAACGGTGTTGCTGCACCAGGAGGACGGCTGAGTGATGCGTCGAGCGCCGATACCGCACAGCAAGTGCGGCGGAGCGCCAGTCTGGAGCCGTCGTGCGCGCCGGCTGCAGGCGGGGTGCGCGCTCGCCTTTGCAGCCATCGCCTCGGCCGTCCTGACCTTCATCCCCGGACCTGCCAGCGCCCAGGATCCCAGCGTCAAGACCACCACCACCGCGACCAAGGCCTTCCCCAAGAAGGCGGGCAGCATGTTCGGGCCCGCCCCCAAGATCGACCGCACCCAGCCCCTGTACCTGCAGGCCGATCAGCTGATCTACGACACCAAGAACAGCCGCGTGATCGCCCAGGGCAATGTCGAGATCTACTACAACAACTACATCCTCACCGCCGATCAGGTCATCTACGACCAGAGCGTCAACAAGCTGATCGCGGAGGGCAATGCCCAGCTCAAGGATCCCAACGGCAGCATCACCCGCGCCGACCGGTTCGAGGCCTTGGATGACTTCCGCGACGCCTTCGTGCAGTCGCTGAGCGTCATCACGCAGGACGACACGCGCATCGCTGCCGAGCGGGCGACGCGACGCGAAGGCAACATCAACGAGTACGAGCGCGCCAAGTTCACGCCCTGCAAGAACGATCCCGGCATGCCGCCGCTGTGGTGCATCGGCGCGGCCCGCATCATTCACGACCAGCGCGCGGCAACCATCACCTACCAGGACGCCCAGTTCGAGCTGTTCGGCGTACCCATCGCCTATCTGCCCTACTTCCAGCACGCCGATCCGTCGGTGAAGCGGCGTTCCGGCTTCCTGGCGCCGCTGATATCGAATTCCTCAACGCTCGGCTTCTCGACGGAGATCCCCTATTACTTCGCGTTGGCGCCGAACTATGACTTCACCTTCCACCCGCGCTACTTCAGCAAGGAAGGCATCCTTTACCAGGGCGACTGGCGCCACCGGCTGGCTGACGGTCAGTACACCGTCAAGATCGCCGCCATTGATCAGGAGGGTGGCGAGGAGCGGGGCTGGCGCGGATCCTTGGAGACCAAGGGGCAGTTCTCCCTGGCCTCGTGGTGGCGGTTCGGCTGGGACATCACCGTCGAGAGCGACGCGAGCTTCCGCCGCTACTACCAGCTCGATTCCATCCTGCAGACCGACCGCGTGAACACCGCCTATCTGCAGGGCATGAACGATCGCAACTACTTCAGCGCCAAGCTGTATCACTTCGGCGGCCTGCTGCTGAACGATCCCAACTACTCCGACTCGCGCGTTCTGCCCGTGGTCGACTACAACTACATCTGGGGCGCGCCGGTGGCCGGCGGCGAGCTCAGCTTCACCGGCCATGCCCGCAGCATGACCCGCACAGGCAGCAACACCGACACCAACCACGCCCTGGTGGAGGCGAGCTGGCGCCGCAAGATGATCGATCCGGTCGGCCAGGTGTGGACGCCGTTCGGCAACGTGCGCGGCGACGTCTACAGCTATGCGGATGCGACCGATCCCAACAATCCCGCCATGACGATCCCCGACGACACGGTGGCGCGCGGCATGGCCACGGCCGGCATGCTGTACTCCTACCCCTTCGTCGCCCGCACGGCGTCGGCCTCGCACGTGATTGCGCCGACGGCGCAGATCATCGTGCGCCCGGACAAGGTCAGCCAGTTCCGCCTGCCCGACGAGGATGCCAAGAGCCTTGTTCTCGACGACACGCTGCTGTTCGACATCGACAAGTTCTCCGGCTACGACCGCTTCGAGACGGGAACCCGCGCCAACGTCGGCGTGCAGTACACGATGCAGGCCAACAACGGCAGCTATGCCCGGGCTGTGTTCGGCCAGAGCTATCATCTGGCTGGAGACAACCCCTACGTTACGCCGGGTCTGGATCCGACCTCCAAGTTCAATTTCTCGCCGGTCAGCGGCCTCGAAACCGACAGGTCGGACTACGTCGCGGGCCTGTACCTCTCGCCGTTCGCCGGCTTCAGCGTCATTTCGCAGGCCCGCTTCGACGAGCGCGACTGGTCTCTGCGCCGCCAGGACACCCTGCTGCAGGCCTCCTATGGGCCCATCTCAGGCTCGGTCGGCTACACCTTCTCGGCCTTCGATCCGGCGCTGGGCGTGGTCGACAACCAGGAGGACGTGCTGGCGGCCTTGAGGCTGCAGCTGACGACCAATTGGAGCGTCGGCGGCTTCGTACGCTACGACATCGACGTGCAGAAGCGCGTGCAGGATCAGTTCCAGGTCAAGTATGCGGATGAATGCTTCGTGCTGACGGCGAGCTACACGGAGACGTTCGTTGAGAACGCCGCCCTCGACCTCAAGCCGGACCGCACCCTGATGCTCCGCTTCGAGCTCAAGTACCTGGGCGAGTTCAACTACAAGACCGACGCGCTCGACCACACGTTCGGCGACACCAAGGGCAACATACCTCAGTAGGACGGCACGCTGCCTGCGCCCCGTTAGGGCTGCCGGCAGAAAAAGTGCCGTGACCATGACGAATTCCGGGCCAGCGGCTTGCCACGCCGTCGCCAAGGTTGTCTTGTGGATATTGGGCGCCGCCCACACGCGCAGGGCGGTAACATCGGCGCCACGAATCGCCCTCAACCCGGCTCGCTCCAGATGCACCGCAACGCAGCCCGCCGTCGTACCGCCGTCCCGACGCTCGCCGCGCTGGTTGCGTTCACTGCCGGCATCGGCTGCAGCGTCTGGCCCCTGGCCGCACAGACGCCCCCCCCGAAACAGCGGGCGGCAGCCCAGACGGCCAAGGCGGACCGGCCGGCGCCGGCTCCCAAGGGCGGGCAAGCCATCGTCGTGCTGGTCAATGACGAGCCGATTACGGCCTACGAGATCGAGCAGCGCGCCAGCTTTCTGGCCGCCAACGGCGGTGGCGGCCCTCCGCCCGACTTGAAAGCCAAGGCCGAAGCGCGCTGGGCACAGATCATCAAGGATCCGAGGACGAACGAGCGCTTCCAGCAGTTGCTCCGGCAGAAGGGCGTGAAGACCCAGCAGGAGGCACAGGCGCTGCAGATCCAGTTCGTGAAGGGCCTGCAGCAGGAGATGGTGGAGCAGCTCAGGCGGGAGGCGCGCGCAACGATACTGCCGCAGCTCAGGAAGAACGCCAAGGAGGAGCTGATCGAAGAGCGCGTCAAGCTGCAGGAGGCCAAGAAGATCGGCTCCGAGATCGGTGATGAGGACATCAAGCGCGTGCTCAAGGGGCTGGCCGAGCGCAACAAGATGACCGTGGAGCAATTCGCCGAGCACGTTAAGCACGCGGGCTTCGAGCTGGCGACCTTGCGGGAGCGCATGCGCGCGCAATACGCCTGGCGCGAGGTGATCCGCCGCAAGTTCGGGCACCAGGTCGCGGTCACCCAGCGCGATGTCGATCGTCTCATCTCCTCATCGGCGGTGGAGTCCGGCGAGGATACCGTCGAGTTGCAGCTTCAGAAGATCACGCTGCCCCCGGTGGGCAGCACCGACCAGGCCGGGCTGGTGCGGCGCTATGCGGAGGCTGAGGCCCTCAGGCGCAAGTTCGAGGGCTGCAAGTCGATGGCCGGCTTGGCAAAGACGGCCGCCAACGCCAGGTTTGACGACATGAAGTTCGTCAAGCCGAGCTCCATTCCGGAGCCGACCCGCGCCATGCTGCTTGGCGCCAAGGATGGAGACATCCTCCCGCCGACGACCACGCCAGGCGGCATCGAGATCTACGCCGTCTGCTCGCGTCGCGTGCTCAAGGGCGACGAGAAGCAGCGCGAGAAGGCGCAGGACGAGTTGCAGCAGCGCGAATTCGACATCATCTCCAAGCGCCATCTGCGCGACCTGATGCAGGAAGCGCACATCGAATACCGATGAGGCGCACGATGACGGCCCGGCCTCCCAGCCCTGCTCGCAAGGGCGGGCGCAAGCCGCCTGATGCTCTCGCTGTAACCATCGGTGACCCGGCCGGCATCGGGCTCGACATTACCTTGGTGAGCTGGCGCGATCGCCGGCAGCTCGGCTTGCCGCCGTTCGCCCTCTACGGGGACACAGCGGCCGTGCGCGCGCGGGCGCGCGTGCTCGGCATCGATGCACCGCTCGCCACCGTCGCCGGCGCCGAGGAGGCCGCGGCGGCCTTCGATCGCGCGCTCCCGATATGCACCGTGGTCTCCGGCAAGGGCGGCGGCGCCGCCGATGCCCTTGTGATCGCCGCCATCGAGGCGGCCACCGCCGCCGTCGCCGAAGGCAACGCGCTGGCCCTCGTGACCAATCCCATTGCCAAGCGATCGCTGCAGGCAAAGGGCTACAGCCATCCGGGCCACACCGAGTTCCTGGCCGCGCTCGCGGCGCAGCATCGTGGCGGCCGCTCCTACAGGCCGGTCATGATGCTCGCCTCGGACGAGCTCAAGGTCGTGCCGGTCACGGTGCACATGCCCCTGTCGGCGGTACCGGCGGCCCTGACCCGGCCGTTGCTGACCGAGACCATCCGCATCACGCACGCTGCGCTCGCCGCAGACTTCGGCATCGCCGCGCCGCGCCTCGCCGTGACCGGGCTCAATCCCCATGCCGGCGAGAGCGGCCTGATGGGCGGCGAGGAGGCAGCCGTCATCGCGCCCGTCGTCGCGGAGCTCGCAGCAGAAGGCATGGCCATCACCGGCCCCCACTCGGCCGACACCCTGTTTCACGCGGAGGCCCGGCGCGGCTACGACGCAGCCATCGCCATGTATCACGATCAGGCCCTGATCCCGCTGAAGACCCTGGCCTTCGACCACGGCGTCAACGTCACGCTGGGGCTGCCCTTCGTGCGCACCTCGCCCGACCACGGCACCGCCTTCGCGCTCGCCGGCACGGGCAAGGCGCGGCCGGGCAGCTTCGTCGCCGCCGTGCGCCTCGCCGCCGAGCTCGGCCGGCGCCGTGCCACGGCCAGCCTGCCGCCCGCGCCATGAGCCAGCATCGCGA
>WBUN01000017.1 GCA_008933705.1 Hyphomicrobiaceae bacterium
GACTCGATCGCCACCATGCGCCGACGCATCGAAGTCGAACTCGCCCGACGCCTGCCTCGCTGCCCATGTTGCGCAACGCCGCTCGCAAGACAAAGATGGCGAGGACAAACGTGACACAGTACGACTAGCCGAGACCGCCTTTGCCCATCTTTGAAGCAGCGGAGGAAGCGGCTTGTGATCATTGGTCGCGGCGGCAATCGTGGCACGCATTGACGCGCGCCATGCGACGCGCGCGACCGCCTTTTCACTTGAGCTGTGGTGTGCCAAAAGGTCACCGACGAACTGCTCACGCAAGAACAGAGATGCTACCGGGATGACACGGTCGGCTTTGATAACCGGGATCACCGGGCAGGACGGCGCTTACTTGGCCGAATTCCTTCTCGGCAAAGGATACACGGTTCACGGTATCAAGCGTCGCACGTCGCTGTTCAACACCGCACGCATCGACCACCTCTACACGGATGTGCATGTGGAGGGCGCACGCTTCTTCCTGCATCACGGCGACATGACGGATTCGAGCAGCCTTCTGCACATCGTCGAGCGGGTCAAGCCGGATGAAATCTACAATCTGGCTGCGCAGAGCCACGTGATGGTCTCGTTCGAGGAGCCAGAATACACCGCCAATTCAGATGCGCTCGGCACGCTGCGGCTGCTCGAGGCCATCCGCACACTGCGGATGGAGAAGACGACGCGCTTCTACCAGGCGTCGACGTCGGAGCTGTTCGGCAAGGTGCAGGAGGTTCCTCAGACAGAGAAGACGCCGTTCTATCCGCGCTCGCCCTACGGAGCGGCCAAGCTCTATGCACACTGGATCACGGTGAACTATCGCGAGGCGTACGGGATGTATGCGTGCAACGGCATCCTGTTCAATCATGAGTCCCCCATTCGCGGAGAGACGTTCGTCACGCGCAAGATCACACGTGCACTCGCGCGCATCAAGATCGGCTCGCAGGACTGCGTGTATCTCGGCAACCTCAATGCCAGGCGCGATTGGGGGCACGCGCGCGACTACGTCGAGGCGCAGTGGCTCATTCTGCAGCAGGCCGAGCCTGACGACTATGTCATCGCCACGGGCGAGCAGCACAGCGTGCGCGAGTTCGTCGAGATCGCGGCGCGGGAAGTCGGCCTGACCGTTTCATGGCAGGGCAACGGCGTCGAAGAGCGGGGCGTCGACCAGAACGGGCGCGTCATCGTCGCTATTGACCCGCGCTATTTTCGACCGTCAGAGGTCGAGACGCTGCTCGGCGATTCCTCCAAAGCACGCGCCAGGCTCGGCTGGAGGCCCCGTACCAGCTTCGCGGAGCTGGTCTCCGAGATGATGCGGAGGGACCTTGCCGAGGCCGAGCGTGAGCAGGCTCACAAACGCCCCGGGAACTAGATGCTGGCGACTGTGCTGAGCCGGCTGCTTAGCGGCCTCAAGGGAAGAATTCTGGCCGATGCCGCAGCGCGCCTCTGGGGGGCCGTGCTTTCGTTTGCGTTGGTGCCGCTCTACCTGCGTTTCATTGGCGTGGAGGCCTATGGCCTCGTCGGCCTGTTTGTCAGCATCCAGACGATGCTGGCACTGCTGGACTTCGGTCTCGGTGCAAGCCTAACGCGCGAGCTGGCGCGGACGTCCGGCGCAGACGGCGACTGGGCCAGGGCCCGCGACCTGACGCGGACGCTGGAGGTGGTGTACTGGGGTCTCGCCGCGGTCGCGGCTCTCGGATTCTTCCTGCTGGCGCCAGTGATCGCGGACAGGTGGCTGAACCCGGAGAAGCTCACCGCGGACGAGGTGCGCAGTTCTCTTCGCGTGGGCGCGGCGGCGATTGCCGTGCAATGGGCCGGCACGCTCTATGTGGGTGGCCTTCTCGGTCTGCAGAAGCAGCAGACGCTTGCCCTGATCGGCATCATCAGCGCAACGGTGCGTGCAGGGGCCACCGTCGCCGTTCTGTGGGCCATCTCCCCGACCGTGCAGGCCATGTTCTGGGTGCAGGCGGCGGTGGGCCTGGTGAACACGCTTGTGCTGGTGTGGCTTCTGTGGGCGAGCATACCGGGGCCCAGGACCAGGCCGGTCTTCAGAGCTGGGCTTTTTTCCGACATCTGGAAGTTCGCCACCGGCTTGAGCGGAATTGCCGTGACCTCCCTGATCCTGATGCAGGCAGACAAGATCATTCTGTCCAGATTGCTGCCACTCGGACAATTCGGCTACTACGTGCTGGCAAGCACGCTGGCCGGGGGGATCTATGTGCTCGTTGCCCCCATATTCGGGGCTATCTTTCCGCGCCTCACGGAACTCGTTGCGACGAAAAGCGAGGCCGAAGTGTCGACCTTCTATCATCTGTCCGGCCAGATCGTGTCGGCGGCAATTCTCCCAGTCGCAGCCATTCTCGCCATGTTCCCTTCCGACGCGCTCATGCTTTGGACCGGCAACGCGCTCATTGCTGAGCAGGCCAAGTGGATCGTCGTCCTGTTGGTGATAGGCAATGCCATCAACGGACTGATGAACCCTCCCTTTGCCCTGCAGCTGGCGCACGGCTGGACATCCTTCGCCTTCTACGCAAGCGTGGTCAGCACCGTGCTGCTGGTCCCATTATTGCTCGTACTCACCTTAAGTTGGGGTGCCGTTGGAGCGGCGGCCACTTGGGCGCTGCTCAATGTCGGTGGATTGCTCATTTCGCCGTACATCCTGCATCGATACCTGCTCAGGACAGAGTTGGTGCGGTGGTACACACGCGACATTCTCCTGCCGATCCTCGTCAGCTTCTCGGCAGCCGTTGCCTGCAGGCTCGTCACCCATGAAGCAGCGACGCGCACGGATGCGGCAATGCAGATCGTGCCAGCATTCCTTGTGGTCGCCTTGTTGACCTCGCTCTGCAGTGCTCCCATTCGGGTCTGGCTGACCGCAAATTTGCTGGGTCGGGGGGCACGGAGAGCGTGATGGAAAACAGGACGTTGCGCCATTCGCCAGCCGAATGGCTGCGCAGATGATACGCGTCGTCTTCTTCACGGTCGTCGCCCACTTGCCAGGCACCGTGCTCAACGGCGGCCAGATATGCTCGCGCAATCACATGCGACGTCTCTCGCAAGACCCTGGCATCGACCTTCACGTCATCGTTGCCGCGCCTGCATCGGCCGAGCAGGACGCGAGCGCATTCTTGAAGAGCCTCGGCATCAAGTACGAGTTCTTTCGCGTCGAAGCAGATCGTGTGAGCCGCCTTGCCGTGTTTGCCCGCCGATGCAGGTATGACCTCGGTTTCGATTGGGATCAGACATTGGGAGCATACGCGGCATTCAAACGGCGAGTGACTGATGCCATTCTTTCCCGGAGTGCGGATTTTACGATCGTCGAGTATCTGTTTTCCTGGCTGTTCGTCGACGCCGTTCGCCTCCAACGCAATCCGACCATTGCGCTGACGCTCAATCGAGAGGCAGAGTTCTTTCGCCTTGCCCACCAGGCGCAAGGCACGCTCGATTGGAGAAGGAAGATCGCGGCAATGCGGTTGCACAAGTTCGAGCAGGAGATCTACAGCCGTGCGCGCAGAGTTGTCACATTGAGTGAGAGGGATCTGCCCGCCGGCCTGGAGGAGCGCGCGACCTGTATCTCGCCGTATCTGGACGAGAATGCGGCCGGCTGGGCGTACGAGGACACCAAGACCCTTTTCTTCGTCGGCAACGCAGGGCACTTTCCGAACAGAGAGGCTATCGAGTTCATAGCAACGCAGATTGCACCCCGCCTTCTGCGGAGGCGCCCGGACATCAAGATAAGGATTGTTGGCCTGGACGAACCAGGCGCGCCGCCAAGCTGGCGCTGTCCGAACGTGCGGTTCCTGGGTGTAGGAACAGCGCGCATGGTCGAGGAGCTGTTTCGGCGTGCCGATCTGATGCTCTGCCCGGTGGGGAACGATTTCGGCATGAAGTTCAAGGTGGCAGAGGCGGTGTCCTATGCGACGCCTATGCTTGTCTCGGACGAGACGGCGGCGTGTGTTCCACATTTGGCAATGTTACCGAAAGCGCCCGCGAGCGACGCAGACAGGCACGTCGAGATCATTGCCTCCCTCGTCGGGAATGAGCGGCAGCTTCGTGCGCTGAGCGCCTATTTGCGTGCGGCTGGGGGTCAGTTTGCGGCTGCGCAAAGGAACATATGGTATCGCACGCTTGCAGCCTGCTAGAACGCGGGGGGAGCAGTCTCGGAGTCAGAATGACAGCCAAGGTACTGCACAGCAAAGCCGACATCGAGAGCGCGCGCGAGGAACTGCGGCGGCGCGGCCTCTCGGCCATCGAAAGCCATGCTCAGGCGTGGATGCGTCGCATCGGGCTCAGGCGGGGATTTCACGTCGGCGACCGTGTGAAGAGCTGGGATGTGCTCGAGACGCTGCGTTTCATCGAGGCGCACGTGCCGAAGAAGGCACCCATTCTCGATATCGGGGCGTACGCATCAGAGATTCCGGTGGCGCTGCACCGGATGGGCTATACCTCGTTGCATGCGATCGATCTGAACCCCGATCTCCTCAAGATGCCCCATTCGGAGCATATCGGCTATCGCATCGGCAACTTCATGGAGACGCCGTACCCGGACCAGTCGATGGCGGCAATCACGGCGATCTCGGTCATCGAGCACGGGTTCGACGGCCCCCGGCTGTTGCGAGAGATGGCACGACTGCTGCAGCCCGGGGGCTACTTTGTCGCCTCGTTCGACTACTGGCCCGAGAAGATCGATACGAGGGACGTGAAGTTCTTCGACATGGACTGGTTGATCTTCAGCCGCGAGGACGTGCTGGCATTCTGCCAGAGCGCGCAAAGCCACGGCCTGCTGCCGGTGGGTGAGCTTTCGCTGGAGGCCAAAGAACGAGCGATTGCCTGCGCCGGGCAGAACTACACGTTCGGCTGGCTGGTGCTGCAGCGGTTGTCCGCAGGTGCTGCGACGTGAGGATCATGATCGTCAGCGGCTCTGTACCTCCCGAGCCATGCGGGGTGGGGGACCATGCCGCGCGGCTCGCGCGGGAGCTCGGCGCGCGCAAGGGCGTGGAGGTCGCGGTGCTGACGAGCGCATGGATCGAGCCCGAGCGGCAAGGCTCTGCCGAAGTCTTCCCAATTGTCCGCGACAACACGTTCGCATCGCTGCGCGATGCCTTGCGCAAGATGAAGGAATGGCAGCCCGACGTCGTGCACTTCCAGTATCCGACGCAGGGCTACCGGCATTGGGGCCGCGCGCTCACTTTGATGCCGGCAGCAGCATGGTTGCAGGGCCGCAAAGTGGTCTTCACATGGCACGAGCCGGTGCGGATTAGACCGCATACGATCCCGCACATCCTGCTCCCCGGAGGCGTTATTCTGGTCCGGCCGAACTACAGGGATTTGATGGGAGCATGGTTTCGGATTTTGCATTTTATAAAAGACATAAGATATGTGACAAATGGCTCAGCGTTCCCGATGAGTTCGCTCTCGAAAGATGCGCGAGCGGATCTGCGAAAGGAATTAATGGGGGAGAAAGAAAGGCTCGTATTGTATTTCGGCTTTGCTTATGCCCAGAAAGGGGTGGATCAGGTTTTTGAAATCGCAGATCCCACACGCGATCGGCTCATCCTTTGTTATCGAATAGATGAAGGTGATATCTATCAGCGGGAGATTGCCAGACTGGCTTCTAGCGGTGCATGGGCGGGCAATGCGCGGTTGATGGGTTTTCTCCCCGAGCGGCAAATGGCAGACCTTCTGGCCGTGGCAGATGCCGTCGTTCTTCCGTTTCGCGAGGGAAGCGGGCCGTGGAATACGTCGGCGCTGGCGGTTCGGGATCAAGGGTCTCTGCTTGTCACAACATCGCGGGAGAAATCCGGCTATGTTGCGCAGGAGAACACGTACTATGCCTTGCCGGGGGACGTCACCAGCATGCGGGCCGGACTTAGCGCCCATATCGGGAGTAGGCACGCGCCCGGAAGAGGCAATGGCGAAGTGTGGCGGCAGCTGACGGATGCGCATGTTGATCTATATGAGGCGGTTCTGGGCATGGAGCGCCCGGTGGTGCAGCGGGTGCAACGTTGAGGGATACTTGGAGAGATTGTGCGGGCGGGCGGGATCGCTGCGAATGGGCAGGCTCCCCCCTGTAAGAAGGATTGGACCAGATGGGGGCGGTTACGCTTTCTATTTGCATACCCACGTTTAATTTTGGGGCTTTCATCGGAGAGACGCTGGAGTCGATCTTTCGACAGAGCCTTGCCGGTGTCGAGATAATCGTTCTGGACAGCGCGTCGACGGACAACACCGCTGCCGTCATCGACGCTTTCGCGACCAGGTTCTCCAATCTCCGCTATATCCGCGCTGACAAGAGGGAAGGCATCGACCGCGACTTGGCGCGTGTTGTGGCCGAAGCTGCCGGCCGATATGTGTGGCTGTTCAGCGCCGATGACGTGATGCGGCCCAATGCCGTGGCGCATGCCGTGCAAGCGTTCCCGACCGGCGCTGACGTCCTGCTCTGCAGCCATTCCAACTGCGACAAGGGAATGCGTTATCTGTGGGATCACCCTGTTATGGCAGCGCGCGCCGGCGACATGTTCGACCTTGGCGATATTGCACAAAGGCACGAATACTTTGGCCGCGCGATCACGACGGAGGCATTCTTCAGTTTCATGAGCGGAATGATCGTCAAGGCTGAGACTTGGAGATCGGTTCCTCTGAACGAGAAGTTCGTGGGTTCGTGCTGGGCGCACGTGGCCCGCTTGTTCGAGCTCATAAAGGAGCGCGGCCTCAAGGTGTGCTACATTGGCGGCCCTTTGCTGGACAAGCGGGGCGACAATGATTCCTTTGCGGGCGACGGCGTGGTGGCGCGCTGGCGTCTCGGAATAGTCGGGATGACGGAAATCGCGGCCGACATCTTCGGCAAGGGCAGTGTCGAGGCCATGCACGTCAACCGGGTGCTGCAGAATGAATTCCCGTCGCTGAGCCTGCTGGCCTTGCACCGCGTGACGCGGTCCGCCGGCAGGCACGACGAGTTGCCGCGTCTGGACGAGCTGGCGCACGTGCTCTATGCGCCCGGCATACCGGGAAGCTGGGCGAAGAGGTTCGCCTATCGCGTACACGCCCGGATCCCTGCACCAATTCTCGTTGCTGCCGTCAAGCTCCTGGAATGGACCGGAGCGAAGAATGTGCTGAAGCGCATGCTTCGGTCTAGAATTCTGCCCGACGAACCTGCCTTCCGGTCGCAGGATGCTCTCAAGGCGCTAGAGTGATCAGGCTTTCTCTGTGCATTGCCACGCTCAACCGGGCGCGCTTCATCGGCGCTACGCTCGATAGCATCCTTGCGCAGCTCGAGCCTGAAGCGGAAGTGATCGTTCTTGATGGCGGCTCGACCGACGACACGAGCCACGTCGTCGGCCTGCGCGCGACCGGCCGCGACAATGTCCGCTACATCCGCGAGGCCACGAAATCCGGCATCGATGCCGATTTCGATAAGGCGGTGAGCCATGCGCGCGGGGAGTATTGCTGGCTGCTTGCCGATGACGATCTTCTGAAGCCGGGCGCCGTTGCGCAGGTGCTGGCGGCATGCCGGGAAGGTTACGCGCTTATCGTGGTGAACGCTGAGGTACGGTCCGCCGATCTCAGCGAGCCGCTGGATGTGCAGAGGCTGCCCTATGCGCAGGATCGCGTCTATGCCGGCAGCGAGATGGAGGCGCTATTCGCGGATGCCGCCTATCACCTGACCTTCATCGGTGCGGCAGTGATCCCGCGGAAGACCTGGATGGAGCGCGACCGCAAATCCTACTACGGCACTGAGTTCGTACATGTCGGCGTCATCTTCCAGGCGCCGTTGGTGGGAGCCGCGTTGGTGATCGCCGAGCCGCAGATCATGATCCGCTACGGCAACGCGCATTGGACGGCACGCGCTTTCGATATTTGGATGTTCAAATGGCCGCGCATGCTGTGGTCGTTCCCGACCGTGGGCGAGCGGGTGAAGCAGGCAGTGGTCGCGCGCGAGCCCTGGCGGGATGTGAGAAACCTGATCTTGTTTCGGGCCAAAGGAGCATACGGGCGCGCCGAGTACCAGCGTCTGCAGCGGCAAGGCGCTGCAGGGCTTGCCGGCTTCTGGCCATCGCTGATAAGTCTGCTGCCCGGCGTGTTCGTCAACCTCGCATGCGTTGCATACGTTCGGCTGTTGAGCCCGCGCTCGAAAGGGACCCTGCTGGATCTCTATGCCTCGCCCTATTGGGTCGGCAATATCATCGGGAAGCATTGATGCATGCGCCGCACAGCGATCATCACGGGCGTGTCCGGGCAGGACGGGTCGTACCTCGCTGAGCACCTTCTCCAACAGGGTTATCGTGTGATCGGCACGACACGGAGTCTCGCGGGTGGGGCTGAGCGTCGCCGCTGGGTTCCTGAGGGCGTGGAGATGGTCGAGTTCGAGGCCAAGACGCTCGAAGCGGCGCGGGCCCTCGTTGCTGGGCACCGTCCCGATGAGATCTACAACTGTGCAGCGCGCGCTTCGAGCGACCAGCTCAACGACGATCCGCTGCTGACGGCGGACGTCAATGGCCTCGCGGTCGTGCGTCTGCTGGAGGCGATACGCCTGGAGCATCCTGCCGCGCGGTTGTGCCAGGCGTCGAGCAGCGAGGTGTTCGGCAATCCGGCAACGTCGCCGCAAGGCGAGAAGACGCCATTTTCGCCGCGCAACAGCTATGGCGCCGCCAAGCTTTATGCACAAAACATGGTGGCGAACTACCGCGCACGCTTGGGCCTGTTTGCGGCATCCGCCATCCTCTTCAACCACGAGAGCCCGCGGAGAGGTGCGGAGTTCATCACCAAGAAGGTGTGCCGCGCGGCTGCCGAGATAAGCATGAACCTGGCGCGGTCTCTCGTCGTGGGCGATCTTGACAGCCGTCGCGACTGGGGCTTTGCCGGCGACTACGTGAAGGCCATGTGGCTGATGTTGCAGAGCGAGCGGCCCTGCGATTATGTGATCGCTTCCGGGAAGACACACTCGGTCCGCGAGCTTTGCGAGCTTGCGTTCGGGTACGTCGGCCTTGATTTTGCGCGCTACGTCATCGAGGACCCGGCCATGCGGCGTCCGCCCGAGGTCGTGCGGCTGCAAGGTGACCCGTCGCGTGCGGAGCGGGAGCTGGGATGGACGCCGCAGGTAGGGTTTGACGATCTGATCAGGATGATGGTGGATGCCGAGCGCGCCGCCCTCGCCGGTCGGGCCCGCAATTGACGAACTGCATGAGAAGGCCAGAGCTGACACATGGTGCAACCCGTGACGCGCTGCAGGATCTGCGGCAACGACGATCTGGTAGAGGTGCTGGACCTCGGCGAGCAGGCGCTCACGGGGGTGTTTCCGGCGCGCAGGGATCAGAAGATTACGGCGGGCCCCCTGCGTCTCGTGAAGTGCTCAGGCGGGAAAGACGTCTGCGGGCTCCTTCAGCTGGCACACTCCTATGATCTGGGCGAGATGTACGGCGACAACTACGGCTACCGATCGGGCCTCAATGCCAGCATGGTGCGGCACCTCGCCTCCAAGGTGGAGGCGATCCGTGCCTTGGTGCCGCTGTCTGCCGGCGACGTCGTCGTGGACATCGGCAGCAACGACGGCACGACGCTCGGCTGCTATCCGGAGGCCGGGCTCGAGCTCGTAGGCATCGACCCGACGGCGGCGAAGTTCCGTGAATTCTACAAGCCCCATATCCGCGTCATCCCCGACTTCTTCACCGCCGATCTGTTTCGCCAGGCAATGCCTGGTCGCAAGGCGCGCGTCGTCACCTCCTTCTCCATGTTCTACGACCTGGAGCGGCCTCTCGACTTCATGCGGGAGGTGGCGGACATTCTTGCCGACGACGGCGTGTGGGTGTTCGAGCAGAGCTACATGCCGCTGATGATCGAGATGAACTCGTACGACACGGCCTGCCATGAGCACCTGGAGTACTACGCGCTCAAGCAGATCAAATGGATGACGGACCGGTGCGGGCTGAAGATCGTCGATGTCGGCTTCAATGACGTGAACGGGGGCAGCTTCTCCGTTGCAGCGGCCAAGATCGACTCAGGGTTGTCCGAGTTCAAGGGCCTGCCGAGCCTGCTCGCCAAGGAAGTCGAGCAGGGGCTCGACACCCTCGAGCCCTATCGGGCATTTGCGCGGCGCACCGCCGACAGCCGGGCGGAGCTCGTGGCATTCGTGCGTAAGGCGGTGCAAGAGGGCAAGCGCGTCGGCGCGCTCGGTGCGTCGACGAAGGGCAATGTCCTGCTGCAGTTTTGCGCGTTCACGGACGCAGATCTTTTTGCCATCGGTGAGGTGAACGCCGACAAGTTCGGTAAGTTCACGCCGGGCACCCTGATCCCGATTCGACCCGAGGGCGAAGTGCTCGCCAGCGCACCCGACTACCTGATCATCCTGCCCTGGCACTTCCGCTCGACCTTCATCAAGAAGCTCGCCGGCGGCCGCTCGAAGATCGTGTTTCCACTGCCCAAGCTGGAGGTGGTGGGCTGACAGGAGCAGGCGGCGCGAGAGGCCGCTTTGGCGAGCAAGAGGGGCGCAAACCGGCTTCTTCCGGTGGGCAGGCTGGATGATGAAAGAAGCGGATCAGCGCGCAGGCCGGGGAGCCGCGCTCTGCTGGGAGCGCGGCTCCGGCTCATCAGCTCACGCTACTTGATGACACCCGACTTCGTGGCTGCTGCAAACTCCGCGCGGGAGATCTTGCCGTCCTTGTCGGTGTCGATCTTCGCCAGGTTTGCCTTGTAGGGATCGACTTCCGCGCCGTCGAGCGAGCCGTTGTTGTTCTTGTCAGCGGCCTTGAACTTCGCATCGACCGCGGCGTCCACTGCGGGCGCGGCAGGCGGAGCCGTCTGGGCCAGAGCCGGACCGGCCACGATTGCAAGCGCCACAAAGGTTCCAATCAGAGTCTTGTTCATCACGTCCTCCATGTTTGAGGTGCACGTTCAGTCGTGCATGCCGTGATACGGCAGCCGACGTGAACCCGTGACGAATGGATCGTTTAGATGGAATTCATCTCCCGGCCCAACGGGCGACACGCTCTAGCCAAGCTGGTGCTTGGCCGCTCGCGATGAGGCGGGGCGGCGGAAGCTGGAAGACTTGCACGATTGTCTCCGTCACGCCCTGCAGCGCCGGGCGCGCTCGCTGCGAAGCTCAGCCTCAACCTGCGTGCTCAACGCCCGCGTGCGGGAGATCTGGGCGGGCGTGGCTCCAGGAAGGCTATCGGTGGAGTTCGCCACTGCATGCAGCTCATCGAGCGCCAGTGCCAGCTCTCTGCAGCTGAGCTTCTTGCGCAGGGCTCGGTAGGCGAATTGTCGCGTTCCGTTCACGTATGCGGCGGGCGATGGACGGCGACCGACCCACGTGCGCTTCGGGTCATCGATCATGGCCTTCAGAAGGGACTTGCATTGTGCGGCTGAGCCGCAGTCACCCTTTTCCACTGCCGTTGCGGGTGCGGAACTCTCCGGAAGCGCACCGGGCTGCGGGGCAGGAGCGGGGCTTGTCGGTGCCGTCACGCCCGCCAGCAATTTCTCGAGGGCAGTTGGGCTCGAAGGCGCTGTCTGGGTTCCGGTGGCAGCGCAGGCCGCCAGCAACAAACCTCCCGCCGTGCTGATGGCGCGGCTCGACATGCGAAAGTGGCGGGACACGGACGGGCGCATGATCGGCAGGCGGGTCAGCGGGAGGTCTTGGGTCGGCGGTGAATTTCGCACGTTGGCGGAAATTCGGCGGCCCGACATGTCTTGATTGGTTAAATCCACGCCCGGCAACGCCACCTTCCAATCGCATCCTGCGCGTCAAGCAGCCAGTGAGCCGTGGCTTTCTGGCGGTTAGATGGCGGTCCAAGTGCGGCTGGGCGACCACCCCGGGGAGCAGGCGATGGATGGCCAGGCCGGGCATCCCGTTGGGGCCTGGTCATGCCTCCCAGCCGCGGCGCTCTCCTATTGCAACCCCTGATCAGGAAACCTGCCGCAGCCTCTTCGGAGGACGCTTTGGAAGAAACAGGCGCTCGATCTCGACAGCAGGCAGGGGCTCGCTGAACAGGAAGCCTTGCATCTCGGTACAGCCCTCCGACGTAATGGTGTCGAGCTGCTCCCTTGTTTCGACCCCCTCTGCAGTCGCCTGCATGCCGAGCCCAGTGGCGAGTGCGGCGACGGCACGCACGATGTTGAGTGAGCTTGTGCACTCCGCAATATCCTTCACGAAGGAGCGGTCGATCTTGATCTTGTCGAAGGGGAAGCTCTGCAGATAGCTCAACGACGAATACCCCGTGCCGAAGTCGTCCATGGCAATGCGCACCCCGAGCTCTCGCAGCTGATAGAGAATGGCGAGAGTCGCGTCGCTGTCGTGCAGCAGGATCGTTTCCGTGATCTCGAGCTCGAGCCGGTCCGGTGCAAGCCCCGAGGCGGCAAGCGCCCCGACGATCACCTGGAGCAGTCCTGGATTGCGGAACTGGACCGGAGAGAGGTTGACGGCGACATGCAGATGATCGGGCCACTTGGCAGCTGTCGCGCAGGCTTCGCGCAGGATCCATTCGCCCAGGGGCACGATCAGGCCGATCTCCTCCGCCAAGGGGATGAAATCGCCGGGCGCGACGATGCCCCTGGTTGGATGATGCCAGCGAACGAGCGCCTCAAAACCGCTGATCTCTCCGGTTTTCAGGTTCACGACGGGCTGGTAGTAGAGCTCGAAGGCCCGAGCCGGCAGTGCGTTTCGGAGATCGCACTCCATGGCGCGGCGCTGCTGCATCTGCGCATCCATCTCCGGCTCGAAGAAGCGCAAGGTGGCACGGCCATCGCTTTTTGCCCGATACAGCGCCAAATCGGCGTTGCGCAGAAGATCATCGGTCCTCAATCCGTCGTTCGGTCCGACGGCAATGCCCACGCTTGTCCCGATGACGACCTGTTGTCCGTCGATCTCGTAGGGCTCGCTCAGGTTCTCGATGATGCGGTGCGCGAGTGTAGTAGCGTCGGCGGCATCGGAGATTGCGACCTGGACGATGGCAAACTCGTCACCTCCCATGCGCGCCACGGTATCCGATTCGCGAACGAGCTTGCGCAGGCGGGCGGCGACCATCTTCAGCAGCTTGTCGCCCGCGGGATGGCCGAGCGTATCGTTGACCTGCTTGAAGTGATCGAGGTCGAGCATGTGGGTTGCAACGATCTCCCCGCGCTTGGCCCTGATGAGCGCATGCTCGAGCTGGTCGTTGAGGAGCACCCGGTTGGGCAGGCCGGTCAGGGTGTCGTGCAATGCCATGTAGACGATCTTGGCTTCCGAGCGCCGCTGCTCGGTGATGTCCTGGTGCGTTGTGACCGTGCCGCCGTCGGCGAGGGGCTGCACCGACACGGCAATGCAGCGGCCGTCCGCGAGCTCACTCACGTGATGGCTCGACTTCTTGTTGGTCATGCGCTTGACGGCGGTCCGCAGGTAGCGGTCGATGTTCTCGTCGGCGTACAGTCCGTTGGCCACGCAGCGCTCCAGGATCTGCCGAAGCGTCATGCCCGGGCGAACCTGCTCCATCGTCAGCCCGTACATATCGGCGTAGCGTGCATTGGCGACGACAATGCGCAGCTCGGAGTCGAACATGGCAAGCCCTTGCACCATGTTGTTCAATGCCGCGTCGAGTTGAAGGTTCTGGGCCCGCAGCCTCTCCTCTTGCTCCTTGAGCTGTTTGTGCTGCTGGTCGAGCAGAACGTTCAACCTCTCGCGCTCGGTAATGTCCTCGTGGGTCGTGACCCAGCCGCCATCCTTCATGGGCTGGCGGCAAATGCTGATCGCGCGTCCGTCGCTCAGGCGATGAATGCTCTGCGAGGATTGTTGGAAGGCCGCTACTCTTTCCTTTACGTACTCTTCCGGACTCGCTCCGGCATAGAGGCCCTTGGCAATGCGATACTCCACGATCTGGCGCAGCGTCACGCCGGGTTGGACCTGCTCGAGCGACAGCCCATAGATGTCGGCATATCGCTTGTTGCAGACGATGAGCCGCTGCTCCGCGTCGAACATGGCCAAGCCCTGCGCCATGTTGCGCAATGCCAAGTCCAGTTGCTCATTCTGCCGCGCCAGTCTGGCGGTGAGCGCTTCCCGGTCGGTGATGTCCTCGTGCGTGCTGATCAATCCGCCGTCGGGCATCGGCAGCCGCACAACGGCGATGCGGCGTCCGTCCGCCAGGTGGAGAACCTGACTTACGCGCTGGCGAAACCCCTGGACGGCTTCGTGAACGAAGGCATCGGCATCCACGTGGCTATAGATGCCGGTCTCCGCGCGCGCCTGCAGGATTTTCTTGAGCGTGGTTCCAGGCTTCACATCGGCGGCGGTCAGTCCATAGATCTCCGCATAGCGGCGATTGGCGATAACGACGCGTTGATCGGCATCGAACAGGCACAGCCCTTGGGACATGTTGTTCACGGCCGTGTCGAACAGCGCATTCTGCCGCCTGAGCTCGTCCTCTCGCTGCTTCAGCAGCGCATTCTGCTGTTCGAACCGGGCATAGAGGCACTCCCGATCGGAGATGTCCTGATGGGTCGTCACCCATCCTCCGTCGGGGCGCGGTTGAATTGACACCAGAATGGTTCGTCCATCGGCGAGCCGGGCCGTCATGTGGCTGCCTGTACCTCGCGCGACGCGTTCGCGCATTCTGTTAACGACTTCGTCAACGGTGGTGCCGACGTACAGGCCGCGCTTTATCCTAAGCTCGATGATCTCGCTCAGGGAGGTGCCGGGCTGGACCTGCGCCGGCGTGAGGCCGTACATCTCGGCAAAACGGTCGTTTGCAATGACGATCCGCTCATCGGCATCGAACATTGCGAGGCCTTGAAGCATGTTGGACAGGGCCGCGTCGAGCTTGAGATTCTGGGCCTTCAGCTCCTGCGGCTCGTAGGCCGGTGCGGCGCCAGACGTCGGGGTCTTCACGGTCAGGCTCGGCCCGCCGGGCCGACGACGGAAGACAAGGCGGCTTCCCACGGAGCCCAATCCTTTCCGGCTGTGCAACATTGCAGCTCCCCCTGCAGACCCGATCGGGGAAGCTTAATATGGGCACCCTAATTCTTTCTTCCGTGGGCTGTATTTGCCGGCGTCTCGGGGGGCCCTTCCCGCCGGCCAGTGGAGGGCTTCATGCCCCTGTGTGTGCGGCATCCAGCCTTGCCGCGGGTTGATGAGATTAATCGTTTCTTTACCATCGCAATCGAGAGTCGCAGGGCTTAGCCACGACGGCGAATCCGGACGGCGCGATGCCTAAGAACTACGCGGTCTTCGAGGACGCGCTCGCATCTGTGCAACGGCATGCTGCCGGTGGCTCGGACGAAGCGGCCGGCCGCTCTTCTCGACCTGCCGTGCTCACGGGGATCGCGCACGCGATTGGTTTCGCCGCGCCGGTGTCGGCGGATCAGGCATGCACCTCGCAAGACGCTCTGGCGGGTTTGTATGCGCATGACCTGAAAATCGATGAAGGCGCCAGTCACGCCTGGGCCCACAACCAGATGACGGTTGCCGACCTGCTTTGCCTCACTCCCGACCTCTCGCAGGAAGATCTTCATCGCCTGCGCCGCGAATTCGCCCTGGCGCATCATCCGGATCGCGTGCCCCCCTCATTGCGCGAGCAGTCGACCCGACGCATGGCGGAGGCCAATATCCTGATCGACGAGGCGCTGGCGAGGGCTGGGCACCGCCGCTCGTCACGAAGTGTTCCGGATTGAAATGTCAGCGTCCAGACTATTAAGCGCAAGTGCAACCAGGCGGAGCCGTTAAGCACTGCGCAATCGGCGGGCGCGTACGCTGCGCGCATGTCGAACCAAAACAAAATTGCGCTCCTTGAGCGGCGCAGGGACGACATCAGGGAATGGCTGACCGAAGAAGCGCCCTACACGGCGTTTGACCAGAAGCACCTTGATGCCGACACCCCCGAGCGCGCCTACTGGCACCACGGCTACCAGTCCGCGCTGGCAGACGTCATCGGGCTGCTTGGCCACTCTGAGCAAAGATCTGACAGCGAGGACACGTCCAAGTAGTGCCGCGCGGGCGGTCCGGGTGAACCCTATTGCCCGGCGGGTTGATGTCATGGAACAGCACGCATTCCCTTTCGAACGCCTGCTTGGATGTCGGCAGGTATTCGTACTTGAACATGTTGGCTGATCCGATGTGGTCACGCAGCTTGCGTCTGAGATCGTTGTCCGCACGCCCGACGTGGTTGACGTAGAATCGCCCGTCGAGTGCAGTGTGACCCAGGGCGTACACGCCGGCAGAAACCCTGGTTACGGCGCAGTCGATCGCCTCGAATGTAAGGCGATAGGGGCCGCATAATCCGGTCTTTGACATTTCCCGATGCCTTTCAGAGTGAATGATTCCGGACGCCGCGCGGCTCGCTAGTTGGTCAATTGAGACTTGCCTGGATGACAGAACGACCGCGCATCCTGCGTCCATTGGCCGAAACCGCTCGCAACCATGTTCGTGATAACCCGACAGACATACCGGCGCTGCCCTGAGTCATTATTCGGGCCGGCATAGTAACGAGCCACCGCCATCGTCCAGGTACCTTCACGTGCCTTGAGCTGGCTGAGGAACTTGGCGGCGTAGTCGACGTTCTTGACCGGGTCGAACATATCCTCCAGCGTCGCAAAGTGACGGCGATGGAAGTGGTGATTGATTTGCATGCAGCCGATATCGATGAGCTTTGCCCCCGCTTTGCGCGCCGCATCGAACGCGCGCAGTGCACTCTGCTTGTCGATGTCGTAGATTGCTCGGCCCTCTATGTTGAGGGCATAGGGACGCAATGTGTCTCCTCGGCCGGTCTCAGTCAATCCGACGGCGTAGAGCACGCCAATGGGGACGCCGTGCTTTTCGGCGGCGCGCGCCATCTCGCGCTCGCAGGCATTCTGTTTGGCGAGAGCGCGAGCGTTGCCCGCGCTATACGTAAAGATCGCCGCTAAGACGGTCAGCATCGCGTTTCTTATCATTGCGGTCACCGCTGCTGGAATCCTGAGAATTGCTGCTCCCGCTGTTGCCGCCGCGATCACCAGGCAGTTGGGCGTCTGGCTGCGACCAGTCCGATTGCGATCCCGAGTGGAGGGAAGGTGGGAAAGGGAGCGATGAGCCCCCGGCAGGCAATACCGCTTGGTCCGACTTGGAGACGTTCAGCGTGACGCCGTCGATCATGTACCCTGCGGACTGGAGGATCTTCGTCAGCGTTTCCCGATCGCTGTCGATCAGGCGTGCTGTTTCCTGCCGGCTGACCTCAAGGTGCAGCTCCAGCGCGTCGTTCTTGAGCGCCATTCTAACCATCACGGTGCCGAGCTCTGCCGGCTGAAGCTGGATGTAGAGTACCTTGACCGGCGCCGGCGCAATTCTGGCGAACGGGTTGAACGTATCTGGCTTGGGAGTGCCGTCGCCGGGGACGCCCGGGCTTGCGACCTGCCGAGCGAATTGCTGGACGGGCGCTGGTGGGGGATCTGACGGCAGCGTCGGCTCCTTGTGCGCCGCAGATATCGCAAGTCCGTCCCCGGGGGACTTGGCGCCCGGAGCTTCCATCGGCTTGAGGTTGCTCAGCGCTTCCCGCGCCCGTGCAGCTCGCATATCGATCTCCGCCGTATTTGGAACGCGATCGCGGGCGCTCGGCGACGACGGAGTGGGCGTTTCAGACGACGGCGCAGGCAGTGGCTCCGCCTCCGGCGCCGAGCCTGCGCTTTCCAGCTCGGCCGAAACGGCGGCCGCGACTTGAACTGCTGCAGGCGGAGGCGGGGCGCTGGACAGATGCGTCTCCTTGCGCAAGACGACGGCCGCCCGCAGCACCTGATCCGGCAGAATGCCGGAAGCCGCGGCGTTGTCGATCTCGGCCACGCTCGAAGGTGCTTGCGGGCTGCTGCCACTCACAATGTTGGAAATCGCCGCTGCGTCGGCAAGCTCACCGCCTGCATTGGACGCCGGCGGCGGGCTGTTGCCCACAAGCGCGGCAAGAAATGCGACATCGCGGCATGGGGCGCCAACGTCATCGCAGGGATGGGCCGTTGGCTGCGCCAATGAGCTTTCGTCGGCGTCGGGTGCGGGCGCGGACAGCGGCACGGGCTGATCGGCTTCACCATCCACCAGTCCGCCTGCATCCGGGATGCCGCTGCCATCGATTGCGGTCTGGCCCTGATGCCACCGCGGCCTCAACGGCCGATCCAACGATGTCGGCGCAGGTCGCGCCGGTTCCCGCTCCTGAGCGTGCGCGAGCCTGGAAAGGGCTTCGGGAAATGAGGCTTCCCTCTCGGCGTTGACGGTCTGCTTCCGATGCGGCTGAGCACCCTGCGACCCGGCGTAGATGGCATCGGCAGCGCTTCGCGACCGTTCGGATACCGGTCCTCCACTGGTCACTTCTTCACTCCGTTCAGTAGTTGATCGACCCGCGCGACGGCTTGTCGCGCTGGCTCCATGATCTTGGGCTCGGGATCGTTGGCGTCCTGGGGAGGGTCCATCGTGGTGGCCGACGCCGGCGGCGGGCTGCCGACAACCTGGTGGGCGAGGGAGATTGCCGCATCGAGCAACTCGGCATCTTGCCTGGAGAACTCTGTGCGCTTCAGGCCTTTCAGCACGGCAAGCCCCGTCTCGAGCTGATCGGTGGCAACGGTAGCAGCGGCCTCGTACAGCTTGGCGCGGGCTGCCTCCGCTGTGTCATTGTCGGCAAGCAGAGCCGCTTCACGAGCTGCAAACCGGCTGAGACCGATCCTGCCTCTCAGGATCGCCTCATGCGCCATCGCAAGAAACAGATCGCGGCGATCCCTGGCGTCCAGGGCGGCCAGCATCTCCTTGAGCTTCGCCAACCGATCGGGATCGTGAGCCGTCTCGTAGAGGGCTACTTGCGTCGCGAATTGCTGTCTGAAGCCTCCGGCATAGATCGATCTTGGGTATCTGCGCAGATACACCGCCGACGTCGTTTCGAATTTCCGGAAATTTCTGCCCGCCGCGTAGATGGCCGCCAGGCGGCGCAACGCGGCTTCCTCGATAAGCGTACCCGGTGACAGAAGCCGCGCCTGATCGAGCAAGGCGGCCGCGCGGCCCGTGTCCTTCTTGGCTATCAGCTCGGCCTGCACGAGCGCTACCTGTCCGGCAACACTCGGATCGAGAAGGCGGGCATCGAGCCCTGACAGCATGTTGGCAGCTTCGGTGCTGCGTCCGTCGGCATAGGCGAGAGTGCCCTTCACCAGCTTGGCATCGATGCCGCCGGTGATGCCACGAGCGAGGATGGTGCGGAGTGTACGCGTGCTGCCGCCGCTTAAGGCAAACTCGACGACGGCTCGAACGTTCTTGGGCTCCTTCCAGACTGCGTGATCGAACTGATCGAGCCGCTCGGCGGTCTGCATCATGACCGCCTTCTGCGTGGCGTGAGCGGTCGCGTTGCCGTAGGCCTGCATATCCTGCAGCATTCGGAGCGATCGAACGAGCTCGAAGGGCTGCTGGCCGGCTTCCTGACAATAGGCGCCCCCCGCAAATGCGGCGACTCCGCAGGCCAGCGCTATGCGACGAATGCTCGTCATTGCGGCTTGGCCTTCCGCAGCAGTATTTCGATGCGCCGGTTTTGCGCGGCATCCGGATCATTGGCGACACGGAGGGCGCGGTCTGCGTGACCCTCGATGCGCTCGAAACGCTTCTCCTCGATGCCGCCGCGCACCAGCATGTAGTAGGCCATATGCGCGCGAGCGGTCGAAAGCCGCCAGTTGTCGTAGTTGCCGGACCGATAAGGCCTGCCGTCGGTATGTCCCCGGACGACCAGGCGCTCCGGGCGCGCCGCGAGAATCTTGCCGATCTTTGCCATGATGGCGACCATTGCAGGTCGCGGTTCGGCGGACGCAATGGCGAACATGCCGAAATCATAGTCGTCCGTCAGGCTGATGAGCAGCCCTTCGTCCGTGACCGTGACGTCCATGTTGGGAAGGGTGCCGGGCAAAGCGTGCTCGAACGCGCGCTTGATCTCGCTCTCGAGCTTGGCGGCCTCCGCTTGCGTAGCCGCAGGCGTCCTGGATTGCCGCCGCTGACCTTCCTTGGTTGATTTGGCCGCCCCATCGGGATCGCGCGCGGCGGTTGGCTCCTTTGGCGGCGCGGGCTCCCGCGGCTCGGCCTTGCGCAGGGCTTCCTGCGGTGGCGGAGGAGGTTGATGAGCCCCGCTTTCGTTGGTCGCCCGTTCGGACTTGCTCCGCGCCATCTCACGGCGGAATGCCGGGTCGAAAGGATCGCGATAGGCTTCCCCGTTGGCGAGGCGCGAATCTCCCTGCTGCCGGTCGCCGTCGTCGCCGCGCAGCTCTTTTGGTGCTTCGCCCGCCAGGATCGTGAGCACTCCGTAGGGATCCTTGAAGAGCGCTTCCTCCGTGTATTTCGGCTTGCCGGCTTCGGCCTCGAAATCGCTCTTGGCTGCCCCGTCGTTCTTCTTCGAGTTACCCGATTGCCTCTCCTGTCCGCCTCCCTCCGTTCCCGTATCGTAAACGCCCTTGGTGGAGGGGGTCTTGTCGCTCAGCCGCACCGGGTTGAAGTAGCTTGCCACCTGGGTGATTGTCTTTCGGTCGGTAGCGTTGATCAGCCACATGACGAGAAAGAAGGTCATCATGGCGGTCATGAAGTCCGCGTACGCGATCTTCCAGACCCCACCCTTGTGACCTGCCTCCTCTCCGTTCGCGCGCCGGCGGACGATGACCAACTCGTTTGGATTGCTTTCCTCTCCGCCGGCACTCATCGGACCGCTTCCTTGATGCCCGCGATCCAGGACTCAAGACCGGCCTCGATAACAGTTTGATCGAGGGTCACGCGAACATCGCAGGTCTGGCGGGGGACATATGCAACTGCGCTTTGCCTGCCGGCCACCCCATCGCGGATCGCCCGCAGCAGATCCTCGGGGCCGCTGATCGATAGGACTCCGTCTGTGCCGCTCGACAGGATTGTCTCGATTCCGTGCAGCAGATCTGCGACGGCGCGGCGCTTCAGCTCCTCGGCAAGGAAGGGTGCCAGTATTCGCGCGGCGCTCTCGGCCACTCTGCCCTGCAGCTCCGCGAGACCGCTTGTCAGCAGCTTGGCAAGCTCCGCACCTTCCTGTGCGGCCCACGCATTGCGCTCTGCCGACAGGCGGGATTGGATCTGCGTCCTCTCCTCAGCGAGCTTGGCATCGCACTCGGTGCGGACGGCCGCTTTGCCACTCTCAACCCCGCGTGCATAGGCCTCGGCAATTCCGGCATCCACGGATGCAGCAGCATCTGCGCCCTCGCGGTTGCGGCTGGCCCCCGTGTCGGACTGCCCTTGAACTGCCGTGGTCGCACCGAATTCGGTGAGGTGCCTGAAGGCAGGAACCGCGTTCATGCGCGCTGCGTCCCGCGTACCCATTGCTTAAGAATGGCTGCAGCCTGCTCCTCGTCGAGGTCGATCATCTGCTCAAGCCTCTTCTGCGGCGATCGATCGAGCTTGCTCGTCAGATCCGAGATGAGATTGGGCTGGGATGCGCCGGCGATCTTCACGCCCTGCGCTCCAGGTTGGGTGCTCGGGCTATCGGCCTTCAACTCCTGGGTGAGGGGCTGCGGCGGGGGCGGATTAGCAAGAGCCATCTTCAAGGCCGGCCGTATTCCGAACCAGACCAGAAGCGCCGCGACGCCCAGTATCGTGACGGCTTTCAGCAAGCTACCCGTATGACCAAGCAGGAGCTCGACAATGCCGGGCGAAGGAACAGGGTCCATGAGCGATCCGTTCTGGCTGAAATCCAACGCAGCAACGGTGATGCGGTCACCCCGGTTGGCGTCTATTCCAGCCGCGGAGGCGACCAAGCGCTCGACCTCCTTGATCTGCTTATCGATTGCATCGGGTCCCGCCCCATCTCCCAGGGAGGCTAGCAGCCGCTTGCGATTGAGCAGCACCGCAACATTCAGGCTCTCGATCCGATAGCCCTCGCTGACGGTCGAGATAGTCTTGGAGCTGACCTCGTAGTTCGTCAGCTCCTCTCTGCGATCGTTCGACTTTCGCGTCTGGTCGCCGGCGGGGGCGGCCGCCTGGTCCGCCGGGACGTTCTGCTCAACGCCGACAACAGCGCGGTTGTTCGTGTTCTGCGAGGAGCCCGACTCGCGCACCACACGCACGGAGCGCTCGACGCGGGATTCCGGATTGAAGGAGGTTTCACTTGTCTGGCGCTTGTCAGTGTTAAGTCGCGCCGCGACGCTCACCTCGAAATTGGTCAGGCCGAGCACCGGGGCCAATGTCTTGCTCACATTGTCTTGGATCTCTTTGCCGATCATCTTTTCAAGGCTCACCGTCCGGCCCGGCACAGCCGTGGAGGTCTCGCCTCCCGACGCCAGAACAGTGCCGTCTGTGTTGAGCACGGTCACCTGATCAACAGTCATGCCGGGCACCGCCGCGGAGACCAGATGGCGAATGGCGGGTGCGATGGCAAAGTCGCCCGCCGGCTCGGTGCGAACGATGACGGAAGCGGATGGAGGCTGGCGGGCGCGCCGGAACGACCCTGTCTCAGGAAGAACGATATGAACGCGAGCCGCCCGCACGCCTTTCATGGCCTGGATCGTTCGAGCGATCTCTCCTTCGAGAGCCCGCACCCGGGTGACCTCCTGCATGAAGGATGTGAGGCCCATCGAGCCAAGCTTGTCGAACAGCTCGTAACCGGCGTTGGCGCTGCTCGGCAGCCCCTTCTCGGCGAGAAGCATCCGGGCCTGCACCGTCTGCCCGCGGCGCACGAACACCGCCGTTCCCTGCGAATTGATGTCGAAGGTGATGCCTGCTTCCTTGAGCGCCGCGCCGATTCGGCTGGCGTCCTGAGAGCTCAGGCCGGAATAGAGTGTCTCAAGCTCCGGACGGCTCAGATAGTAGCTGCCGAGACCGACGGCGGCGAAGACGACCAGGCCGATGGCACCCAGGGCGATGAGCCGCCTTGCTCCCAGCCCGAGAAGGCTTGCCCATAGCCGTTCAAGCTGTTCCCGCCCGATCATCGATTCCCCACTCATAATTGCTGTGGAGAACTATCGGGCACGAAGCTTGCGTGAAAATTGCGAAAGAACGTAGGTGCAAGACGCAAACTGGCCACGCCTCGGGGGAAGGCGTGACCAGATTAGGCGAGTGACACTATTGAAGTATCAACCGCGGAAGAGCGACAGAATCGTCTGGCTGCTCGAGTTGGCGATGCTGAGCGCCTGAACGCCGAGCTGCTGCTTGACCTGCAGAGCCTGGAGCTTTGTCGACTCCTCGTTCATGTCCGCGTCGACGAGCTGGCCGACGCCGCGGCTCACGGCGTCCATCAGGTTCTTGACGAAGTCCTGCTGGATGCCGACGCGTGCCTTGGCGGCGCCCAGCGCGGTTGCTGCGTTGGTCATTTCGCTGATGGCCTTGTCGACGCCGGAGATGTAGCTCTCCAGCGTCGTCAGGTCGGCGGCACTGTCGGTCAAAGCCGAGATGTTGATGTTCGCGACCGAGAAGGTGCCGCTGCCGCTGATTGCGCCGGTGTTGTCACGCAGGCCGTCGATGATGCCCACCGCGGTCGCGCTGGCGTCGTAGAGTTTGGTATTGCCCGTGTTGATGCCGATCGTGCCGATCGTCACCGTGCCACCGGAGCGCGAGAACGATGCAACGATGGTCTTGGTGGCATTGTAGCTGGCAGCGCTGGAGTCAACCGAGAGCCAGTTCTCGCCGGAGAAGGTGGCGGAGGTGGCAACGCCCTGGATCTGGGCCTGCAGCTCGGTGATTTCGCTCTGGACCTTGGCGCGGTCGATGCCGGGCTGGCGTGCGGCGACGAGCTTTGTCTTGATCTCGTCGACGACGTCGATGGCACTCTGGATGCCGGTGTAGGCCACATCGACCGTGGCGGCGCCGAGGCCGAGGGCGTCCTGCACGGTGGAGAGCGCAGCGTTGTCGGACCGCATGGTCGTGGCGATCGACCAGTAGGCCGCGTTGTCGGCAGCGGTCGCGACGCGGTAGCCCGTCGAAATGCGGTTTTGAGTTTCTGTAAGGCTCTTGTTGGTCTGCGTCAGCGTCTGCAGGGCAGTCATCGCTGCGACGTTTGTATTGATGCTACTCATGTTCATGTCCCTCTAGGAGTTGGTCAACAAATTTGGGGGACATACCGGGTCTATGCCGGCATGGCAGGGCGGCATCATGCCTTTGAAGCGGCTTGGGTGCGGCTCCAACCTGCCATCGACATTGAAATAAACCATAACACTTGCTGATGCGTTAACGATACCGCTGCCGTCACGCGAACGAGCGGATCAGCCCTCCGATCAGCAAGTTCCAGCCGTCGATCAGGACGAAGAAGAGAACCTTGAACGGCAACGAAATGACGGTGGGCGGCAGCATCATCATACCCATCGACATCGTCAGTGTCGCCACGATCATGTCGATGACGAGAAACGGCAGCACGATCAGGAAGCCGATCTCGAACCCGCGTCGGAGCTCTGAAATCATGAAGGCGGGGATGATGATGCGAAAATCGACATCGGTCGAGCCTTGCTTGGTCTGCAGGCTCTCGCCGGCGAGGCTCTCGAAGAGCTTCAGGTCCTTCTCGCGAACGTTTGCACGCATGAACGCTTTGAACGGCGCGCTGATCTGTGTGTAGGCCTCCTGCTCCGAGATCTTGTTCTCCATCAACGGCTGCAGGCCGCTCTGCCATGCCCGATCGAACGTCGGCCCCATAACGTAGAATGTCATGAAGAGTGCGAGGCTGATGAGGATGAGGTTGGCGGGCGTAGTCTGCAGGCCGAGGCCCGCACGCAGGAACGATAGCGCGATGACGAAGCGGGTGAAGCACGTCACCATGATGAGGAGGCCGGGTGCAACCGATAGAACGGTAATCACCGCAACGAGTTGAATGATCCGGCCGGAGGCTGTGCCGTCTCCCGGGGGAACCAAAGACTGCAGGCTGGGCACCTGGGCGGCCGCCTCGGTAGCCCCGAAAACCAGGAGGAGCAGAAGTGCAATAGTGATCTTCATTCGACGACGAACGTGAGGACGATCAGATCGCGAACCTTGGCGCTGCGCAGCCGTGCCCGATCCTTGAGATCTTCACGGAGGTACTGAAAGCCGCTGCCGCTCTCGATCTGTGACAGCGACACCGTCCTCAAGAACGCCAGGAAATCCTCCGTGATCTTGGCCGTGAGAACGCTGAAGTCTTCCTTGGCATCTCCCTCCATGAGAACCGAGGCTTCCAGGCGTATCCAGGCGCGCTGCGAGCCCGCGAGATTCGTGACGATTGGGGGCAGGGATTTCAGATTGCCCGTGTCGGCGGGGCGGGGCGCCGTGCTGGGGGCGGCGGCAGCCTCAGCCTTCGATGCGGCGGCCGGGCTGTCGGGCTTGCCGACAAGGACGCCGAAGAGCGCGCCCGCGCCGACGCCTATCGCCGTCAGGAGAAGGACGCCCGCGATCAGCGGGAGCAGGGACGGCTTGCCTGCGGGTGCCGTTGCGCGATCTGCCAGGGGCTGTGCGGTTGGTGCCATGCTTCCTTCGGTGGCCGATCAGAACGGGCTCAACCAGTCGAGGATCTGCTGTCCCCACGCCGGCTGCTGGACCTCGCTGAGCCTGCCGCGTCCGGCATACGAGATGCGCGCCTCGGCAATCTTGTCGTAGGAGACGCTGTTGTCGGTCGCGATGTCCCGCGGCCGCACGACGCCGGCGACGCTGAGAACGCGCACCTCGAAGTTGACACGAACCTCCTGCGTTCCGCTGATGACCAGGTTGCCGTTGGGCAGCACCTCGGAAACCACGGCGGCGACGAGCAGCTCGATGCTCTCGGATCGCGTGATGACGCCCTCGCCCTTGGTGGATGTCCCGGCGCCGATCGTGGAATCGATCTTGCCGTCGCCTTTCCCCTTGAGGAAGGGATAGTTCAGCTCGTAGCTGGTATTTGCATTGAGATTGCGCTTGGCATCGCGCGATCTCTCCGATGTGTTGTCGAGCGAGGCCTTGTCCTTGATCGAGATCCTGACCGTCACCACATCTCCGACCCTCATGGCGCGAGGGTCTCGGAAAAGATCAGCGCTGGTGTCCTGCCAGAAGGAGTTGCCGCGCCTGTAGCTCGGAGGCGGCACAGGATCGCTCAGCACCGCAACGCGGTCCGGGCGGAGGCCGGCACCTACCGGCGTCATATGCGGCTCGCGGCCGATGTCCTTGACGTTGTGGCCACAGCCGCTGATCAGGGCGGCCACCACGAGAATTGCCGATTTCCTGATCATGGCTGCTTGTCCCTACCTTCTCTCTTCGGCTGCACCGGCGGCGGCACCTTTGCGGCGCCGCTGATTACGGCGGCCAAACGAGCGGCCTGCGTGGGCTGCATCTCGTTGAGAATTGTGCTGGCAATGCGCGAATCCAGCTTCATTACGATGGCGGATGCCGTTTCCTCGTCCATCGCGGCAAGCTGCTGGGCCGCCGACTCAGCGCGCATTCGGGCGTAGATGCTGATGAGGCCCTCTTGCGCCTTCTTGACGAACTCGTCCCGCCGCGTCACCCAGAGCTGATATTCCGCCGTCTTGGCCTCGAGCAAAGCGATGCGCCGCTCGATCTGCTGCTCCATGTCGGCGAGCGCCCTCTTCTGCAGGGCAAATCTCGCATCGGCGGCCGCGTCCGCAATGTTGGCGCAGTATTGGCGCGCGGGCCCGCCTTCCAAAGCCCCGGTCTCCACAGGGTGACGCGCGCGGGCCACGGGAGCGGCCACCGGCTGGACATCGATAGCCGGCTTCCTGTCCCTTTCCGATGCTGCCAGTGCGGTCTGGGGAACTTGCGCCGCCTTGCGTCGGAAGGCTCCCTGCTTCGGGGCATCGGTCACCCCTTGCCGGGGCGCAGGCGTATCTGGCGTCGCAGGTTCGATGTAGCGGGGCGCAAAGCGCTGAACCGGGCTTTCCTCGGCGGGCGAGACAACAGTGGGCTCCCAGCCCTGCTGCGCCATCACGTCCCCGCCGAAGGCCAGCGCCAACATCGCAACAAGGGTCGCACCCGGTGAGCGAAGGCAGACGGGTGCGCGTCGTGATGTCAGGACCTGGGGCGCCGGAATCGTCATTGTACGATCAGATCCGCTTGCAGGGCGCCGGCCGACTTGATGGCCTGCAGAATTGCGATGATGCCCGTTGGCTTCAGGCCGATCTTGTTGAGCCCGTTGACGAGGGTCTGAAGATTGGTCGCCCGGATGATGGCCAGGTTCCCGCCCTTTTGGTCGGCTGAGACGAAGGTCTCCGGCGTCACGACGGTTTCACCCTTGGAAAAAGGACCAGGCTGGGAAACCTTGGGAGTCTCCGTGACGCGCACGGTGAGGCTTCCATGGGCGACCGCCACGGTCGAGATCTGGACATCCTTGCCGATGACGATGGTTCCGGTGCGCTCGTCGATCACGACACGCGCCGGCGCGTCAGGCTGTATGGGCAGCTCGCCGATCTCGGCCATGAAGCGGGCCGCGCTGATGAAGAAGGGCCTTTGCAGCGTGACCGTGCGCAGATCGTTCTCTCTGGCCACCTTGATCCCATACCGCTGGCTCATGAAGGCATTGATGACGTCTGCGATGCTGACAGCCGTGTTGAAGTCCGGGTTGCGCAGCTCGAGGACCAGCACCTTCTCCTCGGCAAATCGGCCTGGCCCCTCGCGCTCGACCAGCGCGCCGTTGGGAATTCTGCCAGTGGTGGGCACGCCCTGGGTTACCGACTCGGCCTTGCCGGCCGTGACAAAGCCCGTGACCGCCAAGGGGCCTTGTGCGACCGCGTAGATCTTATTGTCGGCTCCGACGAGCGGGGTAAGGATCAGCGATCCGCCGGCGAGCGATGTCGCATCGCCTAGAGAGGAAACAGTGACGTCGACGCGGGATCCGGCTCCGGCAAAAGCAGGCAGCTCCGCGCTGACCATGACAGCAGCGATGTTGCGTGTCCGTGCTTTGGCGTTGCGGACATTGATGCCCATCCTGTCGAGCATCGACTGGAGCGACTGCTCTGTGAACGGCGAGTTGCGCAAGCTGTCGCCGGTGCCGTTCAGCCCGATGACCAGCCCGTAGCCCACGAGCTGGTTCGGCCGCACGCCCTGCACGGCTGCGATGTCCTTGATGCGCGTTGCCGCAAACGCGGGCGAGCCGAACAGGAGAAGTGCAAGAATGGTCAGGATGGAATGCTTCATCACGGGCCACCCAGATGCACAGACCCGTCCGCCATGACGGTGCCCTTGATGATCACGCCGCTGTCGACATTCCTCAGGCTGACGACTTCTCCCGGGCCGCCATTCTGCAACGCCAGGGCGTTGCCCGTGATCACAAGCCCCCCATCCTGGTACACCACCAGGGCGGTCTTACCCTGCGAAACCAGATAGGCATCGCGAACCGCGATGACGGGGATGGGCTGGCCCGGCAGCAGGGTGCGCTTGGCCACCTTGCCGATCAGACCCTTGCGGTCGGCGTTGACGGAGGGGAGGGAGACCGTATGGGCAATGAAGGCCCGGTCGGCCAACACGCCATCATCAATGACATCGCCGGGATAGATCGTGACTCTGGGAACCGGCAGCACCAGCTCCGCGGCTTGCGCTGCAGGGAGAGGAAGCAACATCGCGAGGACCGCCAAGGCGATGCCTGCAAGCGAGGGAATGGATGGGGCTCGCACCGGCGCTGCCTCGGGCTAGCGGACACCCTTGGCGACGGTCCCGAACATTTCGTCCGCCGCCTGGATGACCTTGGAATTCATCTCGTAAGCGCGTTGCGCGGAAATCAGCTCGGTGATCTCTTTGACAGGATCCACGTTGGAATTCTCAAGGTACCCCTGGTGTATGCTGCCGAAGCCCGCTTCGCCGGGAACGCCGAGAATGGCGGCGCCGGATGCCGTGGTAACCTGGTAGAGATTCCCGCCGAGGGGATCGAGCCCGGCCTCATTGGTGAAGTTGGCAAGCGTGAGCTGACCGATGAGCTGCAGCGTCGTGCTCGTGCCGATGCGCACATAGACCTGGCCGGACTCGTTGACCTGGACCTCGCTGGCGTCCGACGGAACCGTCATCGCCGGTTGAACGACATACCCGTCGACATTGACGATCTGGCCCGTCGCGTTCTTGTTGAAGGCCCCTGCGCGCGTGTAGAACAGCTCTCCGTCGGCACCGGCCACCTGGAACCAGCCGCGCCCGTTGATGGCGAGATCGAAGCGGTTGCCGGTATTGGCCAGTGCACCCTGGATGTGGAGGTTGCGCACCGATGCGGTGCGTACGCCGAGCCCGATCTGAGCACCTTCCGGAATGGCGTCCTGGCCGCCGCGATTGGGCGTGCCGGCGGCACGCTCTGCCTGGTAGAGCAGATCCGTGAATTCCGCGCGCGAGCGCTTGAAGCCTGATGTGTTGATGTTCGCGATGTTGTTTGCGATCACCTCCACATTCGTCTGCTGGGCATTCATGCCGGTTGCGGCGATGGCAAGCGCTCTCACGACGGGTCCCTCATATCGACATGCGGCTCAACTCGAGATACGCGGCAACCACCTTGTCGCGAACCGCCAAGGCACCTTGAAGGGTCTGCTCCGCCGCCATCACCGCCTCCACGACCTGCTGAACGGGCACTTGGCCCTGAACGCCGGCAACCGCGACGGCTTCAGCGCCCTTCAAGACGCCGACGGCGTTCGTCACCATATCGTTGAACAACGCGGTGAAATCCGCTGTGCCGGCGTTCTTGGAAGAGGCCGCCGAGGGAGAATTCAAGGGCGAAAGGCTGGCGCTGTCGGCGATCGATGGAGCGCTTTGCGTCAAGCCGGCGAGGCGATCAACAATCATGTGCTCCTCAACATATCGATCGTCATCGTGATCATGTCGCGCGCCTGCTTGATCACCTGAAGATTGGCCTCATAGGATCGATTGGCTTCGCGCAGGTCGGCCACCTCCACCAGCACGTCGACGTTCGGCAGCTTGACGTAGCCGTTGGCATCGGCTGCCGGATGGCCCGGATTGTGCTCGATGCGGTAAGGCGAGCGATGGAGTTCGACATGGTCGGCACGCACAAGATTGGCGCCGGTCATCTCATCGAGCTGTGTTTCGAAGCTGATCGTCTTGCGGGTGTATGGGGCCGCACCCGGAGTCCGACCCGTGGACTGGGAATTCGCCAGATTCTCGGACACGATCCTGAGACGCCGCGACTGCGCCTCCAGCCCCGACGCTCCGATCTTCAGTGTTGCCTGCAGAGGATCTGCCATCGCTATCCCTTTGTGCTGGCCAGCAGCATGCGGTGGAATGCTTTCGCAACGCTGGTGTTCAGCCGGTATGCGCGGCCGACCTCTCCGGCTTTCATAAGCTCCTGCTCGAGACTGACGCTGTTGCCCGAATGCGTGATCTCCCAACCCTCATCGTTCTTGACGTCGGTGGCGGGAACCGAGGGCGCCCCGATGTTCATGTGGCCGGGACGCGGCGTCGACATCTCCAGGCTGGTGTTCTCCAGAACCTTTTCGAAGGGCGCCACATCGAGAGCCTTGAAGCCAGGCGTATTTGCATTGGCGACGTTGCCCGCGACCAGCGACTGCCGGACTGAAAGCCACTGGTTGTGCCGGGACACGACCTTGAAGACGTCAACGATAGGCATGGCAGGTTCCTGAATGTGCAGCTTCCAAGCTCTATAGATTCGATCTTGTCCGAAGCTTGCCGCCGGCCGGTGCCCGCGCGCACATCGGCGACGGGGCACGCCTAGAGCGAGAGCGTTCGTGATGGAAGCGGTCGCTTCCATTCAGGAACGTGAATCGCGCTCTACGCTAAACCGCACTGGAAATCGTAGGAATCTGGTGTCCACTTGGAATCCGAAATTCGCGACCATGCGCGCCTCGAAGGTGGGCGAACTGCGGATTGGGGACACTAGGTGGGCGAGCAGGCAGGCACGGGCTTGAGCCGAGCGTCGGCGATCGCGTCGATCAGGCGCTGGGTATTTTCGCGCGGATCGGGAGAGCCGTCTTCGAAGCTTACATAATCTATTTCGACGCCTGCATGCAGTGCCTTCAGAAGCAGGCGAAAATAGACGTTCACGCGCATGTGGTGGAATTCCATGTCGAGCATGATCGAGGGTGTGCCACCCCATCGCAGATCGAGCGTTCCGGACCGGCCGAAAAAGATCGTGTTCGGCTTGAAGTACAACTCAGTCGAGGAGCTGACGAGGTTGCTGATGTTTCCGAACCGCTCGGTGCGGATGAAGGCAATGAGATCGGCGGCATCGATCAGCCGCAGGTCGGACGCGACCTCCTTGAGCCCGTCGGCCAGTGCCTTTTCCCTGTCGCGCGTGTAGCTGTTGCCTTGTCTGAGCATGCGGCACGCCTCTATCTGACTGGCCTTGCGCCTGCCTTGCGGGCAAAGAGGAAGAACACAATCTCTGCCACGGCCTTGTAGAATTCGGGCGGGATCATCTTGTCCACTTCCACGGCCTTGTAGAGAGACCTCGCCAAGGCCTTGTCCTCGACAATCGGGATGCCGTGCTGTATCGCGACCTCGCGGATCTTGAGCGCGATCAGGTCCTGACCCTTGGCAACCACAAGGGGTGCGCCGCCCTCCTCGCGAACGTAGCGCAGGGCCACGGCATAGTGCGTTGGGTTTGCAATGACCATTGTCGCCCTGGGTACGGCCGCGATCATCCGCTTGCGCAGGCGATCGCGCGCAAGCGAGCGCAGCCGTGCCTTCACGATGGGGTCGCCGTCGGCCTGCTTGAGCTCGTCCTTGATCTCCTGGCGTGTCATCCGCAGCTCGCGCTGCCAGAACATGCGCGACCAGACCAGGTCCGCGGCAACGAGGACGATGGCTGCGACAGCCACCGTGGAGACGAGCCGCATCGACATGGCGAGTATGAGGGACGGCAAGGCGCTCGGCTCCATGAACATGGCACCGACAACACCGTGCTGACCTGCCCGAAGGGCCAGAAGTCCAAGAATGCAGAGAGCGACGAGCTTGAAGGTGGCCTTCAGAAACTCCACTTGGCCATGCGCGCCAAATATCCTCTTCCAGCCCTTGCCCAGCGATACACGCGACAGCTCGGGCTTGATTCTCTCGAGTACGATTCGCGGCGCGTTCTGCAGGAAGGATGCAAGCATCCCGGCTGCGGTCAGCACGACGACCGCCGGCAAGAGGAGACGCGCTGCCTCAATGCCCACATCGGCAAAAAGGGCGATGGCGTCACCGCGATTCTCCAAGGGCCACGCGCCCGGATTGTCGACGAAGCGCCGGAGCGACGTCGTCAGCCTGGCGACATCGCTTGCCAGAAAGAAGCCCGCGACGGTCAGGATGCCCAGCAGCGAAGCCAGCGTCGCCGCCTCCCGGGAGAACGGCACGTTGCCCTTCTCGACGGCATCCCTGACCTTCTTCTCGGTCGGTTCCTCCGTCTTGCTTTCTTTGTCAGGCGCCTCCGACATGCGAGAAGCCGCGCCTAGACCGTGATTTCGTCAATGACGTCGGCCGCAGCCAGCTCGATCTCGCCGCGCGCGATCATCTTGAGGACCATATCGACAATCTGTCTGCGGGCCGACGCTATATCGCGCTGCGTCGCCGTGCTCCCGCTCTGTAACTCGGCCTCGACCATGCGCTTGGATCGCGAAGCCAGCGAGGAGAGGATGATCGACTGGAACTCCGGCTCCGTGCCCCTGAGGGCCAGCACGAGGCGCTCGACGGGGACCTGGTCGAAAAGAACGGTCCGTGCCCTCTGCGGCAGCGTGGTCAGGTCCTCGAAAGTGAATAGCAGGCTCTTGAGGGCTTTCGCATCCTCGGGATGCATCTCGGAGAGGCTCCTCAAGACCTCCTCCGACTGGGCCTTGTCCAGCCTGTTCAGAATGTCGGCGATGCCGAGGTGAGATTGACTGGAGGCGCCGGCGCGCAGCATTTCCCGCAGGGCGTTCTCCACCGCGCCAAGGGCCGGGGCCGACACCTTCTTCATGGCAAGCATGCGCCGCAGGATGCTGTTGCGCAATTCCGGGGGAAAGGATGTCACGGCCTTTGCCGCAGCTTCCGCATCTATCTTGGAAAGTATCAACGCCACCGCTTGGGGGTGCTCCTTCAGGAGCATGCCGCGGAGCATGTCGACCTTCATCTCCGACAGTCTCTTCCAGATGTTCTCCTCCGGCGCGGTGCCATCGGAGTAGAGGGCGGCGATCTCTTCCTCGGTCATGACGCCGGAGAGGAGGTCCTTTACCTCGGTCGCAGAGCCCATGAACTTGACGCCATTGGAAAACTTGTGCGCGAATTCCTCCACCAGGCGCTCGAGATCCGAAGTGGTCAGTTGAGGCAGTTCGCCGACGGATTGCGTAACAAGCTTGAGATCTTCGGCGTCGAACCGTCTCAAGATCTTCGCCGCTCGCTGTTTGCCGAGCGCCAGCAGCAGAACGGCCACCTTCTCTGCGCCGGTCAGCGATCCAGGGTGTGGGCTCGATGTGGCTTGGGAGGGGGCCGACATTGCATCCGATCGCACGTCTCAGGCCTTGCCGGAGGCGTTGGGGCCGACGATCTCGGTGAGCGAAATCCCGAAGCGAGAGGTGGCCTCGTCGACCACCACCACTTCCCCGCGCGCAATCACACGGCCGTTGACGACCACATCGACGGCCTCCCCGACGCGGCGATCGAGCGGGATGATGGCGCCGCGCCCGAGATTGACGAGGTTGGCAACCGGCATCGTGGCGGAGCCGAGCACGATCTTCACGGTCACCGGAATACGCATGACCATGTCGAGGTTCGGGCTGGAAGCGCCTGCGGTGTCCTGGCCGCCGGCGCTGCCCGCGGTCCTGCCGGCAGCTTCCGACGACGTACGGGCGGCAGAGCGGTTGTCGCCGAGCTTCGGGGCAACCTCCGCAACGTAATCCTGCAGCGCTGCTGCATCCATCCTTCCGGTAGTCGCATGTTGGTTCATGTCTCGCGCCCCCTCAGTTCCCGCAGGCCGTTTCGTCAGCCGGCCAGGATGTCGTTCATGAATTCCTGCTCGCGGTCGACGAAATCGTCGACGCGCAAAGTGTACACACCGTTGGATTTCCCGAGGTGGCACCAGACGAGCCGTTCGCCGTTGCACTCCACGCTTATGCGTGTGCGTGCCGTCGCATCGAGCTCGATGATGCCGCCTACCTTGAAGTCTGCGACATCGCCAAGGAGGTCCATTCGCTCTTCCAGAACCGCGCTGAGGACGACATTGGCCCGCGTCACCTGCCTCTGGATCTGCTGGGCCCAAAGTGCATCCGGCTTCTCCGCTTCTTTGGGCTTGGCGGGCATGAGGGCTTGGCGCATCCGGTTGAGGATCGACTGCGGGAATACCAGAGCGACCTCCCCGTCCCGATTGCCCGCAACCAGCCGGAACGTCGTGATCGCAATCCGCTCGGGCCTGCGACCGAAAACGTTGCCGTCAACCTCCTCGGCAAGGCTCTCGACTGTGAAGCTCGCCCCGCTGGCAGGCGCAAACCGGGCTTCCATCGCTTTGACGATCGCTTCGAAGAGAACGCCCGCAACCTTCTTCTCCACGGTCGAGAGCGACCGCTCAAAGACGCATGGAGGCTCGGAGCCATCAGCACCCAGTGCCAACTCGACAAAGGCAAGGGCCAGATCTCGCGGCGTGCCGATCAGCGCGCGCGCATCCCATGACGGGATGCCGATGATCCCGAACACCCGGCCGCTCGCGGTGCCGTCGAGAAAATCAGGCAGCGTGCCGCTCTCGATCTTCTCGAAACTCAAGCGCAGCGGAGCAGCGGAGGCGTCGAGCAAGGACGCCGTGCAGGCATCGGCGGTCTGCTCGAACGCCTCCCGCAACACCGCCAGACGCTCCGCGGAGGCGCCCGTGAACGGACCACCCTGCGGGTCGCGTGGCGGCTGTTCCTCGTTGCGCATGTCCCGATCACGCCGCTTCGCGGGCCGGCTCCGAGGAGGCGGCAGAACCAAGGGAAAGCGTCTCGCGTTCCACCTCGTCGATGGAGGGGCGCTCATATGCGGATATGGTCTTGCGGCCGTGCTCCAGCGCCACCTGAGGCATCGCGCCATTCATGAATGCCAAGAGCGTTTGCTTGACGATGACATACAACCGCATCTTCTTCTCCCGGATCAATTTGATCTTCGAGGCGATGGGCGAAACCACCGCGTAGGAGAAGAAGATGCCAGCGAACGTGCCGACGAGTGCGGCGCCGATGAGAGCGCCGAGCACCTCCGGCGCCTGATCGAGCGCTCCCATGGCCTTGATCACCCCGAGGACGGCCGCGACGATGCCAAGCGCGGGCAGCGCTTCGGATATGGTGCTCATGGCATGGTACGACTTGAGCTTGTCCGTGCGCATCGTCTGGATTTCCTCGTCCATCAAGGCTTCGATCTCGTGGGTTCGCGCGTTGCCGATGAGAATCAGCCGGCAGTAGTCGCAGATGAAGATCGTGAGACCCTTGTTGGCGATAAGACTAGGAAACCGCTGGAATATCGGTGACTGGTCGGGGTCGTCGAAATGTCCTTCGATCTCATTGCGCGGCTTGCTGCGAAGCTCCCGCATCAGGAAATACAGCACCCCCAGAACGTCGAGATACTCGCGGCTGGACGGCACCGAGTTCTTGAACGCCTCTACGATGCCTTTGCCGGAGTCCTTGATCGTCTTGACCGGGTTGGCAACGACAAAGGTGCCAAGAGCCGCACCGCAGATGATCACGTATTCCCACGGCTGCCAGATGACCTCGACGTGCCCACCCATCGCCACGAAGCCGCCGAGCATGCAGCCCAGGGTAATGATGAGACCGATGACGATCGTCACGTAGCGGCTCCCGGTTGCGGTCAGGCCTGTGTGACTCTTAAGCGATTTGGGCTTGCGCGAAACTGATTTGGCGTTTCAGGCCTGCGCTCCACGCTTCATGCGGTCAGCTTCGGGCAAGGCCTCTGCATCACTCTGCTCTCCAACTGCAGAGCGGGGCACTCGCCGTGGTTTCAACGGTCGTCAGCTACGGAATTGTTTCTGGGAATCTGGAGCGATCCCTCAGTGCGACCGCGAAGAAGCCGTTGGTCGCGCGGGAGACGGAGTACTATCTGGAGAACATCCGCAACATCAAATCGATCGACGACTTCATCGGCAACAACAGGATATTCGCGTACGCGATGAAGGCGTTCGGCCTTGAGGAGATGACGTACGCGAAGGCCTTCATCCGCAAGGTTCTGACAGAGGGTGTCGACAGCAGCGAGAGCTTTGCCAACACGCTGACGGACTCTCGTTACAAGGAGTTCGCCGAGGCGTTCAACTTTGCCCGCTATGGCTCGGCAACGACGGCATTCGACCGCACGCAACAAGGGACCGTCGACCGTTACGTCCGCCAGGCGCTCGAGGAGGATGTGGGAGAGGATAACGAAGGCGTTAGGCTGGCGCTGTATTTCGAGCGAAAGGCCGACTCGCTCGTGAGCGCCTACGGCATCCTGGCGGATGCAGCCCTGCTCAAAGTCGCGCAGACGGCGCTGGGTCTTCCAGCGGCGACTTCGGCGCTCGATATCGAAAAGCAGGCGGCGCTCATCGATGCCCGGCTGGACATTGCAGACCTCAAGGATCCCGAGAAGTTGAAGACGTTCTTGACCCGCTTTGCGAGCCTATGGGAGATCGACAATCCCTCGACCGTGCAGAGCTCTTCCGCCGTGCTGTTCGCGCAGCCGATCGAACTGGGCATCGGGCAGGATCTGCTCGCCAGCCTGCAAAATCTGAAGCGGGGTGGTTGAGGCATGCAGACAAATCTCTACGTTGCCCTGTCGGCACAAATGGCGCTGCAGAAGCGGATGGAGACGATCGCGCACAACGTGGCCAACACGTCGACAGCCGGCTTCAGAGCCGAGGAGATCAAGTTCGAGGCGCTGCTCTCGCAAACGCCTTCCGATTCCGTGGCATTTGCTTCGCCCGGCCGCACCTTCCTCTCCCGCGCCTCCGGCGAATTCGTGCGCACCGACAACCTGTTCGACGTCGCCGTGGAGGGAGACGCGTGGCTCGGCATCCAGACCCCGCAGGGACAAGTGTATACGCGGGACGGCCGCATGCGCATGACGGAGGCCGGCCAGTTGGAGACGCTCGGCGGCTACTCCATTCTCGATGCCGGGGGCGCCCCGATCCTGTTGGACCCGAATGCCGGACCGCCGCAGATCGCCCGCGATGGCACGGTGACGCAGAACAACCGCCAGGTCGCCGTGATCGGCCTGTTTCAGATCGATCAGCGCGCAAACCTCAAGCGGTTCGAGAACTCCGGCGTCATCCCAGACCGGCCGGCAACCGCGGCCCTTGATTTCGTCAAGTCGGGGATGCGCCAGGGCTTCGTGGAGCGCGCTAACGTCAACCCGGTGATGGAGATATCAAGGCTCATCGCGATCTCTCGCGCGTTCGAGGCGGTATCAGCCTCGATCAGCGAAACGGAAGCATCACTGCAGAGCGCCATCAGGACGCTTGCGTCCAGCGATTGAGATGCGTGGACCACTCGAGGCTGCTGGAGGAAGAGCCGCGCTGAGCCTGCGGTGGCTTGGGCGCATTGAAGAACCTTTAACCTGGCTGGAGCTGCTCCCCTGACTGCTTCCAACGCTCTCCAGAGATTGGAAAACTTCGTCTCTGCCAAGGCGATGGATCTGCCCATTGTGCAAGTGGGGGGTGTCGTCAGCGAAGTCACGGCGGCCTTCTGGCGCATCCGCGGTCTCTCCCGCAACCTCAAGCTCGGCGACCGCGTCGAGTTGACGAAGCGCGGCTCGGGTCAGCTCGGCGAGGTCATTCGCATCGATGCCGACAGTGCCACGGTCAAGCCCTTCGATGCGAAGCTGGAGGTGGGGCTTGGCGCGGTAGCGTGGCGGGTCGGTTCCGCCACGGTCAGTCCGGATACGTCGTGGAAAGGGCGCGTGCTGAACGCGCTCGGCATTCCAATCGATGGGCTGGGCTGGTTGCCGCAGGGACACTGTTGCCTCCCCACAGACCGGTCTCCTCCACCGCCCTTGCGGCGCCGGCGCATCCAAAGCTGCGTGAGAACCGGCGTCAGAATCATCGACATGTTCACGCCTCTCTGCGCAGGCCAGCGCGTCGGCATCTTTGCAGGGTCGGGCATAGGCAAGTCGACGCTGCTTGCCATGATGGCGCGTTCCGAGGGGTTCGACACTGCCGTCATATGTCTCGTCGGCGAGCGCGGCCGCGAGGTCCGTGAATTCCTCGAGAACGCCCTGGCGCATGCGCGGGTGCGGAGCGTCACCATCGTCGCAACCGGCGATGAGAGCCCGATGATGCGACGCCTCGCGCCCAAGACCGCCATGTGCGCGGCCGAGTATTTCAGGGACAAGGGCGAGAATGTTCTATTGATCGTCGACTCGATCACGCGCTACGCGCATGCCGTTCGCGAGGTCGCGCTTGCGGCCGGCGAGCCGCCGGTCGCGCGAGGCTATACGCCGAGCGTCTTCAGCGATCTGCCCAAGCTGCTCGAACGAGCGGGTCCTGGAGAGGACGGCTCGGGATCGATAACCGGCATTTTTGCCGTTCTCGTCGACGGCGATGATCACAATGATCCGATTGCCGATTGCATCCGCGGCACGCTCGACGGCCACGTCGTGCTCGACCGCGCAATCGCCGATCAGGGCCGATATCCGGCGGTGAATCTGCTGACCTCCGTTTCGCGGCTCGCGAGCACGGCCTGGACTGCCGAGCAAGGCAAGCTCGTCATGAAGCTTCGGGAGATGATTGCGCAGTTCGAGGATACGCGTGATCTGCGGCTGATGGGGGGATACCGCACCGGGACGGACCCGGACCTGGACCGGGCGGTGGTGCTGATACCAAAGCTCTACGACGCCCTCAGGCAGAGTTCCGGCGATCCTCCAAGCGTGGATGCCTTTCAGGAGATTGCCCGAGCGTTTGCCGGAGAAAGTGGGCAGCCGCCTGCACCAGCCCAGGCACCACAGGCGCCTGCGCGGTCGGCTGTGCCCTCATGAGGGAATAAGGAATTCACGCCGGCTCGTGTCCCGATTCCGAAGTTCGCGGCTTGCTCTGAGCGAATTTCTCGATCATCACACCAGGTAGGCCAGGGCCGCATCTCGGCGATCCTGCGCTAATGCCGCGGAGCGCTTCGCGCTTGATCCTTCGACACGTAGGTGAGCTCTTGAATGAGCACGTCTTCGACCAGCCGGGACCCAATGCGCGCATTCACGCTCTCGACGATCCTCTTCGAGAGCTTGGGAAGATCCTGCTTGCGAAAGTGACGGAAGTCGACCTTCTCCTCGCTGTACATGGTCTTGAAGGTCTCATCGAGAATGTAGATGTCGGGCTTGATGGGGAGCCGGCCGGCAAGCTTCGCGTCGACCGTGAATATGAACTGGGCCATCACATAGCCCTGCAGCGCTCCATCGACGATGACGGGCACGCTGATCATTCTGGTCTTGATAGCATCCGTGGTTGCGGAGGCTTTCTGGGGTGCGAGCGGTGTCGTGTGGCCCGATTGCCAGCTCACGGCCACATAGCTCGAAAGCAGTGTGACCACGCAGACCCAAAGCCCGCTGATGAGCAGCTTGATCATGCCCGGCCACCTGCGCATTGGGCCGAGTAGGTGCCGTCCGACTCCGCTTCGCGAATGGCATCGGACACGATCGTCGAGATCTCGCGCGCGGCCTCAAGATGCATCTTGAGGACGGAGCGGTTGACTTCGAGCTTCTGGCGCAGCCCCCCCAAGCGGGCGATGATCGCCCCGTCGGCTCCGCGGCCGGCGAGCTGACGCAGGACCTGGTTGAGCTCATGCAGGCCCTGGCTCTTGCGGTTGTTGAAGTCCCTGAGGTCGACCGCAGCGCGGCTTTGCAGGGCGGCGGTTTCCAGGTCAACGATCTCGGACAGTCGCAGGATGACCTTGTCCAGCAGGACATGCGCTCCCTGCGCCTTGTCGTGTGCGGTGACGGCGCCGGCCGCCATGCGACTGGGTGCCTCCGCACCGTTGCCAGTCCCGCTCTCGGCGCTCGACCGGAGATATTCCTCCAGCATCGATCAGCTCCGCTTGGGCGAGGATTGGACGCCGATCACGCTTGCGGCGTCGCGGTCACCGGTCGCGGGCGCAAGGTTCGGCAGCATGCTGAGCAGGGAAGGCGCGGGGCCTGTCGCACTGGGAGTCGCCGCCGGCGCAACAGCCTGGGGCATTGTCGCGGCAGCGTTGCCTCGACCCTGGGCAAGCTGCTTGGCAAGCCCGACCTGCCCGCTCTGTGCGAGCTCGGTTGCGAGCTTTTCGGCAAGCATGGATCGCCAAATCTCACCGGCCGTCCCCTTGCCGAAGACCGTCTTGGCGTTCTTCGGCAACATCGACTGGATGAAGCTCTGCAGAATGAATGCCTCGAGCTGCCCGAAAGTGTCCAGGCGCTTGCGCACCTGGGGCTGCAGCCCTGAAGCCGGCAGGCTGGAGGCGCCCTTGAGGGTATCGGCCGGACGAGCCTGATCTGCCTCCGTATTGGGACGCACCTCCGCCACCTCGAAGCCGCTGCCCGAGTTCACTCTCAGGCTCCGCAGGCGCTCGACAGCGGCTTGATAGCGGTGAGGGTCTACGGCGTTTGCAACGCCGAGGACGATGTCCGACGGAGGCGTAATGGCCAAGGCGTGAATCCGCTGTTCTTTGATGCCGAGGACGAGTATGCCCGGACAAACTTGCGGGAGCCTTATGGCGGAGGGCTCGAAAGGCGATCGAGTATCTCTTGCAACAATGCGCGCTCGCTTTCGCTCCGTTCCTTCTGGTTGAGCTTGCTCGAAAGTCTTTCCGCGCGCTTGGCGAGTGCTGCCTGCTCCAGCAGCTTGAGGGCTTGAGCGTCTTTCCTGCGGCCGACTATCTCCGCCTGCTCCGAGAGCGATCGCAGACGGCGCGCCATCGTATCGATGAACAGCCCATGCAGCGCCGTATCGTCATTGAGGGCCGAGATCAAGTCGCGCTTGGCTGTCTCCAGCTCGGACAACTCCCGTTTCAGATCGGCGAGCCGCGCCTCCTCGATGTCGTGAAGCTGCTTCTGGGCCGACCGGATGCGGCGGGCACGCTGCGCGCGTGTGCTCATCGCGTTCAGCCTGCGGCGAGCCAGGCCATGAAGCCTGTAACGAAGAGGCGCAAGGTCTCGCCGATCGTGAAATAGAGCATGATCAGTCCCCCGGCGAGCACAAAGGGAAGCGAGATGAAGTACACGGGGATCTGCGGCACCAGCTTGCTCGCGATCCCGACCGTGAGATTGATGATCAAGGCGTAGACGATGAACGGGCTGCTGACCTGCAGCGCAAGGAGGAAGGCGCTCGAAAGGGCGTCGGTCAGCTTGCCGAGACTGAACTCGATGGCGATGAATTCGGTGACAGGCAGGGCGGAATAGGAACCGAGTAAGGCGCGCAGCACCTCCCAGTGCTGCTCCGTGAGAAAGAAAAGAACGGTCGCAGTCAGCGTCACGATGGTGGCGAATGCCGGCACCGGCTCGGAATCCTCGATGGGTGCCCCAGGCATCGTGCCGAAGCCGATGAACATGGCGGCGGCGGTGGCCATGAACTGCAAGGCCATGAAGAACAGCCGTCCCATCAACCCGACGAGCGCGCCGACCATGGTCTCCGAGACGAGCAGCGCAAGCTGTCGCTGGGGAGAAAGATCCGGCAGCGCCTTCTGAAGCACGGGCACAAGCACTGGGGCGAGGGCGAGCGTGATCGCAACGGCGACAAAGAGGCGGACCTGCACCGGAATGCGCGAGCTCGAAAACCCGGGCATCAGCATCAGACAGCCGCCGATTCTGCAGAACAGCACGAATGCGAGCAGGACTGTGTCCGGTCCGATCACGAGATGGTGCCAAGCGACTTGATCTGAACGCCGCGTGCAATCTCCACATGCGAGAGCACGGGAAGGGTTGCAAATAGCCGCTCCATCACCATGCGAACGTAGGGCCGCGCATCCGGCGCAGCCACCAGCACGAACTGATGCCCCTGGTCCATGTGGCTGCGTATGGTCTTGGACGCCTCGGCACCGAACTGCTCGATGAGCCGCGGATCGATGTCGAATTCGACGACGTCGCCCTTGGCGTCTCGCTTGAGGCTCTGATGGAACGCGAGATCCCACTGATTGCCTAGGCGAAGGACCTTCAACACGCCGTTGTCGGCCAAGTCCCCGCAGATCTGCTGCGCCAGGCGCATGCGCACGTGCTCCGCGAGCTGCTCGGGCCTGCGAACGTGGGGGGCAATCTCGGCGATGGCCTCAAGGACGAGATGGATGTTGCGGATCGAGATGCGCTCCGCGAGCAGAAGCTTCAGCACGGCCTGTATGCCCGAATACGAGATCTGCGACGGCGTGATCTCTTCGAGGAGACGCCGGTACTCGGGATCGAGCCTCTCCAGGAGCAGGCGCATATCCTTGTAGGACAGGAGCTGGGCGAGATTGTTGCGGATGACCTCGCGCAGATGCGTCAGCAGAACCGACATGTTGTCCACGGGCTTGAAGCCCGCACGCTTGAGATTGCTGACGAAGGTCTCGGATATCCAGACCGCCTTCATGCCGAAGGCCGGCTCCCTGGCGTCGTCGCCGGGCACATCCGGGCGAGGGCCTTCCCCGGTGATGACGAGGACATCCCCGAGACGGAGCTCCTCGCGCGCCACCACCGTTCCGTGGATCTTGATCTGGTATGTCTTGGGGGGCAAAGCCAGATCGTCGCTCAGCTTGATCTCGGGAACGACAAAGCCGTACTGCTTCGCAAAGCTGCGCCGCATCTTGGCGACGCGCTGCGCCAACTCGCCGTGCGCCTTCAGCAGCGCGCCCGAAATCTGCTTGCCGAGGCTGAGCTCTATCTCGGCAGTCTTGAGCGATTCCTTGATCGATTGCCTCGCCTCCTCTTCGGCCGCCTGCGCCGCTTCCCTCGCCTTCGCTTCCTCGGCGGCCCGGACCTCGGCGCGTCGCCGCGGGATCGCGATGGCAATGGAGGCCATCAGGGCGGCCAGAAAAGCGAAGGGAAGAAACGGAAGGCCGGGGGCCAGAGAGAGGACGAACATGACAAAGCTGGCGAGAAGCAGGGCCCGCGGATAATGCCCGAGCTGGCCGAACACCGCCTTCTCGGCAGAGCCTCGCGTGCCGCCTTTCGAGACGAGAAGGCCGGCGGCCAGCGAGACGATGAGGGCCGGAATCTGGGTCACGAGGCCGTCGCCGACGGAAAGCTTGGTGAATACGTCGGCGGCTGCCGACGGTGTCATGTCGTGACGGGTCACGCCGATCACGATGCCGCCGAAGACGTTCACGGCGGTGATGATGAGGCCGGCGATCGCATCGCCGCGCACGAACTTCGAAGCGCCATCCATGGCGCCGAAGAACGCGCTCTCCTCCTCGAGCTCGCGCCGCCGGCGGGTCGCCTCCTTGTCGTCGATCAAGCCGGCGTTCAGGTCGGCGTCGATCGCCATCTGCTTGCCCGGGATCGCATCGAGCGTGAACCGGGCGCCGACCTCGGCGATTCGGGTGGCGCCCTTCGTGATGACGAGGAAGTTGACGGTTACGAGGATGACGAAAACGATGGTGCCGATGACGAAGTCGCCGCTCATCACGAAGTTCGCGAAGCCGGCGATGACGTGCCCGGCGGCCGTGTAGCCCTCCGCACCGTTGGACAGGATAAGGCGCGTGGTGGCGATATTGAGTGCCAGACGCAGCAGCGTCGCGATCAGCAGAACGGTCGGGAACGCGGAAAAATCCAGGGGCTTCTGAATCCACAGCGCCACCATGAGGATTAGGACAGACAGCGCTATGGAAAAGGCGAGGCCGACGTCGATGACCGCCGCGGGAAGCGGCAAGAACAGCACCGTCAGAATGAAGACGATGCCGACCGCAAAGCCAACGTCTTGAGCGCCTCTGCGCTCCACTGCCTTGATACCGGAGGCCGTCGTCGTCGCCATATCCCGCCCTCAGCGTCTCTCAAGTCCGGGAGAATCGCTGACGAACCTTGTGCGAAGGTTCTCGCCCCACCGCTCGTCGGCGTCCGAAGTCAGAACCCGTTCTCGATGCGCAGGTAGATCTGCTCTGCAAACGTGTAGATCACAGTCCCGACGAAGGGTGCGGTCAGCGAGGAGACGACCAGGATGGCAATGATCTTGGGAATGAAGGTCAGCGTGATCTCCTGCACCTGCGTCAGCGCCTGCAGAAGAGCAATCGCAATGCCGATGACCATGGCCGCTCCGACCGCCGGGCTGGAAGCGACGATGACCGTCCAAAGTGCCGACTGAACAATGTCGAGGGCGTCTGCCTGATTCATCTCTAGGCGACCGTCACGCCCGCTCCAAGCGGCACTTCCTGGCCGTTCTCCAGAATGGCCACGGCCCCGCCCGAGATGATGCGGACGGCGGCGATGGTGCCGGCCGTTTCGCCATCCGCGGACAACACGGAGCGTCCGATCAGACCTTCGGCCTGCGACAGGGCCGACGAGGTCATCAGCGCATCGAGCTTGGCATTGGTCTGGACGGCCTGCTCGACACTCGAGAACGACGCGAGCTGGGAGATGTACTGGGCCGAGTCGATCGGTTTGGTCGGGTCCTGATTCTTCATCTCCGCGATGAGAAGTCTCAGGAAGGCGCTGTAGTCGAGCGTGGCGGACTGCTGTGCGGCTGCGGTCGCCGTCGTCGTCTGCGAGCTTGTGCTTGTCACTTGCATGATGCGGCCTCGAGTTGTTTGCGGTCTGAATCGCCATTCGCTTCCTTTGCCTGCATGAGGATTGCTTCCTCGAGCGGGAATAGGCTGCGGATTGTCTTGAGCGCGTCGAACACCCGATGTCGGCCGATCAGCTCGTCGACCGCCCTCAGACCGGCGATGATGTGCGGGTTCTGGAAGGATCCCAAGAGGGGCGGGTGCATGCTTTGAAACACTTCGCTGATCCCGGCGGCATTGGCTGGGTCGATGAGCATCGTCTGCACGACGAAATAGAGCTGTCGTAGCGGCGTGTTGGCTTCTTCCGGCTGGATAACGTGGTTCTCGAGCAGAAACGTCACGTCGTTGAGGAACTCCACCGAAACCTTGCGGTCCACGCGCAGCACCGCTCCATTGACGTAGAGCTTCTCACCAGGACGCAAGGAGATGTGCATGGCCTTCTTCATTGCAGGCCGTCGCGGATGGCGGTCGAGACCTCGATGATCGCCTTGAAATTCTCCGATTTGCCGAGCCGGATCTGCTCGGATTCCCGCATCACCCAAAGGCCGATGGACACGAGGTCGGCGCGCAACGGCTTCGGCAGCGCATTCTCGGGCTTGGCAAGGTCCTCAATGAGAATTCCCCACAGGCGCTGGACGAACAGCACGGCCTCGATCGCTTCCCGCGAAGAGACGCCTGCTTTCTCGGCCGATTGCAGAAGCTCGATGGATCGCTCCAGTGCCTGCCGTTCCCGCTCGCGAGCCTCCTTGGAGGAATCATCGAGCACCTCAGCATACGAGAACTGATACATGGTAGCCCCCCGCCAATGGTTCCGTCCTTTGCACGCAACTCTCAGAGATACTTGAGCAGGCTGAGCTGCTCGATCCGCGCCGTCATCGCGTATGCCGTCTCGATCTGTGTCAGCAGCGTGGACACCCGCACCGATGCTTCGGCCGGGTCGACGCTTTCGAGGAGATTGATGTGATTGGTGAGGATGTCGATTTGGATCGACATCCGGTCGTTCGCATCCGCTATGCGCTCTTGCGCGGTGCCGAGGTTGGCCTGCAGCACGGTCAGCTCCTGCAGGGCCTCGCCCGCGATCTTGACCGCCTGGTCAACGACCGCCTGGAAGGTTTCCTCGCTCAGATTCGGAATGCCGAGATCAGCGACCATCGTGTAGGCGCTGGCAAGCTTGCGAATGGCCTGTTCGTTGGCATTGGTGGAGGTTTCGATGAGCTCGCTGGTCGATATGCGGCTGCGCGCGTTCTGGTCGGAGGCGGCCGACCAGTTGGCCGACCAGGACGCGCTGTCGAACAGGCTCGCGAAAGCGCCATCCAGGAACGTCTGCATCTGCGCGACCGAGATGTTGGCGACGGCCGGATCAGACTGCGTGACTCCAAATGCGGCAAAGAACGCCGACGCAACGGACTGCTGGGCCAGAGAGGGCGGGGATGTATCGTAGGTGTTGAGCGGCTTCACGTCTGCGTTGATGCCGGAGAACAGGTATTCCCCATTGACCGCAGTATTGGCGGCGTCCGTCAGCGAGAGAAGCGTGCTTTTCGCCTGCTCCTGTATGATCGCCGGCCCGGTTTCGCTGTTGCGGGCGCCCAGCAACTGGCCGACGAAGGATTGAGCGTTGTCCACGATGCCCTGCAGGGCGGCTTGTGTCGTGTCCAAGCGCGTCGCGACGACGGCGTTGGTGTCTGTAATCGTCGTCAGCCGGGAGAGCTCCAGCCTTAGCGACACCGTCTGTCCTGTCTGATATCCGAGGCTGGTGCCGACGTCGGCGAAACGGCTGGTTGTCACCTCCTTCTGTGCATCGGCGAGCTTCGCCTGCAGCTTCGTCAGCGAGAGCTTTGTCGCCTGGGAAATGGCGCTCGTGGAGATGAAGGTGGTCTTCATCGGCCCGGCACCACTGCAGCGAGAAGCACATTGAACATGCCGTCGATGGTCGAGATCAGCTTCGCCGAGGCCTGATAGGATCTCTCCAGCTCGAGGAGATTGGTCATCTCCTCATCGAGGTTGACGCCCGTTTCCTTGGAAAGGGCCTCCGAGGACCGCTCAAGCAGCGTGTCCTTATAGTCGGCCTCTTCCTGCGCGGATTTGCGCGCTTCCTGCAGCCAGGCTACCGACGAAGAGGCGAAGTCCGCCAGCGTACCCGACGGTGCACCCTGGGCGGCAGGATCGTAGGAATATTGAACCGAGAAGCCCGCAATGAGCTCGTTGAGGCGATCGGAGTAACCGGCAGCGCCGGTCGTGTTGTAGACATAGGCCGGATTGCCCGAAATGCCGCCGTCGCGCAGCAGGGCGGCGTCTCCACCCTGGTCCGGATCAACGGACGGATTGACCCGGATCGTGCCGGCGAGCCCAACCGAGACGGTAGCGCTCGCGGGAATCGCAGGAGCACCGGGATAGGTGAACAAGCCCGGGACGTCGGGCAGGGAAGGCGTGGCGCTCTGATCGCTCTCGGCGAATGCCGTCACCAGCGTGCGTGCAATCTCGTCGAGCTGGCTCTGATAGGCCGTTGTGAGAGAATCGCGGATCGCAGCGAGGCCCGCGAGCCGACCTGAGGCGGTCGTCATGGTCCCCGAGTTGCCAGTGATCGGCACGCCGTCCGCGTACACGGCATTTCCAACAGTCCCGGCATCGAAGAACTGCGTGCGCTCAAACGTTACGCCGCGCGCGCGAACATCGAACAACGTGACGCCGCTGTCCGTGTAGATCGCCATGTCGTTGTTGTCCCGGGAGACAGCCCTGATGCCGACCTCCTCGGAAATGCCGGCCAGCAGCTGGTCGCGCTGGTCGAGATAGTCCGTGACATCCGCGCCCGCACGCGTTCCCTCGACAATGCGATTGTTCAGCGTCTCGAACTGAGAAAGCAGAGTGTTGAGCCGTGTCGCCGAGTCCGCCATCCCGGCATCCGCCTGCTGGCGCACCTGCTGAACGGTCTGCGTCGCCCTGTTGAGGGCGTCGGCGAGATTGCCGGCAGCGGCAACAGCGGACCGCGCCCGAATGGTGTCATGCGGTGCGGCTGCGTACTGCTGAAGCGCGTCAGCAAGCTTCTGGACAAACGCGGCCGGCGACACGTCGTTCTCGGGATCGCCGTTCGTCGTGTCGAGCTGATCCAACGCGGACACCAGCGCTTTCTGTGCGCTCGCATCGGACGTGGCGCCGAGCACGTTTGCGAACAGGGCGGCGTTGGAGACCCGCGTGATCGAGACGATGCGCACGCCGCCGCCTTGCGCGGTGACGATATTGGCGATCTTCCGCGACGCGCCGGCAACGCCGGCATTGGCGATGTTGCGCGAAACGACCGACGTCTGATCCGCGGTGGCGGACAGTCCGGACAGTGCCACATCCAGACTGAGCGAAAGCGTCATTCAGCTACCTTCAGGTTGCGGAACGGAACGGCGCCATCCTCAGCGCTTCAGGTTCACCAGAACGTCCATCAACTCGGCACCCGTCTGAAACACCTTCGAATTGGCGGTGTAGTTGCGCTCGGACTCGATCATCGTCGTCAGCTCGGAAGCCAGGTCGACCGTCGACTGCTCCAACGCACTCGATACGACCTTGCCCAAGCCGCCCGATCCGGCAAAACCAATCTGGATGTCGCCGGAATCGACACCGGGCGTGAAGACGTTGCCGGCCAGCGGCTGCAGGTTGTCGGGGCTCGCAACGTTGGCGAGCGGTATCTGATAGGTCGCCACGCGCGTGCCGTTCTCGAATACGGCGTACAAGGTTCCGTCAGCGGCGACCTCGACCTTGCTCACTTCGCTCGGAGCCGTGCCGTTCACCGCCGCGCCGAGAACGGTGAAGTCCGCGGCGAGCTGGCTCGATTCGGACATATCCAGGGTCAGCGAAGCACCATTGGGAACGGGAATCGTCAGCGAGGTCGGGCTCGCGGAGGCGAGCTGCCCCGTCGTTCCATCGAAGGAGAGCGTGTCCGTCGCCAGCGGACCCGAGGCGTACGGGAAGCCGCCACCGGATGCGGCCTGCGCGGCGTCGAATACCGCGATCTCCCACGTGTTCGACGCCGTCTTGGTCGCGTACACGTCGAGCGTCACCTGGTTGCCAAGATTGTCGTAGGCCACAAGGGATGACTTGGCCGTGTAGGTGGAGGTTGCGGCGTTGGCCGAGGGCAGGTTGGCCGCCGCCACTGACGTGGCATTCGAGGGAAGGTTCACGTAGAGATTGCCCGCCGTCGATGGGCTGGATTGAAGGGCGAGATTGCCGATATTGACCGCCTCCAGCCCCGCCGTCCCGTTGGCAACCGGGGCCGGGCTTCCCGACGCCAAACTGTAGCCCATGAGATTGTAGCCGGCGGCATTGACGAGATTGCCGTCGCTGTCCTTCACGAAAGAGCCGGCGCGCGTGAGAAAGATCTGCCCATCGGCACCCGTGACAACGAAGAAGCCGTTGCCCTGCACGGCAAGGTCTGTGACCGATGTCGTGAACTTGAACTGGCCTTGCTCGCTGATGCCGTAGCGAACATGCGTCTCTACGCTTCCGGAGACATACTCCGAGCCGCCCGACTCCAGGACGAGCGAGGAGAATTCGGTGGAGGCGCGCTTGTAGCCTGTCGTGCTCGTGTTCGCGATGTTGTCTGCAACGGTGCCCAGTCTGTTCGCCTGCGCAGCCATACCGGATGCGCTGGTCCTCATCATGCCGTATAGGCCCATGGTTCATCCCTGTGTGGGCTGATATTGGAAGCCAGATAACCACACACAGCTTGCGCGAAGCTGGAACGCGGATGATCGCTCCGGACGGAGCGGCGATGATCAGAAGTAAATCAGCCGGTAGCCAAGGTAACGCTGCGAATCGATTGGATCGTGGCCCAGGCGGTGGCGCAGTCTCTTGCGAAGCTTGCTGATATGGCTTTCGACGACGTTCTCGTCGATCTCTTCGCTGAACAGTCCGTAGACGTAGTTGAAGATCTGCGTCTTGGTGACCCGGCAGCCTTTGTTGTTCACGAGATACTCGAGTATGCGTCTCTCGCGGCGCGGAAGGGGCAGCACCTCGCCTTTCACGATCGGATCGCGGCCATCGGAGAAGACCTGCATCTCCCCGACGACTGCCACATCCTCCTTCGCCTGCGCCCGGCCGCGAATGGCCTGGATGCGGGCAAGGATCTCGCGCACATGAATGGGCTTGCGGACCACGTCGTCGACCCCGGCGGCGAAAAGCTCCAAGGTCTCGTCCAGCGATTTGCTGTCGTTCATGGCGATGACTGCGGCGGGCGATCGAACCCTGATCTTCCTCGGAAGCTCATGCCGGTTGCCGCAGTCCCCGAGCAGGAACGCCTCCACGGCGCCGATGTCCACCTCCGATACGGTGTTCACCCAGTTATCGAAATCCGACGGGGAGAGACCCGTCGCAGAAACGCCTTCGCGATCAAAGCACGCCGTGTACCCCTCGTTTACGGATTCCCGTTCATCGACAATAACGATCATCTGATATCCTTCGACTCACATGGTCGTCGTGCCTTTGGGCGGCTACCCTCGCCCACCTGGTCCGTCAACGGGATGGTCACACTCCTCATCGAGGAAGTTACCGAAAAGACGCACCTTTCCGCGTACGCGCGCGAGAATGCGCGCATGATGTCAGATTGCGGATGGCGAATGACAGAAATCTGAGAGCGGCAGTGCTGTGCACCTTGATCGTCAGCATGCACCGTGCCTGCTGACTCAACGCTCACCGTGATGCTGCACTTGCAGAATTTCGACGCGCCCTCGCGCGGCGCGGCCCAGCCGGGACGCGCGATGCGAATCCCGCGCCCGTGAGCCGCGGCGGCGCCCAGGGAAGGCGGCGCCCAGGGGATGAAATGGTCGCAGCCGAGTCGTGGGTTGTCGATGGTGGTCAAGACCGCAATTGCGATCCTTATGTCGCTACAACACGGTTCGCGGAGGGGGCAATGGACTTCCAGTAGGTCCGTCGACAATGGTTGCAGCCGTTGCGGCGGATCCGGGCAAGGGCTTGCTTGGCGGCTGGCGTCCGAATTCCTGCACGGCAGCATCGGGGCTCGCTTTCCGCCGCCGGGCGAGAGGCGCCTTGCAGGGGGGCAGTCCCAACCCAACGGTTTGTCCTTGCCTTTTCATGGCGGTCGGTCTTTTTGGGTGCCGTGAGACGGCAAACAATCCCATCAGCGAGGGGTACAGTTCGACATGGTTGCCCGAATCTACAAGCCTGCGCAGACTGCCATGCAATCAGGGCCGGCGCGCACCAAGGAATGGCTGCTCGAGTATGAGCCCGAGGTCGCGCGCGAGATCGATCCGCTGATGGGTTGGACCAGCTCGCGGGATATGAAGGCGCAGTTGCGGCTGAGCTTTGACACGAAGGAGGAGGCGATCGGCTATGCCGAGCGCAACGCCATCCCCTATCGCGTGATGGATCCGAAGCCGCGTCGTGCGGTGCGCAAATCGTACGCCGACAATTTCCGCTTCGGACGCAAAGGGTCCTGGACGCACTGAGGCTGTTTTGCGCCCCTCTGAGGCAATCTCGGGTGTGCCGAGGAGCCCTGGGTCACGGGTATATCGCTTGTGCGAAATCCCGGGATGACAGCCAAAGGATCGGCGGCCCCATCTCGATCGGATGGTCTCTAGAGAACGATCTCGCCGCGCAAGAACGCCCGAGCCTCGGCGCTCGCAGGTTGGGCGAGAAAGGCATCGCGCGGGCTAAGCTCCATCAGCCGCCCGCGATGCAGGAATGCCACCTCATCCCCGAGCCTTCGTGCCTGGCCGAGGTCGTGGGTGATGAGCACCACGCGCGTTCCCTCTGCCCGTACGGCATTGACCAGGTGCTCGATGGCGGCCGTTGCGGCCGGGTCGAGATTGGAGGTCGGCTCATCGAGAATCAGGATCTCGGGCTCGGTGGCGAGCGCGCGCACGATCGAAAGAAGCTGCTGCTCACCTCCCGACAGAACCCTGGCCGGGGTCTGCGCCAGGTGCGAGAGGCGCGCGCGCGTCAGCGCGGCGGAGGCTCGGTCTGCCCGCTCCGAACGCGCGAAGCCGGCAACGGCCAGAGCGTACTCGACGTTGGCAAGCGCAGAGCGGCGCAGCAGCACGGGGCGTTGGAACACGAAACCGACTTTCGGTGCGCGCTGGCGATCGGGCGGACGGCCGGCCCAGGTGACCTCGCCCCGCGATGGTCGGACGAGCCCGGCGAGGACGCGCACCAGAAGGCTCTTGCCGGCACCATTCGGGCCGATCAGCACAAGGGTGCCGGTTCCCCCGACCTCGATGTCGATGGCCTTCAGGATATGCCGGCCGCCCCTTTCAACCGTAAGGTCCTTGCCGATGACGGGCAGGATCGGAGTTCGATGAGCTCTGCTGCCGTCGACGAGAGCCCGCTGCATCTTGGTCCTCACGCGTAGGCGGCGCGCGTCGCCGTGGCCCTGAGGCCCATGACCAGCGCGTTGACCACAATGGCCATGGTCAACAAGATGAAGCCGAGACCGAGGGCAAGCGCCAGGTCTCCCTTGGACGTCTCCAGCGCGATGGCCGTCGTCATCACCCTCGTCACGTGATCGATGTTGCCGCCGACGACGATCACCGCGCCGACCTCCGCGGTCGCACGCCCGAAGCCGGCAAGGCAGGCCGTCATCAAGCTGAAGCGGCCGTCCCAGAGCAAGGTCGGAATGGCGCGCACCGGCCCCACGCCCAGCGCGCGCAACTGCTCGTCGTATTCATTCTTCAGATCCTCGATGGTCTGCCGGCCCAGCGCCGCGATGATCGGCGCGACGAGCACCGTCTGCGCCACGATCATCGCCGCCGGAGAGTAGAGGAGCCCGAAGCCACCCATGGGCCCGGAGTTGGAAAGCATGAGATAGACGATCAATCCCACGACGACGGGCGGGAGACCCATCAGTGAATTGATGAGCAGGACGACGACAGACCGGCCCCGGAACGAACCCATGGCAACGAGCGCCCCGATCGGGAGGCCGACGATGGCTGCGAGGAGGGTCGCAGAAATGCTCACTTTGAGCGACAGCCACACGATTTCCATCAGGCTGGCGTCGGCAACGGCGATGAGCCGGAGCGCTTCCAGGAAGGCGGTGGTGAAGTCGTGCATGCGCACATGCCCAGCGGTTCGATATGCACAATATTGCTGGGTGTTCGCGAAAAGGTCAAAGATGAAAGATTTGCAGGATTCTGCCAAGCTAAGGCGAGGTCGCGCGGAGCCTCGCGAAGCCGGCATCCAGGTCCGCTTTGAGGTCCTCGACGTCCTCCAGCCCGATGTGCAGGCGAACGGTCGGTCCCTCGGGGTTCCAGGCGGTGGCCGAGCGTGCGTTTTTGGCATCGAAGGGCAGGGCAAGGCTCTCGTAGCCGCCCCAGGACGCACCCATGCCGAACAGCTCGAGCCCTTCCAGCATGGCGGCGATCGCCTGTTTGGGGCACGGCTTCAGGATAATCGAGAACAGGCCGGCAGCGCCGAGAAAGTCGCGTTTCCAGATCTCATGCCCCGGATGACTGGGCAGCGCCGGGTGCAGGACGCGCGCGACCTCCGGGCGCTGCTCGAGCCAGCGCGCAATCTCGACGCCGGAGTGCCAGTGGCGCTCCATGCGCACCTGAATGGTCCGGAACCCCCTCAGGCCCAGGTACATCTCCTCTGTGCCCGCGCATATGCCCATCGACTGGGCCTCCGAAAGCATGCGCCGGGCCGTCGCCTCGCCGGCCGTGATCGCGCCGAGCATGGCATCCGCATGGCCAACGATGTATTTCGTCGCGGCCTGGATGGAGATGTCGACACCGTGGGCGAACGGCTTGAAATAGAGCGGGCTGGCCCAGGTGTTGTCGAGAACGGTGATGGCGCCGCCTTCGCGTGCCGCAGCGGCGATCGCCGGAATGTCCTGCATCTCGAAAGTCAGCGAGCCGGGACTCTCCGTGAATACGAGGGTCGTGTTCGCCTTCATGAGATGGGTGATGTCTGCGCCGATCGTCGGGTCGTAGTAGGTCGTCTCTACGCCAAACCGCTTCAACACGCCGTCGCAAATCTTGCGGGTCGGCAGATATACCGAGTCCGCGACCAGGATGTGATCACCAGCCTTGGTGAAGGAAAGGAGCACGGTTGCGATGGCCGCAGCGCCCGAAGGCGCCAGCCACGTGCGTGCGCCCCCTTCCAGCGTCGCGATGGCCTCCTCCAGAGCATCGGAAGTGGGCGTTCCGCGACGGCCATATACGTATTTCTGATCGCGCTTCTCGAAGCTCTCGACGGTCCTGAACAACACCGTCGAGCCCCGATAAACCGGGGGATTGACGAAGCCGTGGTGCGCAAAAGGGTCGCGGCCGGCATGGGCGATGTCGGTGGCAGTGCGGCGCGGGCGATGCCGCCCATCATCGGAGCCGGGCATGGGAGGGACGTCCTCTGCAGGGTTATTCTGCTCGCGTCTGGCCCAACGGCGCGCGAAGGTCAAGACTTGACCCTCCGGGCGCGGGCCGCCAATACCTACAACGCCGCGAGCGGGATAGCGGGGAAATCGGGCAACCGGCGCGAACAGGTGGGCCGGCGCCTATTGCAGGGGTTGGGCATCCGCACGTATTGGCAGCCTGGAGAGATGGCATGACGACCCGATTCCGGCGCGCATTCTGGTTTGCTGCGGCGCTCGGGCTCGTGACCTTCGCCTCGGCTGGAAAGGCAGCAGACGGGGCAGGCGTATTGGAGGCCATACGCGCCCGCGGGCATCTGATCTGCGGGGTGAGCGATGGCCCCAAGGGCTATTCTGCCGTCAACGCACAGGGCGTCTGGTCGGGCATCAGCGTCGATTTCTGCAAGGCGCTGGCGGCTGCGGTTCTTGGCAGCAAGGAGGCCGTGAGATTTCGCCTGCTGTCCACGAGCGATTACCTTTCGGCACTGCGCTCGGGCGAGGTGGACGTGCTCGCCCGCAACGTGGCTATGACGCTGAGCCGCGACACGATGCTCGGCATCCGCTTTCCGGGTGTGCTCGTCTACGACGGCCAGGGCTTTCTCGTGCGCAAATCGCACGGGGTGTCGAGCGCGCTTGAGCTGTCGGGCGCACGTATCTGCGTGACGACCGAGACCACCGACGAGCAAGGCATCAGCGATTTCTTCGGCGCACTCAAGATCCCCTACGAGCTGTTGCGCTTCGACAAATGGCAGGATGTTGTGATGGCCTATGCCAACAAGAGCTGCCAGATCCTCTCTGCCGACATCTCCACCCTTGCCCTGGCACGCCAGCAGATGCCCGACGCCGGCGAGCACATCATCCTGCCCGAGTTGGCGAGCAAGCAGCTGATCGGTCCGGCGGTCAGACAGGGCGACGAGGATTGGTTCAGCGTCGTGAAATGGTCGATCTGCGCGTTGATAGCTGCCGAGGAACTGGGAATCACGAGCATCAACGTCGACACCATGGGCGCGTCCGGGAATGCGGAGGTACGCCGCTTCCTGGGGCTGGACATGGAGTTGGGCAGGCGCCTGGTGCTGAGCGCGGAGTGGACGCAACGGATCGTCAAGCAGGTGGGCAACTACGGCGAGGTCTTCGACCGCAATCTTGGCCCGAAATCATCCCTGAAGCTTGATCGGCGGCTCAACAATCTGGCCAGAAACGGCGGCCTTCTCTATGCGCCGTCCTTCCGGTGACGCCGCGCCACACGTCAACGCATGACCACTTCCACCTGCGCCGATTGGCCGGCGTGCACGGTGAAATCGCGATGGTAGTCCTGCCCGGCGTGCCTGGCGCTCACCGTGTAGGTGCCAGGCGCGAGGATGTGGGTCGGCAACGCCCCCGCGCTTTCCTTGACGGTCTCGCCAAGCGCGTTCGCCACGCTCCACTGCGTATCGGCGATGGCATCCCCGCCGCGGCTGGCGACGAGCTTGAAGGTCACCCTCGCCGCTGCGTGCTTGAGGGTTGCCTCCGTGAGCTTGCCCGCTTCCACCGTCACGTCCGCGCGGGCGATCGCGTTCGCGTCGCCGTAGACACCGACGATGCTGTAGATGCCGGCATTTAGCCTGATGACCAGGCCCGGCTTGACCGCGCTCATGACCTTCGTTCTTTGTCCATACTGGTCGCGCTCGTCCGAGAAGATGTCGTAGCTCACCGCCTTGTCATTGACTGGCTCGCCGCCGACGAGCGCCGGCGTCAGCCGCAAGCCGCCGGCGTTAAGGACGAAGCGCTCCTGGACGCTGGCGTTCGCGCCCACGCTGATCTTGCGTGTCAGGTGTGCGCGGCCGAACGCAACAGTGATCATGTAATCGCCGGGCTCCAGCCTGAGCGTCGGGCTGGGCTCGCGATGGGCGGAGAGCATGCGCGCCTTGCCATCAGGGCCGGGCTTGTCGTGATAGACGCGCCAGACCAAACCGTGCTCGATGCTCTGCCCGTCCGCCGTGAGCAATGCCACCAGCGAGACCTGGCCGGGGCCGCCCGCGCCGGCGTCGGCCCTGGGCTCCGTCGGCGATCGGGGAACGATGGTCGTGTTGGGAGGAGGCGCCAGCGTGGCGGGCGGCTCCTGGACGGGCGCCGGCACAGGGGCCCACGCCGGCGGAGCCGGAGCAGGGACACTTGTCTGGGGCTGCCAGCCGCCGGGCTGCTGCTGCGCGTCAAGCGGCGCGGCGCCGGCACAAACCGCGCCAGCCATCAACAACAGCAATCTCCACCCGTATGTCATGCGGTCGCGCCGCCACTCCATGCGCAATTGCCGTTGTCGAGGCTCAGTCACGAGTCCAGCAAATTCAAGGCAACGACGCAGGACCATCCGGCCAGGTCGCCCGGTCCGGCAGGTTGTCAGTCGGCCACGACCTCGACTTGCCGGGACTCGCCAGAGCGTAGCTCAATTTGGCGGTCGTAGCGCTTTTGCGGCGTTTCGGCGCGCACGAGGTAGCGGCCGGCCTGCAGGGTTGCCGAGGGCTCTGCCTGGCCGGTCGTCCACACGCTTCGCCCCGCCTCATCCCGGATGTCCCAGAACACGTCAGCCAGGGCGGGGCCGCCGGGGCTGCCGGTGAGGCGCAGCTTCAGCGCGGCGGCCTGCTGTTCGAGGCTGAGCTGCTGCGGCACTCCCGCCTTGAGCTCGATCTCGCGGACGGTGCGTACGTTCATGGCCCCGTATCGCCCCTCCACACGATAGCGGCCGGCGGGCAGGAGCAGAACCGGCGCTGCGCGGCTGGTCGTCACCGCCTCCGGCGGGGAGCTGTCGACCCGCTCCACCCGATAGGACACCGCCTCGCTGGGGGCTTGCGTGCTTCCCACCAGCTTGGTTGCGAGCGCGAGCCGGCCCGGCGTCAGCGACAAGGTGCGCTTCACCGCATCACCCGGTCCCAGGGCCAGTTGCTCGCGTGCCTCAAGACCACCCTGGCGGGCGATCGCGTAGTACGTGCCGGGCGGGAGTATGAACTCCGCCTGTCGCGCGGCCGAGCGCGCCACCTCGCGCCGGCCTCTAGGGGCATCCGGATCGTCCTCGACGATCGAGAACACCACGGGTGAGTCCGCGGTCTCTGCGATGTCACGCATGGATGCCGTGAGCTGAACCCGGGCGGCATTGACGGCAATGTCGATGCGGCCTTGCGTTCCGGCTGGCACCACCACCGCGCGATCGACGCGCACCTGGCCCAGTTCCACGTGTACGACGTAGCGGCCGGCCGCAAGTGTTGCCACCCCTTCGCCGCCTTTGAACAAGACGACGGGCGGGCCAGCAGGCCCGTCCTTCTTGGTCTCCGCACCCTGGCCGGCATCGTTGATTGTGATGATGGCATCGTCCAGGGGGGCACCGGTTTTCTGCATCTGGGCACGCACCAGCAGCGTGCCGGCGTTCATCACGAGGGCAATGGCCGTGGGTGCCTTGTCTGCGACCTCCACGGTCTGGCGGGCAACCGCCGTTCCGTCGCGCGCCTCGACGATGTAGCGGCCGGGGGCCACAGGCACCATCGGGCTCGCGGCCTTGCCTTCGAACAGAACCGCGCCGGGCTGCCCTTCACCCGTGACCGTCCATTGCACGGGCCAGCTCACGGGTTCACCCTTCGCGGCCAGGAGCGCGCGAAGGTAAAGGCCGGGCGGCGCGTCGGCGGGGATCGGCGCAGGCGCTGCCGTCGGACCGGTTCGCGGGGCGACGCGAGGACTGGCACCTGCCGGCTCGGCGCTCGCCAGACGCAGGGCCTCTTCAATGGCCGGGGCGACCTGATCGGCACTCTGGGCATTGAGGTGGCGCCCTCCCGTGATCTGCGGCAGGCACGCCATCTTGGCAAGATCGGCTGGTTTTGCGGCCAATCCGACGACATGGGCCGTGATGCCCGCCGCGCGCAGCTCAGCCGCTGCCGCACAAAGATCGGGCTGGCAGTTGTCGGCATCGTCGTGGATCAGCACGAGGCTGCGCGGACCGTTGCGGTTGGACAGCGATTTTGCCGCCTCTCGCAGGGCCAGCGTCAACGGCCCCCTGCCTCTCGGATTGTAGGGCCCCAGAGGGGCCATGACCCGGTCCACGTCCAGGCGCTCCGGCTGGATCATGACCTCCACGTCGCCGCAGTCACCCCGCCTATGCCCGAAGCCGGCCAGACCGACGCGGGTCTCGGGACCGATCGTGCTCAAGGCGCGCCTGAGGCCGTCGCGCGCAAGCACCAGCTTGCTCTGCCTGGCACCCTCCATGTTGCCCCAGATCGAGCCCGATCCGTCGAAGACGATGATGACGTTCGGCGGATCAGTCCCCTGGGCACGCGCAGGCCCAATGCCGCCGAGCAGCAGCGCCAGCAGGGCACGGACGCCCCATCCCAACCCCGAGCTCCACATGGTTGTTGCCATCCGACGACAGTTGAAGCGTTCCAGCTTGCCCCATTGTACTCGGGAGGAACTTGGTTTAGCGAGGGCTTTGGTTCTGCAATATCCGAGTGCATCCCATGGGCCAGGATACCGTCGAGCTGCTTCTGAAGCGCCGGTCGGTCAAGCCGGCGATGCTGGTCGAGCCTGGACCCAGCGCCGCCCAGCTCGATACTATTCTGACCGCGGCCGCACGCGTCCCCGACCACAAGAAGCTCGAGCCGTGGCGCTTCATCGTCTTCAGCGGCGATGCGCGCGCCCTGTTCGGTCGCATCCTGCTCAAGGCATGCCTGGCCGAGGAAAAGCAGACACCGTCGGCCGCGCGGCTCGAGATGGAGCGCACGCGCCTTCTGCGAGCGCCGACCGTGGTGGCCGTCATCTCGCGCGTGGTGCCTCATCCGGCAGCACCCGAGTGGGAGCAGATACTGTCGTGCGGAGCTGCGTGCTTCAATTTGTGCCTTGCTGCCAATGCCATGGGCTTCGGCACGTGCTGGATCACGGAATGGTACACGTACAGTGCGGCCGTCCGTGCCGGCCTCGGACTGGCGCAGAACGAGCGCATTGCCGGCTTCATCTATATCGGCACCGCTAAAGAGCAGCAGCCCGACCGCGAGCGCCCCGCGCTCGCCAAGATCGTCACACGCTGGACCGGCTGACCGGCGAAGCCCATTCCTCAAGGAGAGAGCTGGTGTTCTACGACGCGATCAAGAACAAGCACGGCCTGCGCCACGACCCCTACAAGGCGCTGGCGGTGCCCAGGCCGATCGGCTGGATCTCGACCATCGACAAGAACGGAAACTGCAATCTGGCCCCCTACAGCTTCTTCAACGCCATCGGGGAGAAGCCGCACTACGTGGTCATCGGCTCCGGCGGCCGCAAGGACACGCTGGCCAACATCGAGGAGACGGGTGAGTTCGTATGCTCGCTGGCGACCTACGATCTGCGTTTTCACATGAACATGACATCGGCGCCGGTGCCGCGCGGGGTCGACGAATTCCCTATTGCCGGCCTGACGGCCACGCGCAGCCACCTCGTCAAGCCGCCCCGCGTCAAGGAGAGCCCCGCCGCCTTCGAGTGCAAGTACTGGAGAACCGTCGATCTGCCGCCGCTCGAGCCCGGCGGCCAGCCCGGCTATTCGGTGATCTTCGGCCAGGTGGTCGGCATCTACATCGACGACGCGTATATCAAGGACGGCCGCGTCGACACCGGCGCCATGCGTCCGATCGCACGCTTGGGATACATGGACTATGCAGTCGTGACGCCCGAGACCGTATTCACGATCGAGCGCCCCACGGCGGACGAGGCCATGGCGAGGGTGAAGCAAGCCGCCACGCCGTGATTCACGTCCGCTTCGCCGCCAGGGCGCGCAGAAGCAGGCGCTTGGCGTGCAACAGGTGCGGACGGTCGATCATCTGACCATTCAGCGACAGGGCGCCCGCGGTCGGTGCCTCGGCAAACAGCGCCACGATCTGCTCCGAGCGTGCGATCTCTTCCGCGCTCGGTGTGAACACCTCGTTGATCACGGCCACCTGGTCGGGGTGAATGGCCATCTTGCCGGTGAAGCCGTCCCGTGCGGCCGTCTGCGCTTCCTCGCGCAGGCCGTCGTTGTCGCGGAAATTGATGAACACGGTGTCGATCGGCTGGACGTTGGCGGCGACCGCAGTGAACAGGCAAAGGTCGCGGGCGAGCTGGTAGGGCGATGTCCAGCCGCGGCCATCCCTGTTTGTGCGAGACCCGATCGCCGCGGAAAGGTCCTCCGCCCCCCAGGTCAGGCCTTCCAGACGCGTGCTCGCCTCCACGTAGGTGTGCATGTTCAGCAGCGAGATCGCCACCTCCGTGGCAATGGCGATGATGCGCGTGGCGCCCTTCGCGGTGCCGGCGCGCTCCTCGGCGTGATGAAGGGCGATCGACAACTTATGCACGTCCTCGCCGGAGCGCGGCTTGGGCAGAAGAATGCCGTCCGGCCGCGCGCCGATGACGCCTGCGAGGTCATCCTGCCAGTATGGCGTGTCGAGCGCGTTGATGCGGACGTAGAGGAGGGGCCGTCCGCCCTGTGGCCTGAGCTCGGTGATGAACTGCGAGGCAAGCTCGCGGGCCGCCGCCTTGCGCGGCTCGCTCACGGAATCCTCCAGGTCGATCAGGAGCGTGTCGGCGCCGCACGAGGGGGCCTTGGCGAGCTTGCGCTCGTTGTCGGCCGGAATGAAGAGTAGGGAGCGCACGGGCGTCAGCCTTTCGGCTTCTTGCGCATGAAAGCCTGGCGCCGGCACTCGGCGACCAACTCCCCGCGCTGATTGAAGGCTCTGTGCTGGAACTCGACGATGCCGGCGTCTGCGCGCGAGCGGCTCTCGCGGGCGGAGAGCACTTCCGTCATCACCCGGATGGTGTCGCCGTGGAAGACGGGGTTGGGGAACTTCACCTCCGTCATGCCGAGGTTGCCGATGGTGGTGCCGAGCGTCGTGTCACTGACCGAAATGCCGATCATCAGGCCGAGCGTGAAGAGGCTGTTGACCAGGGGCTGGCCCCACTCCGTGCTCCTGGCGAACTCGTGATCGATATGCAGCGGTTGCGGGTTGTGCGTGAGGCTGGAGAACAGCGTGTTGTCCATCTCGGTAACGGTGCGGCGGATCGGATGCTCGAACACGTGTCCGACCACGAAATCCTCCAGGTACAGTCCTGTCATCTGCGGCTCGTTCCCCTCGATTGCTCAGTCCACACCCTGCGACGCCTATTGAGCTGACGCATCGCCGCTTGGCAAGAGCCGGGCGCGGGGAGGCGGGAAAAATGAGGGGACTGGCCGCGGTTCAATAGCGGAACTGCTCCGACAGTATCCGCTCGTCGAGGGCGTGCCCCGGATCGAACATCAGGTAGGAAGCGATGTGGTTTGCCTGCGCGACCTCCACGCGGGTCACCGATCTCGTCTCGGTGTGGTCGGCGACGGCGCTGACCGGGCGCTTATCCGGTTCCAGCACGTCGAATTGCAGCCTGGCCACGTTCGGCAGCAGAGCGCCACGCCATCGTCTCGGGCGGAACGCGCTTATGGGCGTGAGCGCCAGCAGCGGTGCGTTGATCGGCAGGATCGGGCCATAGGCCGACAGATTGTAGGCCGTGGAGCCGGCCGGCGTAGCGACCAGCACGCCGTCGCAGATGAGCTCGTCGAGGCGCACCGTGCCGTCGACGGAGATGCGCAGCTTGGCCGCCTGGTAGGTCTGGCGGAAAAGGGACACCTCGTTGAACGCCAGTCCCTCGTGCAGCTCCCCGCTGCTGTCGACCGCGCGCATGGCGAGCGGATGGATCACGTTGATCTCGGCGCGGCCGAGGCGGCCTTTCAGATCCTCCTCGCTGTACTCGTTCATCAGGAATCCGAACGAGCCGCGGTTCATGCCGTAGATCGGCACGCCGTCGCGCAAATGGCTGTGCAGCGTCTGCAGCATCAATCCGTCCCCACCGAGGGCGACGATCGCATCGGCCTTGTCAGGGTCGGCGTTGCCGTAGCGTGCCGAAAGCCGTTCCAGGGCGCCGCGAGCTTCCGGGACATCGCTGGCCACGAACGCGATCTTCTCGAATTTTCGTGCGGGTTTTGCCATAGTGGGCCCGTCGTGCGGCCCCTGATCCGGGGCTTTTGTTCTCATGCTGCTTGGAAGCTCGCTCAGTTGCAGGAAAACGACAAGCCCGTTCTCATCTATTCGACGTTTCCCTCCGCCGCCGAGGCCGAGCGGATCGGTGGCGCGCTGGTGGAGCGCGGACTGGCAGCCTGCGTCAATATCCTACCCCAGATGACGGCGATCTATGTCTGGGAAGGCAAGCTGCAGCGGGAGGCGGAGGTTGCCATGATCATCAAGACCCGCGCCGCTCTCGCCGACGAGGTGCTCGCGGAGGCGCGCAGGCTGCACCCTTACACCAACCCCGCCCTTCTCGTGCTGCCCGTGACAGGCGGCTCGGCCGATTTCATGCGCTGGATCGCCCAGCAGACCGGCAAGCCTGGCTGAGCGAGCCCGCTCGCTTCCCGCCAAGCGGCCGCAGGGGCGCGGGGGCGTGTGGCGATTGCCCGCGCTCAAGGGGCGGGCTGTGGGGGCGTGAGCCCGCAGCTTCGCAGAAGCGCCGGCTCGTCCCAGGGGGCGTCGTGATGAGCCTGCTGCAGGAAAATGCTCGCAGGGTCGCGCTGCCACTCGGTAGGAAAGAGCGCGATCAGGTCACCGGGCACCTGGGCGGGTGCTATCTCCGGCTCGGTCCCGGTCATCTCGCGATAGAGAGATGATGGCAGGTGGGTTCCGTCGCCGATGGCCAGATGGACGATCGGTGTTGCGCGCGGGTTCAGCTCGATGAGATGGGCTTGACCCGAGGGCGATATGACGAAGTCGAATCCGCAAAACCCCGAGAGACCGAGGCGCCCTGCGAGCAGCGCCGCCGCCTGCGCCATCTCCGGGTGATCGATGATGCGCACGACGGAGGCCGGTCCGCCAGGATATGCCGTCTGCTCGGCGACCACGCTGATCCCGCCCATCACCCGGCCGGCGCGGCACACGATCGCCCTGTTGGCGGGGGAACCGGGCACGAACTCCTGCAGCTCGACGACTGCGTCATGCGCGAAGAAGTCGAGGAAAGTGGGCACCCTCCTGTCGCGCAGGGCAGCCTTGCACGCGCGCAGCGCACCGAGCCAGCCCGCTACATACGACCACGCATACTGCAGCTCGGCATCGCTGTGCACCACCCTGACCCCCATCCCGCTCCAGGTCTGATCACGCTTGAGGACGCACGGAAAGGACGACGGGAGGGCGCATCCGGAGCGCGGACGGTGCTGGACGACCTCGGAGCGGGGCACGCGCACGCCCATCGAGCGCGCCAGGGCGATGAGGGCGCTGCGCTTCTCCGCAATGGCAAAGCCGGCGGGATCGCCAAGGGAGGCCTCGATCACCGCGCAGAGACGGCCCGACCGGTCGTGCCGATGCAGCGCATGCAGGATCCCGACGGCCGGATCGTCACAGGGGATCACGAGATCCGGCTCCACGTCGCGGATGGCGGCTTCGCACGAGGCTTCTTCCCTGAGCCAGCCCAGCCGATGCGTCGGGATGCGCCTGTCCACATGGCGCAGCGGATGGCCGGCACGGCATACGGCCTGGACCTCGAACCCGACGGCGCGCAGCGCCTTGGCGAGGCGCACCGACAGCATCCACGGCATAGTTGCGATCAGCAGCAGCCGGGGAGCCGGCGCGGGAGGCATTTGAGCTTCTTCATGTTCCGGCGCCGGGCCGGCCTGTCTGAGGGCGACTGGCCTCATCGTGTCGCTCGCGAGTGCTCGCCAGGGAGCCGCGCCGGGACCGGTACGATCTTGACACTGCCGTGACGGGCGCACTCGCGGCTCAGTGCGCGGGACGTGTAGGCCGCCCCGGCCACGAAGCGGAACAACGGGCCGAAGCTCGGACTCGATGCAAAGCCGATGAAATAAAGCCCTGGAACCGAAGACTGGAACCGATGGTCGAGGGCCGGCGCGCGCTCCACGCGCCGGATGCGCCCCCGCAGATCAGGGTCGATGAACGTGAGCCTGTCGACGTCGACCTCGAAGCCGGTGCCGGTGATGACGTGGTCGCAGACGATGGTGCGCTCGATGCCGTCCGCATCTCGGACCAGCAGGGACAGACGCCCCTCGCTCGGCGCCGCCGCAACAAGGCTGCAGCCGGTCGCGACTGGCACCTTGCCTTCGATGCGGTCGCGCAGCCACCACGCGCCCTGTGGGCCCAGATGGGTCTTTACGAAGGGCAGGCGCCAGCGATCGGGGAGGAAATGCACGAGCAGCGGAAATGTCTCCAGCACCCAGTTCTTGAGGCCCGGCCCCAGACCGCTGTGGGGTCTGCGGATGCGTTCCCACAGGCTCCTGTGAGCGGGCATCTTGCCGGAGAACTCGATCGTGCTCTCCCGCACCAGCAGCTGCGGCCGCGCGCCGGCGTCCTGCAGCAGCCTGGCGGCCTCGAACGCCGACTGCCCGGCGCCGATGACGCAGACGTCCTTGCCGGAGAAGTCGGCATAGTCGCTGTGGTGCGACGTATGACTTGCCAACGCGCGGGGCAACGCCGCCAGCTCGCCAGGCATGCGCGCGAAATGGTTGACCCCGACGGCGATCACCACGCGGGCGGCGTGGACCGTCTTGCCGTTGGCGAGGGTGAGCCTGAAGAGGTTGTCGTCGCGCGAAATGCCCGTTACCGAGGTGCGCTCGAGCTCGGGCACTTCCCACTTCTGGACCCAAATGCCGTAGCGAGCGAAATCCGCAATCGCACACGGCTCACTGGTCTCCAGACCGCGTTCTGCGGAGTACGCGACGAACCCGAGGCGGCCGTCGGGCGTGTATACGTTGGTGGCAAAGCCCAGCGACTTGAGAAACATGCCCCGCGGCATGTCGAGCCACGTCCGCATCGGCTCGCCGAATATGCGGAACGACACGCCCCTGGCCTTGAGATGGGTTGCCAGCGACAAGCCGTATGGTCCTGCGCCGACAACGGCGACATCAACAACGCGGGATCCCATTGCGCGCGATTTCCCCACAATGCCTCATCCGTGCGGCAGCACGCCTTGCTGCCCACTCCGCCCCTGCCCTGCGCAGGCGTGCAATCTCGCACGATCGCGGCGGCGTCCGATGGGAGCATGAGAGTCTAAGTTAATGGCCGGCAGGGGCATGCGCTGGCTGCGCCCGAGCGGCCAAGCGGGCCCGCCCTCGCTTCATCGCAGGGTTCAGACGGGGGTGGTGAGCGGTGTGCCCTGCACAACGTGGCGATCCCGGCAGGATTCGAACCTGCGACCCTCTGCTTAGAAGGCAGATGCTCTATCCAACTGAGCTACGGGATCAGCGGCGCAGTTCCGCAGCCGGCGAAGAGCCGGCACGCTCCAGCCCTCTCGGCGTCCTGACGAGCCGCCGAGCGGGCAATCGTGGAATACATGAGGCTTTGCCGCCGCGCCAGTAGGGGCTTGCGGCAGGAGCGCAGCGCGGGCCCGTGCCGCATCCTTCCCGCAGCCCAGCCAGTGAAGAAACGGCTCAAACAGTGGACGACCGGTGGAAATCCCGACCGCATCCAACGTGTGGCATATTTGCCCTGCGCAAGCCTGTTTGTTGGCGGCATTGGCCCGTGTGGCGGCATACACAACTGAATCCATTAACAAAAAGAAACGAATCGCGTAGCGTCCGCGTGCGAGAGGGCTGTGTCCGCGTTGCCGTAGTGTGTTTGTCCGGGCCTCGGCGGCTTGTGCATAACGCGGATCCCGCATTTGCGGACCCAATGTGCATAACTCCCGATCGTCCTGCAGCTTCCGCCACGACTTGAATGGGCGCGGTGCCCAGACAGCCAGGGCTTCGAACGGGCCTCGATGGGTCCGCTCTATCACCTGGCCGAGGGGCCTAGGGAAAGCGCTCGCAAGTATCAGGGTCGTGGAGAAGGCGTCCTGACGCCACTCTCGATGTGACGAAAAAATCGGTGGGCCGATCCCTCGGTCGTGCCGAAATGATTGCAGGGGGCAGTCAATGAGACACGCGCTTGGCGTGCTGGGGGTCCTTGCGGCGGGCGTATTGCTCGCCGTGTCGGCCGCCATGAACTACCGATTCGGATTCAGTCTCGGCAAGACGGCGCTTGATGGGCAAATCTACGGTGCGGCATCGGCTGCGGCCGACTGCTTCAAGGCATTGGTGCCGTTCTTCTTCTTTGCCGCAGTCCGCAACAGGATGTGGTCGCAGGCAATGGCCGCGGCCGTCGTCTGGTTCGTGGTCACGGCCTACTCGATGACGTCCGCATTGGGCCACGCCGCACTCAACCGGCTCGACACGACCGGCCAGCGCGCGGTCGAGGCTGCCAACTACCAGGATCTGCGCGCCGATGCGAAGCGTGCGCAGGAGCAGCTTGCCTGGATCCCGCAGCATCGCCCGGCCGCGACCGTGCAAAGCGAGATCAACGGCGTAAAGGATCAGCGCCTTTGGACGACGACCAACGGCTGCACGGACCTGACCGGCAAGATCTCGCGCGAGTTCTGCCAGAGGTTCCACAAGCTGAGTGCCGAGCTCGCGTCTGCGCAGCAGGCCGCGAAGCTCGAGGTGCGCATCGCCGAAGTCAACGCCAAGCTGGCGAAGACGTCGGGAGGCACGGTGATGGCGGAAGCCGATCCGCAGGCGAGCGTGCTTGCGCGCATGAGCGGCATGGATGTCGCCACCGTGCAGACGATGCTGACGATCTTCGTCGCGCTGCTGATCGAAATCGGTTCGGGCTTCGGCATGTATGTGGCTTTCGCCCACTGGCGCCTGCATGAGAGTGCAGAGCGCAAAGTGCGTGAGCCCGTCGAGGCGTATCAGGCGCCGGCGAGCGAGGTCATCGTTCCCACATGGAGCACTGCAGAAGCGCAGAGCGAGGATGAGGCCCTCGCAGCGCCACAGCCGGCCATTGCTCCGCCCGTGGCGCAGCCGCGGATCGCCAACGACAACCGGACACCGGCAAAGCCGATGGTGCCCGACAGCGATGTGCAACGCTTCTACAGGGAAAGGGTCGTCGCAGCGTCCGAGAATTCGAGCCTGACGTCCACCGAGCTGTACGAAGAGTACTGCGCATGGTGCGAAGAGAACGACAAGGTGCCGTTCGCGCATCCGCGAGTGACCCGTGAGATCGGCGAACTCGGGGTAAAAAAGGAAAGGATCGGCAAGCGCACAAGGTACTTCGGTATCGCGCTCAAATCCGCGACCGACAAGGACGACAAGACCAAGCTGCCTACAGGCCTACCGAAGGCGGCATGAGCTGAAAGTCGAACTCCAGGAAAAGGGCCGCGCAAGCGGCCCTTTTTGTTTTGCGGGCGTGGCAAGGCGTTGCGGCGCAAGGTGCAACGGCAGCGCTAACCCCGGTCAGGATAGTCGTGTGCCGTGCCGCCGGGATCAATGACCAAGCCGTCATCGCCCGACAGGTGGTTGGGTCCGATCGGCACCTTGCCGTATCCGCCTGGAATATCGAGCACGTAGGTCGGCAGGGCGATGCCGGAAAGCCGGCCGCGCAGCGCATGCATCAGCGCCTGTCCCTCGGCAATGGTGGTGCGGAAATGGCTGGTGCCCGGTGCCAGATCCATGTGGTGCAGGTAGTAGGGCTTCACGCGCATGGCGATGAAGGCGCGCAACAGGCCGGCGAGCGTGTCGGCGTCGTCGTTGACGCCTTTGAGCAGGACCGTCTGGCTCAGCATGGGAATGCCGGCCTCGATGAGGCGGGCGCACGCTGCGTGCGCCTCCACCGTCAGCTCGCGAGGATGATCGGCGTGGAGCGCGACGAAGACGGTCTTGGCAGACGCGCGCAGCGCCTGGACCAGGTCGGACGTCACGCGCGCCGGATCGACGACCGGAACGCGCGTGTGCCAGCGGAGCACTGCGACGTGGGCAATGGCACCCAGGCGCCGCGTTACCTCGGCGATGCGCCGCGGCGAGACCATGAAGGGGTCGCCTCCGGTGAGGATCACTTCCCAGATGCCCGGGTGGCCGGTGATGTAGCCGATGGCGGTGTCGAGGGCCTGGCCCGAGAGCGCCTGCGGCCCGCCGGGTCCGACCGTCTCGCGCCGGAAGCAGAAGCGGCAGTAGACGGGGCACGCGTGCGTGAGCTTGAGCAGCACGCGGTCCGGATGGCGGTGCACGACGCCAGGCACGGGAGAGAAGCGCTCGTCGCCGATCGGGTCGGCCAGCTCCTCCGGCTTGTGCTCCAGCTCGCGCCTGTCGGGCACGAACTGGCGCGCGATCGGGTCGCGCGCATCGTTGCGGTCGATCAGCGCTGCCATGGCCGGGGTAATGGCCACTGCATAGCGGCTCGCGACCTGCTCGAGGGCGTTTCTGTCCGCTTCAGGTATCAGCCCTGCCTCGTGCAACTCGGCAATCGTGCGCAGCGTCTTGCTTGCCTGCGCCGTGGAAGCTCGGTCAGCGTCGATGATCATGTGCGGCTTGTGCCACGGGGCGCCGCGTACGCCTAGAGGGTAGCGATCCGCCCATTGGTGAGACCCTCGCCTTCCAGCCCCTTTGCGCTATGGTGTCGGCGTCCGCAAGTCGAAAGCCCCAAGAGGAAAGCCCCCTTGAATCTCTCGTTCATGCTGAAGGAGCGCGCAGCCGCCGGTCGACCCATTCGCATCGGCCAAGCCGGTGCGGGCAAGTTCGGCACGATGTTCCTGTCGCAGGTGCGCCTGACGCCGGGCATGCACCTGGCCGGTCTTGCCGACCTGATGCCGGACCGGGCCAGGGAGCGGTTGAGCGGCGTCGGCTGGCCCAAGGAGCAGATCGCGGCAGCCTCGATCGGCGATGCGCTCAAGACGGACCGGACCTTCGTCACCGACAATGCCATGGTGCTCATCGAGAACCCCGACATCGAGGTGTTCATCGAGGCGACCGGCGATCCGGCGACCGGCATCAAGCTGTGCCAGGCGGCGATTGCGCACGGCAAGCACGTGGTGATGGTCAACGTCGAGGCGGACGCGCTGGCCGGGCCGCTGCTGGCTCGCAAGGCCAGGGAAGCCGGTGTCGTCTATTCCCTGGCCTGGGGCGATCAGCCGGCCCTTATCGCCGAGCACGTCGACTGGGCGCGCACCTGCGGGTTCAAGGTGGTGGCGGCCGGCAAAGGCACGCGCTACCACCCGAGCTACCATCAGTCGACGCCCGACACGGTGTGGGACATCCTCACGCAGTATCTCCAGATCAAGGATCGGTCGCACATCAACCCGAAGATGTTCAACTCCTTCATCGACGGCACCAAGTCCGGCATCGAGATGACGGCGGTATGCAACGCCACCGGCCTCGTTCCGCAGAGCAACGGCCTCGGCTTTCCGCCGGCATCGCGCTTCGAACTGGCCGACGTCTGCAAGCCGAAGTCCGAGGGCGGCGCACTGGAGAAGAAGGGTGTCACCGAGGTCGTCTCCTCGCTGACGCGCGACGGCAAGGACGTGCCGCATCATCTTGCCATGGGTACCTACGTCGTCATCGAGAGCGACAGTCCCTACGCGGCGCAGTGCTTTGTCGAGTACAACTGCCTGCCCGACAAGACCGGCACCTATGCGGCGCTCTATCGCCCCACCCACATGATCGGGCTCGAGCTTGGCGTGTCGGTTGCGTGCGCCGCGCTCAGGAAGGAGCCGACGGGCACCTCGATCTGCTTCAACTCGGATGTCGTCGCAACCGCCAAGCGCGCGCTCAGGAAGGGCGAGGTGCTCGACGGCGAGGGCGGCTTCTCGGTGTGGGGCAAGCAGGTGCCGGCCGATGTCTCGCTGAAAGAGGGTTATCTGCCGCTCGGCCTCGCGCACGACGTCAGGCTCAATTGCGACATCGCGGAGGGGCAGGCGCTCAAGTGGTCGGACGTGGCCTACGACGCGGCTGCGGATGCCGTGAAGGTGCGCCGCGAGATGGAGGCGATGTTCGCGCGGCCGAACGTGCGATGATGCTGCGGGCGCCCTTCGTTACACTGACCTCGGGTGAGGGGCGGACGGCAGGGATGCGAGAACGAAAAGAGATCGGGCTCGTGGCGAGCTTGCCGGGCCATGAGGCCGCCACCAGGGTGAGGAAACGGTCATGCAGGAAAGGGTTGCGCTTGTCACGGGCGGTGCCTCAGGGATCGGCCTGGCAACCGTGCGGCGCCTGCTGCAGTCGGGCTGGAAGGTGGCCATCGCCGATCGCGATGAGCGTGCGCTTGCAGGCCTCAGGGACGAGCCTGGCGCCGGCGAGCGCGTTAGGCTCGCCCAGCTCGATATCACCGACGAGGCGGCCGCGCAGGCCCTCATCGCTGACACGGTGGCATGGTTCGGCGCGCTCGATGGGGTCGTCAATTCCGCGGGCATAGCCGCCGACATCCATGCCCTCGAGACGCCGGTCGATCTGTTTCGCAAGATCCTCGACGTGAACGTGGTCGGAACGTTCATCGTCGCCCGCGCCGCGGCGCAGGTGATGAAGGAGAGAGGCGGCGGCGCCATCGTCAACATGTGCTCCGTCTCGGGGCTGCGCGGCAGCAAGGGCAGGAGCGCCTACGGCGCATCTAAGGGAGCGGTGCGTGTGCTGACACAGGTGCTGGCCAACGATCTCGCGCCCTATGCGATCCGCGTCAACGCGGTGGCTCCGGGGCCCGTCGACACGCCGATGGTGAAGGCGATGCACACGGACAAGGATCGCCAGCTCTGGAACCGGCACGTGCCGATGCGGCGCTACGCCGAGCCGGAAGAGATCGCAACCGTGATCGAGTTCCTGCTGGACGGCACCAGGTCCAGCTACATGACGGGAGAGATCGTTGCGGTGGACGGCGGCTTCCGCGGGGCGGGCATCATCGCCGACGCCTGAACGGCCGGTCGTTCAGAGGTCGAGCGCCTTCTTGACCTCGAATACCTCCATGATGCGCGCGCCCTTGTGCGGGCCGTCGCATACGAACTGCCACTTTCCCTCCGAATAGGTGTCACAGAGCTTCACGCCCTTGATGAGCACCCAGTGGCCTTCCTTGCCTTTGTGGATAGCGAGGATGTAGTGCACCCAGGCGCTGCGCGGCTTCTGCATCCACGCCCAGATCGAGGGGCGCTCCTTGCGGGGCAGGTGCATGAAGCTTTGCTTGAGGTCCATGCGATAGCCGAAGTGCGCGAGCGCGGCGGCGACCTCCTCGGTGTAGGTGCCTCTGACGATGGGTTTGGTGGCGGGCGAGAGTTGGCGAAACGCGCGGATTTCGTCCTCGACCTTGCTGATCGAGTAGCCGGTGATGGCAGAGAGGACGACGGGGCCGCAGAAGGCAAGGCGGCCTGTGTCGTTTCTCGCCTCGTTGAGGCTGGATGTCAGGCGTGAGGGGTTCTCAAGGGACTGAGGAGGCATACCGGTGGCCTTGCGGGGGATAATGTGGTTAAGAGAATCCTTTCATGCGTCCCTTAATGAAAGGTTATCTGGCGCTGCGATGCCGGTGCTGCGGCCAGCGTCCTTCCGGGGGCGGTGTCGATGGAGGGGTTCCGGCAGCGGGGCGACCGCGTCTACGATGACAAGTTGATCCACAGATTCGGGGCGCGCGCACGCGCATGTACCGGCGCTCCCGGTCATATTCCTCTCTAGGATGCAGGCAACGGAGGTGGGCATGTTTCCTCTTTCCCACATGCTCAAATCGTTTGTTCGCGTGGGATCGCTCAAGGTGATCGATGCGGGCGGGCGCGTTCATCTCTTCGCCGGGCAGCCGGGGCCGAATGTGACGATGCGGCTCACCGACCGGTCGCTGTACTACAAGCTGTTCTTCAATCCTGAGTTGCACGCGGGCGAGGCCTACATGGACGGCCGCCTGTCGTTCGAGAATTCGACGCTCAGGGACTTCCTCACCCTGTTCTCGATGAACCGCGTGGCGCTCGGCAGCTACCCGCTGCAAAAGGCGCTGCGCCGCGTATCGCGGGCCCTCAAGGGCTTCCAGCAGGCCAATCCGATCGGCAAGGCGCGGGAGAACGTCGCGCACCACTACGATCTCGGCAACGACTTCTACCGGCTGTTTCTCGACGAGGGCATGCAGTACTCGTGCGCCTACTTCCTGGACGATGCCGAGACGCTCGAGATGGCGCAGCAGAACAAGCTGCGGCTCATAGCATCGAAGCTCAACCTCAGGCCCGGGCTCAGCATTCTCGATATCGGCAGCGGCTGGGGCGACATGGCCCTCTATCTCGCTTCCATGGAGGACGTCACGGTCACAGGCGTGACGCTGTCGCGCGAGCAGTACGCTCTCGCCAACGAGAAGGCACAGCGCGCGGGGCTCTCGGAGCGCGTGCGCTTCGAGCTGCGCGACTATCGCGAGGTCAGCGATCGCTTCGACCGGATCGTGTCGGTGGGCATGTTCGAGCACGTGGGGGTCGGTCACTACCCGGAGTTCTTTGCCAAGATCAACACGCTGCTGAACGACGACGGAGTGATGCTGCTGCACTCCATCGGCCACATGAGCCCGCCGGGAACCGCCAGTCCGTGGCTCAGGAAGTACATCTTCCCCGGCGCCTACTCGCCGGCGCTGTCGGAGGTGTTCCCTGTCGTCGAACAGGCGAGCCTCTGGGTGACCGATCTCGAGGTCCTGCGCCTGCACTATGCCAAGACGCTCAATCACTGGTGCAAGCGCTTCGAGGCCAACCGCGACAAGGTTGCGGCGATGTACGACGAGCGGTTCTGCCGCATGTGGGAGTTCTATCTCGTCAGCGCCGAGATGATGTTCCGCACGGGAAGCCAGCTCGTCTTTCACATGCAGCTGGCCCGCAAGCGCGATGCGGTTCCGATCGTGCGCGACTACGTCACCGATCTGCAGCGCCGCTATATGGAGATCGAGGCCGACCGGCTGAGAAGAGGCTAGCATACTGCGAGCCGGCATCGGAGGACGAATGCGGCGCGGCGACGTGGATAAGAACCCTTGTCACCCTCATCGCTGCGCTGCGGGCTGACATGAAGATGTGCAAACGCTCAGGTCAGGTGCGTGGCACTGGCGCAATGCGACCGGGTCGTGGATGCTGCGACCGGCGCCGTATGCATCACCGGCGCGAGGCGAGATAGGCGACGAGATCTCCCAGGTCCTGGCTGCTCCCCTCAAAGGCGGGCATGAGCGAGACAGGCCGACCGTCCGTCCCCGGCTGCATGTAGCCGACATGGGGGACGATGAAGGCGTTGGGATTGAGAAGCGAGCGCCGCAGGTAGCCTGGCCAATGAATGCCACCGGCGATCGAGAGATCGGGCCCGGCGTCAATGGTGTGCGTCCCCTGCAGGTCATGACAGCCATTGCAGCCGTGATCGACCACGAGGTGGCGGCCTCGAGCCGCGTCGCCGGTCGAGCGCGCTTCCTCGGCGAGCCGTCGCAGCCAGGCGCGGTCAACCTTCACGCCGGGCAGGCGCACAAGGTGCCAGGCCGTGAGGTACTTGCGGCCGGCGCGGCCCTGCTCGGCCCCATCCCAGACGGCGACAGCCATCGGCAACGGGTTGGCCGGAAAGGGGCGCTCTCCGCGCAGCACGAGCGCCCAACCACCCCTGCCCGTGCGGACGGCCTGGGCATTGGGAGGGGATCCTCGAGCGGGCTCGAGGCTGCCGAAACCGCGAGCGGCGAGCACCTCGGCACGCCGCTGATGCCGCCACAACCAGAGTCGCACCGGCTGCTGTGGCTCTCCCATGCCGATGTAGGGCAGGACGTCGCTCTGCGCGGCAAACTGGACGGCCGCGGCATCGGGAAAGGCGTCTGTGCGGTCGGTGTCCCAGCCATCGGCAGTTTCATCCGGCCATTCGAGGCGCACGGCCACCGTCTTTCCCGCCACCGCAACGCGCACGTCGACTTCGCGCGGCGGCGATCGGTCTGCTGCCGCCGCGATGCTGGTTTGCGGGTAGGCGACGAGCCTGACCGCTGGAACCGCCTGCCAATGCGGCGCCAATGGGTCGAGCGAAACGCCACGGGCCGCGGCTGCCGCGTCCGACAGGCGTCCGGCTCCTCGCAAGGTCGCCGCATCGTCGGCCGCCGCCGATGTTGCGAGGATGGCGGCGAGAGCAAGCGTAAGGGCACCTCGCAAGCTCATTGTGCCGCCTCCTTTGGCCGGTCGAGGCGGAACATGTCGCCGTGACGATAGGCGATCAGCAGGTCCAGCATCTCGGACGTGTGCCCCGCCTGTTTACGGGCGATCTCTGCCTCGAGGCGCGCCAGGGCATCCCGCACCGCCGGCCCGAACAAGTGCTCCAGGTGGTCGTCGGGCAGTCGCGGCCGGCTGCTCGGACGGCCGTCGGTCTCGAAGGAGGGCGGGCTCAGGGGCGGCACGTAGAACACGTTGGGCTCGGTTCCGAAATCCGGCCGCAGCGGCAGTGCCACCTTCCAGAGGTCAACAAGCTTGTGAATCGCGCCTTGCTCATCGTCGCGAAACGCGACGTGGCGCGCACGCCCGACACACTGGAAGGCGCAAGCCGGGGGGATTCCCCGCTCCACGCGCGGGTAGCAGAAGATGCACTTCTCGGAGCGGCCGGCATGCGGATTGAAATAGACCTTCTTGTAGGGACAGGCGGCGACGCAGTAGCGGTAGCCGCGACACCGGTCCTGGTCGATCAGGACGATGCCGTCCTCGTCGCGCTTGTAGATCGCCTGGCGCGGACAGGCGGCAAGGCAGGCCGGGCGCGTGCAGTGATTGCACAGGCGCGGCAAGTAGAAGAAGTACGCATTGGGGTACTCGCCGGCGCCCTGGTCCTCGTCCCAGTTCGGCCCCCAGGCGGGCGGCGTGCTGGGCCGCAGGGGCTCGCGGGCGTCATTGAAGAGAGCATCGTAGTTGAACTCGCTCGGCACGCCGTAGTCCTCGGCGAGCCTCGGCAGCCGGCCGGGGCGAAGCGCATCTCCTGACCAACCACCACCCGCCTCCTGCCAACCCCGCGGGTAGCCTTTGCCGGGCTGGGTCTCGACATGGTTCCAGTACATGAACTCGCGGCCGCCGCGGTCGGTCCACTGCGTCTTGCAGGCGAGCGTGCAGGTCTGGCAGCCGATGCACTTGTTGAGATCGATGACCATCGCGAGCTGGCGGGTCATTCCGGCACCTTTGCGAAATCGACGGCCGACTCGTGGGCGATCATGTTGCCGTCCCAGTTGGGATCGAAGGTGAGGTGGCCGAAGCCGTCGACGAGCTCCACCAGGGAGACGAGGCCGGCTACGACCGCGTTCTTGCCGGTCCGCCCATCGAACATGTAGGGCTCCCAGGCATGATCCGTGACGACCGCGTCGGGCGGCACCGCCGGCATCAGCTTGGCGCGCGCGCGGAACTCGCCGATGTCGTTGAACACCCGGATGCGGTCGCCGTCCTGAACGCGCCGCGCCCCGGCCGTCTTCGGGTTGAGCCAGACCAGCGGCTCGCCCCTCTGCAAGCGCAGCAGGAGCGTGTTGGCGCGCCACTGCGAATGAATGCCCCAGCGCGTGTGGGGGGTATAGAAGGCGAAGGGATAGCTGGTGGGTCGCGCGGGGCCGATCGCGGTCGGCAAAGCCCAACCGGCGCGGCGGAACACGGGATGATCGATGAGGAACTGCTGGCGGCCGGAGAGCGTCTTGTAGGGCTGGCGCAGGTAGACGTTGCGCTCGAAGGAATGGTAGGGCCGGTTGGCGTAGAGCGGTGAGGTGAAGCCCGCCTCCTGGTTGAGCACGACGAAGCCGTGCTTGCGCGCGTCGTCAGGTGTCCACGGGGTGATCTGTGGCACGTTGGCCATCAGCCACGCCACGACCTCGGCGTCTGACTTGAGCTTGCCGCCCATGGTGAAGTCGGCAGCGAGGGACTCGAAATCACGTACGACCGGGGCTGCCTTGTCGGTGCCCTGGGCGAGAAAGTCCGGATCGGGAATGGTCTTGATGCCGCGCCGGCCGGCATCCTTGGCGATGGCCTCGGCCAGCGCCAGGCAGATCTCCCATTCCGACCTCACCTCTCCCACGCGCCGCAAATCCGGCGGCGGAACGGTGACATTGCAGAAGCGGTGGTAGCCGAGTTCGCCGCGGATATCCCAGGTCTCGTAGTGGCTGGTGGCGGGCAGCACGATGTCGGCCCACAGAGCCGATGAGTCCATGCGGTGGTTGATGTTGACGTAGAGATCGAGGCCCTTGAGCACGGCCTCGCGATGCTGGCGCTCGGCCTTGTTGCGGCGGAACATGTTGTCGGCAAACAGCAGCAAGACGCGCGGCTTGCCATAGTAGGAGCCGCCGCGCTCCAGGCGCTGCCGCGTCAGCGCCTCGACATCATCGAAGCCGTAGCCGGTGGCATTGCGCAAGTGTTCGTCGCGGTAGTGGCGGCGCATGGTGGCGGCCATCTCGCCGTTCATCCACTCGCCGAAGAACCCGGACGTGAAGCGGGCGGGCTTCGGGCTCGCCAGCGGCGCGATGCCGCCCAGGCTCCAGTTGTTCTCCGTATCGAGCCCGCCCCGCTCGCCTGCGTGCCCAGTCAGGGCGCAGGCCAGCGCGGCCGCCCAGCAGGTCATGGTGCCCGACACGTACTTGTGCAGCGAGAAGCCGATGTTGACGATCGCCTTGCGCGCGCCGGCGAAGTCGGCCGCCATGCGCTCGACGAGATCGGGGTGAACCCCGGTGATGCTGTGCGTCCGCTCGGGCGAGAATTTGGCGGCCTCGGCTTTGATGCGCTCGAACACGGGTGTTACCGGTATGGCCTTGCCGTCGTGACCCATCACCTCATAGCGGCCGGTGAGCGCCGGGCGGATATCGCCCAAGCGCAGTGTCTTCTTGAAGTGCCCCGGTGTGCCCGGCATCGGCACCGCCTTGGCCGTCGCCTCGTCCCAGGCGTAGAACAGGTCATCCTTTCCCGCCTGCCTCAGATCGCGGTGACGCAGCAGCTCGCCCGTATCCGTGCGAATGAGGAACGGCAGATCGGTCTGCTCCCTGATGAATGCTTCATCGATCTTGCCGTCGCGCAACAGCACATGGAGCAGCGACATCGCAAGATAGGCATCGGTGCCCGGCCGCACCGGCACCCAGTTGGTCGCGATCTTGGCTGTGGCGTTGTAGTCGGGGCTGATGGCCCAGATGCGGGCACCGTTGTATCTGGCTTCGGTCAGGTAATGGGCATCCGGTATGCGGCTGACGAGGGCATTGATGCCCCACAGGATGATGGTGTCGCACTCGAACCAGGCATCGAGGGTGTGGCCGGTGGTGGCGAGCGCGTAGGCGAGCGAGGCGCCGGTGAACATGTCTCCGACCGCGCTTGCCGGGTAAAGGCGCTGGGCGCCCAGCAGGGAGCCCAGCCGCAAGGGACCGGCACGGCGGCCTTGCGACAGGATGCCGGTGCCGCAGTAGAGCATCAGCGACCCGAGGCCGTGGCGGGAGATCGATTCCATGACACCGGCCGCGATCTCTGTCAGCGCCTCGTCCCATGTGATCCTTTGCCATTTGCCTGCGCCGCGCGCCCCGGCCCGCTTCAGCGGAAAGAGCAGCCGATCGCCCTGGTACATCTCCCGCGAATGCACGATGCCTTTGTTGCACCCTCTGGGGTTGGCGTCGGGGATGCGGGGGCTGATGGGTGGATAGGCAGCGACCTGCTCCTCGCGAACCACCTTGCCGTCGGCCGCGAAGACGCGCCAGGCGCAATTGCCCTGGCAGTTGGAGCAGTGGAACGCGAAGCCCTGGGAGCTGCCCCGGCTTGCCGCAAAAGCCTCGCGGTAGAGCTTCTCCCAGGCACGGGTGCCCCCGGCGGCTGGCGCCGCGTGGGCGACCAGCGGGGCGAGCGGCCCGCCGAAAGCAAGGCCAAGGCTGCTAGCCGCGCTGCCCCTGAGGAATTCGCGTCGGCGCATGTCTCTTCACCGTGCAATGGGCCGCGCAGGGTCGGCCGCCCACTCGAGATAGGATCCCGGGTAGACTTTGACCTTGTCGTAGCCGAGCAACGTGAGCGCGAGCAGAAGGTAGGTCGAGCGGCCGAGCCCCGGATTGCAGTAGGTGACAATCTCCTTGTCGGGCGTGAGGCCGGCTGTGGCCAGTGCATGGCGCATGGCGCTCTCGTCCTTGAACGTCGCGAGGCTGCCGGCGAGCCTGTCCCAGGGGAAGCTGATGGCGCGAGGAATGTGTCCGGCCTGGCGCGCGCCGCCGCTTTCCTTACCGGCGAACTCGGCAAGCGAGCGTGCATCGACAAGGACAGCCGTGCCGGTCCTGACCTGCTCGGTCGTGAGAGCCCAGTCGGCGCGAGGTGTGCGCAGCACGTAGCGGGCCTTGTGGCGCTTCGGCTCGTCCTGGCTTACGGGTCGTCCTTCCTTCACCCATTTGCGGAAGCCGCCGTCGAGGACCTTCACCCTGTCGTGGCCGATATATTTCAGGATGTACCAGACAGCGGAAGCGCCGCGGCCGTTGCCGCTGTCGTAAACGATCACCTCGGTGTCGGCGGCGATGCCCAGGTCCCCAAACCTGTTGGCCGCCATTTGCGGGAAGATCGGACGGCCATTCTTGGCGTTCTCCTCCGCGTCCTCAAGGTCCATGTAGTGGAGGTTGACGGCGCCCGGAATGTGGGCGCGGGCGTAGGCCTCGCCAGGCTCGGCATCGATGAGCACCAATCCGCCTTTGGTGAGCCGGACCGCCAGCTCGCCTGTTTCCATCAGAAGGTCCCGCCGAGGTTGCGCCTGGGCCGGCAACGGGGCGAGCGCCAGCGCTCCGAGCAATACGCCTAGCCATGCCGCGGCCCGCATCACGTCAGAACCCCCGATCGGCCAGCAGATGACGGATCAAGGCGAGGCTTCGGGGATCATCCCAGCGGTGCGGCCCGCTCTTGCCGGCCAGAATGCGTCCATCGCGGCCCAACAGGTAGGCGACCGGGACTCCTGTTGCGCGGTATTGCTGCAGCACCTTGCGATCGCGATCGAGCAGGATGGGGAAGGGCGCTTTGCGATCGCCGAGGATCCGGCGGATCGCCTCAGGCCGGTCCGCCACGGCGATGCCGACGACCTCGAACTCCTGGTCGTGCAGCTCCGCCTTCAGGTTCTCGATTTGCGGAAGCTCGACAACGCACGGTGCGCACCAGGTCGCCCAGAAGCTGAGCAAGATCACCTTGCCCTTGAAATCCGCGTTGGTCTTGACCCTGCCTTCGAGGTCGGGCAGCGCGAACGGCGGCGCCCGCAGCGGAGCGGGATAGGCCTCGATCGCTGCGGCGTTCGCCTTATCGTCGAGGGCGAAGAAGTCATCAGCCTTCAATGTGCCGGCGAAAGGCGACAGCAGGATCAGGGCGAGCGCCGCCCTAAAGGCAGCCCTTGAAGAACTTGCGCTCACCGGTCGCCTCCAGGACATCCATACGATCGGGCTCGATGACGTCACCGTCGAGCCTGCCTTGCAGCCTGACCCTGCGGCCATAGGCGGCGTCCACATCGGCCGCCTTGACCGCGGCCGCCTCGCCGTGACGGAACGCCACGTGCTGGCCGTCCGCCAAGAGAAGGACGGGGCTGCCGATGAATCGCAATGGGCAGTCGGTGATCTGCGGGCCTTCGAGGCAGGGCCTGCCGACGATCCAGCCCTCCCAGGTCTGCGGCTCGGCCGCCGCAGCCGATGCGACGGCCAAGAGCAGGACGATCGCGGTCGCGGTCATCCGCATTACGGCACCTGCTTGATCTGCTGTTTCAGGGCCTCGAACTTCGGCTTGACGTCGGCATCCGCGAGCCGGCCGGCCTGGGGCTGCTTGGGAACGTTCTCGATCTCCAGGATATCGGCGATCTGCGTGAAACCAACCATGCCGTTCAGCGTGCCGCCGTCCTCGGCGATCAAGTCCTTGCCGTACCACACCGCGGGAGCCTTGGTGCCCGGCTTGGCAAATGCCACCGGCACGACGACCACAGGCAGCTTGTAGACGTTCGTCAGCTCGGCCGCGACCTGCATGTTGTTGTTGCAGCGAAGGGCCGGCGGATCACGCACAACGAGCGTGAGCACCTTTTGGCCGCCGATGGCGTTGGGGCCGGGCGGGTCGGCGGCGAGAGCTTCCGCGGCCGCGAACGCGACGGCGGCCCCGAAAAGCAGCACGGGCAGCTTGCGGCCACTGCCAAAGCACATGCGAGCCTCCCTCGAGCCTTCCTGTTCCCTCTGATAATATTCTAATGATCATTTGAATATTGTGTCAAGGCGCGAGCTTGGCCGCGCCGCGCGCATTGCGCCGCCGCCCGGGGAGCATTGCAGGGGAGCGCGCGGCCCGATCGCGCCGTCAAGACCGGCCCGTCGCCACGGGGCGGCCGCCGGCCTTCCATTCGGGCAATCCATCGGCCAGGCGCCGCGCGCGGAAGCCCCTGGCGCGCAGCTGACGCACGGCGTCGAAGGCCAGCACGCAGTAGGCGCCGCGGCAGTAGGCCACGATCTCGCGGTTGCGCGGCAGCTTGCCGAGGTGCCGCTGGAGGTCGCCGACAGGCAGGTTGATGGCGCCGGGAATGTGCCCGGCCTCGTACTCCTCGGCCGGCCGGACGTCGATCACGGTGACCTCGCCGCTCCTGGCCATGCGCAGCAGGTCCTTCTGGCTCACCGGCTCAAGCTCGTCCCGGCTCTTGAACTCCTCGCGAATGATGCGGTCCATCTCGTCCAGATGGCGTTCGGCGACGTGGCCCAAGCCTGCCAGGACCACAGCCACCTGATCGTCGGAGAGGCTGTAGAAGATGTGGACGCCCTGGCGGCGCGACTTGACCAGGCCGCCCTCCCTCAGCACCTGGAGGTGGTGCGACGTGTTGGCGACCGACAGGCCGGCGAGGCCGGCCAGCTCTTCAACACTGCGCTCGCTCTGCCCAAGCGCTTCGAGCAGCTCCAGGCGATTGCCGCTGGCGAGCGCCTTTCCCATGCGCGCCAGGCAAGCGAACACTCTCTTCTTGGCAGGTATATTCTTCATCCATCACCGGCTGCTCGGCGCTTCCTGCGGATTGGCGAACGACGGGCTCCGCCCCAGCCGCGCCGGCCAGCTCTGTCGATGTCAGCGCCTCCGACGCCATCACTGCAGCCGATGCCAAGCGCCAATGACCTGCAACTTGCCGCTCTCCGAGCCGGCCGTCAATATTCAAACGAATACTAGACCGTATGTGCCTTCCTTGACGGCCGCCGCGAGGCGATGCGTGAGTTGACCCGGGCTGGCGGCGCGGCACCGGGCGACCCGACGCGCAAGCCGGCAGCAGGTCTCATCGATGCCGCTGCGCCGGGGGCGGTCCTAACCGGGCATCAAGAGGTGGAACGCACGACACCGGCCATGGCTCGCCACTCTGAGGCTCGACCATCCCGAGCAGCGCCTTCTCGTAGCCCGTGGTGCGGGTTGCGCGAGCGGTGATGGCGCCGCTCGCACGCCCATGTCACGCCGCCGTGCGCATGCGTGCGGCGGGAGGTCTCGCGAACAGCATCCGCCGCTCGAAGTAGGTGGAGCGGAAGAAAGGAGATCGCTGCATGACGCGCTCCCGCGCGAGCGGGTAGTCGAGCGCCATCAGCGATATCGGCTTCGTCAGCGAGGGATAGTGCCTCGGCTCGCAGATCGGCCGGTGCCCGAACAGCCGCCGGTAGAACGCCTGGTGCTCCAGGCGCACGGTGGCGAGCAGAAGATCGGCATTGAAGTACTCGGACGCCAGCCAGGCGAGGCGGGTCGTCACATAGCACAGCTCCGGATACCGCCGCGACGCTTCGCGATCCGCGACGAAGCGGGTCGGGTCGATGACGATCTTGCCGGCTGCGATGGCCGGGGACAGAAGATCCGAGAACACATTGAGCGCGGGAAGCTCGGGGAACTCCCGCGTGGCAACATGCAGCCGGATCGAGCTCGAGAGCTCGCCATCGATATAGACGCCGAAAATCCAGACGTTTGGGCTTTCGTCGTAGGCGTCGAAGAACCTTTCAGCCCCATTGGGCTCTATGGCGCCTTCCCGCAGATACGCCTTGTAGCGCAGCCGATAAATGGCATCCCTTTCCTCGGCCGTTTCCGCGCGCCGATAGTCCGCACGCTCGAGAAGCGCCATCACGCGGTCTACGAGGCCGGAACCGGGTGCTCGCGAGGAAGCTATGGAAGGAACTGCCGGCGAAGATGCCGGTCGCGCGAATTGTGAAGCTACTGCAACCATTAACAACCCCCTTTACGCCGCGATACTGAATAGTAAGGTTAACTGCCCGTAAAATGGTGTAAAGCCCGATGGATAACAAGGGCAGGCCCGCGCAATATCGTGGTTAAGATTGAGTTAATTTTTGGACCGTAGTGAGGCGAATAATGGCGGGAATTAACAGTTGTTTGGGCAATTCAACGAATAAAGCCGCTTCCAAAGTGGAGGGCGAGAAAAGCAGTGATGCGCTGCGCCCGGCCGCGAACCATATATTCCCGTGCGGACTGAACAAAGTGTCTCGTTTTGGGACGTTTCGTCACGAAGCGTTTGCCATCTCGGACCGCGTCCCGTCCCGCCGGTTGCACAGGTTGAAGCAAAATTTATCTGATTGCCGGACCCTCGCTGGCGAGCAGATTTTCTCGTGTGGGGAATACCATGGCGATTTGGGATCGGTTGAAGAGGCCTCATCAAGGGCAGCCTTTGCCGACCGAGATCTACATCTCTCTCGTCGACTCGCTCTTCTCGGACTTCCGCACGCTGTTCGTCGGATCGATGGCAGCCTCGGTGACGGCACTCATCACGGCCTGGAGGACGGGGGAGGTGCTGCTCTACCTCTGCTCGTTCGCGATCGCAGTCGTCGCCTGCGTGCGCTGGCTCGATGTGCGTGCGTTCTACAGGCGCCGGCACGATCTGACGACGTCGGAAGAGGCGAGAAAATGGGAGATGCGCTACGTCGTCGGCGCCGCCGCCCACGTCGCGCTGCTGGGTACGTGGTGCCTCATCGCGTTCGCGAAGACCTCCGATCCGTTCGTTCAGATCTTCAGCTTCTCGCTGACCCTCGCCTACATGATCGGCATATCGGGGAGGAACTTTGCCAGCAACCCTCTGGTGACGGCTCAGATCATTTGCGCGGGCGTGCCAATGACCGCCGCGCTGCTCACGGTCGGAGGGGCCTACTATGCCATCTTCGCATTTGTGCTGGTGCCTTTCTTCGCGACCCTGAAGTTCATATCCGACAGGCTGCGCAAGGTGCTGCTCGACGCGGTGATTGCCAGCCGCGACGTAAGCCTGCTGGCCGGCAGATTCGACACAGCGTTAAACAATATGCCGCACGGCCTGTGCATGTTCGACGTGCACCGCCGGGTCGTGGTGGCCAACAGGCGGCTGGCTGAATTGCTCTACGTTTCCTCGGATATTCCCAAGAAGAGAGCGACGGCGCGCGATCTGGTGCTCGAATGCGTGCGCGGGGGAACGCTTTCGACGGCGGGCGCAGAGCATCTCGCCAAGGAGTTCGATGAGCGCCTGTCCCGGCATGTCGACGGCGAGCTGGTGGTGGAGATCGAGACCGGAAGGACGCTCGATCTCACCTTCCACCCCACCCCCGACGGCGGATCCGTGGTTCTCTTCGAGGACATTACCGATCGCAAGGTCGCGGAAGCCAAAATTCACCAGCTCGCGCGCTACGATTCCCTGACCGGCCTCCCGAACAGGGCCTATTTCCGCGAGCAGATGGACACCGCGGTCGGTGCCGTGCGCCGTCGTGGGCCGTTCGCCATTCACTTCGTCGACCTCGACGAGTTCAAGCAGGTCAACGATACGCTGGGCCACCCGTGCGGGGACGAGCTTCTCTGTGCGGTCGCCGACCGGCTGCGCCGCGTGGTGAGAGGGTCGGATATCGTCGCCCGCTTCGGCGGGGACGAGTTCGTCGTCCTGCAGTATCCGCTGTTCCATCCCAAGGAAGCCGCCTCGCTGGCCGAGCGCATCGTTGCCTCGTTGAGCGAGGCATTCCAGATCAGCGGCCACCAGATCGTCGTTGGGGCGAGCGTCGGCATCGCCATTGCGCCCCGCGACGGTGCCGATGCCGACCTGCTCCTGAAGAACGCCGACATGGCCCTCTATCACGCCAAATCGGACGGCAAGGCCGGCTGGCGCTTCTTCGAGTACGGCATGGACGTGTCCGCACAGGCCCGCCGCACGCTGCAACTCGACCTGCGCAGTGCGCTCGCGAACGGGGGCTTCGAGGTCTATTACCAGCCGTTGCTCAACATGCACACCAAGCGCATCTCGACCTGCGAGGCGCTGCTGCGCTGGCCGCACCCCGAACGCGGCTTCGTGTCGCCTGTCGAGTTCATACCGGTCGCGGAGGAAATGGGGCTGATCGTGGAGATCGGCAACTTCGTGCTGCGGCAGGCTTGCGTGGAGTGTGCGAAGTGGCCGAAAGACGTTCGGGTGGCCGTCAACCTTTCGCCGATTCAGTTCCGGCGGGGCGACGTTGCCAAGGTGATCCAGGAGGCCCTCGCCGCATCCGGCTTGCCGGCAAATCGGCTCGAGATCGAAATCACGGAGTCGGTATTCCTGCAGGATACGGATGCCACGCGCATCTGGCTCGACCAGTTGAGAGAAATGGGGGTCAGGATATCGCTCGACGATTTCGGGACCGGCTATTCGAGCCTCAGCTACCTGGCCAATTTCCCATTGAACAAGGTCAAGATCGACCGGTCGTTCCTGCACGGCCTCGGCAAGAGCAGCCGGCCGTTGACCTTGCTCTACGGCGTTGCGCGCTTGAGCGCGGACCTCAACATGTCCGTGGCCGTCGAGGGCGTGGAAACCGAGGAGCAACTGGCCCTGATCGCGCGGGAAAAGAGCGTGGAGGAAATCCAGGGCTTCCTGATCGGCCGGGCCGTGCCGGCAGCAGAGATCCGCGAACGCCTTTACGCGCCCGTTTCCCATCTGCTGGACAAGGTGGCCTGACGGCCGGCAGGCGGCAGCGCCGGTGTCCCGCCGCGCCTACACTCCCCCTCCATCTGATGGTGTGGACGGCGCCCTCGGGCGGCATCTGAGTGCCATAGGGTGGTCGTTGTCGAACGAATCACCAGAGGGGCCGTCCACACCATCAAGAGGTGGGGGGTGCGCGGTCACAAGGGCGCGCCGGAGATGTTCGCGACATGAAACAGCTGGGAGAGCGATCTCGCACTCACGCTCCATCAGCATACATCACACGCGCGCTGCCGCCGGGATGGTAGGCGTGGCGCGTGGATTCCCGGTTCGACCCAAAACGGAAAGACTCCGGTGTGATACCATCGAACCTAAGGAATGATCGCTTGGATCCAGGGATAGGTGGATAGCGATTTGATGCGCCCGGTCTCGGCGAGGAGACGGTTCCAGGCAGCGCAGGCGGCATCGACGATGGCGTCGTAGT
>WBUN01000100.1 GCA_008933705.1 Hyphomicrobiaceae bacterium
CAATAAGGCCGGGCTGGATCGAGCTGCAGTAACCTCGCAGCGCTGCGTCCGGCATCGGCAATTGCGGAGCCATTCGCCCCCGCGATCTCTGCTCGTGGCGGAGGCCAGCGCACTTCTCGCGTGATCCAAAGAAGTGACCAAGAATAAGCCGTTAACGGGCAGTTAACACTTGCCGCACATTTTATTGGCTTCAAGTAGTAGCGATTCGTTTTGGGCAGATAATTCAACCTGGACAAAGAGAGAGAGAAAGATGGCCAAAGTTGCAAAGAAGAAAGCGAAGCCCGCCCGCAAGGCGAAGCTGAAGAGCAGCACCATGAAGCGCGCTGGCAGCGCCCGTCGCAAGGCCGCGGCCAAGCGCCGCCCCGCCGCCAAGTCGAAGGCGCGTCGCCGGAAGGCTGCCTGATCAAGGGCGTCTTCCTTTTGGTTCTGACAGGTTCGGCCGGATCACTCGTCTGAGGTGTCCGGCCGAAACTATTTTGGGTTCCCGACGCGGTGCCTCGCTCAATGCCGGTGCGAACAGACTGTGCGGACCGGAATGCTGCGAGCTCTGCTCCTGCAAGCTTCGAGTCGTTCCTCTCGGTCGTGAAATTGGCCCGGATGATTCGAAATTTTCGCCCGGATTTGAGCTTTGGGATGCCGCGCAAGTGAGAAGTCCATCGCCGCGCCAAGCGCGAAAATTGGATTTCGGAGCCTGAAAACGCCCGAAAATATGTAAAATTGTGGATCTGCTGCAACACTTACAGTCGAAAACCCATGCTGTGCAGCTCAAAATCTCTGTTCTCTGTCAACAAATTACGCGGGATTGCTCATTATTCCCAAGTTCGAACTGATTCGAACATAAACCTAGAGAGAGGGAAATTGACATGGCTAAGGCAGCAGTGAAGAAGGCGAAGAAGAAGCCGGCAGCGAAGAAGCCCGCGGCGAAGAAGCGCGCCGCGAAGCGCCGGTAACGAAGGGGGATCGAGCGGTCCGGCGCCAGCCCTGGGGTGGGCACCTGGGGCAGAGCAGCGGACCTCGTCCTTTTCGTATACAAGCCTTCTGGTAGTTTCGAGGCCGGAGGTTCGCGATCGCGATCTCCGGCCTCCAGTATTTCTGACCCCCCTGCGGCCACTGCAAAGCCTACGCGGCCAGATGACAGACCGCCTCGATGTTGTGCCCGTCAGGGTCGAGCACGAAGGCGCCGTAGTAGTTGGCGTGGTAGTGGGGTCTGAGCCCAGGCGCACCATTGTCCTTGCCGCCTGCCTGCAGAGCAGCATCGTAGAAGGCGCGCACGGCCTCGCGGCTCTTGGCCTCGAACGCGAAATGCACACGCCCCTTCACCGGCTTGCCGCTGCCGATCCAGAACTGCGGCCGTCCTTTGGCACCGAAGCCGGCATGGCTGTCTCCGCCGGTCTCCTTGGAGGACACCTCCAGCACAAGATCATAGCCGAGCGGCGCCAGCGCCCTCAGGTAGAAGCCCTTCGAGCGTGCATAGTCCGAAACCGGTATGCCGACATGATCCAGCATGGGATTGACTCCCCTGGCTAAATCCTGCGCTCCACCATCAGCTTCTTGATCTCGGCAATGGCTTTGGCAGGGTTCAGTCCCTTCGGGCAGGCTTTGGCGCAATTGAGAATGGTGTGGCAACGGTAGAGCCTGAAGGGGTCTTCGAGGTTGTCGAGCCGGTCGCCGGTCGCCTCGTCGCGGCTGTCGACGATCCAGCGATGCGCCTGCAGCAGGATGGCGGGGCCCAGATAGCGGTCCTGGTTCCACCAGTAGCTGGGACACGAGGTGGAGCAGCAGGCGCACAGGATGCATTCGTAGAGGCCGTCGAGCTTCTCGCGGTCCGCCCTCGTCTGCTTGCGCTCCTGCGGCGGGTCGGGCGTCGTGGTCTTGAGCCACGGCTCGATGGACTGCAGCTGCGCATAGAAATTGGTCATATCCGGCACGAGGTCTTTGACGACCTCCATGTGCGGCAGAGGATAGATCTTCACCGGCCCTTTGATGTCGTCGATGGCCTTGAGGCAGGCCAGCGTGTTGGTGCCGTCGATGTTCATCGAGCACGACCCGCAGATGCCTTCGCGGCACGACCGCCTGTAGGTGAGCGTGGAATCGATCTCGTTCTTGATCTTGCCGAGGGCATCCAGCACCATCGGGCCGCAGCTCTTGCGCTCGACCCAATAAGTGTCGACGCGCGGGTTCTTGCCGTCCTCCGGGTCCCAGCGATAGATCCGGAACTCCTTCCAGCCGCGCCGTGACTGCGGCTTGTTCCAGGTCTTGCCGGGCCTGATCCTGGAGTTGCGGGGGAGCTTGAGTTGCACCATGGGACGGCGGCTTTCCGTGGGTTGAGAGAGCAAAACAGGCGAACTTTCATCCTTGGCGGTCGTGCCTGTCAACGCCTCCTTAGGTGCGCAGTGTCGCGGTCTGCGGCGAGGCGCCGTGTCCGGTCAATTGGGCGCCGCGCGCGCCGAGACCGTCGTTTCGGCGGCTGCCTGGCGTGGCTCCCCCTTGGGGGTCCGGTCGGCGGCCTCCTCGACCATGCCGGCGCCGCGATCGGTCGTGTAGAAGTCTCCCAGCACCAGCACATCCATGCCGCTGCGCAGATAGCAGTCGATGGCATCCTCGGGCTTGGCGACAATGGGCTCCTTGCGGTTGAAGCTCGTGTTGAGCAGCACGGGCACGCCCGTCAGGCGGCCGAATTCCTCGATCAGGCCGTAATAGCGGGGATTGGCTGAGCGCTCGACGGTCTGGATGCGGCCCGTTCCGTCGACGTGCACGGCGGCTGGAATGACGTTCTGCTTGTCGGCGCGCACGCGCGGGGCCAGCGTCATGAAGGGATCGGGTTGGGCGATCTCGAAGAACTCCTGTGCCCTCTCCACCAGGACGGCGGGGGCGAACGGGCGGAACGGCTCGCGCTTCTTCACCCGCGCATTGAGGTGATCGCGCATGTTGGCCTGCCGCGGGTCGGCCAGGATCGAACGGTTGCCGAGCGCGCGGGGGCCCATCTCGAAGCGGCCCTGGAACCAGCCCACGATCTTGCCGTTGGCCAGGTCCTGTGCCACGCGGCGCAGCAGCGGCGCCTCCGGGATGCGCTGGTAGCGCAGTCCTGCGGCCTCGAGCGCCCGCTGGATCTGGTCGGCGCTGTAGGCGCGGCCGTAGAAGGGGTGCTTCAGCTCGAAGCTGCGCGCATGCCCGAGGTTCTGGTGGTAGTGCCACAGCGCGCTGCCGAAGGGCGCACCGGTATCGGAGGCGCACGGCGGCACCCAGATGCGCCGCACGTCGGTCTGCTCGAGGATCTTGGCGTTGGCGACGCAGTTGAGCGCCACGCCCCCCATCATGCACAGATCGCGCAGGGGGAACCTCTTGAGCTGGGCCCGCACGACGCTGACGACCACTTCCTCCGTCACCGCCTGCAGCGCGAATGCGAGGTCCCGGTGCTGATCGGTGAGCGGCTCGCCCGGGGCGCGCCGCGGTCCGAAGGTGTCGATGAACTTGCGCCGGAACGGCCTGAGCTGGCCGAACGCGTCGTAGCTGAAGTACTCCATGTTGACGGCATAGCCGCCGTCGTCCGTCGGCCTCATCACGTCGCGGAAGCGCTCGACGTAGGTATCCCCTCCGAAGGCGGCCAGCGCCATGACCTTGCCTTCGTCGCCGAAGCCGGCAAAGCCCAGGTACTCGGTCACGAAGGTGTAGACGAGGCCGACCGAATTCATCACGCCGGTCGACCAATGGCGTTGCAGGCTGTTGCCCCGGCCGACGTAGGCGCTGCTGGAGCTGTCGTCTCCGTAGCCGTCCATGACCATCACCAGCGCTTCCTCGAAGGGCGAGGCGAAGAACATGGCGGCGTGCGAATCGTGGTGGCCGATGTTGACGATGGGCGGGATTCTGGATGCCCCGAGCCTTCTGCGTATATCGCGGGCCAGGTAGTGGTTCAGGATGACGATCTGGTTCTGCTGGGCGTCATGGGAGCTCGGCAGCAGGAAGGTCAGGCTCAGCGGGAAGCGGCGGCCGACGATCTGAAGGAACGTCTTGCGCAGGCGCCGCACATCCCAGGGCGTCGTCAGCACGTCGATATCGCCGATGGAGAGCCCTGCGTCCTCGAGCCCGGCGGTCAGCGCAAACTTGGGAAACTTCCTGGTCTTCTTGGAGCGATTGAAGCGCTCCTCCTCGAGGATGAACTGCGGCTTGCCGTCGTGCAGAAGCGCCACCCCGCTGTCGTGGGTCTTCGCAACGATACCGAGGATTCTCACGATACAGACACCGCTACGCTGAACTCGACCGACGGCACGCTCGCGGCGCCAAGACCACCTCTTCCGGACAGATCGCCACGCGGCAATCTAAGGCCCCCGGCACGGCCTGTCGAGTTCAGCCCCCCGCGGCGGTTACCGGGCCGGCGCCAAGGCTGAACCGGCCGTCCCTGCACGCCGGTCAGTCGTATTTTCCGTGGCAATGCTTGTATTTCTTGCCGGAGCCGCAGGGACATGGGGCATTGCGCGCGACCTTGCCCCAGGTCGATGGGTCCTTGGGGTTGATCGCCCCGCTGCTCTTGCGCGTCTGCAATGGCGCACGCCGCTCCGCAGCGCCCCGCCCGGCCGACGGCATCTCTGCGGCGGCAAGCGCCGCGTCCGCCATGGCCAGCTCGTCCTGGCCCGTGAACGGATCGACGTGGTGGGCGTGCATCGGCGGCAGCTCGACGGGCTCCAGCAGCTCGGCCTCCTCCTCCGGCACACCCTGGACGTGCATGAGCTGCCCGGTGACCGCCTCGCGCAGGTTGGCGAGCATGGTCTCGAAGAGGTGGAAGCTCTCGGATTTGTACTCGTTGAGCGGGTCACGCTGGCCGTAGCTGCGGAAGCCGATCACCTGCCGCAGATGCTCCAGCGTGACGAGATGCTCGCGCCAGAGGTGGTCCAGGGTTTGCAGCAGGACCATCTTCTCGATCTGCCGCATGGTCTCGGAGCCGAACTCGGCCTCCTTCTTCCTGGCCTTCTCGTCGACCTCCTTGATCAGCCGCTCGGAGATCTCCTGGTCGGCGATGCCTTCCTCGGCAGCCCACTCATCGATGGGCAGGTCGAGATCGAAGATGCGATTGACCTCCTCCGTGAGAGTCGCCGTATCCCATTGTTCCGCATAGGCATTTTCCGGGATATTGGCGGACACGAGCTCCTGGACCACCTGGTGGCGCAGGTCGGTGATGGTCTCGTTCACGTCGTCATGGCCCATGATGTCGATGCGCTGGTCGAAGATCGCCTTGCGCTGATCGTTCATCACGTCGTCGTATTTGAGCACGTACTTGCGCGAGTCGAAATTGCGCGCCTCGACCTTCTGCTGGGCCTTCTCCAGCGCCTTGTTGATCCACGGGTGGGTGATGGCTTCGCCGTCCTGCAGGCCGAGCTTTTGCAGCATGCCGTCCATGCGGTTCGAGCCGAAGATGCGCATCAGGTCGTCTTCGAGGGAAAGATAGAACTTGGAGCGCCCGGGGTCGCCCTGACGGCCGGATCGGCCGCGCAGCTGGTTGTCGATGCGGCGGCTTTCATGGCGCTCGGTGCCGATCACATAGAGCCCGCCCGCCTCGAGCGCACGCCGCTTCTTCTCGGCCACGTCCTGGCTGATCCTCTCGCGTTCCCTGGCGATCTCGCCCTCGGTCGTCGGTTCGCCCTTTGCCTCCCTTTCCTTCACCCAGTCCTTGAGGCGGTAGTCGGCATTGCCGCCGAGCTGGATATCGGTGCCGCGGCCTGCCATGTTGGTCGCGATCGTGACCGTGCCGGGCACGCCGGCCTGGGCGATGATGTGCGCCTCCTGCTCGTGATAGCGCGCATTCAGCACCTGGTGCGGGATGGTATCGGTGCCGCTGTTCTTGGTGCCCAGATTGACGAGGTAGGTGCCGATCTCGGTGAGCTGCTTCTTGAGCTCGTCCTCCTTGCCGTTCTTGAGGCCGTCCGCCTGCTTGTTGAAGTACTGGCCAAGCTCGCGAATGTACTTGCGATCCTTCAGCAGCTCGGAAAGCTGCTCTGATTTCTCGATCGATGTGGTGCCGACGAGAACGGGCTGGCCGCGGCGATGGCAGTCGGCGATCTCGGCGACGATGGCGCGGCTCTTCTCCTTGACCGTGCGATACACCTCGTCATGCTCGTCGATGCGGGCCACGTCGACGTTGGTCGGCACCTCGACCACGTCGAGACCGTAGATGTCCAGGAACTCGTTCGCCTCGGTCGCAGCCGTGCCGGTCATGCCCGCCAGCTTCTCGTAGAGGCGGAAGTAGTTCTGGAAGGTGATCGAAGCCAGGGTGACGTTCTCGGGCTGGATCTCGACGTGCTCCTTCGCTTCGAGCGCCTGGTGCAGGCCTTCCGAGTAGCGGCGCCCCTGCATCATGCGGCCCGTGAACTCGTCGATGATGACGACCTGGCCGGCCTTCACGATGTAGTCGCGATCGCGCAGGAACAGCTTGTGCGCCTTCAGCGCCTGCGTGACGTGATGCACGACGGTCACGTTCTCGATGTCGTAGAGCGAATCGCCTTTGAGCATGCCCTTGTCCTTGAGCATCTGCTCGACGTGCTCGTTGCCGGCTTCCGTGAAGGAAACCTGGCGCTGCTTCTCGTCCAGCTCGAAATCCTCCGGACGCAGCAGGGGCATCAATGCGTCAACGGCGTTGTAGAGCTCGGCGCGATCTTCCACCGGCCCGGAAATGATGAGGGGCGTGCGCGCCTCGTCGATGAGGATCGAGTCGACCTCGTCGACGATCGAGTAATAATGCCCGCGCTGCACCATCTCCTGCGCGCGCATCTTCATGTTGTCGCGCAGGTAGTCGAAGCCCAGCTCGTTGTTGGTGCCGTAGGTGACGTCGCAGGCGTACTGCTCGCGGCGCTGGTCGTCGTCGAGCTCGTGCACGATGCAGCCGACGGTGAGGCCGAGGAACTTGTAGACCTCGCCCATCCACTCGGCGTCGCGCTTGGCCAGGTAGTCGTTGACCGTCACGACGTGCACGCCGCGTCCGGTCAGAGCGTTGAGATAGACCGGCAGCGTCGCGACCAGCGTCTTGCCTTCGCCGGTCTTCATCTCGGAGATCTTGCCCTGGTGCAGAACCATGCCGCCGATCATCTGCACGTCGAAATGGCGCTGCCCGAGCGTGCGCTTGGCGGCCTCGCGCACGGTCGCAAAGGCCGGTACGAGGAGCGCGTCGAGGTCGGTGCCGTCGGCGAGCTGCTTGCGGAACATCTGCGTGCGCGCCCTGAGGTCGGCGTCCGAGAGCCGCATGATCTCGGGCTCCAGCGCGTTTATGGCCTCGACCTTGGGCCGGTAGGGTTTGATCTTGCGCTCGTTGGAGCTGCCAAACACCTTTGCGGCGATCGCGCTGATAGACAGCATGCGAAAGGTTCCTCACGTCTACGGGCCATGCACGGGGAGCCGGGCGGACGAGCAAACCCCACAATGCCTGCACCGGCGGCCGCATCTTGGGATACGGACCAGCGTGGTGCTCGCAAGCGTTATCTCACTGCAGGAAAAAAGCGTGAACCCGCGAAGAAAAGCGCCTGCGACAGGCCGGTCCCGCCGGGCCCAAGTTGAGATAAGGACCGGCACGTCCAATGTCAACGAATGATGGCCTGGATGCCGGCAGGGCATAGTGTCCGGCGGAGCCCCCGGTCAGCGGTGCCGGCCGGCATGGACCCCCAAATTGCGCCATGACTCAATCGTAACTTGGCAACCTATAGGCGGCAGGGCTAATCATGGCGCCCAATTGCGGAATTCCTGTGCGGTTCCGAGCTGCGGCCGCGCTGTTCCCAGTCGTTCCGAGCAGCCTGAGGAAGACATCGCGTGAGCATCACCCAACGGATTCTGGCCGCAGCCGCTGCGGCGTTCGTCGTGTGCGCCGGCTTTGCCGCCGTCGCGCAGGAAGCCGTCATTGCCAAGGTCAACGGCAAGTCCATCACCGAGGCGGACATGCGCCTCGCCGAGGCCGAGATCGGCAGCGACCTGGGCTCGCTGCCCGATGCCACCAAGCGCCGCGTGCTGGTCGAGTTCCTGATCGAAAATCAGCTCTTTGCCGATGCGGCCGAGGGCCAGAAGCTGGGTTCGGGCGCGAAATTCGACCAGCGCATGCAGTATTGGCGCCGTCGCGCCCTGCGCGATGTGTACTTCGACAGCAGCGTCAAGGACACCGTCAGCGATACGGATGCCAAGAAATTCTACGACCAGCAGGTCGGCGCCCTCAAGCCGGAGGAGGAGGTGCGCGCGCGCCACATCCTGGTCGAAAGCAAGGACAAGGCGCGCGAGCTGTACGAGAAGATCGTGCACGGTGCCGATTTCGCCGAGCTTGCAAAGGCCAATTCCAAGGACCCCGGCTCCAAGGATCAGGGCGGCGACCTCGGCTTCTTCACCAAGGGTCAGATGGTGCCGCAGTTCGAGGAGGCCGCCTTCAAGCTCAAGAACGGCGAGGTGGCACAGCCGTTCGAGACCCAGTTCGGCTGGCACATCGTCAAGGTCGATGAGCGGCGCACGCGCGCGGTTCCTGCGTTCGATCTCGTCAAGGAGCGGATCCGCGCAGCCATGATCCACCAGAAGGCGCAGCAGATCGCTTCCGACCTCAGGGGCAAGGCGAAGATCGAGTACGTCGATCCCGAGATCAAGAAATCGGTCGACGGCGAGAAGGCCGGGCCGGCCCCCAAGCAGTAGACGGCTGCGGCGGGACCAAGCGGACGGGAGGAGCGACCATGGCCAAGGCGGCCGCGAAGCCGTCACCCTTCGCGCCATCGCGGCTGCCGGACATGCCGGCGGTTGCGGGGGTCAGGCTCGCAGCCTGCGAGGCCGGCATCCGCTATGCCAACCGCACCGATCTGATGGTCGCCGTGCTGGATGCCGGCACCGTCGCCGCCGGCGTGCTGACACGCTCCAAGACGTGCTCTGCCCCGGTGTTGTGGTGCCGCGACAGCCTCAAGCACGGTCAGGCCCGTGCGCTCGTCGTCAACTCGGGCAACGCCAATGCCTTCACCGGCAGGAAAGGCAGCGAGGCGGCGCGCATCACCGCGCAAGCTGCGGCCGCAGCCGTCGGGTGCGCGCCGAACGAGGTCTATCTCGCGTCCACCGGCGTCATCGGCGAGCCGCTCGACGCGGGCAAGTTCGTGCATCTGCTTGGCGGCCTTGCCGCAGCCGTGAGGCCCGACGCGTTCGAGATCGCCGCGCGGGCGATCATGACCACCGACACCTATCCCAAGCTCGCCACCCGCACGGCCGAGATCGGCGGCATTCCTGTCGTCCTTAACGGCTTCTGCAAGGGCGCCGGCATGATCGCGCCCGACATGGCGACCATGCTCTGCTTCATCTTCACGGATGCGGCCATCGCCCAGCCTGCGCTGCAAAGCCTGCTGTCGACGCACGTCGCGACGACCTTCAACTGCATGACGGTCGACGGCGACACCTCCACCAGCGATACCTGCCTGCTGTTCGCCACGGGCGCCGCCGCCGGCCGCGGCCAGCCGCCCGTCACCGATGCCGCAGATCCCCGTCTCGCCGGCTTCGGCGCCGCCCTGCACGATTTGATGCGCGATCTGGCCATCCAGATCGCCAGGGACGGCGAAGGGCTTTCCAAGTTCGTGACCGTCGAGATCACCGGCGCTGAAAGCTGGGCTGCTGCGCGGCGCATCGCCCTTGCGTGCGCCAACTCGCCGATCCTCAAGGCGGCGATCTTCGGCGAGGATCCCAATTGGGGCCGCGTCGTCATGGCCATCGGCAAGTCCGGCGAGGCGGCCGATCGCGATCGGCTCTCCATCTGGTTCGGCCCGCACATCGTTGCGCGCGAGGGACAGCGCGCCGCCGAGTACGTGGAAGAGACGGTGGCCGCCTACATGCGGGGCCGCGAGATCGTCATCCGCGCCGATGTCGGCGTGGGCACCGGCCAGGCCACGGTGTGGACCTGCGACCTGACGCACGACTACATCTCCATCAACGCCGACTATCGCAGCTGATCGATTCAATTGTGCCGATCGGCTTCGTATGCCGTTAACAGTTCTTCCTGGCGGGATGTTAACGTCTCGGCCTTAGCTTTGGGGGACGCATGGGTCTGGACATTCTTCTTGTCGCTGCCTGCGCGCTGATTGACGCCGACGGGCGTGTGCTATTGGCAAAGCGTCCTCCGGGACGGCCGCTGGCGGGGCTTTGGGAGTTCCCCGGCGGCAAGGTGGAGGCGGGGGAGACGCCGGAAGCGGCCTTGATTCGCGAGCTTCACGAGGAGCTCGGCATCACGGTCTCGCCGAAGTGTCTCGCGCCGTACACTTTTGCCAGCCACAGCTACGAGGCGTTCCACCTGCTCATGCCTCTCTACTTGTGCCGCAAGTGGGAGGGGGAGCTGGTCGCGCGGCAGGGTCAGGAGCTCGTATGGGTCCGCGCAAAGAAGCTCGCGGACTATGCGATGCCGCCGGCGGACGAGCCGCTGAAGGCGATGCTGCGGGACCTGCTGTAGGGGTGCACGAGGTGAGTGGGAGAGGTTCTGTTATGCGTATCATCAAGGGTTGGATGCCCGGCAGCGGCCTCCTGCTTCGCTTCGTCCGCGACGAGCGCGGCACCACCTCGATCGAGTACGGCCTCATTGCCTCCCTGGTCGCCGTCGGCATGCTGGTCGGCCTCAAGGCGCTGGGCACCGGCAACTCCAGCAGTTGGGGCAACACCGCCGGCTCGCTGACAAACGCGATGAAATAGGCGTTTCACCGGTCGCGCTTGGCGGGCTCCGCCTTGTCGCCGGTGGGCACTTCGGTTGTGCCCAGCGCATCCGCCAGCCGCATCCGTGCCGAGCCCGGCTGCAGCGGCTGCTGCTGGCTCTCGTGCGGCGCCCATCCGGTCAGCGTGATGATCTCGAAGGTTGCCGGCACCCGTCCGTCCGGCAGGGCGAAGCGGTCCGCATAGATCTTGAGCGCACGCATGAGCGTGGCCCGGCGCAGCGGTGTGCGGCGACGCGCACGCAGGGCGTTGGCAGCCCCCATGGCGCGGATCTCACGCATCAGAGCCAGCGGGTCCGCATACGTGACGGTGACGGTATCCGCATCGACGACCGGGAGGGCGAACTTCGCACGCTGCAGCAGGGCGCCGTAGTCGCGCACGTCGGCGAACGGGGCAACGCGCGGGCTCGCCCCGCCTTCCATCTCCTCTTCGGCCGCAAGCAACGCGCCGCGCAGCTGCCACAGCGTTGCCCCGCCTAGAACCCAGGCCAGCATCAGCCCGTCCGGCTTGAGCGCGCGGCGGATCTGCACCAGCGCCCCCGGCAGATCGTTGACGAGATGCAGGCTCAAGCCCGACACGACGAGATCGAGCGACTGGTCGCGGAACGGCAGCATTTCGTCGTCCGCGCGCACGCGCAGGCCGCCGCATTGGGCGAGCAGGCCTGCCGAGCTCTCCGCTTCGATCACGGTTTCGACGCCCGCAACGCAGCCGAGGCGTCGGCCCAACAGCCCGTGGTGGGCGCCGAGGCTGAGTGCGAGCGGGAGCCGCCGTCGCGCCAGCATCAGGCGCTCCTCCATGTCGTCGGCGACCCGCGCCAGCAGGAACTCGTGCCGCGCCGCGTCTGCGGCGGCGCGGTCGCGCCTGCGTCTCAGCAGCGGTCGGTCGAAGATGTCGTGATCGGCAGTCACGCCGCGAAGGTAGAGCCGCATCGCCTGGGGCGGCAAGCACGATCGAATGCACTCTTCCCTCCACGGCGGGGGTAGACCCCCGTAAGGGCGCCCATCGCGTGCGGCGGATGTGGCCCGCGTGGCCCGGTGACCTGGGCCCCCGCCATCGTGCCAGAGGGCGCGTCTTCGACACGTGCTGGAGGCGCCGGTGGGTGGGGTGCGCACACACTGGCGTCATTCCCGCGGAGGCGGGAACCCAGATCACGTCTGAAC
>WBUN01000101.1 GCA_008933705.1 Hyphomicrobiaceae bacterium
GGGGTGGGGGGAACCCTGACCGGGAAGAAAGGCCGCCGCGGCCGACCCCGCAAGACCGGCCGTCCGGGGGCGTAAGAAAACCCGTCCGCCATCGGCCGGCTCGGCAGCGTTGACCTGCCAGGAGCAGGATGCCAACCCCGAAGTGTCCGGCCTCGGAGTGTTCGGCGGTGCCGAGGATTCTGCTACGATGACCGCTATATGGTCGCAGGAGCAGACAGGTGCGAAAAGTCGAGACCCGATACGCCAGCAGCGGAGAGACGAGGATAGCCTATCAGGTGGTGGGCCAGGGCGCGCTCGACCTCGTGCTGGTGCCCGGCTTTCCTTCGAACCTCGAAATCCTGTGGGAGGACCCGGGCTATAGCCGCCTCGTGAAGCGGCTGATCGCATTCTGCCGGCTGATCCTGTTCGACAAGCGCGGAACGGGAGTGAGCGACGGCGTGGACCCGCGCGCCCTTCCGGATCTGCAGGCGAGAATGGACGACATCCGCGCCGTCATGGATGCCGCCGGCTGCGGCCGGGCGGCGCTGCTCGGTGCATCGGACGGCGCCGCCCAATCCATGCTGTTTGCAGCGACATATCCTAACAGGGTGCGCGCTCTGGTGCTGCATGGCGGCTACGCCAGCCACGACCAGGTGATGGACGCAAGAAGGCTGCGCGCTCATGTCGAGGCTGCCGAAGCCTCGTGGGGCACCGGGGCCGCCCTTTCACATCTCGCCCCCGGCCGGGCCGACGACCGCAGCTTTGCCGAATGGTGGGCGCGCCTGGAGCGCTTGTCGGCAAGCCCGACGGCCGCTGTCGCGTTGGCTCGCATGAACGGCGCAATCGACGTGCGCCATGCGCTGCCAAGCATCAACGCGCCGACGCTTCTCCTGCACCGGGCGGAGGACGCATATGTCGGGGCGGACGGCAGCCGGCAGCTCGCGCGCGCCATCAAGGATGCGCGCCTTGTGGAATTGCCGGGTCGCGATCATCCGGTCTGGATGGGCGATGTCGATCGCGTAGCCGACCTCGTGGAGGAATTCCTGACCGGCGAGCGGCCGGTGGCGGACAGCGATCGCGTGCTGGCGGTGCTGCTCGTCGCACGCATCGTCGGGACATCGAGCGGTCCGGCCGCGACCATGGCGGGGCGGCATCTGCATGAGCGCATAGAGCTTTTCCGCGAAGCCATTCCCAGGGTCATGGCGCGCCACGGCGGGCATGCCCGGTGGCCCGGCGCGGACAGGATCTATGCACGCTTCAACGGAGCGGCACGCGCGGCGGGTTGCGCCATCGCGCTCAGGGAGACGGCGGCATCGCTGGGGCTGGCGATCGCCCAGGGCATCCACGTCGGCGAGATCGACACGTCGCTCGAGCCCCTGTCGGGCAACGCGCTCGACCTGGCGGACAGGATCGCTGCCTCGACCCGCCCTCCCGACATCCTCCTTTCCCGGCTGGCGAGCGACCTGGTATCGGGATCGGGACTGCAATTCGTCGATCGCGGAACGCTTGCGGTCGATGGCATCCATGAGCCTCTACCCATTGTTGGGCTGGCCAGCGAGCGACATCTGGAGCCGGTGACCCGCAGCAAGGCTCGCCCGGCCGACCTCGGCGTGCTCAGCCCTCGCGAACGCGAGGTGCTCGCGCTTGTCGCGGACGGTTTGAGCAATCCCCACATCGCCGTGCAGCTCGGCCTCAGCGAGCACACGGTCAAGCGGCACGTCGCCAACATTCTCCTGAAGCTCGAATTGCCCACGCGAGCGGCGGCCGCCGGACTGGCGGCGCGCCAGTCGGCGCAGTGAGCGGGCTAGCTCGAACGGGCCATTGCCGGCATGGCGCTTTCGGTGGAAGCGCGCTCGTCCGCTACGCGCTAGAGTCTAGACTGCAATTCGGCGCCGGCACCACATCGTCAGCCGGACGCCGCGGCCCGCAACGCTGGAGAGACAGGAGGACGCCATGCTTGCCAAGTCGAAGCCCGTGACCGGCGCGGCGATCAAGCGTGCCATCGAAACGCGCGACGGCCGGGCACTTGCCGGCTTCTACGCGGATAATGCGGTGGCGAGGATCGTCGACCGCAACAATCCCCCCAGCAAGCCCAGGGAAATCAAAGGACGGGCCGCAATCACGGCGTTCTGGGACGATATCTGCAGCCGGACCATGACACACCGCGTGGACACCACGATCGCTGAAGGCGACCGACTGGCCTTCACCCAGGCCTGCATCTATCCGGACGGCGCGAAAGTCTTCTGTATCGCGCTGCTCGAGCTGAAGGGCGGGCTGATCGTCGATCACACGATCGTCCAGGCCTGGGACGAGTAGCGCGCGCTTACATCGATATTTTCCGGCAGCAGGTTGCGACTGTCCGGGCGGCATGTGGCCGCCCGGAGGCGGGAGCGTTGCGCGTGGGCCGGACACGCGGGGCGCTCCGTATCCTGAGAGGAAAGGATCGAACCATGGCCACAAACGAGACGGCGCTCAAGGCAGAGCTGAAGAACTTCAAGACCCCCGACGAGGTGCGCGAGTTTCCCAAAGGCCGCCTGGAACTGATCAAGGTCGGCGGTGCCACCATCGGCCGCGCGGTGTTCGAGCCCGGCTGGCGCTGGGCGACGTCCGTGCAGCCGATCGCCAAGACCAAGAGCTGCGAGGCGCCCCACTTCCAATATCACGTGTCGGGCGTGCTGCGGATCAAGATGGACGATGGCTCGGAGTTCGACTGCAAGCCCGGCGACATCTCCCTGCTGCCGAGCGGGCATGACGCCTGGACGGTCGGCAACGAAGCAGCCGTCGTGGTCGATTTCCAAGGCATGATCGATTTCGCGAAGGGCGGTCATTCACACACGTGACGGCGCAAGAGCAGCTATCCGCTCGTCTTGTTGCGGAGGCGAGGCCCGGCCCGATGTGATGCACCTGCATCTGGGCCGGACAGCCTGGCGCTCATTCGTCATCGACGCCGTATGGAAGCGGCAGAGCGTGGTGTTGCCGGTCCAATGGAGCAACGACGCGGAGGTCGGGTCAATGACCATCATGTATCACCAGGGAAATCGCAAGCTGCAGGATCAGTTCGACAGTCGGCGGATTGCCGACCGCCTCGAACAGAAGCTCACGCGCACCGTATTGACGGCCGACGACAAGGCCTTCATCGAGAGCATGCTCTACTGCTTCCTGGCGACGGCGGATGCCGAAGGGCGACCCGATTGCTCCTTCAAGGGCGGCATGCCGGGGTTCGTGCGTGTGACGGGTCCGACCGAGCTCGCGTTCCCCGACTACGACGGCAACGGCATGTTCAAGAGCCTGGGCAATATCCTCGTCAATGCCGGCGTCGGCCTGCTGTTCATCGCCATGCACGGCAGGCCGCAGCGCTTGCGCGTCAACGGCGAGGCAACCGTGAAACGGGACGATCCGCTTCTCGCCGACACCGTGGGCGCGCAGCTCATCGTCCGCGTCAGAGTGCGGGCGATCTTCCCGAACTGTCCGCGCTACGTGCCGGCCATGCAGCTGATCGAGCCGTCGATCTACGCGCCCAGGCCCGGCTGCGAGCCGCCCGAGCCGGCGTGGAAGAGCTTCGCCGACTTCAGCGGCTACGTGCACCCGCGCCAGCCGACCTTCAAGGGTTGAGCGCTCGCACCAGTGGCCGTCTGCGCGGGTGCACTTCCAGCGTCCGAAGCCGGCCCGTCCCTGACGTTTTGCCGGAGCAGTCTTGGTGCCCCCGACTTCCCTCCGCTACACATGCCACAAACCGCTGGCGCCGGGAGTAGACTGCCCATCGCAATGCTGCATCAAGACACGATCGAGATCTATGTTCGTCACTGCCCAAGCGAGCGGTTGCTCGCATGGGCGACCTCTGCCCTCGGCCAAATGCTTCTGGTCAGGCAGGAGGGTTGTTTGACCATCTACCGGTGCCAGGTGCGCGGCAGCGACATCCCGGTCATGACGACCCACGGCGTCGCGGATGGGACGTTCACGTCCATCTTCTTCGGTTCACCGCGCACCCCGTGGCGCAATGATGTGGACTGCGCCCGCCAGGCGGCCCGCGAGCTGCAGTGCGAGGTTCGCTGCGACCCCGTGGCAGTGCGTCCTCTCGCCGGACCCGGCGAATTCCTCCGCATCGTTGACGGACGGGAGGAATTCGTCAATTGGGACCAGGAATTGGAGGGCTGAGATATCCCCGCAAGCGGCACCCGGCTGCAGTCTTCGGCACCGCAGCGATTGCCTCGGCTTTCAGAGGGACTTCCCCCGTGCCCCGGCGCCTGACCTGAGGCCCGCCTTTGATCCAATTGGGACATTCGGCTGTCGTCGAGGCGCGCGACATGACGGTCGCCTGCCGTCACAGCTGAGCCCAGCCTTCCGCTTCAGCCCGATCCTGTTGCATTATCTATTCTCAAAAAGCGCTTCAAGGGACAGCGACACAATATCATCTTCGGGGATGTATTGTCTAAAATGCGCCACAAGCGGCTCAAGGCTAAATCCAAGCTCAACATTCGCTAATATGTGGTTTCTAATCCGATCCTCAATCGTATTGGGGTAAGATACGTCACTTGGCGTCTGGAAGCGGTGCATCCAACGAAACCATGGCAAGCAGAGACATCTGCGGCCCGCGCGTCGGAATTTCTCATGGATATACCCTTCTTCTCCCCCAAACCCTCGAAATTTAGGATGAAAACCGAGCCACGCCGTCTTCCGGCAGCTAAACGTTCCCATTCCTTGCATGGAAATTTCGAACGGCTCCCCACTCGGATCAACGCCCCTCGGATCGGTCGCCCATAGCCCCCACATCAGACCCTGCCACTTTGGTTCCTGGTGTGTCGATAGTCCGCTTCCGTCATCATGAAGCAAAGGACCTTGGAGGAGATCGTCGCTACAGGGGTGTTCGCGGAAATATTTCCTCAATCGGGCGACACTACCGGGGACCAAGAGCACGTGGCAGTCGCAGCATAAGACCGCTTGCCCAATAGCTGCCCGAAATACGATTTCCTTCGCTGCCGCGGTGCCAACAGTTTCAATCGCCAATATATACCTGCTGCCACTCTCCTGAGCAAGTGCTCGCGTTCTTTCGCAACCGTAATTGTCAACAATTAGCAGCTCAGTCTTTTCAAGATCGTGATAGAGCCGCAGTGCCTGCAACGTAAAATACAGCCCGTTGTAGTCATTGTACGTTACGATTCCAATCGTCAGCTCAATCATTGCCGCCCCAACGCACGCAAGCCGATCACTTCAGTGATCGCGACGTTAGCAAGGCTAAAACCTTCTGGTCCAATTTCTTAATCACCTGAGGATCAATGCGCAGCGGTCCCCTCGGGGGGACAAAGAGCGTTGACCCAAGCGTCGTATGGGCTTGAGGCAATTCTGCCAAGGGTAGCCGCGTGATCGAAGGGTCGCTGACAGGGTCCCACGCGGCCTCGTAAATCACGACCTCGTGGTGGGGGCCATAGTGGGGCTTGAGATACTCAGTGAGCAATTCTAGACATTGTGAATTCGCACTGCACGGCCACCCGGGATCACCAATGGCCCCAATTTGCCACAAGAGCAGTGCTGCGTATGGATCGAAGCGACAGCCACAAAGGAGAAAGGTCGTTGCCTCATAACTCTGGCATCCCTGTGCTCCGGGGTCCACGCCGAGGTCCGCGAATAGCCAATCCACCGCCGAGATCGCGGGAACCATGCGCACAATCACATTTTCCAGGCGAGCGAGCCGCATAGCTTCGTGGGCAACATAACAGAACACACCGGGATGTCCGTAGAATGCCACACACAGCTGCCGCGTCCGTCGGACGCATACCATAATCTTGTCAACCATTGCGGCATAGATTTCCTCACGCGTTGCCCCGCCGATGTACATGGTGGCGAGTGACTCGGCGGTCGGATTCAGCCCTTCGATCCAAGCAGCCGCCAGGGGATCACCAACGACGTGGAGGACTTTGTCCGCACCCCGTATGAGTTCGCGAGCCTCGGGTGTCGTGTCCACACCGGCGCGTATCCCGACACCAACAACGATTAGAGACCGACGACTCAAATGATCTGGCGCCTCCGCGCAGTTAGTGCGGCTCTCAATTGGGCGACTTTGTCTGGCCGTTGGGCGACGGCTCTGGCTGAGGGGAGGGGTCCGGCGCGGGACTCGGCCCGGGTTTAGGTGGGCTGTCGGTATCGGGATTCGGAATCGGCCGGACGACCAATGGTGGGAGCGGTTTGCCCTGCGCGAGTAGTTCTCGCATCTTCTTGTAGTCGCGATTCTTGAGTATCCTTTTTTCTTCCGGCGACAACTTACTTTCTAACAAGACCGCATCGGGGTTCTCTTGAAAAGCAACAAGCTTTGCGGGATTGTTCATCAAACTCAACAGGAACGCTCTTAGCTGGCTCTCGGACAGCCTCTCTGGTGGAGTCGTCTGTCGCGCTGCACCCAGATTTGGCAACATCACAGCCATTAACGAAGCTATCAATGGAAGAAGCTGCGAAAGCACGCGCTTTACCTGCCTGACCATTGGCAGTACTCCCTCAAAAACACCGCCAAACCTTGGGTGCCGCAACTCTGAACAGGCAGCCAGTGTAATTGCAGTAATGTTTAATCTTAGCACGTTGGTAAAAGTCCTACCACTCCCTTCCGAAGGGAGTGATAAGTGGGGATTAAGCTACTGGAGTGACGACTGAAACTCTGTTGTTGGCCCACAAGCCAGCTGCGGGGGTGGCGCAGCACCTCCCTGACGTATCTCTTTATCGGACAGGTAACCGGACTCGCGCGGCAAGCCGTCATCGATGCGCCGGTGCCGACGTCAACAAGATCCTCGGACCGCACAATCCCCGCGACGCCATAAGCCCGCGCACCGAGCGCGGGCGGCGTGCCACCGGTGCAGCGCAACCGCCCCGCGGCGCACGCCCGTGCGCCGCGGTCTGTCGCCTCCTTCAGCCGAAAGAGAGACGATGATGTTGCGGCCTTGGTCCTACGGCCGCTGCGTCGGCCGTTGCGCCGGCGGCTGGTTGCGCGCACGCTCCGCCGCCTGCTTCTCGGCGTCCTGCTCTCTCTTGGACTTGAACGAAGGCGCGTTGGCGAGCTCCTCCTTCTTCAAGTCCGTCGTGAGCTGCAGGCCGCCCTGGGGATCGTGTGTCATCCTCAGGCGATCCATCTTCAGCGCTACGCTCTTCTCGCCGATGCCGAGGAAGCCGCCCACGCCGATCACGAAGCCTTCGACGGTCTTGGCATCCTTGCTGAGAAGCAGGTCGCTGATCGAGCCGACCTTCGCCTTGTCGGAGGCATAGACCATCTGGCCTATGAAGTCCCTGGCGAGGATCGTGTTGGCGTCCTGCATGAGGATCTGCCCGGTCACGGGCACCTTGGGAGCCTCGGGCTTCTGTGCCGGGGGCGATGTCTGTTGCGCCATGGCGGCAGTCGCGCCAAGCAGCAAAGCGAGAACGGCCACGCTAGCTCTGGTCTTGAGCATAATGTGAACCTCCATGAAATTTGCGAACCTTCGCGGAGCTTGCGCCTCCGCCTACGCTATCAACGCGCGCGCCAGCCGAAGGTTGCCCGGAGGTTATTCAATTCGCGCAGCGCCCCTGCGCACCATGTGCGCACCATGGGAGAACGCGCACACGCCCTGCGCCGGCAGGCACCATGGCCCCTTCCGCCCCGCGCGTTCGCGTGCCATGTCGTTGCACGATGTGGGCGAGAGGGAGAAGCGCCATGCTGCAAGACGGAGACAAGGCCCCGGACTTCGAGCTGCCGACGGAAAGCGGCGAGACGCTCAGGCTCTCCCGCCTCAAGGGCAGGCCCGTCGTCCTCTATTTCTATCCCAAGGACGACACGTCGGGCTGCACGGCCGAGGCCAAGGACTTCTCCCGGCTGGCGACCGACTTCCGCAAGGCCGGCGTCGAGGTCGTCGGCGTGTCGCCCGACAGCGTGGAAAGCCACCGCAAGTTCAGCAGGAAGCACGACCTCGCGGTCAGGCTCGCCGCCGACGCGGACAAGAGCGTGGCGACCGCGTACGGGGTGTGGGTCGAGAAGTCCATGTACGGGCGCAAGTACATGGGCGTCGAGCGGTCGACGTTCCTGATCGACAAGAGCGGGCGCATCGCCAGGAGCTGGCGCAAGGTCAAGGTGCCGGGGCACGCCGCGCAGGTGCTGACGGCGGCGCAGACCATGAAGAAGTAGAGCGCGCCCCGCGACGTGCGCAGAGCCCTCATCGCACCTGGAGCTGGGGCAGCAGCTTCTTCAGGCCCTTCATCTGGCGGATGTTGAACTTGATGCCGCCCGGCATGACGATATCGCCCGGCACCAGCCCGCCGGTGCACGTTGCGCCCATCCAGCGCGAAGTCTGCGTCATCAGCGTCTCCTGCGGGCCCTTCTGGGCACCCGGCAGAGGCAGCCCCCGCGTCGTGCCTTCGATGCGGATGGTGACGAGCGATTGGAAATCGCCCGAGATGGTGGTGTGTGTCACGCTCTTGATCGGGCCGAAGGCGCACTCCGCGTCGATCACCCAGCCCTTGCCGTGGCGCTTCATGTCGTAGCGCTTGCAGGTGTCCCTGGACATGCGCAGGCCGAACTCCATCATCTCGCGGTCGGTGGCCGCGTCGATGCACATCTGCGTCACCACCTCCGATCCGCCCGCCGGCTTCTCGGTCACCATCCGCATCTCCCAGTGGCCGGCCTTGCGCGTGGGAAGCGCCTCGGGCGTCTGGGCAACGGCGGCGAGCGGCACAATCGCGGCGGCGGCAAGTGCGGAAACGACGGCGGTGCGAGGGTGCATGATGCGCTCCGATATGAGTCGAGGGACCGATCTTGGCCGGCGGCAGCGGCCGGCAGGAAAGCGGCCGCAACCGAGCCCAAAAAGGCGGCCGGGGTGAGGCGCGGATCGGACAAGGCGTCCCAACCGAGCCGGGCGCAACTCGTGGATCCCACGCAAATTTCGGGCCCCCGGGGCAACATTTTCGCCTATTGGAAGGACGCTTGTCATTGTTCTATAATTGAAACTTCATCATGGGGGCGGGGCATGCCGGCGGGCGATCGCCTGATTGTTGAGTCCGTATACGTGTCCTGGGAGGCGGGAGACCTTCCGGCGATGCTGCGGTGCTTTGCCAACGACATCAAATTCGCCGTCCACCATTCAGGCGTGGCAACATTCATCGGCGAAGGACAGGGCAAGGCCCAGCTCGCCGAACGCCTCGGCCGGTTCCTTCTCGAGTACGATGTGGTCGACTACGGCACGACCCAGATCTACGAGAACGACGGCGTGGTCGATTGCCGCGTGCGCTATGAGTACCGGCACAGGATGACCGGCATGGAGATCGACGGCACCATGCGCCACATCTGGCGCGTCGTCGACGGCAAGATCGTGAGCTTCGAGGTCATCCACGACGCCCAGCGCATGAGCGCCTTCTTCGAGCTGGCCGCGCGCGCGTGCAGCAGCGCATGAGCGGCCGACGCGCGTGGCGTCTCGCATGGCTGCTGCTGAGCCTCGCCTGGCTCGGTGCGGTGGCTTATGTCTGCGCCGCCGCATGGCCCTCCCTGCCGCTCGACCTCAGCCCCAACGACGCCGCAACGCGCGCCGCCTTCCAGCGCGCGATTGTTGCACATGCAGTCCGCTGCGGCGTGCTCGGGCTGGCGCCGCCGCTGGTGCTGCTGGCGGCAGGCTGGATCGGCAGTCGCCTGCTCGGGCATCGCTCGTGAGTCGGCCGAACGCACGCATGCGCGGCGACCGGCGCAAGCGCAGCGCCCGACCGTTCGCGCACCTGCTGCTCGCCGTGGGCGGAGCGCTGCTGGCGCTCGGCCTCTTCGGCGCAATCATGGGCGCCCGCACGTTGCGCTGGCCGCGCGCCGAGGCCGTTATCCTCGCCTCGCACGTCGATGTGCGCGTAACCACCCACACCGCGCCCGGCACCGACAAATACCGAAGCGGCCGCAGCGAGACGCGAGAGACCGCGTCCTTCCACGTGCGCTACCGCTATCAGGTGGGCGTCCGCGACTACGAGAGCGGCGGCGTCGAGCCTTACGATTTCGGCATGCAGAACTCGGCGCTGTCGCGCGAGCAGGGCAGCCGCTACCCGCCCGGCCGCCGCGTTCAGGTCGCCTATGATCCCAATGACCCGGCCGTGTCCTACCTCGAGCCCGGACCGAGCGCGACCGCCTGGATGTTCACCGGCGTCGGCGGCGTGCTGCTGCTCGTCGGCGCCCTGATCCGCCGCGCCCGCTAGTGTTGTGACTCTTTCGCTTGATACCCGAGTTGTCATGGTCGGGCTTGTCCCGACCATCCAGGCTGTTGGAACCGGAACACTAGAAACCATGGGAATCTAGGCTCCACGCATGTCCGCCGTGGTGAGCTCGTCGAACCACGCGGCCGCCGCGCGGGCCGTCCTTCGACCAGCTCAGGACGGACATGGCGCTCAGGCCGGAGCTGGCCCGCGTGCCAACGGGCGCGTGCGCCCGTGCTGGGCCCTGCTACACTGCCCCACATCAACCCGCGCCGCAGGGAGCACCGCGATGCCGATATCGTCCGCACCGTTCGCCGCCAAGAAATTCGCCGAGGTCGACGGCAGCCGCATGGCCTACATCGACGAGGGCGCGGGCGAGGCCATCGTGTTCCAGCACGGCAATCCCACCTCGTCCTACCTGTGGCGCAACGTCATGCCCCACTGCACGGGCCTCGGCCGCCTCGTCGCGTGCGACCTGATCGGCATGGGCGACAGCGCCAAGCTCTCCCCCTCCGGCCCAGACCGCTACACCTACGCCGAGCAGCGCAAATACCTCTTCGCGCTGTGGGACAAGCTGGCGCTCGGCTCCAAGGTGGTGCTGGTGCTGCACGACTGGGGCTCGGCGCTCGGCTTCGAGTGGGCGCACAGGAATCCCGATCGCGTCGCCGGCATCGTCTACATGGAGGCGATCGTCACGCCGGTCACCTGGGCCGACTGGCCCGATAACGCGCGCCGCGTGTTCCAGGGCTTCCGCGGCGAAGGCGGCGAGGACATGGTGCTGGCCAAGAACGTGTTCGTGGAGCGCGTACTGCCGGGCTCGATCCTGCGCAAGCTCAGCGAGGAGGAGATGGCCGAGTACCGCCGGCCATTCGCCGCGCCGGGCGAGGACCGGCGGCCGACACTGACCTGGCCGCGGCAGATCCCGATCGAGGGCGCGCCCGCCGACGTGGTCAAGGTGGTCGAGGACTATTCGGCGTGGCTCGCCGGGAGCCCCGTCGCCAAGCTCTTCATCAACGCCGAGCCGGGCTCCATCCTGGTCGGCCGCCAGCGCGAGGCATGCCGCGCCTGGCCCAGCCAGACCGAGATCACCGTCAAGGGCCTGCACTTCATCCAGGAGGACAGCCCCGACGAGATCGGCCGGGCGGTGGCCGATTTCGTGCGCAAGGTGCGCGCAGCGTAGCGAACCTCCATCGCCGGCGTCCCGCAACGAAAACACCAGCCTCGCGGTGAGCCTGTCGAACCACGGCCCGGACGTGGCCGCCCTTCGACGCGCTCAGGGCGGAGCGGACTGTGCGACGCGGGAATGCCGTCACGTGAGGTGCCCCCTCCGGTTGGACCGGGTTGAAACGGTCCTCCGTGGTGAGCCTGTCGAACCACGGCCAGCGCGGCCGCCCTTCGACGGGCTCAGGGCGGAGCGGGCTGTGCGACGCGGGAATGGCGTCAGTGTTGGCTGATCGGTTCGCATTTCACTGCGATGGCGAAGCACTCGCGCACCCCACCCATACCCGTCACCCCCGCGTCGCGTCGAAGACGCGCCTCCGGCACGATGGCGGGGGCCCAGGTCA
>WBUN01000018.1 GCA_008933705.1 Hyphomicrobiaceae bacterium
CAGCGGCGCGATCTCATAGACCCGCCCGCCGCGATCGACCGCCGCCAGCACCCGCGCCCGCAGATCCTCCGAATAAGCCTGCCCCGAAACCCAGCCCATCGCCATCGCCCTCCGCTGTGAAAGACGATAGCACAAGAATCACTGTTCGCAGCGTTTGTGAATCCCCTACGATTCCGGTCGGACTGAAAATGCTCTAATGGCGGCATGAACGTACCACCGCGGCGGAACCACCCCGCGGCTCCGCCGACGCGTCAATTCGTGGAAACGGACTATCCTCTCAGTTGCGCCGGCAGGGACGCGCTTCGGTGTCACAGGTCCAGCCGGACCCGCTGCGGGCGCAGCTCATCTTCTTGCTCACGGCAAGCCGGTAGTCAGCCCACGAGCTCCCATACTCCATGTCGGTGGGCCAGATCCAGGCATTCACGGCGGCCGCCCGCGCGTGGCTCTGGGTCGGGCCGCGTCCGGAACCGTAGTGGAAGTGATCGGCGAAGCAGGTCTTGCTTCCGACCTTCACCCAGGCGTGGATGGCCGCAATTCCGGTCTCGTCAGCCAGAGCCGATGCGCACGAGGCTATCGAGAAGAGGAAGGCCGCTGCACCGGCAGCCGCGAACGACTTTCTCATGGATAAACACCCCCAGTTTGGTTTTCCGTGCTTCGCCGAACAGCACTCCCCCATCTGTGCTGGCGCGAGTCAGTCGTGATTCGCACGCGCCAACCTCCGCGCTACAGGCACTGCCTCTGCATCCCAAATCACGGAGGTCGCCTCCTTACCCGTGTCCGAAGGCGCTTTGCTTGACCCAAGTCAAGCTGCGGTGCTGCGCCCCCTGCTAGCGAAGGATTTGCGACACACCGGGAATCGCTGAGAGCTGCCCATCGAGCTTGCTCCGGCCTGCGATGCCGCGAGCGACGTGCTGCTTTTCCGGTGCCCGCTGCATTTCGCGAAAGACAAACGCCACGAATGTGCCGGCAGACGACCAAATCCGGATATCGCCTGCAGGTGGCGGTTGCAGCCGTCGGACTGTGCCTCGTGCTTGCTTCCCTGGCCGCGTGCGGCAAGGCGAGCCCTGGCCCCGCGGTGCAAGCTGAGGCTCCAGTTCAGATCCGACTCTCTGCCAAGGAGCGTGAGCACCTTCGTGCCGGAATGCGCACGTATCTCGAGAGCGTGCAAGCCATTGTCGATGCGCTGCCGAAGAACAAGATGGCGGTCGCCTCGGCGAGTGCCAGGAAGTCGGGCATGGGCGCCGTGAACGATGTTTCGGTCTCGACGGCGACGAAGTTGCCGCCCGAGTTCATCCTGCTCAGCATGGACACACACCAGAAGTTTGACGATTTGGCGCGTGCGGCGGCCGAGACGGGTCGCAAGGGGGTGGTGCTCGACCATCTGCGCGATATCCTCGCCAACTGCACGGCGTGCCACGCGACCTATCGGATAGCGCCCGAATGACCCTGCCCGCTTGCTTGGAGGCTCAACGATCCGCAAGCCCGACGAGGTTCACGCGCTGGCCGCTCCTTCTGGCAGCGGTCCTGGCGTGGGGCCTCGCCGCTGCCGCAGCCCGCGCGGAGACCATTGCGCTGGACAAGCGCAACTTGAGCATCGGGTTCGAGGTCGAGGAATTCTGGCTTTGGCGCGTCGAAGGGCGCTTCAGCGAAGTGCGCGGCGAACTCGTGCTCGATTCAAAAGAGCCGGCCAGAAGCACGCTCAGGGTGGTGGCGCGCACGGCTTCGATCAGCACCGGGTCCCCCCGTCGTGACCACCGCCTCAAATCCGCGGATTTCTTCGCTGTGACGCAGCACCCCTTTGTGATTTTCGAGAGTACGAGGATCGAGCTTGCCGATCAGAATTCAGGTGTTGTCATCGGCGATCTCAACATGCTCGGCGTGACGAGACCCATAAGGCTCAAGTTTGAGGTGAGCAGACAGCGACAGGCAAGATCGCCGCGGGGTGCAATCATGAGCATCCGAGCGAGCGGCGTCATACGGCGATCGGAGTGGGGCATGGCTGCATTGATCCCTGCAATCAGCGACGATGTTCACTTGAAGATTTCGGCCAACGTTGGGAATTGACAGGACCCTGGCGGTCACGGCGTCGCTTCGCCAAGGAGCGGCTGCGTGCCGGCGGCGGCGCGCAAGCGCCCGAGGATCGCGGGCCGGTCATCGCCGCGCAGCATCAGTGCAAACACCGTGCTGTCCTGCGAGGACGCTGCGCGAAGGCTCACGTCCGAATCGAAATACACTGGTCCCCTGATCCAGAGATCGAGGCGCCGGCTCTGATCCGCGTTGTCGGCCGCAACGCGCGCCATGCATTGGCCCACGATCATCTGGGGATGGAAGAAGGCCCGGGGAAATCCGAACCGGCGTGCGTACCAATCCCACCGATGAATCCCGTTGTAGTCTCCCGTCATGCGGGCGAGGCGCCAGCCCACTCCCGGGGGAAGACGCCACGCCGCGATTTCCGTTGAAGGGACGTCCGGAGTGGCGCTCAGTGGTGGTGCCGCCGCAGCAGTGCCGAAGCGACCCCGATAGTAGAATGTGTTGAGGCTTTCCCAGGCCAGCGCTCCGCCATGTATCACCGTGGTATGGAGATCGACCTCTGCACCTTTCTCGAGAATGCGCCAGCCGGCGACACGTGTTTCGATGTCCATCCTTCCGTCGGACGGGATCGGCCGATGCTGCAACAGATGGTTGCGTATCTGCAGGGCGCCCCATATCGGCAAGGGAAACACGGGATGAGTAAGAACGACCATTTGCAGGCGGAAGGCAAAGACGTGCGGATAGATCAAGGGCAAGTAATCGCCCTTGGGCAGTCCCGTCAGGCGGAGGAAATCGTGCAGCTGGGAGGGATCGGCCTCATGTCCGCGCCAGCGCGCCACGATTTGGGGGAAGCCGCCGTCCCTGCCAAGCCCCTTCGACGGCCGCAGGGCATTGAGCATGAAGGAAAGCGCCGAGGGGCGGCGCTCGAAGCTGATGCATGTGCTTGTGCTCATGTCGTTCTCGGCACCAGGGTTAACGGGATACGGCAATACGACAATCGTCGTGCGTGATTGTGCCCTGCAGCTGCAACGCGCGTTCGGCCGCGAGACGGAGCGGCAGCCGACTGCGACGACATGCCCCTGCCAAGCTTCATCGAAATCAAGTCAGAGTGTCGACCGACCGCCTCAACCTCGGGCAGCAACCTCAGGTTATGGAGGCTTCCATGCCTGGACCCATGTGCACGAAGCTCGAGCAGCAGGAGCTTCTCTTCGATCGTATGGTCGAGCGGTGCGGGGTGGATGTTGGCCGGCTCGCGCGCCTCGATGATGGACAGGGCTATGCACAGGCACGCACGAGGTGCCTGTTGTGTCCGGCGCCGAGCCTTTGTGCGTTTTGGCTCGATGCCGCGCCCAGCAATTCTGAGCCTGTCTTCTGTCCGAACCTCGACCTCTTCCAACAATGCATACCCCAAGCAATGCGCGACGCGAGGAAGCCCTCAGGGGGCGCCTAGCGCAAGGGTCACATTCTGTCCGCCGAACCCAAACGAGTTCGACAGCACGGTCGCAACAGCCGCCTGCCTTGCCTTGTTGGGCACCACATCGAGAGGGATCTCCGGATCCGGTACATCGAAATTGATGGTGGGCGGCAGCGTGCCGGTGCGAATGGCCAGCAAAGAGAATACGGCCTCGATCGCGCCTGCAGCCGATAGCGTGTGGCCGATCATCGACTTGTTCGAGCTGACCGGCGTGTCGGAGAGGTGGACGCCGAGTACGGCCCGGAGAGACTGGTACTCCATCTTGTCGTTCTCGGGCGTGCTGGTGCCATGTGCGTTTACGTAGTCGATCTCGCCGGGTTCGATGACGGCATCGGCCAGTGCATTGCGGATCGCGCCGATGATGGCCGTACCGTCGGGCTTGGAGCGCGTGCGGTGATAGTCATCCGCCTTCTCGCCACACCCGCGCACGAAGCCGAGAATCTCTGCACCGCGCGCCTTGGCGCTTGCGTACTCCTCAAGGACCAGCGCTCCCGCGCCCTCAGCCATCACGAAGCCGTCACGATCCTTCGAGAATGGGCGCGACGCCTTCTCCGGCGGCTCGTTGCGGGTCGACAGCGCAGACAGCAATATGAAACGGATCAGCGCTTCGATCTGCACGGAGCTGTCGGCGCCGATGCACAGGGCCGCCTGCGTCTGTCCGCGGCGGATCGCTTCGACGCCGAGCTGGATAGCCGTCGCCCCGGACGCGCACGCCGTTGACACGGAGACCGGCAGTCCCCGCGTTGCGAACTTGTCGGCAAGATGGTCGGCGACGCTCCCGAACTGGAAGAGCGACGCCATGTCGGCATGCGCGTGCTCCCGGGCGGCGGCAAGCAGGCGCCGGTAGCCTTGGAGATCGCTGGCGCTCATCTCATCCCAGAGCTGCTTGCGCTGCGGCCATTCGAGTTCAGCCGGCGGTGTTGCAAGATACAAGGGGCCCGGAAAGGTTTGCGCGCGGGCGAGGCCTGCCTCGGCGAGGGCTTCTTCGGCAGCAGCAGTTGCCATCGCGATCGTCAGGGCGGGGGCCGAGTAGGGGTTAACGTTCAGGAAATCGACCGTACCGGCGATGGTGGTTCTCAGGCCGTCGGTGGGAAACCTCGATATATGGCGGATGCCCGAGCGCCCGGCCGTGATGGCTGCCCAGTTGTCGGCTTTGCCCCGACCAAGCGACGTGACCACACCGCATCCGGTGATTGCCACGCGCGGCCGTCCCTTGGCATCTCGGATGTCTGTCCCCATGAAACCCCTCACGATATGCGTTCAAGGACGGCGAGCCCTTCGCCACGGTAATGGCCAACCGTCGTCACGATGATGCGGTCGATCGGGGCGACATCGTCGGCGTTGCATTTCTTGCCCGCAAGGGCCGCAGACAACCCCTCACCGCGCAAAGCCAGGGCGGCGAGCGCAATGCCGGCAGGAAAGTGTGCTTCGACGGAGTGGCCGATCAGGTCTCCGTAGGTCCAGGCACAGTTGATTCCCCCCGACCGCGTCAGCCCTTGGAGAAAGGAAAGCTCACCGGCCGTGGCAGGCGCCACGCCACTTGCGCCGCTGAATACCGATGTTGCCTCCTGCCCCGTCGGAGATCCGACCCTGGCGAACACCTGCGCCAGTGGATTTGCCGACGGATTGGGCTCGCGGCGACCGCGATCGCTTTCCACGGCCGTCAGCCGCGCGTAGGGACGAGCTGCGCGTCCTTGAGCATGCCCGCGCTGCTCCAGAACGAGGAACGCGCCGACGCTGCCCGGAACGAAGCCGCCGCCGCGATGTGTGCGCTCCTCGATGTGCTGGAATGGATGGTGCCAGAGATTGTGGCCGAGTTCGTAGCCGAGCAGCAGGTCCGCCCGTTCCGCATTGAGGGCCCCGCCAACCAGGCATATCTCGCACTGACCGGCAGCTACCCTCCTGAACGCGCTCTCGATCGCAGCGAGGCCTGCCGTCTCCTCTCCCATGAACGTGCGCGAGCCACCCGTCACGTGATGGACGATCGAGATGTTGCCGGCCAGCAGATTGGAGAGCTGGGCGAGGAACAAGGTCGGCCGCAGGGCACTCGGCAGAATCTCATTGGCGCGAAGCGGGGTATCGCCGCCGGCGCTGGCGGTTTCGAGAACCTTGCAGTCGACGGCGGTGTCGCGCTCTCCGCTGCCGGCTGCCACCGCAAGATCGGTGCGATCGAGGAGATCAGCTTTTCCCTTGATGCCGGCATCGTCGAGCGCCAGACCGGCCGCGTACACGCCGAGCTTCTGCCAACCCTCCATCTGCCTCTGGTCGCTGTTCTTGGGGATCTGCTTGGAGAGGTCGAGCGGGACCAGACGATGCACCGGATAGGGGGCGAAGGTGGTCTCGTCCACGGCAGGCATGCCGTCGCGTCTTCCGGTCAGGATGTCGGTGTGCGCCTCGCTTCCGTCGCCCAGAGAGCTCACAAGCCCGACGCCCGTGATCCAGACCTCGTCAGCTTGATCAAGCATTGCGTTACATGTCCTTTCCGGTCTCAGGTGCTGCTGCCATTGCCGCTTGCGGCGCAGTTGCTGTCATCACGCCGGCTCAGCGGTCATGGCAAGGCAGACGTTTTGGCCGCCGAAACCGAAGGAGTTCGACAGCACCGTCGTGACGGACGCATCGCGCTTGACGTTGGCCACCACATCCAAGGGAAGGTCAGGATCGGGATTGTCATAGTTGATTGTCGGCGGCAGCGTTCCGGTATTGATCGTCATCACCGAGAAGACGGCCTCGACGGAGCCCGCCGCAATCAGCGTGTGTCCGACCATCGACTTGTTCGAGCTGATGGGCACCTTGGCGAGATGCTCGCCGAGCACGGCCTTGAGAGACACATACTCCATCTTATCATTCTCAGGCGTGCTGGTGCCATGCGCGTTGATGTAGTCGATCTCCTGGGGTGCGAGGCCGGCATCGTTAAGGGTCTTGCTGATGGCGCCGATAATGGCGCCGCCGCTCGGCTCTGAGCGGGTTCGGTGGTAGTGGTCCGCTTTTTCGCCGCAGCCGCGAACAACCGCCAGGATGCGCGCCCCCCGTGCCTTTGCACGATCGTAGTCCTCGATCACCACGGCCCCCGCGCCTTCCGCCATCACGAAGCCGTCGCGATCCTTGGAGAAGGGCTTGGACGCCTTCTCCGGCACATCGTTCTTGGTCGAAAGCGCCGAAAGCAGCGAAAACCGGACGAGACCTTCCGGATGAACGGTCGCATCCACGCCGATGCAGAGCGCCGCATCCAAGTCACCGCGCCGGATCGCCTCCGTGCCGAGCTGGATCGTGGTGGCTCCCGATGCGCAGGCGGTGCAGATGGACAGGGGCTCGCCGCGCGTCCCGAACGTCTCCTGCAGACGATCCGATATGCTGGCAAATCTCACATGACGGGCGAACTCGGAGAACCTGCGCGTGCGCGCTGCAGCCAGCAGCCGATGGTATCCGGGCGGCGCTGCTACGTCTTCAGAAGCGTACAGCGCACAGAGCTGCGGCCACTCGAGCTCCGACGGCGGCGTTGCAACAATGAGCCGGCCTGGAAACTGCCGGATCCCACCGATCCCAGCTTGCACTATGGCTTCGCGTCCCGCCGCCTCGGCGATCGCCGTGGCGAGGTCTGCCGCGGAATAGGGTGCCACCGGGATGGCATCCACGGTGCCGGCTATCGTCGTCTTGAGGCCTTCGGTGGGAAAGCGTGAAATACGACGGATGCCCGATTGCCCCGCTGTCAGCCGCGACCAGTTGTCGGCTGCGCCGACGCCAAGGGATGTTACCAGTCCCATGCCGGTGACGGCGGCGATCGGTCGGCCGATGTGGTCTCGATGCGGCCGGATCATGGTGTCCCCGCGGCGACCGCTTCGACGAGGCCCAGCGCTTCGCCGCGCCAATGGCCGAATGCCGTGACCAGCACCTGCCGCTGCTCTCCGATCGCTTCTGACTCTGTCCCTTGAAAGGGCGCGAAGAAAGAGCCCTTCGAAAGCGCCAGGGCCGCAAGCGCGATTCCCGATATGAAATGGGCTTCGACGCCGTGGCCGAGCACGCTGCCATAGGCGCGAACGACAGAGTGCAGATCGAAGCGCGCCAAGCCATCGAGAAACGTGGCTTCCTCATGCGTCACCGGCTCGACGCCGCTGACGCCGCTCAGGACGCCGAGAGGATGGACGCTGTCGATCGAGGGGGCAATGGCTTCGAACAGCTCCTGCGCCGCAGACGCGGCTTGGCCGGGCGCGCGGTGCGATCTCGTCGCAGAGATCGTTGAGACACGGGCATAGGGCCTGGCGCCGCGCGCAATGGCATGCCTTGGCGATTCGAGAACCAGAAAGACGCCGATGCTGCCGGGCACCATGCCGCCGCCCACCTTTCCGCGGGCCCATACGGGTCGATAGCAGCCCTGCAGAAGCGCGCCGCCGAGCTCCAGATTGAGGAGGAGATCCTGACGTTCTGCGTTGAGGGCGGCTCCGGCAAGCATCAAGTCGCTCTGATCGGACGTGATCCGCTTTACCGCATCCTCCAACGCCGCGACGCCGGCCATCTCCTCTCCTTTGAATGTGCGAGAGGAGCCGGTGGCCTTGTGCACGATCGAGATGTTGCCGGCGAGCAGGTTGGAGAGCTGGCCCAGGTAGAGCGTCGGTCTCAAGCCGGCCATGAGCTGGCGATTGAGATCGGCGCCCGGTGCTCCAGACCTGCCGGCGCTCTCCAAAATAGATGTGTCCAAGGCGAGGTCCCGCTCGCCGTTGCCGGCGGCAATGGCGAGATCAACATTGTCGAGGAACTCGGGCTTTCCAAGAATGCCGGCATCGGCAAGCGCCAGTCCGGCGGCATAGACTCCTATCCGCTGCCACCGTTCCATCTGCCGCTGGTCGCTGGTCTTCGGGATCTGCTTTGAGAAATCCAGCGGAACGAGAGGGTGGACCGGGTAGGGCGCATAGCGTACTTCCTCGACCGCAACCGACGGTGAGGCATGCGACCCGAGACGCTGCCAATGCTGCTCGAGGCCTTCCCCGAGCGAGCTGACCAGCCCGATGCCGGTGATCCACGCCTCGGTTCGCGGCTGAGGCATGTCAGATGCGAGCCTCCTCCAAGAAACCCAGTCTGGCACCTTCCCGTCGCACGTGCTGCTCCAGGGCCGCGTCCGGGAATGGAACGCTGCGCATGGTAAGGCGTGCATCCGAAACACGCTTCCCCTGGCTGAGGATATGCGCGTCCACGACGGCGTAGCCGGAACCGTCGTGCGTGCGCACCGCGTGCACCGTCAGATCCGCTCCCGGCCTCACGAAGGAGCGGAAATTGGCCTCCTTGGCACTGGCGAAGAACGGCATCCGCGAGAAGCCGTCGAGCGCAAGCACAAGGTAGCCGGCGGCTTGCGCCATGGTCTCCAGAAGCAGGACACCCGGCATGAGCGGATGGCCAGGGAAATGTCCCTCGAAGATTGGGCTCGTTTCGGGGACCTTTGCCGAGACAACGAGCGAAGAGCGCTCCTTGTTCAGTTCCACCACCCGATCGAGCATCTGGAAATACTCGAGGCGCATCGGCTTGGGTCAGGCTGCCGTTGTACCGACGACCTCATCGATGTGCTGGCAGAGATTGCGCAGGACGAAATATTTGTCGCCGTCGTATCCGCCCTTCACGTTCTGGAGCCAATCCTCTACAGGAAGTCTGATCCCGAACGTCTTATCAATCTCGAACGTGACGTCCAGAAACGCGAGGCTGTCGACCTCGAGGTCTTTCATCACGTGGCTATCGGGCGTGATCTTCTCGATCGGAACATCGCTCGTGGAAGAAATGATTCGGGCAACGGTTTCGAAAGTTGAAGCCATCCCTGCTGTCTCCCCGTTTGGAAGCACCAACGCACCACGCGAAAAGCAGCCCCCACGAGGGATAGGGCAGGGGCAACTCTCGCGCGGTGTCTTGCGGCTTCTAACAACGGTGACGGGGCCGCGGCTTGACCGAAGTCAAATGGATCACGCGTCCAATTGGATATCCGTCGCCCGTACATAGATGAAGCACGGGCCCGCGAAAAATCCCAACGATGGATCGCCTATTGGAGCTCAAGCTCGGCCAGACCGAGACCCTGTCGCGCCGCATTACGGCTGAGGATGTTGCGGCATTTGCGCGCTTGTCCGGAGATCACAACGCGCTCCACGTCGATGAGGAGTTTGCCGCCCGCACAGAATTCGCACAGCGCGTTGTCCACGGCTTTCTGCACGCGAGCCTGCTTTCGACGCTCGTGGGCACCAAGCTCCCGGGACGTGGGGCGCTATACGTCTCGCAAAGCATCGAGTTCACGCGGCCGGTCTTCATCGGCGACACCGTTGAGGCGCGCGCAACGGTGCAGAAGATCGACGCCGACACCCGCCTGGTGACCTTGGGAACCGAGATCACCAAGGGGGACGGCACCTGCGTCCTCAAGGGCACCGCGCTGGTCAAGGTTCTGCGGCTTGCCGAAGAGGAGCCTCGTCGCGTTAACCGTCTGTCTCCTCCACCCGGGCGCCTGCTGGAGGGGCGTACGGCGCTCGTGACCGGCGCATCTCGCGGCATCGGCAGGGCCATTGCCCGTCGTTTCGCTGAGCAGGGCGCGACCGTGTTGGTCAACTACCACCGCAGCGCGTCGGCGGCGGAGTCCTTGGAGAAGGAGATCACAGACGCCGGCGGGGCCTGCCGGCTGGTCAGGGCAGATCTGACCAACCAGGATGAAGTGTGTCAGTTGGCCGCAAGCGCCACGGCAGGCGGTGATCTCGATATTCTGGTCCACAATGCAGGCCCGAGAATCAAGTCGGCGGCGTTCGCCGAGCTGGCATGGCAGGACCTCGCCGCGGCCTACGAGCAGATCGTGGGCAGCACGTTCCGTGTGACGCAAGCTTTGCTGCCCACGCTGAAGCGGAGCAGAGGCAAGATCATTACGATCCTGACGTCGGCGGCGCTGGGCAGGACATCCTTCAATTGGCTGCCGTATGTTGCGGCCAAGAGCGCCCTGCATGCGATGAGCAAGAACCTCGCCCAGGAATTCGGTCCGCAGGGCATTACCGTCAACATGATCTCTCCTTCGATGGTCGAAACCGATCTGGTGGCCAGCGTCCCGGATCGCGTGCGACAGGCCCTGATCTCGCGCACGCCCCTGCGTCGGCTGGCAACCGTCGAGGATGTGGCGAATGCCGCGCTCATGCTCGCTTCCCCCTATGCGTCCTTCATCACCGGCGACAATCTGCTGGTGACGGGCGGCGAAACGATGGTGTGAGGCGCGAGTCATGACGCGATCATCCGCGAGGAGCGACAAGCACGGCCTGGGCATGATCGCAGAGCCGATTGCCTCTCCGCGCGGCGGCCTTTCCATCGATCAGATCGTCGACGCCGCAATTGACGACGCGCCGAGCGCTCTGCGTCGGCGCCTGGTCCTGCAGACGGTGGACTGGTCCGGCATCCCTGCGCCCCGCGTCGCCGGCATGATTGCCAATCTCACCCGGCAGGGACTGGCGTTGCCGCGCTGGCTTGCGGGTGCCCTGCTGGTCGCGGGGCACGTGCTGCCAGCCGAGCTGGTGCAGACACCAGATCATCGCGTGCTCAACCAGCTCAATCGATATGCGGCCGACAAGGAAGGCGCCATCTCGGCTGCGGACATCGACCCCCTCGCCGCGCGCGAAAACATAGAGCCCGATATCGTTCGCGCGATTGTCACACGGCTTCGAGCCATGGGGGCCAGTGCAGATGCGTGTCGCCTTGCGCTCGCGCACTGGCGCGATGTCCCGCAGGCAATGCGGCCCATCCGGCCAGATCTTGCCGCGTATCTCGCAGCGTTGCCACCGCTGAAGATCAGCGTTGCAGGCTTCTCGACCACGGATCCATTGGCGGCGGATCTCAGCTCGGCCTTCGGGGCCCACGGCCGCAATGCGCTTGTCACGCAGTCAGACTTCGGCGGCGCCATCACTGCCCTCTTGCAGCCCGATCCCGGAGCCGAGGCACATGTCGTGCTCATGGACCTCGACGGCTTCGCAGCCACGGATTGGCGGATCCCGGTATCGCAGATCGGCGACCTTATGCGCGAGCGGGCAGATATCCTGAGCAATGCGCTCGACGCATTTGCGGCCCGCACGTCCGCTCCGCTGCTGATCAATTGCCTGCCTGCGCCGTCGGCTCCGACTGCCGGCCTTCTCGATCGCCGGTACATCGCAGGACGTCGCCAGGCCGTCGAGCTTGTGAACGGGCGGCTGCTGGAGGCCGCTGACCGTCACGGCAACATCCTCGTCATGGATGCAGATCAGGCGCTCGGCGATATCCCCGCCGCGCGACACAGCGACCCCAAGCTCTGGTATTATGGGCGTGTTGCTTACTCCGCAGATGCAACCCGCGCCCTTGCCTGCGCATTTGCCGAGGCGTGGTCGCTGGCCATGCGCGGCCCGGCGAAGGTGCTAGCACTGGATCTGGACAACACGCTCTGGGGAGGGACGTACGGCGAGGACGGCTTGGAGGGGCTCGCCTGCGGCGAGGACTTTCCAGGAAACGCGTTCCGCGCCTTTCAGCAGGAGTGTTTGCGCCTCAAGCAGCAGGGTCTGCTGCTTGTTGCGCTGAGCAAGAACAATGCCGATGCCGTCACGGTTTTCGAGCGTCACCCAGGCATGGCGTTGAAGGCAAGCGATTTTGCAGCTTCCGCCATCAATTGGCAGCCGAAGCCGGAGAACATCCGACGGATTGCGGGCGAACTGAACCTCGGGCTCGACAGCTTCGTGTTCATTGATGACAGCCCGCATGAGCGGGAGGCCATGCGCCGTTTGGTGCCAGAGGTGGTCGTGCCGGAGCTGCCGGAGGATCCCGCGTCGCGCCCACTCTGGCTGCGAGGTCTCAAGTGCACGTGGCCGGTGCGGCTGACCGAGGAGGATGCGCGGCGCTCAGAAATGTACGCTGCCGAGCGACAGGCCCGAGCGCTCAAGTCATCGGCCGCCACACGCGAGGACTACCTCGCTGGACTGGAGCAGCGGCTCATTGTCGAGACGGTCAACGCCGACACCTTGGGGCGCGTTGCGCAAATGCATCAGCGAACCAACCAGTTCAACCTCACCACCCTGCGCCTGACCGAGGCCGAGATCGGCGCGTACGTCCGCGATCCGAAGCACGGATTTGCGTTCCTCGGCCGGGTCGCCGACAAGTTCGGTGATCACGGGATCGTTGTTGCCGCGACGATCTCGGTCGAGGGTTCGCAAGCGCAGATCGACACATTTCTCATGAGCTGCCGGGTGATCGGTCGCGAGGTGGAGCGAGCGTTCCTGGGGACCCTGCTGACGTTTCTGGCAAAGCGCGGCATTGAGCGGGTCGTCGGGCGTTTTGCGGCGACCGCCAAGAACGGACTGGTGCGGGACTTCTACGCTGCCAATGGATTTGCGCGCGTGGACGGCACAGAGGAAGAGTCTTCGTGGGCGTTCGACCTGCGCGTGCAAACGCCGCCGCGCGCCGAATTCGTTTCCGTGCAACTGGAGGCCTGAATGGACGCGCCCACACCCGCGGTGCAAGTCGGCTACCCTGAGCTTGTCGATATCTTCGACGATGTGTTCCAGTACGCTGGGCCGCTCTCGCACGACACATCGCCGGACCAGGTTCCCCGCTGGGACTCTCTTCAGCACATCGCGCTGGTGCGCGCGATCGAGACGACGTTCAGCATCGGTCTCTCCATGGATGAGATGATGGAGATCCGCTCTGTCGGAGACATCGAGGCCATCTTGCGGCGACACGGCGTGTGAGCCGGCGCGCTCCCGGAGACCCTCGGCATGTACCGCACCCGCCCGATCGCCGGTTCGGCCCGCCGCGCTAGACGCAAGCTGCTCCGGCGGTTCCGTGCACAAAGCCGTTCGAGAAGGGCGCGCCGGTCTTAAGCTCGCTCAACTGGTGCATGGCCTCGTCGGCGCCAAGCTTTCCTGCCAGGACCGAGCGAAAGGTCGTGGCTACCGCGACCATGTCGCAGCTGTGAGGGGACAGCCGGAATGAGGCAACGCCCGTTCGCGCGAGGTCGACGACGTCGTCGATGACATTGCAGTAGGTATGTGACAGCGTCTGCACGCCATTGATGGCGAGGAAGCCCTGGGCATCCAGCGTTTCAACGGTCAAGCCGTCCGCGTCTCGTTCGCAGACGAACTGGCAGGAGTCTTTCGTCAGGTTGTGGACGCGCGCATGATAGCAACGCGCCGAAATGGCGAGCGGGACGCGGCCGAAGGCCCAAACCTCTATGGTTGCTCGGCGGCTTGCGGCGGCGATGGCAGCGATGGATGGTCTGGATAGCTCCGGGGGCAAAGCGATCGCACAAGCTCCCAGCGCGGCTAGGTATTCGACCGTGGCCTCGTTGTAGACATTGAGGAGCGGCCCGACATGGAATGGGCGGCCCCGCACCAACGCAATCTGAGAGACATCATTGATCTCCAGCGTCCGTCCGCTGCTCGCGAGGCCGGCTGTGTACTTCATCTCGCGATCGAGAGTCGGCAGCGCGAGCGTGCTCAGAACAACCTCTTTGCCACCACTCTCCAATCGGTCGATGATGGACGGGAGGCTGTCTTGCACGAACGGGGTGCGCTTGGAGCAGACCACTTCGCCGAGGCACACGCGGTCGACAGGCGCCTCGTCAGCTATGCGGTAGTAGAAGTCCCTGTATCGCTCCGCAGGCCAGTTGAAGAGGAGCGGACCCAGGGTCAGACGTGCATCCGTCACGGTTCCTCCTTGTCGCGCTTCATCGCCACGTCTTGAGATAGGCGCCGCAGGTTGCGCGTTGCCCTTCGGTAAACTCACCGAGCTGCCCGTCCTGGATGGGCTCACCGCGTTTGAGCGCGTCGACGGCCGCACGAAAAGCGCTCACCACCGCCTTGGTGTACGCGCGACTGCGCTGGCGGCCTTCGATCTTGAGCGCCTTGACGCCTGCATCCCGCAATTCAGGCAAGATCCGCCGTGCATCCAGGCTTGCCGGCTCCTCGAACAGATAGCCCGCACCGAAAGCTGTCTGGAATCGGCCCTTGCACAAGGTCGGGTAGGCGACGGGAGCATCGCGAGGCACGCGATTGATGGTGAAGCCGCCGAGGCGGGAAACGAGCTCTCCTCCCTGCTCGCGATAGACCACGTGGCTCGCCGGGGAGCAGACGCCGTGCATGTTGGGGGATTTGCCCGTCGCATAGGACGAAAGCGAGCACCGCCCTTCCGCCATGACGCACAGTCCGCCGAATGCAAATACCTCGGTCTCGCAGGGGATTGCGGCATTGACTTGCGCGATCTCGGCAACGCTCAGGACTCTCGGCAGCACAACGCGCTTGACGCCGAACGCGTCGACATAGAAGCGAATGGACTCGGCGCTTGCCGCCGCAGCTTGCACGGACAGGTGAAGGCGCAGATCGGGATGTCGCTGGGCGGCATAGGCGAGAAGGCCGATGTCTGCCAGGATCACGGCGTCGGTGCCCATTGCTGCAGCATCGTCGAGCGCTCGATGCCAGGGCGTCAGGTCTCCCGCGCGCGGGAAGGTATTGATCGCGATCAGAACCTTCGCTCCGTGCCGGTGCGCGAATTCTATGCCGTTGCGCATCTCGGCGCGGTCGAAATTCAGCCCCGGGAAGTTGCGTGCGTTGGTCTCGTCACGGAAGCCGCAATAGACGCAGTCTGCTCCAGCTTCCACGGCCGTGCGCAAGGCCGCCGGCGTTCCGGCCGGACAGACGATTTCCAACGATGCGCCTGCTTCGGGAGGCACTACCCAGCCCTCTGACCAAGACCGTTGGGAAGACCTGCAACCCGTGCGGCCACGTTCATCGCTCCTGCGGCCGCCCACTCAGCGAGCGCCGAAAATGGTCCCGCGAGCTGGGCAGCTTCGTGCACGAGGTCGAGCTCCGCATCATCGATCGCGTTGCGCAGCGCCAAGACCGCCTCCATGTCGCCTTCGACCACGATGTCGCGCGAGAAGAAACGCGCATCGCCATCATGGCGTCCATCGACGAGGTCCATCAGCGAGACGAGGTTGCCTGCGATGCGCGCGTCGATCTTGCTTGCATCCAGCCGGCGCACGACGGAGAGGAGAACCGCGCCCTCGACGATTTCGATCACGATGGCAAACGGCAGGTCCAGCAGGTCGATGCCGAACCGCTTGGCACCTTCCCGCCCGAGCCGGTCGAGCAAGCCAGGGTGGCGCGCAAGTATGCTGGCGGTCAGCTGGCGCAAGGCGATCTCGAGCGGCAACAGCGGCAAGGGCCGCAGCGCAAGCGAGAGGTATTCCGGCACTCGAAAAGCGGAGAATGAGGTGGTCACGGGCTCGCTGCCTCCACCCGCTCCTATTACGAGCTGCTGACACGCCATCGCTTGATCGAGATCAAGGCGAACCCGTCAATCCTGGTCAGTATTGCCAAACACGCCGACGGTGGAGCCTGATCGACATTCGCGACTTGCCGCGATTCCGCGATTTGCGCGCATTCCTGAGCCATCTCGAACAGAGCGGCCATATCAAGCACGTCGTCGAGCCTGTCTCCAGCGTGCTCGAGATAACGGAAATCCATCGCCGCGTTCTGGCGCGTGGTGGGCCGGCGCTGCTCTTCCAGAATGTCAGGAAGGCCAATGCCGATCACGCTGAGATGCCGGTGCTGGCGAACCTTTTCGGCACGGCCGAGCGTATTGCCTGGGGCTTGGGCGTTGAGCGCACAAATCTGTCCGCTCTGGGCGAGATGCTGGCCCGCCTGAAAGATCCTGAGCCTGTCGATGGACTCCGCGACGCCCTGGCGAATTGGCCTCTCGTCAAGGCGGCGCTTTCCACGCGTCCGGCCATCGTCGGCCGGGCGCAGGTTCAGGAAGTCGTTGCCACTGGTTCAGGCATGGACCTCTATCGCCTCCCCGTGCAGACCTGCTGGCCCGGCGAGCCGGCTCCCCTCATCACATGGCCGCTGGTCATTACGCGCCCCCCTGATGCCGAGGCGACCTCCCGGTATAACATCGGGGTGTATCGCATGCAGTTGCTCGACCGCGATCGGGCGATCGTGCGTTGGCTTGCGCACCGGGGTGGCGCCGGCCACCATCGCTTGTGGGCGGCTCGAAATGTCGACATGCCGATCGCCGTTGTGATCGGGGCCGATCCGGCAACGATGCTGTCTGCGGTGCTGCCGCTGCCGGAGGGGATTTCCGAGCTCAGCTTCTCAGGTGTGCTGCGCGGCGAGAGGCCGCGGGTGGCCCGATGCATCACTCAGCCGCTGGTCGTTCCCGCCGACGCCGAGATCGTCATCGAAGGCGTTGTCTCGGCCCACGAGACCGCGCCGGAAGGGCCGTTCGGAGATCACACCGGATATTTCAACGCTGTTGAAAGCTTTCCCGTCATGCGGGTGACCGCCATCACATGCAGGCAGGCTCCGATATACGCTTCGACATACACGGGGCGCCCGCCCGATGAGCCGTCGGTTATCGGCGAGGTGCTGAACGAGCTGTTCGTGCCGATCCTTCGCCGCCAGCTCCCCGAGGTCGTCGATTGCTGGTTTCCCCCGGCAGCCTGCTCCTACCGGATGGCCGTGGTGTCGATCCGAAAGGGTTATCCGGGCCACGCCAGGCGCGTGATGGCCGCGCTGTGGGGCATGATTGCCCAGTTCAGCTATACGAAGCTCATGATTGTGGTCGATGCCGATGTGAACGCGCGCAATTGGGCGGATGTGGCGTGGGCCGTGTCCACACGAATGGATCCGTCGCGCGATCTCATGGTCCTCGAACGCACGCCGATCGATTATCTCGACTTCGCGTCTCCCGAGCCAGGGCTCGGCGGCAAGCTTGGAATCGATGCGACGAACAAGATCGGCGCAGAGACCACGCGGGAATGGGGGCGCGTGATGGCGATGGATAAGCGCGTGATCGAGCGGATCGACAGCATATGGTCCCGCCTCGGCTTGGCCGACGCCGGCGATACGCATGCCGGCTGAATGGGATTGGCATCGCTGAATGCCTTGCCCGGGGCGTGGCCGGACAGCGCAAGCGCTGGCGACGTCCCGTTCGCAACGGACTTCGCGCGTCACACCTTCTGGGGCTGGGCGACGGCCCGGCGGCACCAGGCAATCACCGCATCGAAGTGCGGGGTCAGATCCGTGGCAAGACCACCGTGAAATCTTGACCAGGCTTCGAGATATGGCGGCCTCACCGCCGAGAGGACGGGCTTGCCGATGCCCAGAGCGTAAGCAAACGTGCTGCGCAGCCCGTTGCCTTCCGCCTCCGCTCTGCCGAACTTGTTGAGAATGAGCAGATCGAATTCAGCCTTGATTGTCGTGTCGAGCGTGGCCGCCATCTCGGAGAGGCCGCGCGCGTCCAGGCGGCATCCCTTCGCCGATGGTCCCAGATCCTGCGATATTCCGATGCGCTCGCCGGTCGCCAGGGCGATCAGGCTCATTGTCGAGCAGCGCGCGCTGCCGGTGTTCTCCTGGAGCGTGCCCTGCAGACGCACGCCTTCTGCCCGAAGCGCATTTGCGACCTTGAGCATCAGCTCATTGATCGGAAAATCGATGTCGTAGACGACCGCCGCGAGCAACCCTGATTCCTTTCTCATTTGGCAACTCGTGCCCGTATTGGTCGTTGGCTCTTCGCTCGGCACTCCCCGCCCCTGGGGGCAGTCAGGACCGAGGTGCGCCGGAGGCCCGCTCAGCGCCGCGACCGTCCCCAGGTTTCAGCACTAGGCGGCACTGATTGGCAGCGACTTGACTCTGATCAAGTCGGATCGTTGGCCTACCAAATAATCTCTCTGCAATCAAATCAAGCAGCCGGGAGAGCGCCAATGAAGGAGTCCCTGCGGCCGGGCATTTCGAAGACCAAGCGCGTGGTGATCGACGCTGACCGAACCATCGCGTTCATGGGTGAGGAAGGCCGGGTGTACGCTACGCCAAGCCTGGTCCGCGATATCGAGCACACCTGCCGCGACCTGCTGCTCGAGCATGCCGATGCCGGCGAGGATTCGGTCGGCACAGGCATCTCGATCAGTCACACGGCACCGACGTTGCCCGGTATGGCGGTGGACATCACTGCGACTGTAACGGCAGTCGATGGACGCAAAGTCACCTTCGATATTTCTGCCAAGGACGAGATGGAGCCGATCGGCTCCGGCCGGCACACGCGCTTCATGGTCGAAGTCGCGAAGACGCAAGAACGTCTGAAGGCCAAGTCGGCGAAGCGTTCCGCTGCCCAGAACAAATGAAGTGATCACTGCATGCGTGCCGACGATCCAGGCCGCGACCGCACCGTCTCCACGTACTGTTACCAGTGCGTGGCAGGACCTGATCTGCTGAAAGTCCGTGTCCAAGACGGCGTCGCTACCGAGGTTGCCCCGAACTCCGATGCTGCGGAGGTGCACCCCGCAGGGGGCAAGGCCTGCGTGAAGGCGTTCGGGCTGGTGCAGAAGCTCTACAATCCTCATCGCGTCCTCCACCCGATGAAGCGGACGAACCCGAGGAAGGGGCGCGGGGAAGATCCCGGCTTTACGAGGATCTCATGGGATGAGGCTTTGGCCCTGGTCGCCGAAAAGCTCAACGCGGCTCGGGAGCGCGGCGTTCTCGATCAATCCGGATATCCACGGCTGGCGGCAAGCTTCGGCGGCGGCGGCACGCCCACAGCTTACATGGGAACGCTGCCGGCATTCCTCGCAGCCTGGGGACCTGTCGACATGAGCTTCGGCAGCGGGCAGGGCGTCAAATGCTATCACTCGGAGCATCTCTACGGTGAGCTTTGGCATCGCGCCTTCACAGTCTCACCCGATACCCCGCTGTGCGAATATCTCGTCTCCTTCGGTGCCAACGTGGAAGCCTCCGGCGGCGTTTGCGGGGTCAGGCGCCACGCGGACGCGCGCAAGCGCGGCATGAAACGGGTTCAGGTCGAGCCGCATCTCTCCGTCACCGGCGCGTGCTCGGCGGAATGGATTCCCATAAAGCCCAAGACCGATGCTGCATTCCTCTTCGCCATGATCTACGTGCTGCTGCACGAGCATCCGCGCGACCGGCTGGATCTCCCATTCCTGAAGAGCCGGACCTCGTCGCCGTACCTGGTCGGGCCAGGCGGCTTCTTTCTTCGCGATCCTCATTCCCACAAGCCCTTGGTCATCGATCTGAGCACCAGCCGTGCCGTGCCGTACGATACCGTCGGTATCGATCCGGCATTGGAGGGAACGTTCAGCGTCGATGGCGTCGAGATCGGTCGCGACCAGGAGCTGACCGCGGTCAACGCGAGCGTGAGCCCCTCGTTTGCCCACCTCGTCCGCCATGTGGAGGCCTATTCACCGGAATGGGCAGCGCCGATCTGTGATGTCGATGCCGAAACCATTCGCCGGATCGCCAACGAGTTCCTCGATCATGCCCGGGTGGGCGAAACCATCGACATTGAAGGCGTGACCCTGCCTTTGCGCCCCGTCTCGATCTCGCTCGGCAAGACCGTCAACAACGGCTGGGGCGGCTACGAGTGCTGTTGGGCACGCACGCTGCTCGCGTGTCTCGTCGGTGCGCTCGAGGTGCCGGGCGGGACGCTTGGGACAACCGTGCGCCTCAACCGTCCGGCGGACAACCGCTGGTCGAGCGTAACGCCCGGGCCGGATGGGTTCATGCACTATCCGATGAACCCGACTGCGAAGGACGAATGGATCTCGCGGCCGCCAGCGCGCAGCGCGCATCGTACACTGGTGCCGCTGGTGGCCAACTCGGCGTGGAGCCAGGCGCTCGGGCCCACGCATCTGGCGTGGATGATGCAGAAGGAGGGCTTCGATCACCTGCCCCCTGCCTCTCCGCCCGACGTCTGGTTCGTCTACCGGACGAACCCGGCCATTTCGTTCTGGGACACGGATGCGGTCGGCGAGGCCATGGCACGCTTTCCGTTCACGGTTTGCTTCGCCTACACGCGCGACGAGACCAACCACATGGCCGACGTGCTGCTGCCCGATTGCACGGACCTTGAAGGGCTGCAGCTTCTCCGCATCGGTGGCACCAAATACGTCGAGCAGTTCTGGCAATATCAGGGATTTGCCCTTCGGGACCCCGCGGCTCGCCCGCAAGGAGAGGCCAAGGATTTCACCTGGATCGCCACTGAGCTCGCACGACGGACGGGCCTGCTCCAGGCCTACAATGGCGCCATCAATCGCGGGGCCGCCGGCGTGAGCTTGTCGGGGCAGAACTACGACTTCTCGCTCGACGTGAACCAGGCCCACGAGGTCGACAAGATCTGGGATGCGGCCTGTCGGGCGGCGAGCGCGGAGCTGACCGATGGTGCCGAGAGCCAGGGCCTCGACTATTTCCGCGCACATGGGTTTCGCGTGAAGCCCTTCCCGCGGCTGCAATGGTATCTCTTTCCGAAGCTCGTCGATGCCGGGTTGCGCTTTGAGCAGCCCTACCAGGAGCGTTTGCTTCGGGTCGGCGGCGAGCTTGCGCGACGCCTGCACGAAAACGACATTCACTGGTGGGATCGGCAGCTCGAGGAGTATGAGCCGCTGCCGCATTGGCGCGACCTGGGTGCGCTCTGGGAAGGCGCCCTCTCACGCCAGTTCGATGTGCGCATCGCCGACTATCCCTTCTGGCTGATTACGGCGCGCAGCATGCAGTACTCGTGGGGCGGCAACGTCGGCATCCAGTTGATCAAGGAAGTTGCCGACAACGTCGCGGGACACGGCAGCGTCGTGATGAATGCCGGAGCAGCGGCAAAGCTCGGAATCGCTGACGGAGATCTCGTGGAGGTGCGCTCGCCTCTCAACCGCACGCAGGGCCGCGTCATGCTGTGCGAGGGCATCCGGCCGGATACGCTGCTGATGATCGGCCAGTTCGACCACTGGGCCACACCCTTTGCCAAGGATCTGGGGGCGCCCAGCATGAACGCGCTGGTGCCCATGATGCTGGAGCTGACGGATGCGACAGGATCGAGCGCGGATCTCGTCAAGGTGAAAGTCACGCGTCTCGGGAGCACATCATGACCCGCTGGGTGATGGTCGCAGACCTTGAGCGCTGTGTGGGGTGCCAGACGTGCACGGCCGCCTGTCGGCACGCAAACGCCACCTCCCCCGCCGTGCAATGGCGGAAGGTCCTCGACATCGAGGTTGGCACTTATCCGCAGGTCAGCCGCACGTTTGTCCCGGTCGGATGCCAGCAATGTGCCGATCCGCCGTGCATGCACGTATGCCCCACGGGGGCCACGCGCCAGCGTAGCGACGGCATAGTCACCATCAGCCATGACCTGTGCATTGGCTGCGCCTATTGCGATGTCGCATGTCCCTATCAGGCACGGTTCAAGATCGATGCGGAACAGTTTGCCTACGGCCGTGCTGCGATGGCGAACGAGGTGCAGCGCTATGACTCCCGACGGCTGGGGATCGCACAGAAGTGCACCTTTTGCTCCGATCGCATCGATGATGGCCTCGCGAATGGGCTGACGCCCGGCATCGATTCACAGGCAACGCCAGCCTGCGCCAACGCCTGCATCGCCGGTGCGCTGCATTTCGGCGACATCGACGACGCCGACAGCAATGTGTCGCGGTTGTTGCGTCAGCACAGCCACTTTCGCATGCATGAGGAGATCGGGACTGAGCCTGGCTTCTACTACATCGATGGCAAGGGACATGAGCCAGCCCGCGGGGCGGTCAATCCTATGGTCGCTTCCGCGCAGGCCGGCAAGCTGCGCAGCAAAGGCGTAGAGCCTTGGCATCAGCAGCATTGGGATTGGAAGGCAGCCGGGAACTTCATCTGTGGTGGAGCCGGAACAGGCCTCTTGCTGTCTGTCGCGCTGGCAAATCTTCACCAGGGCGCCTTTTACCCGCTCGGCTGGCTGGCGCTGGCAATGGTCGCCGTCGGCTTGTTCCTCCTGCTGTTCAAGATCGGCCGGCCGTTGCGCGCCGCCTACGTGGTGCGTCAGCCCAATCGCTCGTGGATGGCCAGGGAGGCTTGGCTGGCAGGGGCATTCTTCCCTTCTGCCGCGCTTGCGATCTGGCTCGAGAACGCGACGCTCCTGATCGCTGCAGCCTTTGTCGGGGCCCTGTTCCTGTTCAGCCAAGCCATGATTCTCAAGGCTGCGAAGGGCATTCCTGCCTGGCGTGTGTCGCGCATCGTGCCACTGATCGTCGTGACCGGTATCGCCGAGGGCGCGGGCCTGTTCCTTACGGCCGCCGCCCTGCTGCCTTCAACCGAGTTGGTGATCGCTTCGGCTGCTGCGGCAACTGCCATGCTGGCTGCGCTGCGCGGCTGGAGCTGGCGATCCTATGTCACGTCGCTTGAAGTGGAGGGCGCGCCTGTTCGCAGCCTCGCAGTCCTCAATGCATTCGGTCCCTGGTTTTTCCTGTTCGGCCTGGCCGTCCCGGTCACGCTGATCTTCTTCGGCTCGGTGGGGGGCAATTCCGGCTCGCTGCTCTTTGCTGTTGCCGGCGCCTGCGTTTTCGCCGCGGGCGCCGCCATGAAGCTCGTTCTGGTGACGCGGGCCGGCTTCAACCAGGGCTATGCAGTGCCGGCCCGCGGCTCCATTTCGGGCTCTGCCGTCAAGCCGGGGTGGTCGTTGCCGCGTACGCGTGGAGGCGGACCCATGAGAGTACAGACCGTTGCCCCAGTCCCGGGAGCGTTCATGCACGATCCTGCAGCAGAGACGATGCCGCGGGCCGAGCTGAAGGCGCTGCAAACAAGCCGTTTGAGGAAGACGTTGGAAAACGCCTATGCAAACGTGCCGCATTACCGGCGAGCGTTCGATCTGGCGGGGGTGAAGCCAGGCGACTTCAAGGTGCTCGCCGACATTGCGCGCTTTCCGTTCACGCAGAAGTCGGACCTGCGCAACAACTATCCTTTCGGCATGTTTGCCGTCCCGCAGAGCAAGCTCCTCCGGCTTCATGCCTCGTCCGGCACGACCGGCAAGGCGACGGTTGTCGGCTACACGAAGGGAGACATCGACCGCTGGGCCGATCTGATGGCGCGCTCCTTCGCGTGTGCCGGCGCGTTGCCGGGCGACATCATTCACAATGCCTACGGCTACGGTCTGTTCACGGGCGGTCTCGGTGCACATTATGGCGCGGAGCGTCTTGGCTGCACGGTGGTCCCTCTGTCTGGCGGGGGAACCGAGAGGCAGGTGACGCTGCTTGAGGATTTTTCGGCCAATGTGCTGTGCGCAACGCCGTCCTACGCCCTGAACATTGCGGAGGTCGCGGATGCCATGGGCGTCGATCTGCGGCGATCGCCGTTGCGCCTGGGGATGTTCGGCGCCGAGCCTTGGAGCGAGGCCATGCGCCGCGATCTCGAGAGCAAGCTCGGCATCAAAGCCATTGACGTCTATGGCCTGTCCGAAATCATGGGACCTGGAGTGGCATGCGAATGTCACGTGGAGCAGGCAGGGCTGCACGGCTGGGAGGATCACTTCCTTTTCGAGATCGTCGATCCAGAGACGCTGCAACCGCTGCCCATGGGCGCGACCGGAGAACTGGTCATCACCACGCTGACCAAGGAGGCGCTGCCCATGATCCGCTACCGTACGCGCGACATCACCCGCCTCAGCGACGAGCCATGCACGTGTGGGCGCACTCACCTGCGCATCATGCGCGTGACCGGGCGCAACGACGACATGCTCATTATCCGCGGTGTGAACGTCTATCCCTCGCAGGTGGAGGCAGTCCTCGTCGGGCTGCCGGGCCTCGCACCGCACTACCAGTTGATCCTGACCCGGGAGGGGGCGCTCGACTCCATGACCGTGGAGGTCGAGCTTGCTCCTGACAATCTGCTTGCGGATGCCGGCCGCGCCCGCAAGGCCGACGAAGTCGCTCACCACATCAAGTCGTTGATCGGGGTGACCTGCAAGGTTGTGATCAAGTCACCCGGCGAGGTGCCTCGCTCCCAAGGGAAGGCTGTCAGAATCAGGGATCTGCGGATGCGCGCCATGGCTTAGGCGACGCCTAAGGCGTCCCGGCCGTGGACCATCATCCCTGCGAGCTCGGCGGGTCGGGATCCTCCGACCAGGATGGCGAGGGCGGGGGATATTTCGCGAGCAGCCGATGCACGAGGTTGACGTGTTCGGCCTCCTCCTCGACGAATTCCTCCGCCATCCTCTTGATCTGCGGGTCGCTCGCCGACGCTGCGGCCGCCTGAAAGAAGGCAAGCGCGCGCTGCTCGCCTGCGAGCGCGAGTTCCAGCGCATGCCGCGGCGTCATCATGTAGTGCGCGGCACCGAGGTCGACCTCTTCCGGGCTTTCACCCCGGCTCCACTTGGCCACCTCGCGTGCGCGCGAGACCACGTCGATATCTCCTGCCAGGCGGCGAATTTCGTCGCGGTGAATGGCTTCCGCGCGGGCGAGATCACGGAATATCGCGGCGAGGTCGGGATTGTTGTGCGTCTCCATCTGCGCAGCGAGAACCTCGTAGCGCTCCACGGCGTCGGCCTCAATCTGAAAGGCAACGGCAAAGAGATCGGCGAGGGAGGAGACTTCGGGCGCACCGGTTGGCTGGCTCATAGCTCGAACTCCTTTTCGAGCTCTGACAATTCGACGTGCCGTTGCACGACGGCCGGCTGATAGGGCCTGCGATCGCCGCGATACAGAATTCCGATGTTGAAGCCATCATCCGTCATGATGCGGCGTGCCGCTTTGGCAGGATCGCTGGTTGCCCCGACGGGTGCCTGGTGCACCTGACTCTTCCAGTCCCTTTCATCGGGGCGGAAGGTCACGCAGGGGCTCAGGATCTCCACGAACGAGAAACCCGGATGCCGGATCGCCTCGGCCAGAACGGCCGCAGTCTCGTTCGGCTCGCCGGAGAAGCAGCGAGCGACGAAGTTCGCACCCGACGCGAGCGCCACGACGAGCGGATGGAATGGCCGCAGGCCGGTCCCGCCCGGCGACAACGCGGTGTCGAACTCGGGCTCGGTCGTAGGCGACGGCTGACCCTTGGTCATCCCATATATGCGGTTGTCCATGACCACATAGGTCATGTCGACGTTGCGACGGCAGGCATGGAGGAAGTGGTTGCCGCCGATCGAGTATCCGTCTCCATCCCCGCTTGCCACCACCACCGTCAGATCCGGTCGCGTCACCTTCAGCCCGGCCGCAAGCGCGAGCGAGCGTCCGTGCACGCCGTGAAAGCCGTAGCAGTTCGTGTAGGCGGGTATGCGCGAGGAGCAGCCTATGCCGGAAACAACGACAATCTGCTCGGGTGGAAGGCCCAGCTCCGCAAATGCCCGCGTGAAGGACATGAGGACATGGTAGTCGCCGCAGCCGGGGCACCAGATCGGCTTGATGTCCGACTTGTAGTCGGCGGGTTTGCAGGCGAGCCGTTCATGAGCGGTCGACATTATGCTCTCCGTTCCATGATCGCGCGGTGAATCTCGCTGACGCCGATAGGCATCGGACCCGGCCTGTTGAGCACGTCGACTCTCCCCGGCAGATCGTAGTGGGCCCTGAGATAACGATAGAACTGGGCGCCGTGGCTTTGCTCGACGACAAGAAGGCGGCTCTTGCCTGCGATTGCAGCGGCAAAGCGCTCGGGTTGAGCGGGGAAGAGCAGGCGTGGCGCAATCAGGCTCACCTCAACTCCATCCTGCGCGGCGCGACCGATTGCTTCGCGCACTGCGCCGGTCAGAGACCCCCAGGTCACCACCGCCAGATCGCCGCTGCCTTCGAGCGTCGCCCAATGGTCGCCGTAGGCGAAGCGTACGAGCTTGTCGCGACGCTTGTCGAGCTGGGCCTGGTGATCGGATGCGCCACTTGTGGGAATCCCGCGTTCGGTATGTGTGAGGCCGTCAGCCGTGTATTGGCCACCGGACGTGCCGGGAACGACCATTGGCGACACGCCGCTCCCGGCGATCGCATAGCGCTTGTATGCGCCGGCCGCGCTAATGTCTGTGGCCCTCGATCGCTGGCCGATGAATGCGACATCGGCCGGTTTCTCGATTGCGGCGCGCGCCTGGCCGATGAACTGGTCGGACAGCACGATTGCGGGTGTCTGCAGGGCTTCTGCCAGGTAAACCGCCCACTGCGTCGTGAACAGGCAATCCCCAATCGACTGCGGCGCCACAACGAGATGCGGGGCATCGCCATGGCATCCGTAGACGGCGATGTTCAAGTCGGCCTGCTCGGACTTGGTGGGGATGCCCGTGGAGGGGCCGCCGCGCATGACATCAACGACGACAATGGGAATCTCGGCGGCCGTTGCCAAGCCGAGCGACTCGATCATCAACGAGAGACCAGGTCCTGACGTCGCGGTCAGCGATGGTGTGCCGCCGTAGGATGCCCCGATGATCATATTGATGGCGGCAAGCTCATCCTCGGCCTGCAACAGCACACCGCCGACCTTGGGCAGATTCGGCGCAAGCCACTCGAGGATCTCGGTCGCCGGGGTAATGGGGTAGGCGGCGGCAAAGCGAATCCCGCCGCGGATAGCGCCGAGCGCTGTTGCGTCATTTCCGGACACGAGCCATTTCCTTGTAGCTCGCTTCGGTGCGGCAAGGCGCAGACTGAGATCGAGATCTTGGGCGGCATCGTATCCTGCGATCAAGCCTGCTTGACTGGCCTTGATGGCCGCTTCGCCTTTGTCGGACAGTCGCTTTTCCAGCAATGCCAGGCAGGTCTCCCGCTCCAGGCGAACCAGCCTGCAGGCGATGCCAAGCGCAATCATGTTGGCACGGCCGTCGGGGATTGCCTTGGCCATGTCCTTCATCGGAATCTGGACCTCGCGTGCACCAGCTTCGGCGATGTGCGGCGGTACCGCGCCGCCACGCGGGTCGCCGATCAGCAGGCTATCGTGCCCGATCTTGATCTCGGCGCCGAAGCGGTGGGCGTTAAGCCAGTCGATCCCGATCAGGACATCGAATTGCTCGGGCATGCATTCGACGGGGTGAGATGCAAGGCGCAGGAGTGCCGCCGCTTCGCCGCCGCGGATCTGTGGACCGACCGTCCGCGTGAGCAGGCCCTGCCAGCCTGCAGCGCTTGCCGCTTCGAGCAGAAGGTTGCCGGCCGTAAGGGCGCCGGCGCCGCCGCTCCCGACGAAACCTATTGAAATGCTTTGTGAATTCCCCATTTGCGCCTCACGTATCCGGTGCCGCCTTCAGGGCTTCGTCCCTAGCAATAAATATTTCGGTACTAGAATGCATTTTTTTTGATTTCCTTGCTTTAGATCAAGGCGACCTACCTGAAACGATGAAGTATGGCCGGGCAGCTTGCAAGCTCGCGCGGCCGACGCTGATGCGTTCGTCGGCCAGGTCTTGGGGGACACCCATGAGCATAGCGCCGACCCGCTGGGTGATGAGGAGCAAGGACGAGCCTCTCGTTGAGGAGGCGATCGGGAGGCCCTCTCTCGGGCCAAACGACGTCTTCATCGAGATCGCCGGGTGCGGCGTCTGCCATACCGATCTCGGCTTCTACTATGACGGTGTTCGAACCAAGCATGACCTGCCGCTGACGCTCGGGCACGAGATCAGCGGTCGCGTCCTCGAAGCCGGGACGAACGCGACATGGTGGGTCGATCGGGCTGTCATTGTTCCCGCCGTCATCCCATGCGGCCACTGCGATGCCTGCCGGCGCGGCAAGGCGACCATCTGCCCCAACCAGAAGATGCCCGGCAACGACATCCACGGCGGCTTCGCCACGCACATTGCGGTTCCGGCCCAGGGGCTATGCGTCGTCGACGAGGCCCGGCTGGCGGCGGCCAGAATCGAATTGGCCGATCTGTCGGTGGTCGCAGACGCTGTCACCACCCCCTATCAGGCGGTAGTTCAGGCAGGCGTCACCACCGGCGATCTTGTCGTCGTCAACGGTGTTGGCGGGGTCGGCGGGTACGCAGTGCAGATCGCAAGCGCCCTTGGCGGCAAGGTGATCGCCATCGATGTCAGCGATGAAAAGCTCCAGGCCATCGCAGGTCATGGCGCCGCCTTGACGCTGAACGCCCGCCAGATGTCGTCGCGCGATATCAAGTCGGCGGTGCAGGGTTTCGCCAAGCAACATGGATTGCGCCAGAGCGAATGGATCATCTTCGAGTGCTCCGGCACTCGTGCCGGACAGGAGACGGCTTTTGGCCTTCTCAATCATGGGGGCACGCTGGGGGTTGTCGGCTACACGATGGACAAGGTCGAGGTCAGGCTGTCCAACCTCATGGCCTTCCATGCCAGGGCGCTCGGCAATTGGGGCTGCCCACCGGAGCTCTATCCCCAGGCCCTCGAGCTGGTGCTCAACGGCCTCGTCAAGGTCGCGCCGTTCGTCGAGAAGCACCCCCTGAAAGAGATCAATCGCGTTTTCGAGGCGGCTCACGCCGGGGCGTTGAAGCGTCGCGCCGTTCTTGTCCCTACGCTTTGAGGAGCATGACCATGGCTGTTGAGGCGATTAGTAGTCCCGCTGTCACGACGCGCGATGCAAAGGACCACAATCTCGTTGCCGAGTCAGTGCGTCAGACGGTCAGCAAAGGCGTGCACTACGACAAGAAGCCGGTCAAAGGCGAGGACGGCAAGCCTGTGGCTGGCCTCTACAATGCATGGATTACACTCGACAACCCGACGCAGTTCAACTCCTACACCACGGACATGGTCAAGGGAGTGATCCTGGCCTTCCGCGCTGCCAGCGCGGCGCGGGACATCGTTGCCGTCGTCTTCACCGGATCCGGTGACAAGGCCTTCTGTACCGGCGGAAACACCAAGGAATACGCGGAGTACTACGCCGGCAATCCGCAGGAATACCGCGGCTACATGCGCCTCTTCAACGACATGGTGTCGGCAATCCTTGCCTGCGATAAGCCGGTGATTTGCCGCGTCAACGGCATGCGCATCGGCGGCGGCCAGGAAATCGGCATGGCCTGCGACTTTTCGGTCGCGCAGGATCTCGCCCGCTTCGGGCAGGCCGGCCCCAAGCATGGCTCCTCGCCGATCGGCGGCGCTACCGACTTTCTTCCCGTTGTCATCGGTGCCGAGCGCGCGATGGCGGCGTGCGTGCTGTGCGAGCCGTTCTCGGCCCACGAAGCCTACTACATGGGCATGCTGACGGACCTGGCACCTGCCCTCAAGGTCGACGGCAAGTTCATCGCCAATCCGCTGGTCGAGACGGAACGCATCACCGACGAATACGGCCGCTTCGTCTTCGGAAAGCCCAAGACCGGCGATGCGCTGAAAGCGGGACAAGCTCTGATGAAGAGGGGCACCGTTGATCTCGGCCTCCTCGACGACAGGATCGAGGGGCTGTGCACGAAGCTCCTCTACACCTTCCCGGATTGCACCACCAAGACCGTCGAAGAGCTGAGAAAGCCCAAGCTCGACGCCTGGAATCGCAACAAGGAGAATTCTCGCGCGTGGCTCGCGCTCAACATGATGACCGAGGCGCGCGCCGGGTTCCGTGCCTTCAACGAAGGCACCCGCGAGACGGGCCGAGAGGCCGACTTTGTCGCCCTCCGCCGCGCCCTCGCGGCAAACACCCCGTGGTCAGACGACCTTACCGAGAGCATCCAACCGAGGGCTCGCAAGTCATGACAGCGCCCATCAAGGTGTGGCTCGAGTCGGAAGGGCGGCTGCTGCGTCTGCGCTTGGGTCGCCCGAAGGCCAACATCATCGATGCCGCCATGATCGCGGCGTTGGACGGTGCATTGTTCGAGCATTTCGGCAACCGCAGGCTGGGGGGCGTGCTGCTCGATGCGGAAGGCCCGCATTTCAGCTTCGGGGCAAGCGTCGAAGAGCACATGCCCGAACAGTGCGCGGCGATGCTGCAGGGGATTCATCGTCTGATCATCCGGCTCGTCGAGGCGCCATGCCCGGTGCTGGTCGCCGTGCGCGGCCAATGCCTCGGAGGCGGGCTCGAGCTGGCGCTCGCAGGTCACCTCGTCTTCGTCGCCCCCGACGCCAGCCTCGGCCAGCCGGAGATCAAGCTCGGGGTGTTTGCCCCTGCGGCTTCCTGCCTGTTGCCGGAGCTGGTCGGTCCGGCGCGGGCCATCGATCTGCTGCTGTCCGGCCGCAACGTCACGGGCACCGAAGCTGCCGCGATGGGAATGGTGCACGCAGCTGTGCCCGACCCCGGGGCCGCAGCGCTTGGCTACTTCGAGGAACATCTCAGACCCAAGAGCGCAAGCTCCTTGCACTATGCCGTCAAGGCGGCGCGCCTCGATTACGCGGCGCGGGTCAAAGCGAAGATCAAATCGGTCGAACAGCTCTATCTCAACGAGCTGATGAAAACCCGCGATGCGGTCGAGGGCCTGGATGCCTTCACTGCCAAGAGGGCGCCGCAATGGCAACATCTCTGAACGGATCGTCGGCGGCGAGCATCGTCGCGCGCGCGCAAGGACTATTCGACGATCTGTCGTTCACGGCAGCGCGCGCGTGGAAGGCGGCCGAGCCCGGCCGGAAAGTCATAGGCTACATGCCTATCTACGTGCCGCGCGAGATCATTCATGCGGCCGGCATGCTTCCGCTGGGAATTCTTGGCGGCGGCGATCAGCTCGAGGTGATCCACGGTGACGCCTACTATCAGAGCTACATCTGCCGCATTCCGCGCTCCACTATCGAACTTGGCGTGTCGGGGCGGCTCGATTTCGTGGACGGGATGCTGTTCCCATCGATCTGCGATGTGATCCGCAACCTGTCCGGCATGTGGAAGATGATGTTCCCGAACGTATACGTTCGCTACTTCGATGTGCCGCAGAACTACAAGGACGGAATTGGCGGCAACTACTACGTCAGTGAGCTGTCCGAATTGGTCGAGGCTCTGGGCACCTTGCGTGGCAAGCCGATCAGCGACGACGAGCTTCGCCATTCCATTGCGGTCTACAATGAGAACCGCCGACTGGTCCGGGAGCTTTACTCCTTCAGGGCACAGCGCCCGTGGCAGGCACCGGCTGCGGAAGTGTACCTTGTGCTGCGCGCCGGCTTGGTGCTGCCGGTCGAAGAGCATTCGGCATTGGTCCGCGATTATCTCGCGGCGGCAGAGCGCGAAGAGCGGCCTCGCCGCGATAACTGCCGCGTCGTTCTCACCGGCGTGTTCTGCGAGCAGCCTCCGCTCAACTTGATCAAGTCTCTGGAGCTCTCCGGCTGCTACGTGGTCGACGACGACCTGCTGCTGGTCACGCGTTGGCTGACGGCGGACGTACCCACGAGCGGCAATCCGCTGCAGGAGCTCGCTTCAGCCTTCCTGCACCACTCCGAATCGACGGCTGCGAAATACGAGCCCGACTTGAAGGAAAAGGGGCAGCATCTCGTGCGCGCCGTGCGACGGTCCGGCGCCGAAGGCGTCATTTTTGCCTGTCCGAGCTTCTGCGACCCAGCGCTGCTTGAGCGGCCCATGCTGCAGCACGTGTTGAAGGACGCAGACATCCCCTACATCGCGTTCAAGTACGCCGAGAACTCGGGGCAGATGCAGCCTATTCGCGAGCAGGCAGGCACATTTGCCGACTCGATCAAGCTGTGGAGCGGAGCATGACGGTAATCGTGACCCCCAAGGCCGGTCCTGCCAAGCAGGTCGTCAAAGACGACTCCATGCTGAAGCAGAAAGAAATGATGGCAGCGCACTATGAGCGGCTGACGAATGCCCCGGAGACGGGCGAAAAGGTTGCTTCGACCTTCGTGCCGGGCAATCTCAACGAGCTGATCAAGTGCTTTGACCTGCTCAACAATCTGCCTGAGGTCAATGCCATTCAAAGCGGCCTGCGGCGCCAGTCCGGCTCCTATGTGCTCGAGGCCGAGAAGATCGGACACTCGGAGGATGTCTGCACGTACGTCAAGTCGGACATCGGCATGATGGCCAAGGGCAATATCGGCCCGAACGGCAAGCGCCTGCCCGACCCCGATGTGCTGCTACTGTCCTACACCGGCTGCTTCACGTTCATGAAGTGGTTCGAGCTCCTGCGCGAGCAGTACAAGTGCGAGACGATCATGTTGCACACGCCCTACATGGGCGACGGCAAGATCACCAAGAACATGATCGAGTACATGGTCAAGCAGCTCAAGGAAGAGGTGATCCCCAAGCTCGAGCGCATATCGGGGGTGAAATTCGATATCGACCGCCTGCGCGAGTACCTGAAGAAGTCGGCCGTTGCCGAAGACGACCTGGTGCGCGTGCTGCAGAGTGCAAAGAGCAAGCCGTCGCCGATCGATGCGTATTTTGGAGGCATCTACTACATCGGGCCGATCTTCGGGGCCTTCCGCGGCACCGACGACGCCATCGACTACTACAAGTTCCTGCGTGCCGAAGTCGAAGAGCGTCTGGCGAACGGCCAGGGTCCGGTAACTCCGGACGGCGATATGGGCCAAGAGAAGTACCGGCTCGTCGTCGAAGGACCGCCGAACTACACGAACTTCAGGCAGTTCTGGAAGATGTTCTACGACGAAGGCGCCGTCGTTGTCGCTTCCAGCTATACCAAGGTTGGCGGCGTCTACGATTTCGGGTTCCGCCACGATCCCGACAAGCCGCTCGAAACCCTCGCGGAGTACTGCCTCGGCGTCTATACGAACCGAAGCCTGCCCATGCGCGTCGACATGCTGTCGAACTACATCGACGAGTACGCCGCCGATGGCCTGCTGATCAACTCCATCAAAAGCTGCAACAGCTTCTCGGCCGGCCAGCTGCTCATCATGCGTGAGGTTGAAAAGCGGACCGGCAAGCCTGCCGCGTTCATCGAGTCCGATCTCGTCGACCCGCGCTACTTCTCGGCCGCCAACATCAAGAACCGGCTTGAGAGCTACTTCCAGATGATCGAGCAACGACGTGCCGGCGCGCGCGCGGCCGCCTGATCGAGGTGAACCATGAAGACCTTCGTCGGGATCGATCTCGGCTCCACCACCACCAAGGCAATACTTCTCGATGAGAACCGGGAAGTGATCGGCCGCGGCATCACCAACTCGCGCTCGAACTACAGCACGGCCGCGAGGGTGGCCGGCGAGGAGGCGCGCGTCGACGGGCGCTTCACGCTATCCAGGCGCGCATTGTCGGAGAGCGGCGTGCTCGGTGCGCGGCTGGACCAGTTCCTGGCTGCGCTCGAACGGGCATTCCGCCTCGAGCAGTTCCTGGAGCAACTCGGCGACCTCGAGCAAACCTGCCTGCGTCAGGTCAACGGTCAACGTTTTGCCGGCCGCGAAGATGGGGTGAAGGTCGCGCTTGGCGAAGTCTTCACCAGGCTGCGGGGAGAAGCGCCCGAACTGTACGCGCCTGGTGCCAAGCGGAAGTCGGATTTCTTCCGCGACATCGCTGGCTCGCGCTATCACAGTCACGCCGAGGAAGTCGCCCGCGAGGCGAATCTGCCCTACGATCTGCTGCTCAACGTCTACGACAAGTCGATCATAGAGGTTGAGAACCGGCCGCCGGCCGGCGGCCTCAGCGACAAGTTCCGCCGTGCCCTCGCGCGTGTTCTTACCGCGGACGCAACGTTTGCGGGCGATGCATCGGGCGTCCAGGACGTCATCCAGCGCTCGCTCGACGTCGAGTTCGAGGAGACCTATCTGGTGGGCACCGGGTACGGCCGCGTGACGCTGCCGTTCTCGAAAGAGCACATCCGCTCCGAGATCCTCTGCCATGGCCTCGGCGCCCACATGATGTACCCCAAGACCCGCACGGTTCTGGACATCGGGGGGCAGGACACCAAAGGCATCCAGGTCGATCCCAACGGCATCGTCGAAAACTTCCAGATGAACGACCGCTGCGCTGCCGGCTGCGGGCGGTATCTCGGCTATATTGCCGACGAGATGAACATGGGCCTGCACGAGCTCGGGCCGCTGGCGATGAAATCGGATCGCCCCGCGCGCATCAATTCGACATGCACCGTGTTCGCGGGTGCCGAGCTGCGCGACCGTCTTTCGCTTGGAGAGAGGCGCGAGGATATTCTGGCGGGGCTTCACCGCGCCATCATCCTTCGCGCCATCTCGATCATATCGCGCTCGGGCGGCGTCACTGACGAGTTCACCTTCACCGGCGGGGTGGCCAAGAACGAGGCGGCCGTCCGCGAGCTGAAGAAGCTGATCGAGGAGAACTACGGCAAGGTGACCATCAACATCAACCCGGAGTCGATTTACACCGGAGCGCTTGGCGCTGCGGAGTTTGCGCGCCGGGCCCATCTCGGGCAGGCGGCCGGAGGCAACCCATGACCATTGCGGCTGGCATCGACGTAGGCACCGGCGCAGTCAAGGCTGCACTGTTCCGGGTCGAGAACGGGGAAAGCTCCTGGCTCGCGCGCTCTACCCTGCGCATCCGTCAGCGCGATCCCATGGAGCTTGCGCGCGCCGTCTACGATCAGGTGCTGGCGGACGCGCGCCTGACGGAGAAGGATGTCGACTACGTAGCGACGACGGGTGAAGGGGAGGGGGTGCCCTTCCACACCGGGCACTTCTATTCGATGACCACGCACGCGCGCGGAGCAATCTACCTCGATCCTGAGGCACGCGCGGCGCTCGATGTCGGTGCGTTGCACGGTCGTGCCATCAGCATCGATGAGCGCGGCAAGGTCTTGAGCTACAAGATGACGAGCCAGTGCGCGTCCGGCTCGGGACAGTTCCTTGAGAACATCGCGCGCTATCTTGGTATCGCTCAAGACGAGATCGGCTCGCTTTCGCGGCAGGCCGATGATCCGGAGATCGTGAGCAGCATCTGCGCTGTGCTCGCCGAAACCGATGTCATCAACATGGTCTCGCGCGGAATCTCCGCTCCCAACATCCTGAAGGGCATCCATTTGTCCATGGCAGGCCGGCTGTCCAAGCTCCTCAAGGCAATCGGTGCGACACGCGGTGCGGTCATGATGACCGGCGGACTTGCGCTCGACCAGGGGCTGGTGAAGGCGCTGCAGGAGGATGTCGCCAAGATGAAGGACATGAAGGCCACCATCCTCAGCCATCCCGATTCCATCTACGCGGGAGCGATCGGCGCCGCACTATGGGGCGCATTCCGCCACGAGAAGCTTGCCGCGCTGGGAAGTCTGCACAAGGCGGCATGAGGTTGCTGCAGGGAGAAGAAGCCCATGGCACTGATGATCAACGAGGCATGCACAGCCTGCGACGCATGCGAGCCGGTGTGCCCAAACAAGGCGATCTCCGTCGGTGATCCCATTTATGTCATCGACCCTCTCAAATGCACCGAATGCGTGGGCGCCGAGGACGAGCCGCAATGCAAGCTGGTGTGCCCTGCCGAGTGCATCCTGCCGAACCCCGATTGGGTCGAAAGCAAGGAAGACCTGCTGGCCAAGTACGAGCAGCTACACGCCTGAGGCGGCGATGACCTTTGTGAACCGCATCAGTCAAGCGCTCCATGACGAGCATCTTGCCACGATCGCGCTCATGGAGAGACTGGAGCAGCTGCTGGCCGCGCGCCGGCGCGGCCCGCCGGATGTCGGGGCCCCCGAGGTCGCGCGGCTTCTTTCCGACCTCTCCACCGGGGTAGCTGCCGAGGTCGACCGGCATTTCGACTTCGAGGAGAAGCAACTCTTCACGTACCTCGATGCTGCCGGAGACGACGCGATCGGCGCCCACTTGGCGGACGAGCACGCCGCAATGCGGCCGATTTGCGCGCAGATTGCGCGGCTCGCGCGAGAGGCCGCCGCCGGAGGCTTCAACGACCGCAGTTGGGAGACGTTCCGGCAACTCGGCCTCGAGCTCTGCGAGCGCATGCTCGTGCACGTGCAAAAGGAAGAGATGGCGCTGCTGCCTCTGATCGAAGAGACGATGGATGCCGACCTGGCAGCCCGCCTCTATGAGGAATACACGCAAAACGGATGAGGAAACCCATTGGCTGCTGCTGCAAATACGGCCACGCGCACCGTTCGACGGCTTGGCATCGGTGATCTCGAGCGGGTCGTTGCCATCGACCGGGCCCACACCGGCCGATCGCGTCGTCATTTCTTCGAGAAGCGGATGACGGCGGCACAGGAGCGCCCCGCTGATTTCATTCACGTGGGCACGATGTGGGGTGATGCGTTGTGCGGATTCGCCATAGCCCGCATCCTGCGCGGCGAATTCGGGCGCGAGCACGCAGTGGCGGTGCTGGACGCGCTCGGAGTCGAGCCGGAAACCCAGGAGTGCGGCATCGGCCATGCATTGATGGAAGAGCTCATCAAGGCCATGCGCGAAATGGGCATACGCTCGCTGCAGTCGCAGGTGGACTGGGCGAACCAGGACCTTCTGCGGTTCCTGCAGGCGTCAGATTTCAAGATCGCCCCGCGGCTGGCGCTGGAACGCTCTGTGGTGGAGCGTCTCGACGAGACGATCGAGGACGTTTAAGGCGGCGGAGGAGCAGATGGCGCGACGCACGCATATCACCATACCCGAGCGCGTCGGCGAGGCAGCCGAGGTCAACTATGGCGAGCCCGCCGTGCCCGACTATGGCCCCTTGGCGCGCGACCGGATACCGACGCGCACGATCGCCGAACGCGATCTGCAGGCATTGATCACGATCGACCGCCGCATCACAGGGCGGGATCGGTCGGCCTATTTCGAAAGCAAGCTTGCCGAAGCGCTGCATGAGTCGGATGTGCGCGTTTCCCTGCTGGCAGAGCGGGATGGCGGGCCGGTCGGGTTCATCATGGCGCGTGTCGAGTTCGGCGAATTCGGGCGCGTCGAGCCGACCGCGGTCATCGACACAATCGGTGTGGATCCGGACTATCGGGACCAGGGCATCGGGCGGGCGCTCCTTTCCCAGCTTCTGGTCAACCTGACGACCCTGCGCGTGGAGCGCGTCCGTACGGAGGTCGATTGGCACGACGGGGATCTTCTCGCCTTCCTCGACCATTCGGGCTTTGAGCCCTCCCAACGGCTCTGTCTCATTCGTGCCGTGGACGGCGTGGCCGAACCGCCGGCCTGACAGGGCCACAGCCTTAGTGCGCGACCACGGCACGGCGTACGATGTCGGCGGTGAACCACGCGAATGCAGCAGCACCGACAAGCCCGGCTCCTGCGCTGATGCGGGCCGGCCATGCGACATCGAGCGCGATTGCTCCGATGAGCCCTGCCAACGCGAGGCCGTGACACACGGCGTGCACCTTCACCGGTCTCGACGCGGCGAGCTCGGACATCAGGGGGAGTGTGCCGCCAGCAGATCGCGGTGCGTGCATCGAAGCCAGGAACGGCAGAATTCGCTGCAACACGCCGAGCAGAAAGGTCAACAGCCAGCCTCCGATGAGAAGGAATCCGAAGAGGGTAGGTCCGTTCGGTCCTGCGAGGCCATGGAGGGCGGCAAGACCGACGACGAGAGTTGCCGGCAGCATGATCCACGCGGTGCGGACGAGCAGAAAGGAAATGCCAAGCCGCTTGCGCATGCCGGTCTTGAGCACGTTGTGCATTTGCCACAGATGCGTTGCGGCGGCGCTGAGGCCGACCAGCCCTGCGCAGGTGAGGGCGAGTACGCTGCCGGCCAGCGCGCCGTACGTGCCGAGGGCGAGACCCGTGACTGCCAGGCCGTACTCGACGAATGCGACCTGGCGCGCCGGTGGCGCCGAGAGCGCGAACATCGGCACGAGGATGTGGCTGAAGCCAAGGGCAAAGAAGCCCATGAACCCGAAGCCGCCCAGGATCATGTGCGCGAGGGCTGCCGCCTGGTGATCGGGGAGCACTCCCAACGCATAGTCGAAGGAAAGGGCTAGCCCGAGGGCCGCGAGCAGGATGAGTGCGGCCAGCGACGTCCAGCTGTAGAGGGCGACGACGGGAAGGCTTGCGGCACTCTGCAGGTTCCCGGCAAGGAGGGCAGCGAACAGCAGCAAGCCGATGGTCGTCGGCGCGGCTGCGGATATGATGACGGGAACCTGTCCGGTCCACATGCCGAAACTCAGCATCGCCGTTCCCGGGACGGTAAGCCAAAAGACGAGCTTGATCGGCCATACGGCAGCGAGTGGGCGCCGCGTGGCGACTGGCAGGAGCTGCAACGAGGCGCCGATGGCGGTCGTCACCAGCACGCCCAGGGTCAACAAGTGGACCGCGCCGAGTGTTGTGGCCGGGCCTCCCCGAAAGCTTTTCGCTTCGGGAGCGTCGGCGAGAAGGACAGCCCACATGAGCACATGAAAGGCGGCGGCTGCTGCAAAGAAACGAAAGGGGACCGACGCCGGCAATAGACGGCCCTTGGCGCCTGATAGGAAGCTCGTCACCGGCGTTACGCGCTCCAACGGACGATGCGGAGCAGCACCTCATCCGAGCAGTCCGCGTCGCACGTAGACGGAATGATCTCGTGAGACCAGCCCCGATCGTCCAGCTCCGGGTAAAGAAAGATCGGCTCGCGATCGAGGTGAGCAATCAACGCCGACTGGGCCTCGCCGCTGTCGATCAATCGCAGGATCTCGATCATCGGCTCGGGCGGCGGAAGCCCCCGGACATCCACGTGCAGCGCGTCGACGGTCTGCCAAATCCGTGAACCGTCCTGCGGCCTAGTACAACTCATGCGCCAGCCTCCATGCGGCTTCACCACAAGCAGCCAAATATCCGGAATTTCAGCGCCATTGCTTCGTGGTTGCCTATCTTCCTTCCCCGAAATCCAATAGAACGACACGGACCGCGTGTCGTGGCAAGCGCCTGACCGGCGCGCTTGTGAACGACCAACCGGTGTCCAATCTCTCCAGTCGAGCTATGCGCAAGCGACGACACAGCCCTCCTCCCGATTCACCACCCGAAGCCGCTCTGCAAGGCGATAGCTGGCAGGTTGTGCGCATCCGCGCCGGCGATGTCGCCGACGTCATACGATTGGACCACCGTGTGACAGGCCTTGCCAAGCCCGACTACTGGCGTGACATGTTCGAGCGCTACGGCAGACGCAGACTTGGCGAGAGAATGTTCCTGGTCGCCAAGACGGTCGGCCCTGGCACTCTGCCGGATGTCCTTGGCTTCATCGTGGGCGAAGTACGTGCTTGGGAATTCGGATCCGCCCCGTGTGGATGGGTACTTGCGTTGTCGGTCGAGCCGCAGGCGCGCCTGCGTGGCATAGGCAAGGCGCTCCTCGGCGCTCTGGCGGCCGAGTTCAAGAAAGCCGGCGTCAACAAGATGCGAACCATGGTTGCCAGAGACAATCAGCTCCACCTGCTGTTCTTTCGCAGCGAGGAGATGATGGCTGGACCGTACATCGAGCTCGAGAAGGAACTCGACTGATGAGCGAGACGTGCGGCGTCGAGGGAGGGTTGCCATGAACATTGGACGCGAATCGGTGCGATGAAGCTGCACGTCTCGAGCCGGCTTGCCATCTTTGCTCTGCTGGAACTCGCCGCCCGCCCTGAGCAGCAGCTCTCGGTGGCGGAGATTGGTGAGAAGTACGGCGTGTCGAGCCATCACCTGGCGAAGGTTATGCACGTTCTGGGTCGCGCAGGCCTGGTGCGATCCGCACGCGGCGCGGGCGGAGGGTATCAATTCAGCGGCAATGCGCGGCGCATGACCCTGCTCGATGTGATCCTGCTGTTCGAGACCCTGGAATCGCAAAACCATGATCCTGCGGTCGGGGAATTGAGCGAGGAAGGGCACGCGCTACGCGAGGTTATGAGCGAAATCGACGATATTATACGGGCCACGCTCGGCTCGATCACCATTGCCACGCTGCACAAGCTGGTCAGGCGCCAGCGGGAGCGACGCCCGCGACGTACGGCAGCCGCTTCCTAGCCGGATCAGCATTCGGGGCAAGGTCAAGGGACTGACGGCCTTGTAACCTCATCGATACCTGCAAGCTGGAAGAGGGCTTGCGGGTCCTCGATCGTCAATCTGCGTCCACGCACGGTCACGCCCCATCCCGCCAGGCGCGCAAGATCGCGCGAGAGCGTCTCTTTCGCCATTCCCAATCGCGAGGCGAGCACGGACTTGTCGTAGGGAAGCCTGATCTCGGCCGAGCTATCGGCCTTCATATGCATGGCGAGAACCCAAGCAACGAGCCGCTCGAAGCATGTTTTCGACCGCACGCTCTTTAGCTCGCGGAGCATATCCGACAGCCTCGAGGCCAAGCCTGTCGCAATGGCTTCGGCGAACTGGGGCTCGGCTCGGATGAGGCGAAGCGCTCGATCGGCAGGTATGCGGCCAACGAACGAGGGCTGGACGGTACGCGCCGACGTCAGCACCGGAGCGCCTTCCAAGATGGCTTCCACCGGAAAGAAGGTCGGCGGCCGCAGGATCGACACGGCTACACTTCGACCGTCGCTGCGCGTCGTCGAAAGCTCGACAAGGCCGTCGATGAGAAGGAACAGGTGCTCCGGCGCGCAGCCCTCCCGAAGCAGCTCGGTCTTAGCGCTGATGCGCGCCACGGACATGTGTGCAGCCAGCTTCTCAACCGCTCTTGAAGACAGCTCGGCGAGGATGGGAAGGCCGCGAAGACGCTTGCGCTCGCACGCCTGCATCCGACTGCTCGCCATTTTGGCAGTGGGCGACTTGCGCCCTTTCACGCGCTGTGGGGGATCGACCCGGATACGGTCGCCTGCATCAGCCATTTAGTTTGTGACCTGACAAGTGCCAATCGTGGCTCTGCGCTTGTGACTGCGTCATCAATCTCATTCGCCCCGTGAATATTCCTTGACCATAGTCAAGGCACGCAGGTGCCGGGTGCGTATCGTCTCATCGCGATAAAGATCGAGCCGAGGGGACCACCCATGTCGAAAAACGAAGCATCATCGGATGCACCGGAGAATATCCCCTTCATGCAGCGCGTGCTCGACAGTCCATTCCTGCTTCTCTTTCTCGGCGTGACCATCCCGACGGTGTTCTACACGCTGTGGGGAGTCATGGAAATCGCGTCGATACCCATCGCGAAATGACGGAAGCGTTTTGGTGAGCACCGAGCTTTAGGGGGGCTGAGATGGCTGTCACACCGCCTGCACAACGAAATTGGTGGAAGGAGCCAATCGAGCGTGTCGAGCTGATTTGGACCGTGCTCGCGTTTCTGTGGGGCATCGCGATGTTCGCCACCATGATCCTGTGGCACGTCGTCGGAAAGCAGAATCTCGCCAACGAAGCCTATCGAATCTCGCCCGACGTCTTCATGACAAGGACCGAGGCGTTTGCGAAGAAGTACAAGGTTCGCGAGGAGGGCAAGACGGGCGTGCCGGTCGTGCGCCCACCTGCGGGCGCTGACGTCTACATGCTGGGGCGGCTGTGGGAGTGGTGGCCCGTGCTGGAGCTGGAGAAGGGGCAAAGCTATCGCCTCCATCTCTCGTCCGTTGACTGGCAGCATGGCTTCTCGCTGCAGCCGATCAACGTCAACATCCAAGTTCATCCCGGATACGAGCACATATTGACGATCACGCCCGATCAGTCCGGTCAGTACGGCATCGTCTGCAATGAATTCTGCGGGATCGGCCATCATCAGATGACCGGCAAGATCCACGTCGTCGAACGCAAGCCGCAGTGAGGGGGCGCCATGACCACCGTTGATGTTGCAGCGGGCCAAGCCGTTGCAGGCCGCCAGGCGCAATTCCGCAGCTGCCCGTTTACCGGCTTGAGGGTCGATCTTGCGGCCCAGAAGCTCATCATCGCCAATGCGGTCGCCGCAGTGATATTCCTCGCCGTCGGTGGGCTGTTCGGCCTTCTGGTGGCGCTCACGCGATGGCCGGCCGTGCATCTCCTGCCGGCTGAGCTGTTCTACCTGGTCCTGACCGGGCACGGGGCGAACGTCTTGCTCTTCTGGATCATCTTCTTCGAGATCGCGGTCCTCTATTTCGCGTCGGCAGTCCTGCTCAACTCGCGCCTGGCGACGCCCAAGCTCGGCTGGCTGGCCTTCATCCTGATGGTGGTCGGCGCCGTGATGGCCAACGTGGCGGTCTTGCAGGGCGACTCGACCGTCATGTTCACGTCCTATCCGCCGATGAAGGCGGCGCCGCACTTCTATCTTGGCCTGATCCTCTTTGCGGTCGGCGCCCTGGTCGGTGTCGGCATCTTCTTCGCGACGCTCGTCATCGCCAAGGAGGAGCGCACCTACGAGGGCTCGATTCCGCTCGTCACGTTCGGTGCGCTCACCGCGGCGATCATCGCGGTCTACACCATCGCCTCCGGCGCCATAATCCTGATACCGACGTTCCTGTGGTCGGTCGGGCTTATCGGCACCATCGATCCTCTGATGTACAAGGTGGTGTGGTGGGGCATGGGGCACGCGTCACAGCAGATCAATGTGTCTGCCCACGTGGCGCTTTGGTATGCCATCGCCGCTCTGACCGTCGGCGCGCAGCCGCTGTCGGAGAAGGTGAGCCGCACCGCCTTCTTTCTCTACATTCTGTTCCTGCAGCTGGCCTCCGCGCACCATCTCCTGGTCGAGCCGGGCATCAGCTCCGAATGGAAGATCTTCAATACCAGCTACGCCATGTACCTCGCCGTGCTCGGCAGCATGATCCACGGCCTGACCGTGCCCGGATCGATCGAGGCAGCACAGCGGCGCAACGGCTTCACCAAGGGCGCGTTCGAGTGGTTGCGCAAGGCGCCGTGGGGCAATCCGGCCTTTGCCGGCATGTTCCTTTCGCTGGTGATGTTCGGGTTCATCGGTGGAATCTCCGGGGTCGTGCTCGGTACCGAGCAGATCAATCTGCTCATGCACAACACCCTCTACGTCCCCGGGCACTTCCACGGCACTGTCGTGGCCGGAACGACGCTGGCATTCATGGCGGCGACCTACCTGGTGCTGCCGCTCATCTTCCAGCGCGAGGTGGCGTTCCCGAGGCTTGCAAAGATCCAGCCCTACCTGTTTGGCATCGGCGCAGCGGGCATCTCGCTGTTCATGATGGGTGCCGGCACACTGGGCATTCCGCGCCGGCATTGGGACATGACGCTGGCCGACGCGTCGATGCCCTATGAGTTCTCCGCCGCCGCATTCCTCATGATGGGCTTGAACGGCGTATTTGCGGTTCTCGCGGCGCTCGGAGGGATCATCTACATCGTGGTCGTCGTCGCCTCCGCGCTCGGCGGAAAGAAGGTCGATGCCTCCCGTCCGGCGTGGCAGTTCCCGGTGACGAGTGCGGCAGGTGCGAACGTAGCGAAGTATGGGAGCCATGGGACGGTCAAGCTGCCAGGCACGATCATCCTGGTGGGCGTCTTCTTCGTCGCCTTCATGCTCTACTACTACGTGAACTGGAAGTATCTCTCGGCGGTCTGGCCGCTCCGCTGAACACGGGACGGCCCGCCGCCGGTCGGCGGGCCTCTTCCAGGCAAGGAGGATCCCGATGCTTGCACGGCTCAGTCAGGTCGCCTCCCTCCTGAAGCTGCGAATCGGCGTGGCGATTGCGGCGAGTGCTCTTGCCGGCATGGCAGCGGCCAACGGGCCAGCACCGTCGGGGGCGCAGGTGCTTGCGTTTGCTCTGGCGGTGCTCGGTGGTGCGGGCGCAGCAGGTGCCTTCAACCACTACTACGAGCGCGATCTCGATGTTCGCATGAAGCGCACGCATCAACGCCCGTTTGCGAGCGGCACCCTTGATGGCAGCCGCTGGTGGCTTGCGTCCTTCGCGGTCTTGCTGGCTGCGTCGCTGGCATTGGCAGCGGCCAGCGGCGGCCTGGTGGCAGCGCTCTATGTCTTCCTCGGGGCCTTCACCTACGGCGTCGTCTATACGGTATGGCTCAAGCGCCGGACGGTTTGGAACATCGTCGTGGGCGGGCTCGCAGGCAGCTTTGCCGTGCTCGCCGGCGCTGCGGTGGTCGATCCCGCGCCGCAAGTTGTCCCTGCCCTGCTTGCCGTGGTGCTCTTCCTCTGGACGCCGCCGCATTTCTGGAGCCTGGCGGCGGCGCGACGGGACGACTATGCGGCCGCGGCCGTACCCATGCTTCCGGTCACCGCGCCGGAGCGGACTTGGACCCTGGCCATCCTGCTGCACACAGCAGCGCTGGTCGCGCTGTCTCTGGTTCCGCTGGGCTTCGGTCTTGGTCTGATCTATGGCGTCGCCGCCGCGGTCGGTGGCGGCTACTTCCTGTGGCGCACCTGGCTGCTCTACCGTGCGCCAAGCCGCGGCACGGCGATGGCCAGCTTCGCGGCCTCGCTGATCCAGCTCCTGCTGCTGGTCTTCGGCGTTGTCGCCGATGCCTTCATCGGATGAGCCACTGCATGCGGCGATATCTTGCGACAGCGCTACTCTCCGTTGTTCTTGGCATGACAACATCGATGGCGGCCGCGCATCGCCCCGCGGACGATCTGTCGCGCGCACCAGTCCTCGACCAGGGCCGGGCGCTGGAGATCAGCCAGAACGCCATTGGCCGTCCCGTCGGCGAATATCGATTCATCGATGCGAAGGGTGCACGCGTCGACATCGGCGAGCTGCGCGGCAAGCCCGTGGTGATCAGCCTCATCTACACGAGCTGCAGCCACGTGTGTCCCATGATTACGCAAAGGCTGCGCCAGGCCGTGGAGGAGGCGCAGCGGGTGATCGGGGCCGATCGGTTCACGGTGATCACGGTCGGTTTCGACACGCGCAACGATACGCCCATGCGCATGGCGGCCTTTGCACGCGCGCAAGGCGTGGATCTGCCGAACTGGAGGTTCCTCAGCGGTGACGAGGCGGCGGTGTCCGCATTGGCCAAGAGCATCGGCTTCACCTATGCCCCTGCCGCCGGCGGCTATCTGCATGTCTCGCAGGTGTCCATCGTCGACCGGGATGGTCGTGTCTACCGCCAGGTCTATGGCGACGACTTCCCCATTCAGGTGTTCATGGAGCCTCTGAAAGAGGCCGTGTATGGCACGATCGGAACGCTCGGCAGCGTGAACGCCCTGTTCGACCGTGTGCGATTCCTATGCACGGTCTATGATCCGAACCAGGGGCGCTACCGCATCAGCTATGCGATTGTCATGAGTCTGCTCGCAGGTGTCATCTCTCTGGGCGCCACGGCTGTCGTCATCACCCGTGCATGGCTCAACAGTCGGCACGCATGATGGCTCCTACTGGCGATCCCAGCAAGCGAAACAGCCGGGCGCGCTCCGCGCTTCGCGCGACCATCGAGTACCTCGAGCGAGGGGCCGATCGCGTCTTCGGACCGAATCTGAACCCATTCGCGCATCTTGGAGCGCTCGGCTTCTTTCTGTTCTGGATCGTTGCCGTCAGCGGCATCTATCTTTTCATCTTCTTCGATACCGGCGTCGTCGATGCCTACGACTCGGTGGAGGCGATCACGCACGCGCAGTGGTTCGCTGGCGGCGTCATGCGCAGCTTTCACCGCTACGCCTCGGACCTGATGGTCGTGGTGCTTGTGGTGCACGTCGCGCGTGAATTCGCACTCGATCGCTATCGCGGAGCGCGGTGGTTCTCGTGGATCACCGGCGTGCCGATCATCTGGATGCTGTACGCCTCGGGCATCACCGGCTACTGGCTGGTCTGGGACAAGCTTGCTCAATACGTTGCAATCGTCAGCTCTGAGCTGCTCGACTGGTTGCCGATCTTCGGCGAGCCGATCGCGCGGAACTTTCTCGCACCGGGCAGCCTGAGCGATCGCTTCTTCACGCTGCTCGTGTTCATGCACATTGCCATCCCGCTGATACTTCTGTTCATCATGTGGGTGCACATCCTGCGCATCTCGCGGCCGAAAGTTAACCCGCCGCGGGCGTTGGCGATCATCGTGCTTCTCGGCCTTGTCGTAGTGTCGCTGTGGAAGCCTGCGCTGAGCCAGGGTCCTGCCGACCTCTCCAAGGTGCCCAACGGGGTCGGCTTGGACTGGTTCTACCTGCCGCTCTATCCGCTCGTCGATCTGTGGTCGCGAGGTGCGGTCTGGGCCCTGCTCGGCGGCTTCACGCTCATGCTGATCATCCTGCCGTGGCTGCCGCCGTTTCGCCGAGCCAGGCCCGCAGTGGTGGATCTGGCGTATTGCAACGGCTGTGCACGCTGCGTCGAGGACTGTCCCTATGAGGCAGTCAGGCTCGTACCGCGGACCGATGGGCGTCCGTTCGACCAGCAGGTGCAGGTCAACGCATCGCTGTGCGTAAGCTGCGGCGTTTGCGTAGGGGCCTGCCCATCTTCAACGCCGTTCCGGCGCACGACCGATCTCAAGACCGGCATCGATTTGCCGGACTTGCCTTTGCAGACCCTGAGGGAGCGCACCGAAGAGGCCGCCGCCGGTCTGTCTGGGCAGGAGCGTGTGCTGATCTTCGCGTGTGCGCACGGCGCGGGATCGGGCCGACGGCAAGGTACGGTGGAGGTTCCCTGCGTCGCGATGGTTCCGCCTTCCCTCATCGACTACGCCATCAGCCGCAATCTTGCCGACGGCGTGGTGGTCGCCGGTTGCGCCGAGCGCGCCTGCTACAATCGCCTTGGGGTTGCCTGGAGCGAGCAGCGCTTCGCCCGTCAGCGCAATCCGTACCTGCGGGCGAGGGTGCCACGGGAACGGCTGGCTACCATCTGGGCATCGCCGACCGAGAAAGGCCGCTTCGCGCATGAACTGGCAGCGTTTGCGAGCGCGGTCGCCTCCCTTCCGCCAAGCCAACGCTCACCGGAGGCGCCGCCAGAGGATGCAGCTGTTGAGGCTACTGCCGCGGACGACACACCGGAGGAGCTCGTGCCATGACGGCGTGGGCTCGCATCGCTGGTCAGCTCGGGGTGACGATCGCCCTCATGGCGGCGGTGGCCCAGCTCAGTGACTGGCCACGCTATCACCAGATCGCGGCAAATACCGCGATCATAAGGCTGAGCTTCACGCATGGGTCCAACAGGCAGGCCGAATGCCGCAGGCGGACGCCCGAGGAGCTGGCAAAACTGCCGCCGAACATGCGCAAGCCGTTGGAGTGCCCGCGCAGGCGCGGTGCGGTATACGTCGAGTTCGACCTGGATGGCCAGACGGTCTACCGCGCGTCGCTGCCACCTTCCGGCATTTCGGGCGACGGGCCGGCGCGGGCCTACCAGCGATTTGTCGTGCCCGCCGGACCTCATGCCATTGCCATGCGCATGCGTGACACGCCGCGAACCGAAGGCTTCGACTACGTCAAGTCAAGCGACGTCGTTCTCGCCGCCGACGCCAATCTGGTCATCGACTTCAGCACCGACGCTCAAGGCTTCGTCATTCGCTGACGCAGGCGGGACAAGGGGGTGCGCCGTGAAGCTTCTGCACTGGAAGGAAGAGTACAGCATCGGGATCCAGGGCGTCGATCATGAGCACAGGGAGCTGATCGACCTCATTAACCACCTTCACGAAGAGCTGGATCGGCCGGGTTCGAAGTTGACGGTTCCCGCCTTCTTTGGAGATCTGCTCAAGGGCATCTCGGCGCACTTCGCGCTCGAGGAAAAGTGCATGCGCGATCACGATTATGACCGGTTGGATCTGCACAAGAGCGATCACGAGCGCCTGCTGGACGAGCTCCGCGAGATGATGGACGCCTTCGAGCATGCGGAGGACGTGGATCGTGTGGACCTGGCACGGCGTCTGGATACTTGGTTCTCGCGGCATTTCAGGACGCATGATGCCGAGCTCCACCGGATGCTCGGGAACTCACACTAAAGGAGTTGAGCAGGATTCGCGCTTCAGCCGCACCGTTGCCCGTGGGGCGGCGCAATTCGACCTGAAGCGATCCTGCTTTAGGCTTGCCAGGCACGTTCCCTGGCCGCCGGGCCCAGCCTGACCGGGCCTATCCCCCAGGTTTCCGGCCACTGAACCGCGCCAACGGGCTGCGGCAGCATGTGCCATCACGCCTGTGGCGGACCGGCGGAAAGTCTCTTATCCTGATATGTGAACACGTCTTTTTCTTCTGCTGGAGACTTCCAGCATGGCATCGAAACCGACAGCTGGCGATCTGCAGATCATCACGCGTATTGCGGTCTTCCGGGGGCTCAAGCCTGAGACGGTCGAGCACATAATTGCGCCTGCTACGGCTATCATGCTGTCTCCGCAGGATTGCCTGTTTCGGCAAGGCGATCCCGCGACGGCGTTTTTCATAGCGATCAACGGCTGGGTAAAGCTCTATAGGATTACCCAGGCCGGTGAAGAGACGGTGATCCACACGTTGACCAAGGGTGACAGCTTCGCCGAGGCGGTAGCCTTCACGGGGAGCCGCTATCCGGCCACCGCCGAGGCTGTCAGCGATGCCCGTGTTGTGCGCATCCCGGCCGATCACATCGTCCGCTGCATTCGCGAGAGCCCCGACATAGCACTGGCCATGATTGCCTCGACGTCTCAGCACCTGCACCACCTCGTGCAGCAGGTCGAGCAGCTCAAGGCCCAGAGCGGCGTGCAGCGGGTCGCGGAATTTCTTGCCTCGCTGGCTCCGAGCAACCAGGGCCCGTGTGTCATCGCACTGCCCTATGACAAGGTGCTCATCGCGGCGCGGCTCGGCCTCAAGCCCGAGTCGCTCTCCCGCGCCTTCGCCAAGTTGAGGTCCGTCGGTGTCGTCGTGCACGCCTCCCACGTTGCCGTGAACGACATCGCCAGACTCCGGCAGCTCGCCGCTGACGATCGTGGCGCAATCCGCGGCGCCTTCCGCTGCTGATCGGCGAGCAGGCTTTCATCGGCAACCGGGCCACGTAGCCGATCTTGGCAGGCGACGCCGCCAAGCCAGAAGCGGGCACTCGGCTCGCCTCGAAGGCGGGGCGGCGGCTTGATTTCGGTCACGTCGCGGCAAGTGTTGTGGAGGTACCAAGAAGCGAGACGTGGCCAGGCAAGACCGGCGGTGAAAGGAGGCTCAAGGGTGTCTTCAAGGGTGTCGTCGGAACGGCAGAGCTCAGAAGGCGGTGCGAGCGTGCGCGAACGCTTGTCCCGACCCGGCCGTGTGCTGCCGTCGCATCGACGCCGCCAACGTGCCGACACGACGTCCGATTTGGTCATCCTGGTCGACGAGCAGGATCGAGCGATCGGGACCATGCCAAAGCTCGAGGCTCATCGCGCGGGTCGTTGCCATCGCGCCATCTCCGTGATCGTAAGGGACAGGCGCGGGCGTCTTCTGCTCCAGCAGCGAGCTCTCGGCAAGTATCACTCCGGGGGTCTCTGGACCAACGCCTGCTGCAGTCACCCCCGACCCGGAGAGAGTGTCGCCGACGCCGCTGCGCGAAGGCTTGTGGAAGAGATGGGCATTGCTGCTGCGGTCGAGCCTCTGTTCTCGACGTGCTATCGCGACCGCGTATCGCAGCGGCTTATCGAGCATGAGTTCGTCCACGTGTTCGGTGGTGTAACCGACCAGACGCCGGATCCGAATGCAGACGAGGTGGCAGATTGGCGATGGCAGTCGCTTGACGAGGTCGTGAGCGATATCGAGACGCGGCCGCAGCTCTACACCGTCTGGTTCAGGATGTTCCTCCAAAGGTTCGAGGACGATCTGGCCCGATTTGTCGCCGGCCACGCTCGCTCATCTTCCGGTGCTTTCTTCAGCCGATAGCCGAGAGCTGCATCCCGCGCAGGATCGGGGCAGGGTGTTCATGCCTCTTTGGCGGCGGACAGGGATGCCACCAGCCGACAGGCCAATGCCGCGGCCGCCAGGCGACGGTAGTGGGCGGATGCAATGGTGGTACGCATCGGTTGCACCTGTTTCTGCACGAGCCGGTCGAGCTGCTGCAGAACCTTCTCATCGACGGGACGGCCGGCGATGGCGTCGGTTCCCGCGAGAAGAAACGGACGGGAATTGGTGCCGGTCAGGCCGATGTTCAGCGACTGAATGACGCCATTGGCAGCCGCGAGAGCGACCGCGACACCAGCCAAGGGAAAATCGATGGCGCCGCGCACGCGCACCTTGGCATAGGATGATGGTGGCGGGTTCGGCGGCAGCACGACGGCGACAATCAGCTCGTCCGGAGCAAGCGTCAGGTGCGCGCTGCCATCCTCGACGTAGAGATCACCAACGGGAATGCGCCGGCAGCCGGAGGCGCCGGCGATCTCGACCTCAGCACGAAGCGCCAGGAATGCCGGTGCGAGATCGCCGGCAAAGGCCGCATGGCAGCGGCGACCCTGCGGGGCGACGTGACAGGTATCGCCGCCGTGCTTCAGGCAGAAGCCGTTGGCGCGCCGCCACCATTCGCTTTGGTTGTAGTAGATGCAGCGGGTGTCGAGGCAAAGGTTGCCCCCAACCGTTCCCATCAGGCGATGGCCGGGGCCAGCGATCGCTTCGGCCGCTTCCTTGACGGCACGATAGTTCTGCGAAGTCGCGGCATCCCGGGTGAGCGCCGCGATGCTTACCATGCTGCCGATGCGGATCCCGTGATCGCTCGCTCGAATTTCGGCCAGCTCCCGGATGCCCGAGAGGTCGATGAGCAGGCTCGACTTGCCGAGGCCGTGCCGCGCGTTGACGATCAGATCGGTTCCGCCGGCGATGAACCTGCTGCCGGCGTTCTCCTGGCTGGTTGCGATCGCGTCGCTCACACTGCGTGGATGGGCAAGCCGGAATTGCGGCAGCAGCGCAGTCATGACGCAGCCCTCCTGGCGGCCGCGAGCCGCAGACCGCGCCGGCGCTCGACCAGCGCCTCCACGACGCGATCGGGCGTCACGGGAAGGGCGTTGAGATCGATGCCGATGGCGTTGGCCACGGCGTTGACCAAGGCCGGCGGAAAGCCTGCGAGCGCGCCCTCGCTTGCCTCCTTGGCGCCGAATGGTCCGTTCGGATCGTTGCTCTCCACGATGTGGACTTCAATGGGCGGGGACTCGGCCGCGGTCGGCACACGGTATTCGAGCAGGCTCGCGTGCAGCGGCAGCCCATCCGCATATGTCGTTTCCTCGCTCAGCGCCTGGCCCATGCCCATCCATACCGAGCCCTCGATCTGTCCTTCGACGGCGAGCGGATTGATGGCGTGGCCGCAGTCCAGAGCGGCCCATACCTTGTCGACGGTTACAAGTCCGGTCGCCTCGTCGACGGTGACCTCGACGACCTGGGCGGCATAGCTGAAACCCATGGTCGAGCCCACGGCACCGCCGCGGTGCTTGCCGCCTTGCGCTTCGGGCGGGCACGTGAACGTTCCTGTCACCGTGATCGGTCCCCGGTTTACAAGTGCTGCTTTCGCAACATCGCAGAACGCAATGCTCGACTGGCCGCCACCCCCGACATGAAACGCCTCGCCGATGCAGTCGACGTCCTCGGGGGGCACCTCCAGCTTTTGGGCGGCCGCCTCGCAAAGGATTGTCCTGAGCCTCCTGGCGGCGTCGATCGCTGCGTTGCCGACCATGAACGTGATGCGCGAAGAATAGGCGCCATTGTCCTTGGGGGTTACCGCGCTGTCGCCGGCGATCACACGCACACGATCGAGCGATACGCCAAGCGTTTCGGCAACGGCGATCGCCACCATCGTCGAGGAGCCCTGGCCGATGTCGGCCGCCCCGGTCAGTGCCGTGACGCCGCCGTCGAAGTCGAGCCGGACATTGACGACCGCGTGCGGCTCGCCGGTCCAATGGATCGGTTTTGCCGCGCCGCTGACGTAGTGTGAGCAGGCCATGCCGAGGCCTTTGCCCCGCGGCAGCTTGCCGATGCGGTTGTGCCAATTGCTGGCCGCTTCGACTTTGTCGAGGCATTCTGCAAGACCGTAGCTGTTGACCATGAGGTCGTTCAGCGTGCGCGTCGGTGCGTGCAGGAGATTGGCGCGGCGGACCGCGAAGGGGTCGAGCAACAGCTCGCGGGCCATGCGGTCCAGGAGGCATTCAAAGGCGTGGCGCGTGTTGACGCCGCCGTGACCGCGCATCGCACCGCATGGCGGGAGATTGGCATAGACCCGATAACCGTCGTACTTGATGGCTGGAATGTCGTAGAGGCCCTGGAGCAATGCTCCGGCGTAAAGCAGGGTGACGATGCCGTAGCCGGCGTAGGCGCCGCCACGCTGCACCACATGGAGCTCGCAGGCGGTGATGCGGCCGTCCCGCCGCATGCCGAGCTTCAGCCTCATGTCGGTCTGAGGTCTGGCGCGATGCGTGAGAAAGTTCTCTTCGCGCGTCAGATGCATCCTCACCTTGCCCGGGGCGACACGGGCGAGAAGCGCCGTGATGATCTCGAAATTCAACACCTCGACGCGCGCACCAAATCCGCCGCCGACGAAGGGCTTCACCACGCGAATGCGCGAAGCGTCGATCTCAAGACACCGCGCGAGCATCAGGTGCAGGTAGTAGCCGACTTGCGATACGCTCTGCACCGTCAGCCGCCCGGTCAGGGGATCGAAATCGGCGAGGCAGGCATGGGGCTCGATCTGTGCGTGATTGACCTCGGCGCAGGTGATCGTTGCCTCGCGCACGAGATCGGCTTCGGAGAACCCCCGGTCCACGTCGCCAAACCCGTGGTGAACCTCTCGCTCGATATTGCCCGGCTTGTTCTCGTGCAGCAGAACGGCGCCGTCTGCGCGGGCGTCCTCCGACGTGTAGTACGCAGGGAGTGCGCGCACCTCGAGCTCGATGAGGCCGAGCGCCTTCTCGGCGGTCTCCAAATCCGTCGCTGCAACGGCGGCGACGGGTTCGCCGCGATAGCGCACGCGCCCGCGTGCCAGCGGGTATTCGTTCATGGCAATGGGCAGGACACCGTATGTATGAGGACAATCGTCGCCGGTTATGACGGCCCTGACGCCCTCGAGCGCGAGCGCCTTCGAGACATCGAGGCGAACGATCTCGCCGTGGCTGACCGGACTGCGAAGAATGCGACCGACAAGGGCATCGGCATGCTCCAGGTCGGCGGTGTATCGCGCGCGCCCCGTCACCTTATCGATGCCGTCGATCAGCGGGACGCCCTGGCGCCTGGCCTTGCCGTCGAGCTTGATCGTCATGACGGCATCTCGGCGGCCGTCTTCACCGACTCGACGATCTTCACGTAGCCGGTGCAGCGGCAAAGGTTGCCCGACAGGGCTGTGCGGATCTCCCCGTCGGTGGGATTGGGATTGCGGCGCAGGAGGGCCTCTGCCGCCATGATCATGCCGGGTGTGCAGAAGCCGCATTGCGCACCGAGCTTCTCGTGGAAGGCCTGCTGCAGCCGACTGGGACGTCCCTGGCTGAGCAGGCCTTCGACGGTCTCAACCGCGCGCCCTTCGCACCGTACGGCGAGCACCATGCAGGAAGGCACAGCCTCACCGTCGATCAGCACGGTGCAAGCCCCGCACTCCCCGCCGTCGCAGCCGGTCTTAACGCCGGTCAGCCGCGCAACCTCGCGCAAATAGTCGACGAGCAATTCATTCTGGCCGACGGCATCCTCGCGCCAGCGCCCGTTGACTTTCAGCCTGACGAGCCGCTTTGCCGATCGCTCACTCTCAATATGCATGGGGGGGCCTGTCATATCCGGGCCGGCGGAAACAGCGTTCGCCGTGCAACGGTGACAGGTGCCCCATCCCGGCAAGGGCCGCCATGATCGAAATCAAGTCAGCCCAGCCGACAAATGGCATGGTCGATGGGTGGCCTAACCAAAATCAAGGACGGGGCTTCCACTCGCCCATCAATATTGACCATTGAGGCGCGCCGCACATGGGATCATGACCATCCTTCGTGACTATAACGCTGCCGTCGATTTCGTGGATCGCAACGTCGCTGAGGGCCGCGCTCTCAAGACCGCGTTCATTGATCCCTCGCGTCACGTCACCTATGGCGAGTTGCGTGACGCGGCGGCGCGCGTCGGCCCCATGCTGGCCCGCCTCGGCATCGAACCCGAGAACCGTATCGCACTCGTCCTGCTCGATACCGTCGATTTTCCGATCCTGTTCTGGGGCGCGATACGTGCCGGCATCGTGCCCGTCCTGCTCAATACGCGGCTCACTGCCGACCAGTATCGCTACCTGTTCGACGATTCGCGCGCGAAGGCCGTCTTCGTTTCGGCTGCGCTCTTGCCGGTGGTGCTCGAGGCCGCGAAGGAGGCAGCCACATTGCGGGTTGTCGTCGTGGTGGGGGGTGGCCCCGCCAACGTCCCGCGATTCCAATCGCTGCTTGCGGCCGAGAACGAAGGCTCCGTTCCAGCCCGGACATGCGCCGATGAAGTCGCGTACTGGCTGTACTCCTCAGGCACGACCGGCGCGCCGAAGGGGGTCATGCATGTCCATTCGAGCCCTATGATCCTGTCGCAGCTCGCGGGTCAGGACCGCATCGGCATCTGTGAGGAGGACGTCGTCTTCTCCGCGGCGAAGCTCTTCTTCTCCTACGGACTCGGCAACGCCATCTTCTGTCCGATGGCGGTGGGAGCAACTTCGGTTCTCTATCCCGAGCGGCCCACGCCGCGGACGGTGTTCGAAACGCTGCACAGCTACCAGCCGACGATGCTCTACGCGGTGCCGACGCTCTATGCGGCGATTCTCGCCGATCCCGAGTGCACGCCACAGAACGGCTCTAGCCGGCTTCGGCTGTGCTTCTCGGCGGGAGAGCCGCTTCCGGCGCACGTCGGGGAGGCCTGGAAGCGCCGGTTCGATCTCGACATCGTCAACGGGGTCGGCTCGACCGAAATGGGTCACCTCTTCCTGACCAACCTTCCGAATGCGGTCGAGTACGGCACGGCCGGTGTCGCGGTGAAGGGCTATGATCTCAGGCTGGTCGACGAGGCAGGGCGCGAGGTCGACGACGGCGAGATCGGCGAGCTGCTGGTCCGCGGCCCATCTTCAGCAGCCGGGTACTGGAACCAGCGCGAAAGGTCGCGCCGCACCTTCGAGGGCGAATGGACCCGCACGGGCGACAAGTACGTGCGGCGGCCGGATGGAGTCTATCTCTACTGCGGCCGCACCGACGACATGTTCAAGGTGAGCGGCATCTGGGTGTCGCCGTTCGAGGTCGAAGAGGCGCTCGTAGCCCATCCGGACGTTCTTGAAGCGGCGGTTGTGCCTGCCGAGGACGGCAACGGCCTGACCAAGCCCAAAGCGTATGTCGTGCTGAAGAACAGGAACGGCCTTGGCCCCAATCGGGCCCTTCACGATGAGCTCAAGGTCCACGTGAAACGCACGATTGGTGCATGGAAGTACCCTCGCTGGATCGAGTTCGTGGACTCCCTGCCCAAGACCGCAACCGGAAAGATCCAGCGCTTCATGCTGCGGAGCAACCCGTCCCCATCGGCGTCTTGCCTGAATGGAGGGGGGGCGGCTGATGATTGAGCTTTCACACCTCGACTGGCCGTTCTTTGCGGAGCAGCATCGGCGCTTTGCTGACGACCTTGTGGAGTGGGCAGGCCGCGAGGTCTCTTCGCGTGTCGATCATGCCGACGTGGATCGCTGCTGCCGAACCCTGGTGCGCGCTCTCGGAGACGCCGGCTGGCTGAAAGCGGTCGTGCCTGCCGCCCACGGCGGTCTTTCGGAGAAACTGGATGTGCGGACGCTGTGCCTCGCCCGCGAGATCCTGGCCTGGCACGACAGTCTCGCCGACTTCGCCTTTGCCATGCAGGGCCTCGGCACCGGCTCGATCTCGCTGTTCGGCAGCGATGAGCTGAAAGCGAAGTACCTGCCGCCGGTGCGTGATGGCCGACACATCGCTGCGTTCGCGCTGTCGGAGGCCGAAGCAGGCTCTGATGTCAGCGCACTCGCAACGACGGCGACCAAGGACGGCCCTGCGCACGTGCGCCTCGACGGGGCAAAGACATGGATCTCCAACGGCGGAATTGCCGATCACTATGTCGTGTTTGCGCGCACCGGTGAAGCGCCTGGCACTAAGGGAATATCGGCATTCGTTGTCGATGCGGATGCGCCGGGGCTGTCGATAGCCCACCGGATCGAGGTGATCGCTCCACATCCGCTTGCGACGCTGAGCTTCACGGGGTGCCGCGTTCCGCTCGCCAACCGTCTCGGTGCCCCGGGGGAGGGCTTCAAGGTGGCCATGGCGACGCTGGATATCTTCCGATCCACCGTCGCCGCGGCCGCATTGGGCTTCGCGCGCCGCGCTCTCGACGAAGCCCTCAACCGCGCGACGACGCGCAATCTGTTCGGCGCGCCGCTCGCGGACCTGCAATTGACGCAGGCCGCGCTGGCCGACAGCGCCATCGATATCGATGCGGCCGCGCTGCTGGTTTACCGGGCGGCCTGGTGCAAGGACCGGGGGGCGGCGCGCGTGTCGCGGGAATCGTCGGCGGCGAAGGCATTCGCGACCGAAATGGCGCAACGCGCGATCGATCGGGCGGTGCAGCTCTTCGGCGGACACGGCGTCCGCGTCGGCGTCAAGGTCGAGGCGCTCTATCGTGAGATCCGAGCGCTGCGCATCTACGAAGGCGCCACCGAAGTGCAGAAGGTCATCGTTGCCCGAGAGCTGCTGAAGGCGTGCAAGGACAGCAGGCGGCAGACAGCAGGGCGGGCGCCATGATTCTTACCGAAGAGCACGAGCGGATTCGCAAGACGGCACGCGATTTTGCGCGGAACTGGCTGGCCCCGCATTCCGCCGAATGGGATCACAATGCGATCTTTCCCCGCAGTGCGCTGCGTGATCTCGGGAAGCTCGGCTTCATGGGCCTCACGGTGCCGCCTGAGTGGGATGGGGCGGGGGCCGACTACGTGGCGTGCGCGGTGGCGCTCGAAGAGATCGCGGCCGGAGACGGTGCGGTATCGACGATCGTGAGCGGCCACAACACGGTCGGATGCATGCCGCTCGTCCAATTCGGCACGCGCGAACAGAAGGAGAAGTTCCTGCGGCCGATGGCACGGGGCGACATGCTCAGCGCCTTCTGCCTGACGGAGCCGCAGGGGGGCTCCGATGCCGCCGTCATCCGCACGCGCGCCGAGCGGCGAAACAGCGGCTTCCTCCTCAACGGAACGAAGCAGTTCATCACCTCCGGCAAGAACGCAGACGTCGCGCTCGTCTTTGCCGTCACCGACAGCGCCAAGGGCAAGCACGGCATCAGCTGCTTCATCGTCGAGACCATGCGGCCGGGCTATCGCGTCGGCCGGATCGAGAGGAAGATGGGGCAGCATGCGTCCGATACGTGCGAGATCCACCTCGAGAACCTCAGCGTCCCGAGGGAGAACCTGCTCGGAGACGAGGGCCAGGGATATCGGATAGCACTTGCGAACCTGGAGGGGGGACGCATCGGCGTAGGCGCGCAGGCGGTCGGCATGGCCCGCGCAGCGTACGAGATTGCGCTTTCCTACGCCCAGCAACGCAGGAGCTTTGGCAAGACCATCATCGAGCATCAGGCCGTTGCCTTTCGCCTCGCCGACATGGCGACGCAGCTCGAAGCCGCACGCCAGCTCGTGCTCCACGCCGCAGCCTTGCGCAGCCTGGGTTTGCCGTGCCTGAAGGAAGCCTCGATGGCGAAGATGTTTGCCACGGAGACGGCTGAGCGGGTCTGCTCGGATGCCATGCAGACCCTGGGTGGCGCCGGCTATATCGCCGATTTCGGCGTGGAGCGCATCTGCCGCGCGGTGCGCGCCACCAAGATCTACGAGGGAACCAACGACATCCAGCGTCTCGTCATCGGCCGCGCGCTCGTCCGCGAGGGGGAGCAAGAAGGATTGCGGCCATGTTCATGACGAGCGTCTCCGGCGGTGTTGCGACCGTGGTCCTCGATCGCCCGCCGGTCAACGCCATCACCGAGCAGTGGGTGGAATCGTTCAACGCCAAGCTCGACGAGGTCGTCGGCGGCACCGACTGCAAGGTCCTGCACATCCGATCCAGCCAGAAAGTGTTCTGCGCCGGTGCCGATCTCCAGGAGGTGCACGAACGCATGAACGTGCGGGATGGCCCGGAGCGGATGTATTCCTTCGTGGCCGGCATCCAGCGCCTCTATGCGCGCATCGAGCGATTGCCGCAGGTCACGGTGGCGGAGATCGGGGGGGCGGCCATGGGCGGCGGGCTGGAGCTGGCGCTCGCATGCGATCTGCGCGTTGCAGCGCGTGAAGCCAAGCTCGGCCTGCCGGAAGCGCGGCTGGGATTGATTCCAGGTGCCGGCGGAACGCAGCGCCTCAGCATGCTGTGCGGGCCGTCCGTGGCGACCCGGCTCATCCTGGGCGCAGAGGTCGTCGACGGGGCAACGGCGCAAGGGCTTGGCCTCGTGCAGTGGGCGGTGCCGCGCGCCGAGCTCACCGAGCGCACAGCCGAGATCATCGGGCGGATAGACGCGCTTCCCGCAGGTGCGCTTGCTGCGGCCAAGGCGTGCATCGCAGCAGCACGAGGGGGCGGGCGCAACGGGTACTCCGAGGAGCTCGAAGCGACACGCCGGCTGCTGAGCGACGCGGAGACACGGCAGAGGGTCGAGGCGTTTCTGGCGGGCGCCGCCCACAGCGCGCCCGGGAAAAGGAAAGGAGCATCTGCATGAGACTGGATGGAAAGACCGCGCTGGTCACGGGCGGCGCGTCCGGGATCGGCAGGGCGACGGTGATGGAGCTGGCCCGCTGCGGTGCGACGGTCATCTGTGCGGATGTGGACGCCACAAGAGGTGCGCAGCTCGTGCGGGAGGCAGCGGAAACGAGAATCGCCATCGAGTTCTTGGCCGTCGACCTCGCCGATGCCGGCTCGGCCCGCCGCTGCGCCGGCGAGGCGCTCAAGCGTCATCCTCGCATCGACATACTCGTCAATGCGGCGGGTTGGAACGACATCCAGCCGTTTGTCGATAACCCTCCCGAGTACATGGATCGCGTCGTTGCCATCAATCTCGGCGGGACTTTGCATCTCACGCAGGCCCTGCTGCCCTCCATGATTGCGGCCGGCAGGGGAAAGATCGTCAACGTCTCGAGCGACGCGGGGCGTGTGGGCAGCTCGGGAGAGACCACCTATGCCGCCGCCAAAGGCGGCGTCATCGCGTTCACCAAGTCGCTCGCCCGCGAGGTGGCGCGCTATTCGATCAACGTCAACTGCGTCTGCCCGGGGCCAACCGACACGCCGATGCTCCAGTCTCGCCCCGACAAGCTCAAGGAAGCATTCATCCGGGCGATCCCGTTCCGGCGATTTGCCAAGCCCCAGGAGATCGCAGACGCAATTCTATTCTTTGCCAGCCCCCGCTCCGACTACATCACCGGCCAGGTGTTGAGCGTCAGCGGCGGGCTTACGTTTGCCGGCTGAAGGAGACGACGATGTCCACGACTACGGGAGCAGCAAAGTCGCAACCGGAAGCGACAGCCCAGAGGTTTCGCCCTTTGCGCATCAATTTCGCAGACTTCAAACCCCGGCATTTTGTTTGGCAGCTCGACGGCAAGGTCGCGACGCTGACGCTCAACCGGCCCGAGCGGAAGAATCCCTTGACGCTCGAATCCTACGCCGAGCTGCGCGACACCTTCCGCGATCTCGTCTACGCCGACGACGTCAAGAGCATCGTCATTGCCGGAGCGGGCGGCAACTTCTGCTCCGGGGGCGACGTGCACGAAATCATCGGTCCTCTCGTTGAGATGCAGCGCAAGGGCGACATGGGCGGGCTGCTCGGCTTCACGCGCATGACCGGTGATCTCGTCAAGGCCATGCGCGCCTGCCCGCAGCCGATTGTGGCCGCGATCGATGGGGTCTGTGCCGGCGCCGGCGCCATCCTGGCGATGGCATCCGATCTGCGCTACGGCACGGCCCGCAGCAAGACGGCCTTTCTGTTCGTGCGCGTCGGACTTGCCGGCGCAGACATGGGCGCGTGCAACATGCTGCCCCGGATCGTCGGGTCGGGGCGGGCCGCCGAGCTGCTGTACACTGGCCGAGCCATGGACGGAGATGAAGCCGAGCGCTGGGGATTCCTCAACAGGCTGTGCGAGCCGAACGCCTTGTTGGGCGAGGCGCAGTCCTTGGCGCGATCCCTTGCCGATGGTCCGACCTTCGCGCATGCGATGACCAAGCGCTGCATGCATGAGGAGTGGAGCATGGGGGTTGACGAGGCCATCGAGGCAGAGGCGCAGGCCCAGGCCATCTGCATGCAGACAAAGGACTACGAGCGGGCCTATGAGGCGTTCGTCAACAAGAGGAAGCCGGTCTTCCAGGGCAATTGACGGCTACTGCACCAGGTATCGATCGCTCAGCGGATCAGGGATCGTATCTTCGGCAGAACGGAATTGCGCCATTGGCTTTCGCCGAAGCTCTGCTGGACAATCCTTTCGTCCGCGATGACAAGCCATAGCGGCACGCCCGCTCCGCGGCCGAGACGGTCACGGTAGGTGCGCAGGTCGTCAGGCCAATACTCGTCTTTGAGCACGTCCCGCAGCGTCGGCGCCTTCACCTCGCGGTAGACGATGCGCGCGAATTCCGGCGAGGCCCGAAAGGTCATCGCCTCCGTGCCTTGCCACGAGCGGCAAGGAGCGCAGTCTTCCGCTCCCACATAGAGAAGCATCAGATCGCGTGCGGCCGATGGTCGTGAGCTGAGCCAGCCGAGCGCAAGGCCTGCGCCTGCAAGCATCAGCACGGTCGCGCCAATCCATCCTCGCGTCGTCATCGGCTGGTCTCAACCCCCACCTTGCGGCTGGGAAGCACGCTATTGGGAGGCGCAGCCATTGCCTTGACTGATGTCAATTTGCCGGGTTCGCCGAGTGGGCGCCGGATGGATCAGGACGCGGCCGCCGACATGGCAGACGTCAGCCACGCGCCGAGAGCCTCCTGACCCGACTTGGTGACCATGGCGCCGTATCGGCGGGCGTCGGAGCGGAGGCGAGAAATGTCAATCCTTGCGGCGGAAAGCTCGCACGCGTGCCCGATGAGCCATCGCTCCAAGAGGCGAGGGTCAGCCTCCATGTGAAATTGGAGGCCCAGGACATGCGATCCGATCGCGAAGGCCTGGTTGTCGGTGATCGCAGTCGATGCGAGCCGCCTCGCCCCGGCCGGCAGGTCGAACGTATCCCCATGCCAGTGCAGCACTTGCCAGTCGGCCTGCTCCAGATGGGCCAGGCAAGAGCTGCGACCCTCGGATGTCGGCGTGATCGGCCCATAGCCGATCTCCTTGGCCCTGCCGGCATAGACACTTGCACCCGCGGCGCGGGCAATGAGTTGCGCCCCCAAGCAGATGCCCAGCGTCGGGCGGGCAGTGGTCAGGCGGTGTTCCAGCAGGCGAAGCTCAGGGAGCAGAAACGGGTAGATGCTCTCATCGTAGGCTGCGATCGGGCCGCCCAGGACGACCACAAGGTCGGCGGTCCTCAGCTCAGGGGACGCCAGATCATCGATCCCCGCCTCGACATACCTGGCATCGAAGCCAGCGCGTGCAAGGACAGGCGCGAAGGTTCCCAAGTCCTCGAACGCCACGTGCCGGATCACGACCGCCGTCTTCATGCAGCACTCCTACTTACGGCCATGCATCGGCCAGTTCATGTGCTTCCGGGTCGGGACGATGATGTGTTGGCCGCCGCTCCAGCAGAAACTGCGGATAAAGGGAAACGACCACGTCTCCGTGCTGATTGCGCCCTTCCGTGCCTGCGACCAGCAGGCCCCATCGACCGTGGCCGCCGGCGTTGACCTTATGCTCCGCCCAGCCGCGAAAGCTGATGTGATCTCCTATCGACACCGGTGCCTGCCAGCGCAACCATCTTGCGCCGGTTGCGGGTCCGAGAGCGGGCACAGGGCAACCGTCTGCCGCGAGCTGCGCGGCGCGACGCTTGTAGTACGCGACGATCAGGCTCATCCACGCTGCCACAACATGCCAGTCGCTGACGTGCCGGCCGCTGCCGGTTTCGATGCACTCCTTGCTGCCAGCCATAATGCTCTCGAACATGGATACGTTGGCCGAGTCGAAGGTGTAGCTTCCAAGTGCGATCTCATCCCCGCAGCAGACATCCTCGAAGTACTTTATCAAGTGGTTGCCCGGTCGCGACATGACCTTGGCTCGTCTCGGCGCGCGCACCTCGCAGGGTGGCCGTGGCATACGGGTCCGGCTCTTCCGCGCCCCATATGGCTCGCCAAACAGCAACTGGCAAGACCAGCGAACCACGATTTCGCCGAGCTGGTTTCGTGCTTCAACCTCTGCATGGCGTCGCGTGACCGCTGGGTCACAGGAACATGGCAAGGAAGCGCCCAGTCTCACCTCGCACACGAGATCGTCGCCGGGTCGAACGGGCCTCAGCCATCGCAGATCGTCGATGCTCCCCATGCCGAGATAGCGCGTATGGCCCGCGAAGGCTTTCCGGAGATCCTGGGCGATCAAGGCGCACGTTTGCCACCCGGAAGCCGCAAGCCCGCGCAGCGGCGTTGCCTCGGCGGCGCGCTCGTCCATGTGCGCCGGCTGGGGATCGAATGCGCCGGCAAATGCGATGATGCTGTCCCTGTCGAAACGGCGGGGCTCGGTTCGAAGGATCGGATTGCGTCTGGAAATCGATGGTTGGCTCATGGCTGCTGCCCGGAATCGCGGCTGACCGCCGTCCTTGGACCTGTCGAGCGTTGTCGCAAATCTGAGATATCGAACATGGCAGTGGAAAAGACGTACCGCACCATATCGATGGTCAGAAGATCAATGCTCCGCTCGAATCGGCTGCACCGGGATGCATGAAGATTGGTGAGGCGCGTTCCTGCCTTGACTTCGGTTAACCGCGCTCTGGTTTGCCAATGCATTCCACGCCCTGCTTGTGGAAGACGCCGGGGGGCGTCGAGCTCTCCTTACGGCGAAGCGGGGGTATCCCTGCGTCGGCGCAGGAGCATGGGGCCGTAGGCCGCAGCGAATGCCGCGAAGGCCACGATCCAGGCGATTCCTGCGGCCGGCAGCAGCAGCAGGGTAAGGTGGGGCGCGAGCGCGGACGCTATTCTCAGCAGCGCAGCCAGAAGAACGGCACCGTAGATGGCGATGGTCGTGCGGGTTGCGGCAAGCGGACGGCCGGTGTGGCCGAGGCTGGCGCGGGTCATGACGGCGAGGGTCATCGTTCCTATGGCGCCGGTGGTCCATGCGTGAATGCCGGCGCTGGCGGCAATGTGTCCATGCGACAGCTCGGCCGCGCCCGTCAGGATGTATCCGAGCGGCACGAAGAAATAGGCCGCGTGAAGGATCGCCACCAGCGGCTCGCGCAGGGTCCGATGCGGCGCCCAGCGGGCTTGCCTGACGAGATGGAGCAGCCCGGCGAGCACAAGGATGCCGCCACCGGCCCATCCCGGCACGTTCATCTGTGCAGTCGCGATCCACGTGCCGAGCGCGACGATGCCGGCCGTCGTGGCGAGGGTGTCGAATGTGCCGGGTGGGCGCGGCAGCGGTCCCGGATTGGATCGCCTGATCCAGTTGGATGTGAAGCTCGGCACGATGCGGCCGCCGATCAGTGTGATCAGGGTCAGAACGGTGCCGATGGCCAGGCGATCGGACATTTCGGGCCTGCCGAAGCGCTCCACCTCCCAATGGAACAGCCCCTGTGCGAACAGCAGGATGGCGAGCAGCACGAGCACCTTCACGTTGCGCCAGTTCCTCGCGGAGACGACTTCGCGCGCTGCGATAGCGGTCAGGGCCGCAAGAAACGTGAGATCCAACAGCGCCGCAGACCAAGGCCCGAGGCTCGCCGGCACGATCACGGCGAGGCGGCCGGCCAGCCACAGCGAGACCAACGCGGCGAGCGGCCAGCCGACGAGGGGAGGGCGGCCGGTCCAGTTGGGGATTGCCGTGAGCAGGAAACCGGCGATGACGGCGGGCACGTAGCCGAAGAGCAGGGAATGCGCATGCCAAGCCACAGGCGGCAGCGTGGTCGCGACGGCCTTGAGACCCAGGAACCAGGGCACCCATAGCACGATGGCGAGCGCGGCATGCAGAGCACCGAACAGGAAGAACGGCCTGAAGCCGTAGCCGAGTATGGCGGGTTGTTGCCACGCCACCCTGCGCGTCACGGTCGCCATGATGCCAGTCGCCTCTCTTGCGAAATGCCGATCAGCAGGAACGCCGGCCAACGGTGCCGGCGTCTGCGAGCAAGGGCCAATAGCCGTAGAGCCAGACGAGGAATGCGAGAGCCCACGCGATGGCGCTCGCCACATGCTGATTGCCCGGCAGAGAAACGCCGAGATCAGGAAGCACGCGCAGAGCAGTGGCCGCGACCAGCAGAAGGAAGGCGAGCTTGGCCGCTGCCGGCAGGCGCAAGGCGTGATTGGTGTGCATCAGCCCGGCGATGGAAAACACCGCCAGCACGCTGAGGCCCAATCCGCCAAGGAGCGCCACGTGCAGCCCGGACGACTCCGTGAGAGGCGCCCCGAGCCGGGACGCACCCACCGCCAGCAGACCCAATCCGGCGAGCGCGGAGGCCCCGAACAGACACAGGATTTCGGCGCGCATGAACGGACGGCCAATGAATGACTCGCCGGCCCGATCGAGGAAGGCAGCGCCGGCGGCAAGGCACAGGTAGCCGCGAACCTCGATCGACGCGCCTGCAACCTCGCCGGCGAGCGCGATCGCAACCAAGCCCGGCGCAAGATTCCGGCGACCGGGATGGGGCCTATACGGGCTGGTTGTCTCGCTGGGATCGAGCACGAGATTGGTAACGGGCACGGCAACCCGCGCCAACGCGAGGCCCAAGAGGCCGAGGAAGGCGAGGCCAAGGGCCGTCAATCCTCGCGCCGCGAGCTGTGTGTCCGCGCCGATGAAGCCGATGCGCGTGGTCACCTCGGCGGCGAGAAGCACCAGCAGCCAGAACATGAAACCGGAAAGGCTTGTCGTCCGTCTCTGCCAGCTGACGCGCCCGACATAGACGAGCAGAGCGCCGAGCCACAGGCCGTCGGCGAGAGCTCCGAGAGCGCCGAGCAGATCGAAGCCGAGAACGCCGACGCAACGCCCGACTCCCCACAGGACGGCCAACGGCCACAGCAGGAGCGGGCCCGGCTGCTCGCTGTCCGTCCACTCCGGCACCGCCGTCGTCACGAAGCCGATCAGAGCCGCGCCATAGGCGCCGATGAGCATCTCGTGGGGATGCCATTGTGTCGCCGGCACCTGCCTTGCCAGCGGCAGATCGAAGCCCAGAACAACGACCCACAGGAAGGGCCACGCTGCGGCATAAAGCGCGCCGAGCGGAAAGAACAGGCGCAAGCCCTCGTCGGTGAGCACGCTCAGCAGCGATAGGCGCTCGCGACCCGACGTCTCCACCATCGGCGTCATGCCAGCCTCCGCTCGTCGACGTCGTTGACATGGCGAAAGAGCGCGTCCTCCGACAGGTAGCGGGCCACCTGCTCGAATACATCGCGGTCCGACCGCCGGCCGGGTACACCCGGGATCACGCGCTCGCCGCTGATGCCCCAGCCGCGCGGATCCATCACGGCGATCCGATGCGCTATGCGGGCCGCCTCGAAGAGATCGTGCGTCACGAACAGGGCCGCGAACCCGGCCTCGCCTGCGGCGGCGATGACGAGGTCCTGCATCCGGCGCCGGAGTGCGACATCGAGAGCCGTAAAGGGCTCATCGAAGAAGACGAAATCGGGATTGAGAACGAGTGCTCGTGCGATCGCCACGCGCTGGCGCATTCCGCCCGAGAGCTCGACCGGGAACTTCTCGAGGTCCGATTCGTCGAGGGACACGCGCCGTGCCGCCGCCAGGGCGCGAGCCTGTCGCGCCTTTCGCCCGATCCCGGCGATGCGCAAGGGATAGGCAATGTTCTCGCGCGCGGTTGCCCACGGCATGAGGCGCGGCTCCTGGAACACCATGCCGTGCCGGGCATAGCGGGCGAGCACCCGGCCGCGCAGCGGCTCGAGAATGCCCGCTGCAATATGAACGAGCGTGCTCTTGCCGCAACCCGACGGGCCGACGAGGGCAATGATCTCTCCTGCCGACACGGTGAGATCGACGCCGTCCAGCACCGTGCGCCCCAGGTACGCGTGGCCGATCCCCGACAACAGCAAGGCCGTCATCGCTTGATGCCCCAGGGTCTGGCGGCCTCGCGCCACCGCTCGACCTCCGCGTGGACAGGACGGATCAGGCCGTACTCGACGGCGATCAGGGCAATGACCGCAATCAGCACCCAGGCCAGCGCCTCCGAGACGTCCAGGTTGGAGCGGGCGCGGGCGAGGCCGCCGCCGACGCCGCCCGCATTGGCCAGCACCTCCGCCATGACCGCGACCTTGAACGCGGTGCCGAGAGCCAGCACGAGGGCCGGAAAAACGTGGGCGCCGACATGGCGGAGCGCCAGCGTGGAGAACCGGACCCAGGCGTCAGCGCCGAACGCGCGCGCCATGTCATCGAGGCCCCGGTCGCGGGTCATGACGCCTTCCGCGGCGCCGACGAAGGCCAGTGGCACGGCCGCGATGATGACCGTCGTTACCACCATGCCGTTGGTCGAGCCGAACCAGATCATGGCCAGCACGATCCACGCGATCGGCGGCACGCCGAGCAACAGGGTCACCAGCGGCCGCGCCAGGCGCAACGCCGCCGCCGAGTAGCCGGCAAGCACGCCGGCAGCGATGCCCGCCAGCGAAGCGATGAGGAAGCCTGCAAGCGCACGCCCGACGGTTGTGCAGGCGATGAGCCAGTTGGCCCGCTCACCGGCAAGCTGCAGCACGGAATGCGAGGTCGCCAGGGGCGACGGAAGGATGAATGAGCCGTAAGCCTCATGGCCCGCCTGCCACAGGGCGCAAAACAGAAACAGCGCGGACAGCCCGGCCCAGGAGGACCAGATGAAACGGCCCGCTCTTCCCGTGCGCATGGCCAGGGCAGCCATGATTCCCGTCACATGTAGAACTCCGTTCCCGGCAGCTTCCCGCCGAGGATCGAGGCATCGGCTTCGGCGATCACGGCAAACATTGCCTCGAGCGCCGGGCGTGCCTCCGTAGCGCGCCTGCAGACAAGGTTGGACCACGCAATGGATTGCTCGATGATCGGCCATGGCAGCTCCAAAGCCGCTGCTGCATGGTTGGCCGCGGCGGCCGGCGTTGCCACCACGGCCGCCGTCGCTTCGGCCAGCCGCGCGTGTATCCGCGCGATGAGATCGGGGTGCCGGTCGCGGAACGCGGTTGTGACGGCAAGGCCGGCCTGCGGCAAGGTCGCCCGGTCCTGTCCGGTGATCTCCGACCAGAGCTTCTGCACATCCATCACGCGGGCGATGGACTTGCCCGCCACCTTGCCCCGCACGATGGCGGCCGTCGCCGCCGGCTCGGGCACAAGGGCGGCATCAAGGCGCCCCGCGAGGAGGAGTTGAATGGCCTCGATCGGCGTTCCCGTGGTCTCCACCGTCAGATCGTTGCCTGCCGCCATCCCTTTTGCCTTCAGGATGCGGCGGAACACGAACTCCGGCGTGTCGTTGCGGAATGGCACGGCGATCTTGCGACCGCGCAGAGATGCCATCGTGGTGAGCGCCGGGTCGTTTGCCACGATATAGAGGAGGCCGTCCGTCATGACGTTGACCAGCCGCACGCCGAGCCCCCTGTTGAAGAGATTGGCCGCGACCTGGGTCGGGACGATAACGACCTGCATCGTGCCGGAGGTCAGGCCCGCGCGCATCTCATCGGGGTTGCGCCAGGCCTTGAACTCCACTTTGTCGGCAACGTCGCGCAGCATCCTGGCCGCCACCGCATGCGCGAGGGTGATCGATGGCCCGGCGGGCGGCCCCCACAGCGTGAGCTGAGGCAGCGGTGCAGCCAGTGCCTTACCGGCCCAGCCGAGCGGGCCGAACGAAGGGATGGCGGCCGACCCGCAGAACCTGAGGGCGTCCCGGCGGCTGATGGGCGCTGGAAATTTCGGCATGGTCTCCCGGCTTTCCGAATGACGCTTCGTCTGTGGAGTAATTTCCATACTCTCACAGTCAAGTAATAGAACATCGCGCGGCGCGAGTTGACTTTGGTCAAACGACGCGCGACGGCGACGCCGCAGCCCTGCCCTTGAAGAGGAACAAGGCGTGCGGCTGTATACCTCGTGCTCCGCGCCGCCCGTTCAGAACCGCGTCAAGCCGCGCAGGACAAGCGAGCGCCCGGCTGCCATCTGGTTGACCAGGAAGGGATCGTCGATGTCGTTGCGCTCGATGTGCTCGGTGTAGGCCTTGTCGAACAGGTTCTCGACGCCGACCTGCAACGTCGCGTTCGGCAGCGGTCGCCAAGTCGCCATCACGTCGACGAGGGCAAAGCCGCTTCCTTCGCTGCCGAGGCCGTTGCCGTCGACACCCGATCCGGTGCGGAAATAGTTGTCGACCCGGTTCTGGGGCGCGACGGCGCGCAGCCGTCCCTCGATGCCCCAGGCCGGCGTATCGTATCCAACGGTTGTGATCACCTCGATGGCGGGAATCTGCCCGATCGGCCTGTTGTCGGTGAGATTCTCGCCATAGGTCAGATGTGCATCGATGCGTGTGAAGAAGCCCGAACTCCACCGGTAGCCGACGCGCCCCGACAGTCCCGCGATCAGCGCATCGATGTTGCGAAAGACGCTGGCGTTGTTGCTCATGAGAATGCCGGATTGGCCGCGGGCCCGATCCCACAAGATGAAATCGTCGGCGTGATCGATGAATGTCCGCGCCGCGAGCTTCCATCCGGCGTGCTGCCAGGCGAACCCGGCCTCGGCGATATGGTGCTTCTCAGGGTCGAGCGTCGGATTTCCGATCCAGGTGCGATGGACGGGGCCGGGATTGAGCGACGCGCCGGACGGAGGCGTGAACGACACGAAATAGCGCTCGACCGGATCGGCCGTTCGCACTTGCCGCGAGACGGAGACATACGCGGTCCCCGTCTTGCTGAGGAAGTCCTGTTCCAGGCGAAGCTTTCCCCCGAGATTCGTCTCGGTGGCTCGATCCTCGCCCGTCACGCCATAGTATTGAAGGAACAGGGATCGGGGCGTCGGCGTGGCGCCGTACCCAGGTGTCACAAGCCCGCTTGCGTTGACATCGTCAGCCTGGGCGGAGACGAAGCCCAGGCGAATGCCTGCCAGAAGCCGCGCCGAAGCGTTCAAGTTCGCCGTGACATCGCCGAAGGCGGTCACGTCGGAAACACGGGCGTCGGGCTGGACGCGCGACTGTGCATTCAAGGTCGATATACTCGCGCCCTGAAAGCGCGTGGCGTCGCGATGGTCGTCCTTGACGTCAACGCCCAGCGAATAGGCCAGGCCCGGCTGCGCAAACAGCGCGGCGGCGCGCCCCTCGATCAAATCCCGGCTGAACCGCGCGAGGGTGGCCGCACCGACGAGCGGACGATAGCTGAAATTGTCGTTCTCGCGCTCGAGCAGCGTTGCCTTGGCCGTCACCTCGATAGCCTTGAGAGGCCCGGCCATCACGGGAAGGCGGGCCCGTGCCGCGAAGATGTCGGCATCGAAAAACCTCGTGTCGAGGAGGGCACCGCCATAGAGCGTCTTGTGCCGCTCCGCCCGGGTGTAGTCGAAGGACAGCAATGTGCCGTCGGGCGCCGCGAAGCCGACCCCGGCCGAGTAGGTGCGCCGATCGAACCCGTTGCGTTGGTCCGTACCGTGTCCGTCGCGCCACTCGCCCACGTCTTCGCCATAGATTGTGCCGCGCACAAAGAACCCTTGCGCGCGCACGCTGGCGCTCGCCAGCCCTTCGATCAGGTGGCACGACGAGGAATAGTTGAAGCCGACGAGGCCGTGCGTGCCCTCAGGAGGCGCCGGCGGCGGCACCATGCCGGGCGGAAGAATGGTGCCGACGGGGCCGCCCCACCACTGGCTGCAGGAGGCGATGTCCGGCCGCCACGGATTGCGCAACGCCGGACCGGCGGTCGGATCGTAGATGCCTGTCGGAATGAGATCCAAGGCCGCGGGTCGCTGCTCGGTGCCCTTGTCGACAGCCTGCGCGAACGCGATCGTCGGCAGAGACAGGAGCCCGACGACGGCTCCCTTCAATATCAAGCCCTTCACAGAGATTCTCCCCCAACTCAGTCCCGTAGCGAGGCGAACTGGCTGGCTGGAGCGGGAGCTGAGCTCCCCCCTGGCTGGCTTGTCAGCACGATGTGATGGTCAATTTCTTGACTACGCTAGTATAGAAATAGGTAGCGGGGCTTGACTTTGGTCAAGCCGCCGATCGCGGCGGCGATCGCCCGCTCAGCGAGGCGGAGGGGACCTGTCGCCGCCGCCGCAACGAGTGCTTTTCCGCGACACGCGAGCGGCGCGCGGTTATCTCCGCTTCCTGGTGAACTCGGCGCCGAATGAAAGAGATCCTGGCGTTCGAATATGACCGAGCGGCTTCAAGGGCTCGAACCGCGGGTATGTCTCGCGTGCCTCGTCCGGCTTCGCCTTTTCGATGCGAACACGCAGGTCGTACCAGGCGGCCTGCCCGGTGACAGGGTCCGAATTGGAGAAGTGGTAGCCGCCCTCACGCTCCGGCAGCAGCTCGCTGATGAGATGGTTGAGCAGGAAGCCGTGCGTGGCTTCGGGAGCCTTGCTATCGAGGCCCCAAGCGCCGGAGCGCTTGCCGATGGCGTTCCAGGTCCACACGGTATCCGGGTTCACCCCTTCCATCAGCTTCACCTGCGCCTTGACGCGCCCGATATGACTCGCAATCCAGACCCAGTCGTCATCAGCGATGCCGAGCTCGGCGGCCTTCGACCGGCTCATGTAAAGGCGGTTTCGCGCCGTGATCTGGCGAAGCCACGCATTCTGCGAGCCCCATGAGTGATACATGTGCATGGGGCGTTGAGTGATGGCGTACATGGGGAACTCGCGATCATCGACCATCGTGCCCTCGAACGGCGGATACCACGTGGGCAAAGGATCGAAATAGGCCGCAATACGTTGGCGGTGGTGGTCTGGCGGTTGGATTTGACCGTGTCCGCGTGCGGCCAGGCGAAAGCGCTGCATCGGCTCCACGTACAGTTGGAACACCAGCCTGGCACCGTCGCCGAGGTACCCCACAGAGGTTGCCCAATCGAGATAGGCGCGGTTGGCGTGCTTGTAGTAGCGCATATCCGCAGGGAGGTGGTGCACGTGGAAGCCGCCGTTCTCGACATAGCGCTCGAGCTGCTTTGGGTTGGGTGCACCGGTGCCGAACAAGGTGCCGTCCTTGCCGCGCCAGCCGGCCAGCGGACCGACGCCGGGCAGCCGCTCGTGGTTGATGATGTAGTCGGGATAGCCGCCGGGATACTTTCTCGTGCCGTCCGCATTCGTGAACGCCGGCAGCCCCAGCCGCCACCCAAGATCGATCAGCACGCTCTGGAATGGCCGCACATCGCGATCGGGCTTCACTACGGGATGCCTGATGGCATCGGCAGGGCCGTCAGGCTCGGAGATCGGCCGATCGAGCAGCGAGATGCAGTCCCAGCGTTCCAGATAGGTCGTGTCCGGCAGCACGAGGTCGGCATAGGGCACCATCTCGGAGGAATAGGCGTCGGAGTAGATGATCTTCGGGATCTTGTATTCGCCCGTCTTCTCGTCGCGCGCCGTCAGGTGCTCGAGAATTGCGGGCGTATTCATGGTCGAGTTCCACGCCATGTTCGCCATGTACATGAAGAGCACGCCGATGGGGTAAGGATCGGCCGTTGCGGCATTGGTGATGACCATGTGCATCAGGCCGTGGGCCGCAAGCGGCGCGTCCCAACTGAAAGCCTTGTCTATGCGCTGCGGCTTTCCGTCAGCGTCGACCAGAAGGTCCTCGGGACATGTCGGGAAGCCGAGATGAGGCCCGCCAAGGGGCTCGTTGCGGGCGATCTGTCCGGGCTTTCCCGTGGGCTTCAGGCGCGGGGGTATGCACTTGGGATAGGGCGCTTTGTAGCGATACCCGCCGGGGCAGTCGATGGAGCCGAGCAGGATCTGCAGGATGTGGATCATGCGGCAGGTGTGGAAGCCGTTCGAATGCGCCGATATTCCGCGCATGGCATGCATCGATACGGGTCGACCGATCGTCTTCTCATGCCGCCTGCCGGCCCAATCGGTCCAGGGGATGTCGAGCACGACCTCCTCTTTGAAGGCGGCGTGCGCCAGTTCACCCGCAATGCGGCGGATGGTGGCGGCGGCGATGCCGGTCACGGCGGCAGCTCGCTCGGGAGCGTACTCCTCCGCCAGGAAGCGCTTGGTCAGAAGCTCGAAGACCGGGACTGCCTTGCGTCCGTCCGGCAGCGCGAAGGTGCCGGACAGGGCCGGCGTGATATCGGGCGAGCCGGCATCGACAAGCGTGCCGGTCTTCCTGTTGAACGCCAAGGGCTCTCCAGCGGAGCCGCGCGCGAACAACCCATCGTCGCCCGCGCCAGCGTCCTGGATCACCAGCCAGGATGCATTGGCGTAGCGGACGAGGTAGTCGACGTCGATCTGCTGAGTGTGCAAGAGCTCGTGGATGAGCGCCGCCACGAACAGCCCGTCGGTGCCGGGCTTGATGCCGACCCACTCGTCGGCGACCGCGCCGTAGCCGGTTCTGACGGGGTTGATGGCGACGATCTTGGCGCCATTCTTCTTGAGCTTTCCCAGGCCGATCTTGATCGGATTGGAGGCATGGTCCTCCGCCACGCCGAACAGCATGAAATAGCGCGTATGGTCCCAGTCCGGCTCGCCGAACTCCCAGAACGAACCGCCGAACGTGTAGAGGCCGGCGGCTGCCATGCTGACGGAGCAGAAGCCGCCGTGGGCGGCATAGTTGGGCGTGCCGAACTGAATGGCCCACCAGCCGGTCAGCGACTGGCTCTGGTCGCGGCCGGTGAAGAAGGCCAGCCGCTTTGGGTCCGTCGTCCGCACGCGAGCGAGCCAGCCCGTCGCAATGTCGAGCGCCTCCTCCCAGGAGATCTCCTTGAACTCGCCGGAGCCGCGCGGCCCGACGCGCAGGAGCGGAGCCTTCAGGCGCGCCGGGGAATAGTGCTGCATGATGCCGGCCGAGCCTTTGCCGCACAGCACGCCCTTGTTCACGGGGTGATCGCGGTTGCCGTCGATGTAGCGGACCTTGCCGTCCTTGAGGTGCACGCGGATGCCGCAGCGGCACGCGCACATGTAGCAGGTGGTGGTCTTGATCTCGTCGGCAGAGGGTACCGAAAGGTCGACCAGACCCTCTTGGCTCGTGCTGGCCCTCATTGCGCTGCTCCCTGCTCGTGCCGCCGAGGACGGCGGTCCCCCATCTTTTTTGCGAGGGCGTTGCGGCTAAATATTTGAAATCGCGAATATAATGATATAGCTCGGCTGTGGGAATGGGAAGTAGGCGCCGGTCGGCCGACAAGCCGTCGGCATCAGCCGGTGCGTCAGCTTGTGTCCTGGCCGAGGCGTCTCATTGCTGGGCCGACTTCCGCTTCACGCCCGAGGACTGGGACCGGCAATGCACGTTGCGCAGATTTCCGACACGCACATTCAGACACGAGATCGATCGGCGAGGTCGCGGCTCGATGATCTTGACCGCACCGTCGCCTCGATCAACGCGCTGAGGCCGCGTCCCGCTGCCGTGCTGCACACGGGAGATGTCGCCCATGACGGCGCGCCCTCGGACTATGCAGCTGCCCGAGAGATTCTCTGCGAGCTCGCCTGCCCGGTCTTTGCAACCGTCGGCAACAAGGATGGACGCGGTGCCTTTCGACAGGCCTTCGCGCCGGATGGATACATGCGCGGCGACGCCGGCTTCGTGCAGTATGCGGTGGAGCTGGGCGCATTGCGCGTCGTTGCCGTCGATACGCTGGACGCCGACAGCAATCTTGGTGCGTTCTGCGCCGCGCGGGAGGCCGACCTTCGACGCCTTCTCAGCTCTCCGGCAGAGCTGCCGACGCTGGTGTTCCTGCATCATGCTCCGGTTCCCCTGCCGGACATGGCGAGACAACCTCTGCAATTCCGGGATCCCCGGAGGGCTGCCGCGCTTGCCCGCTGCATCGCCGAATGCCGCAACGTGATCGGGGTTGTCGCGGGCCATGTGCATCGCACGCGGCTTGTCGCGTTCGAAGAAACGATGCTGAGCACCGCACCGAGCATTGCCGCGGATCTCAGCAAGGAGAAGCTGCCCGGCAGATACGCCGGTCGTCCCGTCTATCACCTTCATGCCGTCGACGGCGCGCGTATGGCCAGCGCAAGCGTTCTTGTGGAGCCTTGAGTCTCCTCAAGCCGGCTTGAATTGCGGGTGCCGGCTCGCGCCCCGTGCGTCTCATCCAGCCCAGCGCGTTTCCAGTGCGCCGTGCATTGCGGTGAGCAGGGCAACGGCGCCTCTACGGCGCCGTTGGTCGCACATTCTGGCCGCAGCGCGCAGGCTGGAGGCTTTGGAAGTACGGCACCGGCTATTTGAGCGGTGCTTCTGCCCCAAAGCGGTACTTGATGCCGGCGGTGACCTCTAACTGGTGCATGCCGATCTCGATCTGATGGGCCGCATTGGAGGGTCCGCCGAAGGCAAGCTCATTGCCGGTCACCGTCGTATGCGGGGCATACATGGCCGCCAACTCGAGATCGAGGTTTCGCGAGAGCCTGTACTGCAGCCCGCCGGTGATGTGATGCTGCACAACGCCGGGCGCCAGAATGTTGAACATCACATCGCGCGATGGAATGGGCTGAGTATTGTAGGCGTATCCTGCACGCAGCGTCAGATTTGGCGAAGTCCTCCATTCGACACCGATCTTGACGATGTCGATGTCCTTCCATCCGAAACCCGAGCCGTTGTCGAGGCCAAGCAGACCGCCTGTCAGGAAGTTCGGCGATGGATTTGCGATGGAGGGGACGCTGCCGTACCAGATGCGCTTGTAGTCGGCCATCACGGTCACAGCCGGCGTAACATCGAGGGCGACGCCTGCCTGCAAGCTTGCCGGGATGTCGAAGCCACCCTGCTCGGCAAAAAGGCCGCTGTAGCGATCGAACCTCTGCATCCAGATCGGTGTGCTGCCTGCGAGACCGAGGCGCAAGTTCGGCAGCACAGACCATTCGATTCCGGCCCGCAGGCCACCGCCGAACGACACATCGGTGTCGCGGCCGGACAGATTTGCCGAGTCGCTCGACGCCGTGCTGAAGGCGGCAAGGCCTTTTGCCTCGAACATCTGCATCGCAAAGATGGGCGCGACTCCGACCGATACGTTGCCGAACTTCTTTGCGCCGGCGACCGACAGGAACATTTGCTGTAGATTGACGCCGGCCCTGCCCGCGCAAAATACTCCCGCTCCAGCGCCGCAGCCGCTGACCGTGTTGGTACCGTATTCCGTGTTCATGCCGCCGTTGCCGTACATCGTCAGCGCAACGGCATCAAATAGCGGATGACCATGGAGGCGCCAGTTGCGCGCTATGTTCGGTACGGGAAAGAATTCGTTGTCGCTTTCAACCGTGCCCGTGGGCGTGAAGCCCGCTGGGCCAGAGCCTTTCATCTCGCGGCGCGGACTGAAGATCGAGAGGGCAACGTCCAACTCGTTGTCGGCGTGGACGATCCCAGCGGGATTGAGTGAAGCGGCAGTTGCATCGCGGCCATCCGCGACGCCGGCGCCGGCGAGCGCCTTCTGCCTGGCGCCGTAGCCGTGCTGGAAGTAGCCCTCGGTTGCGAAGGCAGACGTTGCGGGTTCGAACGCGAGCACCGCCACGGCTGCGCCGAGGATTCCACGTGCAATCTTTTGTTTCATTAGTTCCCTCCCAACAGCGCTGTTGGCCCAGCGCTTCAGCTCTTGTGGCTGATTGCACGCTCAGGGGGCCGGCAGCGGATCGCGAAGCAAGGCGTCCACGTCAGTCCGCACGGAAGCCTCGGCTGCCGGGGGACTGATAACAAGCATCGGTCAAATGGCTGAACGCCGCAATATAATGATATTCGAATCATTGAATATGGCGGCACTTTTGCGCGCTCATGTGCCCTTTTTGGCACATAGTGATTCGCCGCAACTCCAAAGGCAGTTTCCCCGGCCGCAAGGACGGCCGGGTTGGTTGGCCGGTCGGCTGGGCGCCTCCCGTGCGCGTCAGATGAAGAGATTGATGTCCGACTTGAGCGCCTTTTCCATGTAGGTGGCGGCGCCGCCGATGACGATGCCGGGGATCATGTCCTTCTTCTTGAACTCGAACAGATCCATCGTCATCTGGCAGCCGATCAACTCGACCTCGCTGTCGACGGCGGCCGTGCGCAGATCCTCGATGGAAGCCACGCCCTTCTTCTTGATGAGGTTCTTCATCATCTTGGTCGCCATGCCGTTCACCCCCGGCAGCATGGCCACCATGTTCGGCATCTTCATGTGCATGCCCATCATCGGCATGGCCATGTCGGGCTTTCCGAGAGGCGAGATCTGCAGGTCGAGCTTCTTCAGCAACAGCGGCAGGCCATAGAAGGTGAAGAACATGGAGACCTTGACGTCCATGGCCGCCGCTGTGGTCGCAAGGATGAAGGGCGGATAGGCCCAGTCGAGCGTGCCCTTGGTTACGATGATGGACATGCTCTTGGCGTTTGGCGTGGCAGCGTTTGCGGACATTGTCTCCTCCTCCGGCAGTGGCACGCGGGGTTGGGCCCCGGCTCGGCGCCTGTTAAATTAGAATATGCGAATGTACTCATTATCGCAATTGGACCTTTGCGCGCTCAATCGTATCGCACCAGCGACCTCCCTGACGCGCTGAGGTGCGATCGCCGGCCACGGGTGGCCGTCATGTGCATCTCGTCCTGGCGCTCGCCGGGAGAGCGGGGGTTGATCATCGCTCGTCGGATGGTTAAGATATCTAAAAATCTGAATGTTCGAATGCTTGGGATCGGAACCCCTCGCTTCGTCCTGCGTCCACAACCCTGGGAGGAAGAAATGCGCACGCGTCACATCGCTCTTGGAAGCTTGCTCGTCCTGGCCGCGGTCGCCTCGTCGCCGGCATCGGCTGCCGAGCTCAAGGACATGGTCGGCAAGTGGAAGTGGACCGACTACACGGTCGATGTGAAGGAATGCACATCGAACCCCTCCGGAGCCGGATTGTGCGCGACCGTCACGGCGGGACCAAAGAACGTCGGCATGGAGATGATCCGCTCGAAGCTCGAGAAGAAGAGCGAGGTCTTCGTCGGCCAGATTGCCCATCCCGCGACGGCCGAGATCTACAACACCAAGATGACGTTGAAGGACCCGGATACGTGGGGCATGGACGGCTGCACGGCGGCCAATGTCTGTGCGACCGGAGATTTCAAGCGCGTCAAGTGAATGCGCCTGGCGGGGCGAGCGCCCGCAGGCGAGCGCGGCGCGGGCGCAGGGCACGTCCTGCGCCCGGCGTGAAGAAGAAGGCGAACATCGTCATCTGATCGGCCGCCTGCGACGCGGATCCAGGCCGGCAGCAGATCGGGACTGGCGCCCCACAGGCACCATCTCGCGATTTGTTGCCACCAGCCGGGGATCGGCGACTTTGAAGAGACCAACCGGGGAGGAGGTCCATGCGTCAATTCATGTTGGATATGATGGCGAGCATGATGCCGTTCATGATGCCGCTGGTCTGGCTCGGCGTCGCGCTGATCGTCCTGGGCGTGCTGTCGGTCGTGCTCAGGTTGCTTACGAACAGTGCGCTGGCCGGCCGTGGCGCCCTCTGGTTCGGCACGTTGCTCGTGATCGTTGGCTTGTTCTTCATTGCCTCGCAGGGGGCAGGCATGCTGCTGGGCGCCACGCCTGCGATCAACTTCGGCGATGCCACGAAATACGAGTTCAACCTCAAGCCATTCTGGATGGTCGGGCTCGCCTTTCTGGTGCCCGGGCTCGTCATCCGGGCATTGCGGGGCTCGTCAGGCGGCTGAAGAACCCGCGGCACGGCGCGCAGAACGGGTACCGGCGTAATGACGCGCCGACGTGCTCATGTCCCGGTTCCGAAGTTCGCCGAAGTCTGCCGAACAACGGCCAGCGACAAGGGCCGCCGCATTTCTCGATCATCGCACTAGATGGCGCCGCGTATCTTGACGCTCTGATTGTCCGAGATGCGGATCGACTTCCTGTCGCGCAGGTGCGCGGCAACCACGTCCCAGATCGGCGGGCCTGCAACGCCCTCGTTCACCGATGCCCAGCCAGCGACCACATACTCGCGGTCAGCCTCGATCGGCTTGCCTGTCTTCAGATGCGTCATGTCGGAGATGCGCCTGCCCATCGCCGCATTGATGTCGATCGTGTAGCCCATGCCGCCGACGCGCACCATGTCGCCGCCTTGCTGATAGTAGGGATCCGCATTGAACAGGTTGTCGGCCACGTCCTCCAGTATGGTCTTGAGCATCTCGCCCTTCATCGTCACGCGATAGCAGTTCGGATAGGTCATCGCGGTGGCGGTGTAGAGATCGTCCCAGGTCAAGGGCTGCCCGGGCAGGAGCGAGTTGCCCCAGCGGAAGCCCGGCGAGAGGCTGATCTCGGCGTCGCGCACGGAGAGCATGGCCTGACAGATCAGATCGTCGAACGTGCCGTTGAAGTTTCCGCGCCGGTAGATGAGCGACTCGTTGTGGGCAAGCTCGGTTGCGAGCATCTTGGCGTGCGGCGCCCGTATCTCGGAGATGAGCTTGGCCACGTCCGGGTCCGGCGCGATGGCGTCCGTCAGCACGGGGATCAGTGCAAAGGAGACGTCGGCCATTCGGCCGTCCTTCATCTCGATGTCGAGACGGGAAAGGAATTTCGCGGCCGAGCCGGTGGCGACAAGCAGCGTGCTCTTGACCCTGATCGGCTTCGGCAACGCATCGTGCGTATGCGCCGTCAGGATGATGTCGATGCCGTCGACGCGGGAGGCGAGCTTGCGGTCGACGTCGAACCCGTTGTGGGAGAGCAGAACGACCAGTTGAGCGCCCGCGGCCCTGGCGGCTTCGACATTCTTGCGCACATCGGCCTCGCGGATGCCGAACGACCACTTGGGCATCATCCAGCGCGGATTGGCGATGGGCGTGAAGGGAAATGCCTGGCCGATGACGGCGATCCTGACGCCGCCCTTCTCGAACATCTTCGTCGACTTGAAGACCGTATCCTCGAACTCGTTCTCGCGGATGTTGCCGGCGAGAAAGGCGATCCTGGAGGAGCCGGGCTTTTCCTTGTCGCCGAACAGCTCCGATATGCGGTCGGCGCCCAGCGTGAACTCCCAGTGTCCGGTGGTGGCCTCGATGCCGAGGGCCTCCAGGACGCGGATCATGTCGGCGCCTTTGGATTGCAGTGCCGTGAACGACCCTTGCAGAGCATCGCCGCCGTCGAGGACGAGCGTCCGGTCGGCGCCGCGCTCGGCGCGAATGGCCTTTATCAGCGTAGCCATCCGGTCCATGCCGCCGACCCTGCCGTAGGTTCTGGCGAGTGCAGTGAAGTCCGCCGACGACAAGGCGTAGGCGTGGTGGGAACCCGGGGCGATGCCGAAGGTGTTGAGGAACTCGGTATCGGTGATGTGCGGGGGCAAACCCTTCGCCTCGCCGACGCCGATATTCACCGACGGCTCGCGGAAGTAGAGCGGCATCAGCTGCGCATGGCAGTCCGTCATGTGCAGGATCGTCAGTTGCCCCTTCGGCGTGAAGCGCAGAAGGTCGTCCTGGCCGATGGCCTGCCGCTGTGCTTGGGCGGATAGGGGGGCGCCAACGCCTGCAATGGCAGCAGCGCCGGCGGCCACCTGCAAAAAGTCACGACGCGAGATCATGTCATCGGGCTCCGCGAGGCGCAGTTTCTGGCAAGCAAAGGGGCAGCATCCGTCGCCGGCGCTGCCCCCGGATTGGCTTCACTTGTTGACCGGGCTGTCCGGACTCATGAGCAGGGCGGTGAGGTCCTTGATCTGGTCAATGGTGAGGAAGTTGTTGGCTCCGAACCGCGGCATCAGCGAGCACGGAAAGGTGGCGTGGCTGTTGTAGATCTTATCGTAGGCGATCTTGGTATCCGCCTCCGAGAACTTGCGGATCTTGCCGTACTCCAGCAGCGACGGCCCCATGGTGCCGTAGCTCACCTCCTGCTTGGTGAGCTGATGGCAGGCGTAGCAGTTGCCGCCGTTCACCCGTTTTGGCGGGTAGTCGGTGAAGCGCATGCCGTAGCCGCTCTGCGCCAGGGCTTCGCCCTTCTTCCAGTCGCCCATGAGCTTGCCGTCGGGCGGATACTGGATCGTCGCCTTCGCACGCTCGCGGATGGTCTTGGCCAGCGCCTGGGGTGGCGTGTTGCGATGTGCGCTGCAGTCCTTCATCGTCTCGTCGCCGACAAGCCGTGGGTGCCAGTCGGCCGGCGCCTTGGGAAAGGCGGTCTTCATGGCGGCGTCCGCCTTGGCCGGATCCACCTTCGGCTTTGTCTGGGCAACGGCGGCTGTGGTGGCGAGACCGGCGACGGAAATGATCAGTGCGATGGTCTTGAATTGCATTGCTGTCCCCTCCGGCTCAGCGCTTCATGCCAGGGGCGCTGATGTTGCCCCCTTTGGCCGTGTTGACGAGATAGGCGATCAGCGCGACCGAGGCATCGGAGGCGAGCTCGACCTGCGGCAGGCGCATCTGCCAGAAGCAGTCGTAGACCCGGTGCTGCATGGTCATCACGTGCGTGGTCGACACGCGATAGGCCGGCCACTCTCCGACGACCTTCCTGGCCTCTTCGGGCTTCGACAGGTATGGCAGCGGCTGAAGACGGATGCGCTTGCCCGTGTCGGCGTGACAGGTCGAGCAGGCAAAATCCATCGGCCCCATGCGTCGGAAGAACAGGTTCTCGCCGAGGGCCAGCACCTCCTTTTCCTTTGGGTGGTCGAACTTCGCCGCAAACTTCAGGCCGTTTGAGCGCGAGGCGACGTAGGTGGCAATGGCGCCGAGCTCCTTGACCGGTGCGCCACCGCCCGGGTGCGGACGTTCAACCAGCTTGGCGCGCTCGAAGCCCTGCAGCTTCTCCATGCACCACAGGATGCGCGCTTCCACGTCCATGACCTTGTCGGCGTCGGCGAAGTAGCGCGGCAGCTCGGCGAAGGCGCCGTCGACCTTGCCCGGGCCCTTGCCGAGATCGCAGCTCTCCAGCGAGACGTTCTTTGGACCGCGCGGCTTCTTCCACAGCTCTTCGCCGCGGTCGGCATCCAGCAACGCAGGATTCGACCATGGGTCGTCCTTCATCATCTGGCGGTACTTCTCGAGCTGCTTCTCGGTGTCGCCCTGGGCAAATGCGGGCGTGGCCATAGCTGCCACCGTGCAGCAGGCCAGCGTCATCAACCAACGAGTCCGCTTCGTCACCTTGTTTCCTCCCTTCCCAGTTGATCTTGCAGGAGAAGCAGCTTTGGATTGCTGCACCCCATTTTTTTTGGTCGTGTCCGGGCGACCGACGTCATCGCCTCGGACACATAGTGTTCTTTCTTAATATTCGAATTTCAGCATATTTCGACCTGCTATGACAAGGATGCTGCGTGGAAAGCCGAGCAACTATCGACAAAGCCGCCGCCAAGCCTTGTCGCACAATAAATATTCGAATATAAGAATGTATGAGATCCCCTGCTTGCGACGGCAGGAATCACCGTCGACTTCCTCTGCTCACATGTCGAAAGGTGGGCTTGGCTGCAGGGCATGACACGAAGCATGACGCCAATCCGGGGGATCGCCTGTAAGTGTTGTCGGAATCAATTCAAACGCTGATGGCGATCTTGTCCAGTGGTCGCGCGATCGGACCGGCGTTGCTGTCGGGGTGCGTTATTCCAGCGTCGTGCCGGGATGCCAAGAGGTTGCGGGGATGACGGGTATTGCGGAGGGGCGGGGGAGGAAGCTCGGGCTGGTGATCGACCTGGACACGTGCGTTGGGTGCCAGGCGTGCGCGACGAGCTGCAAGGAGTGGAACACGGGCGGCTACTCGGGCCCGCTGAGCGACCAGGAGCCGTACGGGGCCGACCCGCACGGGGCCTGGCTCAACCGCATCCACGCCTTCGAGGCGGGGGAGGGGGCGGAGAGCCGGACGGTGCACTTCCCGCGCTCGTGCCTGCACTGCGAGACGCCCGACTGCGTGACGGTGTGCCCGACGGGGGCGTCCTACAAGCGGGCCGAGGACGGCATCGTGCTGGTCAACCCGGACACGTGCATCGGCTGCAAGCTGTGCTCGTGGGCGTGCCCGTACGGGGCGCGCGAGTACGACTACGGGCACGGCGTGATGAAGAAGTGCACGCTGTGCGTGGACCGCATCTACAACGAGACGTTTGCGGTGGAGGATCGCATTCCCGCGTGCGTGCGCGCCTGCCCGACGGGGGCGCGCCATTTCGGCGACCTGGGCGATCCGGCGAGCGCGGTATCGCAGCTGGTGGCGGGGCGCGGCGGCTTCGACCTGCTGGGGGCGTTCGGCTACAAGCCGGTCAACAAGTACCTGCCGCCGCGCCGGCGCGGCGCGGTGCGGCAGGAGGAGGGTGCAGGGCCGCCGCCGGCGGCCC
>WBUN01000102.1 GCA_008933705.1 Hyphomicrobiaceae bacterium
TCGCAACGCGGGTGCGCGCGCCGTTGGAGTGGCGCGCGCGGTCGCGGGCGTGCTCTGCGGTGAGCATGGCCCGTGCGGCCCGGTGACCTGGGCCCCCGCCTTCGCGGGGGTGACGGTGGTGTGTGTGTGCGGTGCGCGAGTGCCTCACCATCGCAGCGAAATCCGAACCGATCAGCCAACACCGACGTCATGCGCGCGTCGCACACCCCGCTCCGCCCTGAGCGCGTCGAAGGGCGGCCGCGCCGGCCGTGGTTCGACAGGCTCACCACGGAGCATCGTTCCAACCGGAAGGGGCACCTCACGTGACATCATTCCCGCGCAGGCGGGAACCCAGGGCACTTCGCAACGCAGGTGTGCGCGCCGCTGAAATGGCACGCGCGGCCGCGGGGGTGATCTGCGGCCTGCGGAATGCCCTGACCCTCCACGAGCTGCTGCCGCCGGGGACTCATCTTGCCGGCATTCCTCGGTGGCTGCAGGACGCCGCTCTCGGGGGGTTGGCCTCTCTGGCACGGCGGAGCGGGCTGTCGGCCTATGTGCAGCCGCAAATCTCAATTGGCGCGCTGCAGCAAGATTGACGAGACGATCCCCGGCGAATATGCGTTCCCTATACGGTGGACGCCCTGGCCCTCAAAAGGTAGGCTTATCAGTCGGCTAGCCGGGCCAACCACCGAACCTCATCAACTCGGGCAACGCCTCACCACTATCTTGCCGGGAGGGACTATGACGCTTCAAGCGCCGGGCGACCGCGCTCAGGATTCAAACCCAGGTATCGTGAAATCGCCGCTCGACGTCGGAGGCGGACTGTTTCTCATCGGCGTTGCGATCCTGGGGTTCATGGGCGCCTTCAGCCTGCCGTTCGGCCACCTGTCGGGCATCGGCTCGGGGTTGCTGCCCAAGAGCGTTGCCGTGCTGGTCGCAACCTTCGGCGTTCTGCTTCTGGCGCAGGGTCTGGTTTTCGGGGGAGACCGCCTCGATCGCTGGGGCATTCGCGGGATCGTGTTCGTTCTGGGCAGCGTTCTCGTGTTCGCCTTCACCATCCGCCAACTCGGCTTGGTTGCCGCGGGTCCGCTCACGTTCCTGGTCGCGTCGCTGGCCGATCGCGAGACCCGTCCCGTCGAGGTGGTGATTTTTGCAATCATCGGCACGCTGGCATGCGGGCTGCTGTTCAAGGAATTGCTCGGCCTCCCGATCCCGTTTGACCCGCTTAGCCTTGCAGGACCGCTGCACGCTCCTTACGAGGCCGCCAAGGCCACGCTCAAGGCCCTGTTCCTGGGCCGCGTCCACTAAGCACAAGGTCAGTCCTCGATGTTCGATCTCTGGAACAATCTTGCGCTCGGGCTCGGCGTTGCGCTCTCGCTGAAGAATGTCGGCCTGTGCTTTCTCGGGTGCCTGATCGGCACGCTGATCGGCGTGCTGCCGGGCGTGGGTCCCATCGCCACCATCACCATGCTGCTGCCGATCACGTTCGGCATCGACCCCGTCGGTGCGCTCATCATGCTGGCCGGCATCTACTACGGTGCGCAGTACGGCGGATCGACCACGGCGATCCTCGTCAACATCCCCGGTGAGGCGACCGCTGTCGTCACGACTCTCGACGGCCACCAGATGGCCAAGCAGGGCAGGGCCGGCGTCGCGCTCGGCATTGCGGCCATCGGTTCGTTCTTCGCGGGTAGCGTGGCGACCCTCATCATCGCCGCTCTTGCGACGCCCCTGACCCGCATGGCCCTGCTGTTCGGGCCGGCCGACTACTTCTCGCTGATGGTGCTCGGTCTGATGTTCGCCGTGGTGCTCGCACGCGGCTCGGTGCCCAAGGCCATAGCCGTGATCCTGGTCGGCATACTGCTTTCCACCGTCGGCACGGATCTGGAAAGCGGCGAGGAGCGGCTTACGTTCGGCTGGTCCGAGATTTCGGACGGCATCGACGTCGCCGTCATCGCCATGGGCATGTTCGGGTTTGCCGAGATACTGCGCAATCTGGAGGCGCCGGAGGCCCGCGATGTCGTGAAGGCAAAAATCGGTAGCTTGCTCCCCAACCGCGCGGATTTCAGCCAATCGGCGGCGCCGATCGCACGCGGCACGCTTTTGGGCTCCGTGCTGGGGCTGCTGCCCGGCAACGGGGCGGTGCTGGGCCCCTTCGCCTCGTACTCCCTCGAGAAGAAGCTGGCCCAGGATCCTTCCAGGTTCGGGCGCGGCGCGATCGAAGGCGTCGCTGGTCCTGAGTCCGCCAACAATGCGGGTGCGCAGACGGCGTTCATCCCGCTCCTCACGCTCGGCATTCCGCCCAACGCCGTGATGGCGCTCATGGTCGGCGCCATGACCATCCACGGCATCGTGCCCGGGCCGCAGATCATGACCAAGCAGCCGCAGCTGTTCTGGGGCATGATCGCATCGATGTGGATCGGCAATCTGATGCTGCTGATCATCAACCTGCCGCTCATCGGGCTGTGGGTGCGCTTCCTCAAGGTGCCCTATCGCCTGATGTTCCCCTCCATTCTGCTGCTGTGCTGCATCGGCATCTACTCGATCAACAATTCGCCGATCGATGTTGTCATGACGGCCGGGTTCGGCCTTTTCGGCTACGCCATCGTCAAGTTCGGCTTCGAGCCGGCGCCGCTGCTGCTCGGCTTCGTTCTGGGCAAGCTGATGGAGGAGAAGCTGCGTCAGGCGCTGGTGATCTCACGCGGCAGCTTCATGGCCTTTGTCGAGCGTCCCCTGAGCGCTAGTCTTCTGCTGGTCTCGCTGGTGCTGGTGATCATCGCGGTGCTGCCGTCCATCCGCAAAACCCGCGAGGAAGCCTTCCAGGAAGCCGACTGATGCTGGCGCGGGGGTAGCGAGGCTCGGAGGGGCCGGCGGGGCCTGCAAGGCCGTCCCGCCGCATGTGCCGCATGTCAAGGGGCTGGGCCCTGCCGGGCAACGCAGCCATGCGCCGTCTGCAAGGAGCAGGCCTCTTTCGAGCTTGAGCCGTGGTATACCACGGCAGTACTCTCATGGTATACCAAGGCCAAGAACCCACTAAATGGGAATTACCCAAGGAGGAGAAAGCCCATGATTAGGAAAGCAGACTCTGTAAGCCGCCGTAAGTTTCTGAAGGCGGGCGCCCTGGCTGCCGGCGCGGTGACGGCGGGTACGGTGGCGATGCCCCAGGTATCGCGCGCGCAGACCGTCACGTGGAAATATCAGTCTACTTGGCCGACCAAGGACATCTTCCATGAGATGGCGGTCGATTACGCCAAGAAGGTCAACGACATGTCGGGCGGTCGTCTGAAGCTCGACGTGCTTGCCGCCGGCGCCGTCGTCCCGGCCTTCCAGATGGCCGACGCGGTGCATTCGGGCATTCTGGATGCCGGTCACGGCGTCTGCGCCTACTGGTATGGCAAGCACAAGGCCTATTCGCTGTTCGGCACGCCGCCGTCCTACGGCTGGGACGCGAACGGCTTCCTCGGCTGGTTCTACTACGGCGGTGGCGAGGCGCTCTACAAGGAACTCGTCAACGACACCTTGAAGCTCAACCTCGTGGGCTTCCTGTACTTCCCGATGCCGACGCAGCCGCTCGGCTGGTTCAAGAAGCCGGTGACGGGCCCCGACGATCTCAAGAACATCAAGTACCGCACCGTTGGTCTCTCGGCCGACCTGTTCAAGGAGCTGGGCGCGGCCGTGACGATCCTTCCTGGCGGCGAGATCGTGCCGGCCATGGATCGCGGCCTGCTCGACGCGGCGGAGTTCAACAATCCGTCCTCGGATCTGCTGCTGGGCTTCCCCGACGTCTCCAAAGTCTTCATGACGCAGAGCAACCACCAGCAGGCGGAGTCATTCGAGGTCATCTTCAACAAGGCCAAGTTCGACGCACAGCCGGCCGAGGTGAAGTCGATCCTGCGCAACGCGGCGTTCGCGGCCACCGCGGACCAGTACGCCATGGCGCACGACCGCTATTCCAAGGATCTGGAGGCGATCAAGGCGCGCGGCGTGCAGGTCCTCAAGACGCCGGACAGCGTGCTGAACGCACAGCTCAGGGCCTGGAACAAGGTGATCGACGCGCAGCAGGCCGACCCGAAGACGGGCGCGTTCTTCAAGAAGGTCGTTGATTCGCAGAAGGCGTGGGTGAAGCGCACCAGCGCGTATCTGCAGATCAACAACAACGACAGCGCAGCCCTCCAGAACGCCTACAAGCACTTCTTCGGCTGACCATCCAGGAATGCCGCCGCGGGCAAGCCCCGCGGCGGCATTCCTTTGCTTCGAACGCAACGCCGAGACTGCGGGCCGGGGGCCCCGACGATGAGTGTGCAATGCAATCCGTGTTTGATCTGATCGGTGGACCGAGACAACTCACGCTCTACGCGCTGTTGGTCCCCATTCCCATCGTCGTCGTCGCATTCTGGATCGAGCTTCTCGGGGCACGGCGGCGCGCGCCGGACGCGTCGGGAATCGAGCAGTTCCTCTTTGCCGTCGACGCGCTGAGCACGGCCGTCGGCAAGACATTCGGCTGGTGCATCGTCCTGTTGACTTTCTCGACGAGCTACGAGGTGTTCGCGCGCTACATGTTCGGTGCGCCGACGGACTGGGCGTTCGACGCCAGCTACATGCTCTACGGCACCCTGTTCATGATGGCCGGCGCCTATGCGCTTTCCCGCAATGCCCACGTGCGCGGCGACTTCCTGTACCGGGCATGGCCGCCCCGCCGGCAGGCGGCGATGGATCTTGTGCTGTACTTCCTGTTCTTCTTTCCGGGCATGCTGGCCTTCATCTACGCGGGCTACAACTTCGCCAAGCTCTCCTGGCTGATGAACGAATATTCCGCCGCGAGCCCGAGCGGCCCGCTGCTGTGGCCGTTCAAGTGGCTCATTCCGGTCACGGGCGCATTCATGGTGCTGCAAGGCATCGTCGAGGTGATCCGCTGCGTCATCTGCCTGCGCACGGGTGAATGGCCTCAGCGTCTGCACGACGTGGAGGAGCTCGAGAAGGTCGTGCTCGACGAGGCCGAGCACCGCAAAGAAGCGGGCATGGCCAAGGCCGAGGAAGCCGGCCTGAGAAGAGGGGACGTCTGATGCTCGGCCTCACCAATCCCGAGCTGGGCGTTCTCATGCTCGGCCTGTTCGTCGTCTTCATCATGTTCGGCTTCCCGATCGCCTTCACGCTGATGGCGCTCGGGGTGTTCTTCGGCTACTTCGCGATGGGCGATCTGGTGTTCTCGCTCGTCGTTCAGCGCACGTTCTCCGTGATGACCAACGACGTCCTGATCTCGGTGCCGTTGTTCGTCTTCATGGGCTACGTGATCGAACGCGCCAACATCCTCGACCGCCTGTTCCGGTCCCTGCAGCTTGCGGCGGGTCCGGTTCCGGCAGCGCTGGCGCTGGCCACGCTTGCGACCTGCGCGATATTCGCCACCGCGACCGGCATCGTCGGTGCGGTCGTCACCCTCATGGGCCTGCTGGCCTTCCCGGCCATGCTGCGTGCGGGCTACGACGTGAAGATCGCCTCGGGCGTGGTGTGCGCCGGCGGGTGCCTCGGCATCCTCATTCCGCCGAGCGTCATGCTCATTCTCTACGGCGCCACCGCCGGCGTCTCCGTGGTGAAGCTCTACGCGGGCGCGTTCTTCCCCGGCGTTATGCTGGCCGGGCTGTACATTCTGTTCACTATGCTCATGGCGGTGCTGAACCCGAAGCTGGCACCGAAGCTGCCGGCGGAGGAGCGAGCCGTGCCGTTCGGCGCGATCATGTGGGCACTCATCACCTCCTTCCTGCCGCTGGCGTCGCTGATCTTTGCCGCGCTGGGCTCGATCATGTTCGGCCTGGCGACCCCGTCGGAGGCGGCGGCCATCGGCTCGCTCGGCGCGCTGCTGCTGGCGCTGTTCTACGGTGCCGACTACGGCAGGAGATGGCGCGTCGCCGCCGTCAGCGCGTACGCCTTGGCACTGGTCGCAATCATCGCCTACATGATTGCCGTCAGGATCGACCAGAGGTTCGGCGTCACCGTGCCGGAGTCCACGATCCCGGTGATCATCGTCATGATCATGACGGCGGTGGTCGCGCTGCTGTTCATTCCCGGCAACTCGTTCGATCTTGGCAAGCTGAAGGAGTCCGTCTTCCTGACCGGACGCACCACCGCCATGGTGTGCTGGCTGTTCATCGGCTCATTCACGTTCTCGGCGGTATTTGCCTATCTCGGCGGTCACGAGCCGATCGAGCGGTTTGTCTTGGCGATGAATCTCTCCCCGCTCGGCTTCATGATCCTGGCTCAGATCATCATCTTCATCCTGGGCTGGCCGCTGGAATGGACGGAGATCATCGTCATCTTCATGCCAATCTTCCTGCCGCTCCTGAAGCTGTTCGACATCGATCCGCTGTTCTTCGGGCTGCTTGTGGCGCTCAATATCCAGACGTCGTTCCTGTCGCCGCCGGTCGCCATGGCGCCGTTCTACCTCAAGGGCGTGGCGCCGAGCTGGGTCAATATCAACGATATCTTCCGTGGCGTGCTGCCCTACATGATCATCGTCATCATCTGCATGGCGATGCTCTATACGTTCCCGCAGATCGGCCTGTGGCTGCCCAACTATCTGTACCGCTAGGACGGGTTTAGAGGCTCGGATGATGGCACTGGAGATTGCAGGCTTGGCGGTTTTCGCGGCCACGGTGGTACTGTTTCTGATCCTGCTGCCGCGCGGCGGACGCACGCATCGCTTCGTCGGTACGGAGTTCGAGCCCTACGTGGCCGTTCTGCTGACGGGCATGATCGCCCTCTCGTTCACGATGATCCTGGCGGGCGTGCTTCAGGGTCTGGGCTAGCGAAGCACCTACCGAGGACATAGCGCGTCTTGGCCGACCCCGCTCTCACGTCGCTCACTGCCGCCGAGGCCGCGGGCCGCATCGCCCGCGGAGAGCTCCCTTCCGAGGACTTGACCGCGGCCTGCCTCGACAGGATTGCAGAGCTCGAGCCGTCGGTGCAGGCCTGGGCCTGTCTCGACGCCGACCGCGCCCTCGCCGAGGCCAGGGCCGCCGACGCCGTGCGTCGCGAAGGCAAGGGCGTCGGACCGCTGCACGGCGTTCCCGTCGGCATCAAGGACATCATCGATACGGCCGACCTGCCGACCGAGCACGGCACGCCCATCTTCAAGGGTCGCCGGCCGGCGGAGGATGCCGCCTGCATCGCCGCGTTGCGCGCCGCCGGTGCCGTCATCCTCGGCAAGACCGTCACCACGGAGCTTGCCACGCTCACCCCGAGCAGGACGCGCAATCCGGTAGACCTCGAGCATACGCCGGGCGGCTCGTCCTCGGGCTCGGCGGCCGCGGTGGCCGCCGGCATGGTGCCGCTTGCGGTCGGCACGCAGACGGGCGGCTCCGTCATCCGGCCCGCATCATTCTGCGGCGTCTACGGCTTCAAGCCCACCTTCGGTCTCGTCTCGCGCTTCGGCGTGCTGCCGCAGGCGCCCTCCCTCGATACCGTCGGCGTGATGGCCCGCTCGGTGGAGGATTTGGCGCTCATCGCCGATGCCGTGCAGACCTACGACAGCCGCGACCCGGCGAGCCTGTCGATCAGCCGGCCGCGTCTGCTTGATACTGCAACCCAGGAGTGGCCGCTCGCGCCGCTGTTCGCCTTCGTCAAGACGCACGCCTGGCAGGATGCGGATGCGGCCACCCGCGATGCGTTCGGCGAGCTCGTCGAGCATCTGGGTGCCCAGGTGCAGGAGATATCCATCGACGGCACGTTCGAGCGTGGGACGGCCGCGGCCAGGACGATCCAGAACGTCGAGCTTGCAGCCCACTATGGGCCCCTGCTCGACCGGGCACCGGATCAGATCAGCAAGCGGCTCGCCAGCCAGATCGAGGAGGGGCGGCGCGTCAGCGGCGCCGACTACGTCATCGCGCTCGAGCAGCGCAAGGCGCTGTATGACACGCTGGAGGAGATCTTCCTCGACCATGGCACGATTCTTACCCCCGCCGCGCCCGGCCCTGCTCCGAAGGATCTCGGGACCACGGGCAACCCCATCTTCTGCGCCTTCTGGACCTGCGTCGGCGTGCCGGCGGTGACGCTGCCTCTTCTTGAGGCCGATGGCCTGCCGATTGGCGTGCAGCTTGTCGGTGCCCGTCGCGACGACGGGCGCCTGCTGCGCACGGCACGGTGGCTGGTGACCCACCTGCAATCCGCCGCATGATCGGCGCCTGCATCGCAGCGGCCCTGGCCTTTGCCCGGGCCGAGGGATCGGCTATTGGTGGCGACGGAAAGTCAGCTCGGCCCGAAGGATGTGCCCCATGTCCGCCCAATCGCCTGTGCCGCAGAAGCGTATCACCGCGCCGGAGATCACTGCCCGCAAGGGTCGCGAGCCGATCGTGTCGCTGACCTCCTATCATGCTCATACGGCGGCCATTGCCGATCCGTTCGTCGATCTGCTGCTGGTCGGCGACAGCCTCGGCATGGTGATGCACGGCTACGAGAGCACGGTGCCCGTCCCTCTCGATCTCATGATCATGCACGGCCGCGCCGTCGTGCGCGGTGCCAGGCGCGCCCTCGTCGTGGTCGATATGCCGTTCGGCTCGTACGAGGAGAGTCCGGCGGTTGCCTTCCACAACGCCGCGCGCGTCATGAAGGAGACGGGCTGCGGCGCCATCAAGCTCGAGGGCGGCAGGCGCATGGCCGAGACCATCCGCTTCCTGGTCGAGCGCGGCGTGCCCGTCATGGCCCACATCGGCCTCACCCCGCAGTCGATCAATGTGCTCGGCGGATTCAAGACGCAAGGGCGCGTGCGCGACGAATGGGCGGCGATCGAGGAGGATGCCAAGGCCGTGTCAGAGGCGGGCGCCTTCTCCGTCGTGCTGGAGGCGCTGGCCGAGGAGCTGGCGCGCAGGATCACGGCCGCGATCCCGATACCCACCATCGGCATCGGTGCATCCGCCGGCTGCGACGGGCAGATCCTGGTGATGGAGGACATGCTGGGCCTGTCGCCGCGCGTGCCGAAGTTCGTCAAGGAGTTCGGCAAGGTCGGCGAGGCGATCCGCGAGGCGATCTCCGCCTATGCTGTCGAGGTGCGCAACCGCACCTTCCCGGCGCCCGAGCACACCTATGCCATGAAGGACGCCGGCCCGCCGGCCGCGAAGGCGAAGGGCAAGGCCAAGACAGGGGCATGACGGTGTTCCCTCTCCCCGCGGAAAGGTGGGGAGCGGGAGAAGAGCGCCAAGTGCAGGATCATGTGCCTCTCATCCGCCCTTCGACAGGCTCAGGGCGGGGTGAATAACGCAAAAGAGCAGTCTCCTCGCCCTGAGCTTGTCGAAGGGCGAGGCCACCTTGGGGGAATGCCATGCTGCAGCTCGTGCCGAACCTGCAACGGCTGGGAACAGAAACCGCGTTCGAGGTGCTGGCGCGCGCCGCCGACCTGCAGCGGCAGGGCAAGGACATCATCAACCTCGGCATCGGCCAGCCCGACTTCAAGACGCCGGGCCACATCGTCGAGGCGGCCGTCAAGGCGCTCCGCGACGGCCATCACGGCTACACCCCGGCGCAGGGCATCCTGCCGCTGCGCGAGGCCGTCGCCAGGGACTTGGCCCGCCGCCACGGCGTCGAGGTGCACCCCGACACCATCGTCATCATGCCGGGCGGCAAGCCGACCATGTTCTTCTCCATCCTGATGTTCGGCCACCCCGGCGCCGAGATCATGTACCCCGATCCCGGCTTCCCGATCTACCGCTCGATGATCCAGTACACCGGCGCCAAGCCGGTGCCGATCGTGCAGAACGAGGACAACCAGTTCAGCTTCACGGCCGAGCAGGTGCTCTCGCAGATCACGCCGAAGACCAGCCTCATCATCCTCAACAGCCCCGGCAATCCCTGCGGCGGCGCGGCCGCCAAGGAGGAGATCGAGAAGCTTGTCGCCGGCCTCGCCCTGCATCCCGACGTGGCGGTGATGTCGGATGAGATCTACAGCCAGATGCTCTACGGCGGGCGCAAGCACGAAAGCTTCCTGCGCTATCCCGAGATCAGGGATCGCCTCATCCTGCTGGACGGCTGGTCGAAGACCTATGCCATGACCGGCTGGCGGCTCGGCTTCTCGGTCTGGCCCAAGTCGCTGGTCGATCATGTCGTCAGGCTGGCCGTGAATTGCCATAGCTGCGTCAACGCGCCGGCGCAGTTCGCCGGCATCGCCGCGCTCGAAGGGCCGCAGGACGAGGTGGTGAAGATGGTGCAGGCGTTCGACGAGCGGCGCCGCACCATCGTGCCGCTGCTCAATCAGCTTCCGGGCTTCCGCTGCCTCGATCCGGGCGGGGCCTTCTACGTGTTTCCCAACATCACCGGCACGGGCATGGACGCCAGGGAGCTGCAGAACAGGATGCTCGAGCAGGCGGGCGTCGCCACCGTCGCCGGCACGAGCTTCGGCATCCACGGCGAGGGCTTCATCCGCTTCTCCTACGCCAACTCGGTCGAGAACATCCGCGAGGCGATCAAGCGCGTCGCCGCGCTGTTGAGGGATTGACGTGGGGAAAGCCGTCCTCACGAGCAAGCGCCGGCTTCCTCGCGCGCACCGCACACACACCACCGTCACCCCCGCGTCGTGGCGAAGACGCGCCTCCGGCACGATGGCGGGGGCCCAGGTCACCGGGCCGTACGGGTCACGTTCCCCGCAGATCACGCCCGCAGCCGCGCGCGCCATTCCAACGGCGCACACACCTCTGCTGATCTGTGATCTGGGTTCCCGCCTGCGCGGGAATGACGTCACGTTAGGTTCCCTTTCCGGCTCGAACGCTCCTCCGTGGTGAGCCCGTCGAACCACGGCCGGCGTGGCCGTCCTTCGGTAAGCTCAGGACGGAGCGGGGTGTGCGACGCGGGCATGACGTCAGTGTTGGATGATCGGCTTGGATTTCACTGCGATGGCGAGGCGCTCGCGCGCATCCCTCTCCACAAACGTCACCCCCGCATCGCGTCGAAGACGCGCCTCCGGCACGAAGGCGGGGGCCCAGGTCACCGGGCCGCACGGGCCACGTTCCCCGCAGATCACCCCCGCGGCCGCGCGCGATATTTCAGCGGCCCGCACACCTGCGTTGCAATGTGACCTGGCTTCCCGCCTGCGCGGGAATGACGTCACGTGAGGTTCCCTTTCCGGCTCGAACGCTCCTCCGTGGTGAGCCCGTCGAACCACGGCCGGCGTGGCCGCCCTTCGACAGGCTCAGGGCGGAGCGGGGTGTGCGACGCGGGCATGACGTCAGTGTTGGCTGATCGGCTTGGATTTCACTGCGATGGTGAGGCGCTCGCGCGCAACCCACCCACCAACGTCACCCCCGCATCGCGTCGAAGACGCGCCTCCGGCACGATGGCGGGGGCCCAGGTCACCGGGCCGCACAGGCACATCCGCCGCAGAGCACGCCCGCGGCCGCGCGCGCCATTCCAACGGCGCACACACCTCTGCTGATCTGTGATCTGGGTTCCCGCCTGCGCGGGAATGACGTCACGTTAGGTTCCCTTTCCGGCTCGAACGCTCCTCCGTGGTGAGCCCGTCGAACCACGGCCGGGACGCGGGCCGCC
>WBUN01000019.1 GCA_008933705.1 Hyphomicrobiaceae bacterium
CTCGATCGCCACCATGCGCCGACGCATCGAAGTCGAACTCGCCCGACGCCTGCCTCGCTGCCCATGTTGCGCAACGCCGCTCGCAAGACAAAGATGGCGAGGACAAACGTGACACAGTACGATTAGAGTGGTAAGGTCCTTACGGCGATGAGTGAGAGGATACATCGCCCGCCGCAACCCCTTCAGGACCTGCGTTAGAACTTCTTCAACTGAGGCGGGACTAGGCGAAGTTGGTCGGTATGTAGGTTGTCCGATTTCTTCGGGGGCAGTACCGGTGGGGATGACGCGCCCTCCGCGAAAGTATTGCAGCCCCTCAGCTGCAAGTGCCTCCTCGAGGCGCTTGCGCTTTTCGTGATACGCGCGCACCTGCTCGCCTTCCAAATCACTCACGTCAATGCCGAACACGTCCGACTGTCCCGAAGAGGGCAGGGGCGGAACATCCATGAATTCCTCGATCAAGGCCCCAATGAACTCACAGTTGTCTACGTTGGGGTCACGACCCGCCGTCATGATCCAGTCGCGCCACTTGTGAGCATGGGAACCTTCTGGGATTGGTTTGGGAGCACCTGCGGATAGGAATATACTGTTTAGTCTTTGATGTGAGCCACTCAACACGCTGTCGATTATCGCCGCGAGCGACCGTGAGATTCGTTTTGATTGGTGACCCATGGGGTCCTTGCTCACAGCATCATCAGAGGACACTTCACGCAAATAATCGATCACACCCTGCAGATTCGCTTTGTATTCGTACGCTTCAGAGATGTGCTCTGGGCTTGTCTCAAGAGGTGTAAGCAACTTTAGGGCATCGGAATCGCCAACTCGTTTAACTGCTGCGATAAATGGCCGAACGAGATCGATGAACCCGGTCAGGTAGGCCCATTGCATATCAGGGTCGTCACTTGGATTGCACTCTCCAAGTGGAAATTCCTCGATCTTGGCGGCGAGCTCCAAAGCTCGAGCAAGGGGCACCGACTTCACTCTGGTCCCTCTCCCGCGCAACGCACTGCGCTACTCACCAATCTTGCGACGGAGTATGCTTCCCCATGGATGCTCGGGACAAGCCCACGGCTGTCCGGTTTGGTTGTTCTGGACGCAGTGCATGGCACTGATTCAACTGTGATTCGAGAGCTTGCCGGCTTCATCGAACACGGAATCGGATCAGCGCCATGCGGCACCACAATAGCCTCTTCCATCAGCTCTTGCAGTTCGTGCCTTGGGGCAGGTTCGAACAGCTTGTTGAGAGCCACGGGGCGGACCGGCGCGTGCGGCGGATGACGACCAAGAGCCAACTCATCGCTCTTATGTACGGCCAGCTCGCGGGTGTCCAGAGCCTGCGCGAGATCGAGCAAGGGATGTCGAGCCACGCGCAGCGTCTCTACCATCTCGGCGCGGCCAAGCCTGCCCGCTCCACGTTCGCCGACGCCAATGCCACGCGACCTGCGCAACTGTTTGCTGATCTGTTCGCTGTGATGACCATGAGCGCCAGCAGCGGTCTCAGACGCTTCGTGCGTGAGGCCGTCCACCTCGTCGATGCGACGAGCATCCGCCTGAGCGACGTGTCGCGTGCATGGGCCGACTACGAGGCACACGGAGCCCTCGTAAAGCTGCACGTCGACTTCGATGCCGATCGCTCGATTCCCGCAAACATCGCGATCACGCCGGCGCGCGTCAACGACGTCTCCATGGTCGAGACGATGCCGATCGAGCCCGGCGCCACCTACGTCTTCGACCTTGGATATTATGACTTTTCCTGGTGGGCGCAGCTTGTTGCGGAAGGCTGCCGTTTCGTGACGCGCCTCAAGACGCATACGCGCCCGCGCGTGATCGAGGAGCGCTCGGTCGAGGCTGCTGGCTGCATTTGCGCTGACCGCATCGTGGCCATCGATGGCCGGCTCAAGTCCGCACGCGGTGCGCATCACCCGCTGGCCGGCATCGCGCTGCGCGAGATCGTTGTCATCACCGACGATGGCCGAACGCTGCGTCTGCTCACCAACGACCTGAAAGCGCCCGCCACGGACATCGCCGCCCTCTACAAGGCCCGCTGGCAGGTCGAGCTGTTCTTCCGCTGGATCAAGCAGCACCTCAAGATCAAGCGCTTCCTCGGCACCAGCGAGAATGCCATCCGTATCCAGATCGCCGTCGCTTTGATCGTCTTTCTGATGCTGAGACTGGCAGCGGCCGCCAGCAGATCCACCTGCAGTCTGCTCACCTTCGTCCGTCTCGTCCGAGCCAATCTCATGCACCTGAGGCCGCTCGCAGGTCTTGCAAAGCCGCCGCCCCCAACCGCCAGCGACACGCGACAGCAGGAGCTCAACCTGTGCTAAACCGGACAGCCGTGGGCTTGTCCCGAGGATCCAACCCTCCGCGAGGAGAGCACGTGCTGCTATTCTCCCGGCCATGCCCCCACCCTCACCATTCTGGATCGTCGCCGGCCTCGCCGTCGCCCTGGTTGCGGTCGGTGCCGGCGGCGTTGGCGGCGTGACGCCCGCCGTGGCCCAATCCGCCGCGCTCACAAAAGAGCAGGCTGCCGCCCTCACCGCCTACACCAAAGCCCTGCGCGCCTTCCGCGCGATCCTCGCTCAGCGCCGCGCGCAGATCGATGCCAAGGAGGAGCTGCCGGAGCGGCCGGGGCAGGCGCCGTATCTGGCGCGCCTCCAGCTCATGAGCACCTACAAGGATCTCACCGACGCCGTGCCGTCGCGCATCGGGCGGCCCAACCGGCTCGGCATCCCGCCGGCATACTTCGATGCCGCCAACGAACCGCTGATGGAGGAGTACGGCGCGCTGTTCAAGGTCATGCAGGCGCCGCCGGCGAGCGCGCAGGCCTCGCCCACCCCCTTCAAGGACGTCGTCGACCTTGCCCGGGCGATCGCGCGCGCCAGGGGCCTCGATGCCGCCACCGCAGACGCGGCCGGCCGCATCAGCCTCGGGCTGTTCTATGCGGAGACCAACGGCAACCAGAACATCGGCAATGCGCGCTCCAATCAGTACAAGGGCAGCCTGCAGACGGGCGTCGCGGAAGATCGCAACGGGCAGAGGGCGTGGGCGGCGCTTCGGCCGAGGATCGCGGCGCTCGATCCCGCGGTGGGCGCGCGCGATAAGAAAGAGACGGCGCGCGTCGGCGACGGCGACCAGCGGTTCAATCACTGGACCGCGGTGCGCAACGGGCTGATGAATGCGCACGCCGACCTGTTCCCGCAGATCCCGGCCATCCTGAAGATGCTTCCCGACCAGATCAACCAGATGAAGCTGTTCGAGCTCATCCAGATCATCCCTTCGCCGACGCGGGCCGCGCTCGCGTCGGGCAGCTTCGAGACCTATCGGATTTCAGACCCGAGGATCATGGGATACCTGCGCAACAACTCCATCTTCACCTTCGGCAAAGCCGACCGGGCCAAGACCTCCGCGACCTTTCGCGAGATCCTCGATGCGATGTGGCTCTTCAACGACAAGTTCGAGCGCGCCCGCGCCAAGTTCGAGGAGATCAAGGCGCAGGAGAAAAGCCAAGCCCGATAGCGGCCACGTCCCGTTCGGCTTTCGCCGCGTCGTGGAGGGCGACATGGAACGGCGACCGCTGGTCATCACCGGCTTGACAGGCGAGGGCGCCAGCACCTCAACATCCCACATGCCCCAACGCAGTGCAGGCATCCTCCTCCATCGCCGTCGCTCCCGCGGCATCGAGGTGCTGCTCGTGCACCCGGGCGGCCCCTTCTGGGCGCGGAAGGACGAGGGCGCGTGGAGCATTCCCAAGGGGCTCTACGCGCCGGGCGAGGAGCCGCTCGCCGCGGCCCGGCGCGAGTTTGCCGAGGAAACCGGCGCGCCGGTCGAGGGCGAAGCCCACCCTCTCGGTGCGTTCCGCCAGCCGTCCGGCAAGATCATCGAAGCGTGGGCCGTCGAGGGCGACTTCGATCCCGCCCGTCTGGCGAGCAACACGTTCGCCATGGAGTGGCCACCGCGGTCGGGCCGCATGGGCACGTTCCCCGAGGTCGACCGCGCGGCGTGGTTCGCACCCGAGGAGGCCGCGCGCAAGATCCTCAAGGGCCAGCGCCCCATTCTCGATGCCTTGCTGCGGCACCTGGACACGCGCGGCAGTGCGACCGGCTGCGTCTGATGTCGCGCCCCTTCAACACGCAGGGTATGGTGACCGAAGCAGCCATCGCAAAGGCAACCAGGGTCGGATCGCGCCATGGCGAGAGATTTCGCAGCCCGGTTTCGCGTCGCGCCTGGCAAGCGCGTGCAGCTTGCAAAGCACGATCCCGCGGACGCCTCGGCCTTCCCGGATCGGCAGGCCGCCGAGGCGCAGAGCCGGGATGACGCTGCCGCCATCAACGAATGGCAGGACAAGCTGTATGCCGAGGGCAGGCGCGCGCTGCTGGTCGTGCTGCAGGGCGCCGACACGGCCGGCAAGGACGGCACCATCCGCCACGTGTTCAATGACACCGGCCCGCTCGGCGTCACCGTCACCAGCTTCCGCCGGCCGAGCGAGGAGGAACTGGCGCACGACTTCCTCTGGCGCGCGCATCTGGCCTGCCCGCGCCGCGGCTTCATCGGCATTTTCAACCGCTCGCACTACGAGGACGTGCTGGTGGGCCGCGTGCGCAAGCTGGCGCCCGCCGATGCGATCGAGGCGCGCTACGAGCAGATCAACGCCTTTGAGAAGACGCTGGCCGAGAACGGCACCACCATCCTCAAGTTCATGCTGCACATCTCCAGGAAGGAGCAGGGCGAGCGTCTGCAGGATCGTCTGGACCAGCCCAAGAGCCGCTGGAAGTTCAATCCGGGCGACCTCGAGGACCGCAAGCTGTGGGACGCCTATCAGGCCGCCTACGAGGTCATGCTGCACAGGTGCTCGACGCCCTGGGCGCCGTGGCATGTCGTCCCGGCGGATCGCAAGTGGGCGCGTAACGCCGCCGTTGCCGCGATCGTGCGCGAGACGCTGGAAGCGATGAACCCCGACTATCCCAGGCCCGATTGGAACCCGAAGGACTTCAAGGTCGACTGACCGGCCCCGACCCTCATGGTGAGCTTGTCGAACCATGGGCTTGTCGAACCATGGGCTTGTCGAACCATGGGCTTGTCGAACCATGGGCTTGTCGAACCATGAGACCGACACGCTGCCCTCTTACGCACCCCTCGACAAGCCCAGGGCGGAGGAGAGAGCGTCGGGACCCTCGCCGTCGCTCTCAATGATGAATCCCAAATTCGCACCGCAATATTGCCGATTGCCCCTACCGTCTGCGGCAATTCGACATTATACTTTAGTATTAGACATGCGCGCCGATGCTGCGGGGGTTGGCCAGCAGCGCTGAGACGCCGCCAGCGTCGATCACGCATGCCGTGGTGTTTCAACAAGAAGGAGGTCACCATGGTACGCAGCGGTTTTTGGGGTGAGCATCGCACCTGGGAGGATTGGGCCGGCATCTGCCTTGGTGTCGTTATCGGGCTCACGCCCTGGCTCGCGGGCGAGACGCAGTCGCAGGCGATCATGCTGCACACCGCCCTGATCGGCCTCATCGTGCTGGTCCTTGCCGCCTTCGAGTTCGTCGACCTGCGCCGCTGGGAGGAGGTGGCCGAGTTTGCGTGCGGGTTGTGGCTGATGGCGGCGCCGTTCCTGTTCGGCTACGCCGGCTCGACGCTTGCGCTCTGGCACTATGCTCTCGGCGCCGTCGTCGCCGTGCTCGCCCTGTTTGAGTTCTGGCAGGACTGGCGCTTGACCCCGCAGGAGCTTGCGAGGCACGGCCAGTAGCGGCAACGCGACACCCCGCCGGCGCCCCTGTGCATCGCCGGCGGGGACCTGAGATGCCGCGGCCGTCCCGAGGCCTGCGCCGTGCCGGCGCATGGGACGGCGGCGGCATCATGCGTTCCGGGGCACGACGCGCGAGATCATCGCGGCAACGAGTCCCGCTGGAAAGATGCGGCGAAGTGGATTAAGCCCATCGGGCCCATTGCACGGTCGCAATTCCGGCCCTAAGTGAGCATTTCCATCCAGGCCCCGGGCTCTTGCCCTCGCGGGCCCACCACCATCATCCCTGTCGCGCCGTGGCAGCAGCGGCTGCTGCGCGGGCGCGGCATGTGGCAGCGAGCAGAAAGGGTGCGATGAAAGGTTTCAAGGAGCAGAACCTGAACGAGCGGCTCGAGAGGGCCGCCAAGGCACGGCAAGCCATCCTGGAGAAGTTCAAGGCACGCCCTGCGGCGGACGATCCCGCTGTCGCCAAGCGCCGCGAGGAGCGCATGGCCATTGCCGAGGCCCGCAAGGTCCGTGAGGCCGAGAAGGCGGCGCGCAAGGCCAAGGAGGCCGAGGAGCGGGCGGCGCGCGAGGCCGTGGAAAAGGCCGAGCGGGAGGCGCGCGAGCGGCGCGAGGCGATCGAGAAGGTTATCCGCGATGCGGCAGAGGCCGCCGAGCGCAAGGCCGAGCGCGACCGCCGCTATGCCGCCCGCAAGGCGCGCCAGGCTGAGAAGCGTTAGGCGAAGCGCGCATTCGGTGTGGTGCAGCGGGGCCCGTGATTGTCGCGCGGCCCTGTCGCATGTGTGGAGCTGCGCCGGGCGTCGTGCCCCTGTATGGCTCCGCGCCAGGGCCGGGCTGGGCTATGGTGGCGGAAATCCCAAGGGGCAAGCCCATGACGCCCGGCATCCTGATCAACATCGACGTCGACGATCTCGATCGCGCCATCGCCTTCTACGGCGCGCTGCTCGGGCTGAAGGCGGGCCGCCGGTTTGGCACGTTCGGCGTCGAGCTGCCAGGGGGAGCGGCGCCGATCTATCTCCTCGTCAAGGCGCCGGGAACGGTCGCGAGCCCGGCGGCCGGCGAGCACCGCCGCTACACGCGACACTGGACGCCGGTGCATCTCGATTTCGTGGTGCCGGACCTGGACAAGGCCGTCGCCGCGGCCCTGGCGCTCGGCGCAAAGCAGGACGACCCTGTTGCGACGCACGCCTGGGGGTGCATCGCCCATCTCGCCGATCCCTTCGGCCACGGCTTCTGCCTGATCCAGTTTCTCGGCCGCGGCTACGACGAGGTCGCGACAGGGTAGGGCCCGGAAGCCGGCTGCGTGGGGCACATGATTGCCGAGCGGCCGCGCTCCCTCCTGCCGTCACAGCCGGGTCAGGAAGCTCTCCCAGAGCTTGGCCACGCGGTCCCAGCCCATGACGGGTCGCATGCGCTGCGCGCCCTCGCGCAGCAGGCCCAGCAGCTCCGCGTCCCTGGCAAGCGCGACGACGGCGTCGGCCAATTCCGTCATGTCGCGGCAGACCAGACCGTTGACGCCGTGCTGCACCCGCTCCGCGAGCGCGCCGGTGCCAAGCGTGATGACGGGGAGCCCGGCACACTGTGCCTCCGCCGCCGCGAGGCAGAACGTCTCGCCGGGCGAGCCGGGGCAAACCATCGCCGCCGCGCTCTCGTAGGACCTGGCCAAGTCGGCCTTCGTCAACCGGGGGTGAAGCACGATGCTCGCCTTGCCGGCCTGAGCCGGGGAAAGGCCCAGGCTCCCTTCATCGACCCCGAACAGATCGAAGGACGCCCCGGTCGGGATCTGCGCGTGGGCGCGCAGCCACGCCTGCACGGTGGGCTTCAGTTCGCCGCGGGGATTGGAGGCCCACACGAAGCGGAGCGACCTGGGAGCATCCAGACGCGAGGAGAGAAATTCGGCGGAAACGCCGAGTGGTATGATGTGGCGCGAGACAAAGGGGTAGAGCCGCGAGCAGGCGCGCTCCGCCGCCACGCTGCCGAACACGGCATGGGGACGATGGCGCAGCATGGGACCGATCTGTCCCCGTCGCGCCGCCTTGTTGAGCGCAAGGTGGTTGTGCAGCCACAACACATGACGAGAATGCTTGGAGCCCCTCATCCACTCGGCGTTGCTGGCGACGATCAGAACATCGCCGGTCAGGTCGGGCAGCGCTTCCAGTGCCATGTTCTTCACGCCCGCCGCCGCACGCGTCTGATCCGTGCGCGTGAGCAGGGTGACGGCGTGTCCTCGCGCAGCCAGAGACTTGGCGAACTCGATGGACGCGGTCTCGATGCCTCCGAGGCCCTCTGCTTTGGGCGAGTCGAGATGGAACGCGACGCGCGTTGCGCAGGCGATCGTGATGTCCATCTAGGTGCAGCCGGTATTGCGGGCGGACGGCAGCTTCAGGCCGCGGCAATTGCAGGTGTGTGCCGGGCTGAGGACCCCTGCACGGATCGCTGCTGCGGCCTTCACTTCGCCGCGACCGCGGCGGGCAAATTGTCAGGCGCGGTAAACGCCGCAGCCGGGCTGGCTGGCAGGGAAACCACGTTCATGTCCTCCGGCCCGAATATCTCGCTGGAGAATTGCCATTCCTGCGGCGCGTCCTCCCCGAACGCCATGCGCATGATGAATTCCGCCACGAGGTCTGCCCCCATGGTGCGTGTGGCCTTGGAGCGTGCCCTCTCGGCCATTCTCCGCCACCGCCGATCATCGCCGATCGCCCACTCGATCTTCTCGCCCAGCTCCGTCACGTCGTCAAAGAAGATCATCTCGTCGTCGTCGAAGTACGCCTCAAATCCCGACCGTCGCGGCGTCGCCAGCAGCAGACCATTGCCGAGATACTGGGCCATCCGGTCGGAGGCGTACAAATCGCCGTCGCGTCTGTTGAGGTTCAACCCCACCTTGGATTGCTTGATCGCCCGATAGTATGCGTCGCCCAGGAGCCTGCTCTTCTTGTCGCGCCCGTACAGTGCATAGCGAAGGTTGGGTTTCAACAGGGTCAACCGATCGACGAGGTCCCAGCGGTTCGTCGCGCTGTTGATGCCGATTGCACAAAATACATCGGCACTCTTGTGCGGTACGCAGAATGCGCTGGCGTTGTCGATCGAGAGATCCACGGGATTGGGAATGAAGGCCACCGGACAGCCGTCGGCAAATTGCGCCAGGGTCCGTCCGCCGGTCGTTGCAAACCCGAAATCGGCACCGGTTAGGAATCTGCGGAACCGCTGCGCAGAGCCAGGATGAAAGAGATCGTCGTAGTAGACGACGGCCACCCGGCAGTCCGGAAGCATTTCCTTCACGCGAAGGACGGTGTCGGGCGCGATGAGATCGCTATGATGCAGCAACAGCAGGTCGGGCTGCAGTTCGTTGGCCAACAGCAGCAGGTGGCGATTGGCGTGCCATGCGCCCAGCCGACTCGAGCCGAGCATCATCTTGCGGCTGTCGCGGTCGTTCATCGTCAGGACGAAATGCCCGTTGCGAACGAATCCGTTCGCAAGCCGGTATCCGAAGCAGTAGAACATGAGCCCGCTTCGCCGGCTGACCCACGGCCCGTAGCTTGGCTTGAAGCTCGGCGTAGGCCCGACAATGAGGACGCGCTTGGACGACTTGGCCCGGTGGGTACGCATTACTCTTTGACCCGCAGATGCCGGCCCCCGCCGCGTCCGGGTCAGTTTTCTGTCAGTAGCAAGACCATCTATACAGGAGGGCGTAAGCGTTTGTCCATCCAGCTATTCTCTGTCTCGCCTTCTGCGACTTATGGCCAACATTGCGGATGAAGCGCATGTCCCGCCGAACGCTTCGCCGCTCCCCCTCTCGCCCGAGCCCGGCTGCTCCCCGCTGCCATGCGACGGCGATCTTCCCTGTCCAACCGGGAGGTCCACTGCCAAATGCTTAACCTAACTGCCATCCGGCCCGGTATCACCGGCAGGGCCGACCTCACCGTTGCGCCTGAGCACACCGCGCCGCGCGTCGGCTCCGGGCGCATCGCAGTGCTGGCCACGCCGGTGATGATCAACCTGATCGAGGCTGCGGCGCTCGCGGCGGCCGAGCACCTGCTGCCGGCCGGCCACCAGAGCCTCGGCATCCACCTCGACGTGCGCCACTTCGCGGCGACACCGGTTGGTCTGGGCGTCACGGCGACTGCCGAGGTCGTGGCCGTCGAAGGCCGCACCATCACCTTCCGTGTCGAGGCCCGCGATGAGCGCGAAGCGATCGGCGACGGCACGCACCAGCGCGTCGTCGTCAACGTCGCGCGCTTCGATGATCGCGTGCAGCGCAAGCTGCGGGGAGAGCAGTAACCGCGCTCATGCCTTTTCCTGCTCCGCCTGCAGCTTGGCGTCCCTCTCCGTCGCGTGCTTGGCAGCCGGCCTCTCGTTCAAGCAGCTCACGTAGGCCACGAATTCCGGCCGCTCGGGGATGAGCTTGAACATCATGCCCCAGCGCAGGCCGGAGCCGATGACGACGTCGGCGGCCGTGAACTGCTGGCCCATCAGGTAGGGGCTTGCTTCGCCGGTCGCCTTGGCGAGGACGTCCATCACGGTGTCGAAGTCGCCGTAGCCGAGCGCGGTGCGGGGTGCCGGGTCCTTGCGAGGGAAGGCGCGGTCCATGATGGCGGGCTCGACACAGCTCGGGCTGAAGAACAGCCATTTGAGATAGACGCCGCGACGGGGGTCGCCGACGGGAACGTTCAGCTTGGCGTTCGGGAACTCGTCGGCGAGATAGGCGCAAATCGCGGAGGCTTCGGTGATGATGGTGTCGCCATGCTTGAGCGCCGGCACCTTGCCCATCGGGTTGATGGCCAGGTAATCGGGGTTGCTGTTCTCGCCCTTCTTGAAGCTGACGAGATGGATGTCGTAGGGCTCGCCCAGTTCCTCGAGCATCCAGTGCACGATCGACGAGCGCGAGGGTGCGGCATGATAGAGCGTGAGCTGCGGCATGGCAGGCTTCCCCTGTGCTGTATGACGAAGGTTGCTCGATAGTGTCGCCGGCGATCAGAGAGGGCGGACGCCAGGGCGGTGTGGATACGCGCGGCGTGCGTCTTGTGCAAGCAAATTCGTTCTGCTAATGTTCCGCCACGGTCTTTCACTGCAATCCGGGCGCAATCGATGGATGTGGAAGCGGAAATTCGCGATCTCAAGCGGCGCGTGGGTGAATTGGAGGGCAGCTTCGGCTTCCTCACCCAGCAGGTGCGCACGGTGCATCTGGATCTGCTGGGCTTCCAGAAGCAGACCGACGGGCGCTTCAACAAGATCGAAGGTCGCTTCGACAAAGTTGAAGCTGAAGTGCACGGCGTGAAGACCGAGGTGGTCAGCTTACGCGAAGAGTTGCCCTCCATCGTCGGCGACGTGATGCGGGAGGTTCTGCGCGAGCGGAGAGGCTGATGCCAGAGATGCGTTGCGCGTGGCGGCCATCGCCTTTTCGTTCCGCATGCATCTTTCTCAGCGAGTATACCCGCGCTTGTGCGGCGCCAGGCTGTCGATATAGGCGAGCAGCGCGTGCATGTCCGTCGCCGAAAGCTCGAACATCGGCATCTCGTCGTGGCCCGAGATGATGCCGCTGTCCCTGGCTTCCACGAGCATGTCGATGGGGAAGCGGGTATGCATCTCGCGGAACGGAATGACGATGGCATGCGGCCGCTCATCATCCTTGGCGATGGCATGGCAGCGGGCGCAGCGCGCGGCGGCGATGTCGCGTCCGCGCTTGAGAATGCCGTCATCGGCGCCGGCAGTCGTAGCAAGGGCCAGAGCCGCGACGGCAAGCGCGAGAACGCTTGCGGCCGATCCGCGTTCTTTCGCGTGCATGATCCGATCGTCCCGGTCGCGCCAATCCTGCTTCGCTGGTCATTCCTAGCCGCGGTCCACCTGAGTCGGGCTTGATTCATGTCAACGACGTCGAGGCGACGCGACGGCGTGATGATCGCCGGCTTGCCGCACACCATCTCGATGGAGCGGCAAGGGACAGAAGCAGCAGGAGGGGCGTCCGTCGTGCTCAGAACCGTGTTGTTGACAGGGTGCATGCTGGCGACGGGCGCTGCGCTTGCGGGCGCGCAGGAACTCGGCGATGTGCGCCAGGGCCTCGCCTACGCGCGCAAGGTTTGTGCGGAGTGCCACGCCGTCGTGCCCAGTCAGCTTGCCTCGCCCAATCCCGACGCGCCGAGCTTCGCGTCGGTGGCGAACACGCCGGGCATGACGGCCACGGCGCTGCACGTGTGGCTACACACCTCGCACCCGACCATGCCGAACCTGATCCTCGAGCCCGACACGGTCGACGACGTGGTGGCCTACATCCTCAGCCTGCGCAGGAAACGGTAGGCCCGTTGTTGGAGAGGCCAGCCGTCGAGGCTTGCCCTGCAGCGAGCCTCGGCGGCGCTCGAAGAGACGGAGGGGCGACCGAGCCGTCGAGGATGGCGATGACGACATCGCCCCTGCCCTCGGTGATCGCCCGCAGGCGATCACGGCGGGTGCGCGCTACAAATGCATAATATGCCATACAGTAAGACTGCCTGTACCCCTGTGGAATTTGTGCAGTGGCAAATGGTGTTCGCGCTCTTTTTCTTTAGTCCCGTGCGGACGTCTTGGACACGCGCATCGGCGTGCCGGCTTGCAAATGTCGCGCACTCGCAATACACACCGCCCATCCCACACGCGGACCCTCGCGCCCGGCGGATTGAAAGCCCCGCCAGACGCTCCGGTGGGCCGGCTCCCAGTCTGGGAGCGGGCTCTCTCAAAGGGTCCGCGGAGGCTTAACCGGAAAAGGAAATCCCATGGCGCTCCCCGCCTTCAACATGCGTCAGCTGCTGGAAGCTGGCTGCCACTTCGGCCACCAGAGCCACCGCTGGAATCCCAAGATGGCGCCCTACATCTTCGGCGCCCGCAACAACATCCACATCATCGATCTGGCGCAGACGGTGCCGCTGCTGCACCAGGCCCTCGTCAAGGTCAGCGATGTGGTCGCCGGCGGCGGCCGCGTGCTGTTCGTCGGCACCAAGCGCCAGGCGAGCGAGGCCATCGCCGACGCCGCCAAGCGCTCCGCGCAGTACTTCATCAACCACCGCTGGCTCGGCGGCACGCTGACCAACTGGAAGACCATCTCCCAGTCGATCCGCCGCCTGCGGCAGCTCGACGACTTGCTCGCCAGCGACACGCGCGGCCGCACCAAGAAGGAGGTGCTGCAGCTCACGCGCGATCGCGACACGCTGAACAAGTCGCTCGGCGGCATCAAGGACATGGGCGGCCTGCCCGACCTGCTGTTCGTCATCGACACCAACAAGGAGCAGATCGCCATCGCCGAGGCCAAGAAGCTCGGCATCCCGATCGTGGCTGTCGTCGACACCAACTGCGATCCCGACGGCATCGACTTCATGGTGCCCGGCAATGACGATGCCGGCCGCGCCATCACGCTCTATTGCGACCTGATCGCCCGCGCCGCCATCGATGGCATCGAGCGTGGCCAGGCCGGCAGCGGCGTCGACATCGGTGCCTCCGAGGCCCCGCCGGCCGAGGAGCTGCCGAAGGAGGAGAGGCCGGTGTTCAAGGGCATCGATGCGCCGCGCGGCGAAGCCGACGACCTGAAGCGCCTGCCGGCGGTCAATGCCAAGCTGGAGCAGCGCCTCAACGATGCCGGCGTCTACCATTACTGGCAGATCGCCGATCTCGATGCGGAGGCGACCGAGGCTCTCGACAAGATGCTCAACCTCAAGGGTCGCATCGTGCGGGACGGCTGGATCGCCGCTGCCAAGAAGCTGGCCGAGTCCGAGGCGGCCTGAGCCGCCGTTTGTCAACGCCCGGTCTTGGAGTCGCCCACCGGCTCCCTGCCGAGGCTAGCGAGGAAATCTCATGACGACGATCACCGCGAGTATGGTCAAGGAGCTGCGCGACAAGACGGGCGCCGGCATGATGGACTGCAAGATGGCGCTCACCGAGACCAAGGGCGACATGGAGCAGGCCGTCGACTGGCTGCGCAAGAAAGGCCTGTCGAAAGCTGCCAAGAAGGCGGGCCGCGTGGCGGCGGAAGGTCTGATCGGCGTTGCTGCCGGCGACAAGGCGGGGGCAATCGTCGAGGTCAATTCCGAGACCGACTTCGTCGCGCGCAACGAGCAGTTCCAGGACATGGTCCGCAAGATCACCTCGCTGGCGCCGAAGGCCGCCGGTGACGTGGCCAAGATCCTGGCCATGCCCTATCCCGGCCACAAGGGCACGGTGGAGGACTACGTCAAGGAGATGGTCGCCACCATCGGCGAGAACATGAGCGTGCGCCGTACAGCCGAGATGAAGGTCGGCGATGGCGTCGTGGCCGAGTATGTGCACAACAAGGCCGCCGACGGACTGGGCAAGATCGGGGTGCTGGTCGCCCTTGAGAGCAAAGGCGACAAGGCAGCGGTCGCAGGCTTCGGCCGGCAGCTCGCCATGCATATCGCCGCGGCAAGCCCGGCGGCGCTCACCGCCGACGAGCTCGACCCGGCCCTGATCGAGCGCGAGCGCACGGTCTACACCGAGCAGGCGAAGGCGTCGGGCAAGCCTGCCGACATCGTCGCCAAGATGGTGGAAGGGCGCCTGCGCAAGGAGTTCTACCAGCAGGTCGTGCTCATGCAGCAGACCTTCCTCGGCGCCGGCGGCGACGGCAAGGCGACGGTGGAGCAGGTGCTCAAGGGCGCCGAGAAGACCGCCGGCGCGCCCATCAAGATCGCCAGGTTCGTACGCTATGCGCTGGGCGAGGGCATCGAGAAGAAGGAAGATGACTTCGCCGCGGAGGTGGCGGCCGCGGCCGGCCAGCGTTGAGCCCCGGGGGCCGGAATCGGACTATTATTGCCGGGCCGGTCCCCTCAACGCCGCTGATTGCTCAGGGCCTGGGCCTTGCTTACGATTTGGCGGGCGGCGGCCGGGCCGAGGGCGGGGTTTGGTCCGCCGGCGCCGATGTCCACGTCGAGAAGGCGAGCAACACCATGAGTGCGACGGCACCCAAGCTGAGGTATCGGCGGCTGCTGCTCAAGCTGTCGGGCGAAGCGCTGATGGGGCGCAACGGCTACGGCACCGACATGGGCGTGGTGCTCAGGCTGGCGGCTGAGATCAAGGAAGCGATGGCGGCCGGCGCGGAGATCGCCGTCGTGGTGGGAGGTGGCAATATCTTCCGCGGGCTTGCCGGGGCGGCCAAGGGCATGGACCGTGCCACCGCCGACTACATGGGCATGCTGGCCACCGTGATGAACGCGCTGGCGCTGCAGAACGGGCTCGAGCAGCTCGATGTTCAGGCGCGCGTGCTCTCGGCCATTCCGATGCCCACGGTTTGCGAATCCTTCGTGCGCTCCAAGGCCCTGCATCATTTGGAGAGCCGGCGGGTCGTCATTTTCGCCGCCGGCACCGGCAATCCGTTCTTCACGACGGACACGACAGCGGCTCTGCGTGCCATCGAGATGAACTGCGAGGCGCTGGCCAAGGGCACGCAGGTCGACGGTGTCTACTCTGCCGACCCCAAGAAGGATTCCAAGGCCGTCCGCTACGATCGGCTGACCTATGGCGAAGTGCTCGCGCGTGATCTCAAAGTCATGGATGGGGCCGCCATTGCGCTTGCTCGAGACAACAATCTTCCGGTAATTGTGTTCTCTATCGAGGAACCCGGTAATCTTCTGAAGGTCTTGCGGGGCGAGGCGTTGGCAACCGTCATTGCCGGCTGATGCCGAGGCGCCGTCAGGATACCGATGGGCCGGGTTCGCGTGCACATGGCCGGCAGGTGGAGTAGGGCGCGCTGAAGAGACGCCCGCATCTCGAGGAAATGAAGCATGGCCGCCCCCCCAAAGTTCGAATTGAACGATCTCGAGCGCCGCATGCGCGGCGCCATGGAAACCCTCAAGAAGGAGTTCGGTGGCCTGCGCACGGGAAGGGCCAGCACGCATCTGCTGGATGCCGTCGTCGTGAACGTCTACGGCGCGCGCATGCCCATCAATCAGGTTGCGACCGTGTCGACCCCCGACGCCCGCACGATCTCCGTGCAGGTGTGGGACCGTGGTCAGGTCAGCGCGGTGGAGAAGGCGATCCGCGAGGCCAACCTGGGCTTGAACCCGGTCGTGGAAGGCGCGCTGATCCGCCTGCCCATCCCCGCCCTCAACGCCGAGCGGCGCCAGGAGCTCGTCAAGGTCGCGCACAAGTATGCCGAGCATGCCCGTGTCGCGGTGCGCAACGTGCGCCGCGAAGGCATGGATCTGCTCAAGCGGCTGGAGAAAGACAGCCACATGAGCGAGGATGACCATCGCAAGAACTCCGCCAAGGTGCAGGAGCTGACCGACAAGCTGGTCAAGGAGATCGACCAGACGCTGGCCGCCAAGGAAGTCGAGATCAAGCAGGTATGAAAGTGACAACGGCGTTGCCGGCCGCGGCCTTGCTTTGCCCGCCAACGGCGGCCCTCGCCGGTCGTTGCCGCGTGATGGCGGGTTCATGAACGAGCACAACCAATCCATGGCGTGGCGGAGCGCGACCGAGCAGGTGCCGCGCCACGTCGCCATCATCATGGACGGCAACGGCCGCTGGGCGGAGCGGCGTGGCCTGCCGCGGTCTGTCGGGCATCGCATGGGCGTGGAGGCGGTGCGGCGCACGGTGCGCGCGGCCATCGAGCTCGGCATTCAGCATCTGACCATCTACAGCTTCTCGTCCGAGAACTGGTCGCGGCCCGCAAGCGAGATCGACGATCTGATGGGGCTGATGAAGCGTTTCATCCGCCGTGACCTTGCCGAGCTGCACCAGAACGGCGTGCGCATCAGCGTGATCGGCGAGCGCGAGGGCGTCGATGCCGAGCTGCTCGGCATGATCGACGAGGCGGTGTCGCTGACCTGCGAGAACCTGGCGCTGAACCTGATGATTGCCTTCAACTACGGCTCGCGGGCGGAAATCGCCAAGGCGGCGCGGGTGCTCGCCGAGCGTGTGGAGAAGGGCACGCTCAAGCCCGAGGAGATCACGCCGGAGCTGCTGGCGAGTGTTCTCGATACGCACGGCGTGCCCGATCCGGATCTCCTGATCCGCACCAGCGGCGAGTTGCGGCTGTCGAACTTCCTTCTCTGGCAGGCGGCCTACACCGAGTTCGTATTCCTCGACGCATATTGGCCCGATTTCGGGCGCGAGCTTCTGGAGCAGGCGATCGGTGAATTCCATAAGCGCAATCGCAGGTTCGGCGGCGTTGCGACCCGGTCCACCGGCTGACGGCGATCGCAAGGCAGGGAGCCCGGCCGATGAACGAGCATGACATGGCGGACGAGGGTGCCGGCGAGCGCCATGATCCCGCCTCGCGGCTGGGCGGCGATTTTCGCACGCGCCTCCTCTCCGGCCTCGCCATGGGCGCGATTGCCGCGCTGTTCGTCTTCACCGGCGCGATCCCGTTCACCGTGCTGGTGGTGGCTATTGCTGTCCTCTTGAGCTGGGAATGGGGCCGCCTGGTGCACGGCCGGGACGTCGATGTCGTGATGGTGATCCACATCGGCGCTGCCTGCGCCGCAGCCGTCCTCGCCGCATTCGGTTACGCAGGGCTGGGCCTTCTGGTCCTGCCCATCGGTGCGATTCTCGTCATGCTGCTGAGCCTGGGAAGCAACAGCGTATATTCAGCCTTTGGCGTGTTCTACACCGGCCTTCCGGCGGTGGCGATGATCTGGCTGCGGTCCGACGCGGTGATGGGGCTGCTTGCCGTCGTCTTCCTGATCGTCGTTTCCATCACGGCCGATACCGGGGCATTCGTCGCCGGGCGCCTGCTCGGAGGGCCGAGGCTTTGGCCGCAGGTCTCGCCCAACAAGACCTGGGCCGGCCTCGTCGGGGCACTCGTCGCCTGTGCGGTCGTCGGCGCGCTGTTCTGGTTCGCCGTGCCCGAGTCCTCCGCCGTGCGGCTCGCGGGCACGGCAGCGTTCCTGTCGTTCGTGGCGCAGCTCGGCGACCTTGCCGAGTCCGCCCTCAAGCGGCGGTTCGGGGCCAAGGACGCGAGCGCGCTCATTCCCGGCCACGGCGGGGTCATGGATCGCGTCGATGGGCTCATAGCGGTGGCTGCGGCAGCCGGCCTGATAGGTCTTGCCCTCGATGTGCATTATCCTGCGCGTGCCCTGCTGCTCGGGCCGTGATGGGTGAAAGGACCGCTGTGCTGCCGCTCGGTGCCAGGCTGACGGATGATGGGCCCGCGACCGCGTCGCGCGCGCAACCCGTTGTTGCGCGCCGGCGCATCAGTGTGCTGGGCGCGACGGGCTCGGTCGGACAAAGCACGCTCGATCTGGTCGGCAGGGACCCGGCCATGTTCGAGTTGGTGGCGCTGACCGGCAACAGCAACGTCGATGCCCTGGCCGATCTCGCCGTCCGCCACGCCGCTGAGATTGCGGTGATCGCCGACGAGAGGCACTACGGCGCGCTCAAGGCACGCCTCGCTGGCACCGGCATCGAGGCGGCGGCAGGTCCGGCGGCGCTGGCCGAGGCCGCCATGCGGCCGGCCGACTGCGTCATGGCCGGCATCATCGGGGCGGCAGGCCTGCGACCGACGCTGGCGGCGGTGTCCCAGGGCCGGCGCGTGGCGCTTGCCAACAAGGAATGCCTCGTCCTCGCGGGGCGCATCTTCATGGACGCGGTGCGCGATGCCGGCACCGAGCTGATGCCGGTCGACTCCGAGCATTCCGCCGTGTTCCAGGCGCTCGCCGGCGCCGATCCGGCAGCCGTGGAGCGCATCGTGCTCACGGCGTCCGGTGGGCCATTCCGCACCTGGAGCCGCGAGCAACTCGCCCGCGCCACGCCGCAGGAAGCGCTCTGTCACCCGAACTGGTCGATGGGGCGTAAGATAACGGTTGATTCGGCGACGCTGATGAACAAGGGCCTGGAGCTGATCGAGGCGTATCACCTGTTCCCAGTCGAGCCCGGCCAGCTCGAGGTCGTGGTGCATCCTCAGTCGATCATCCACGCGCTCGTTGCCTACCGCGATGGTTCCATGTTGGCACAACTGTCCAGTCCTGACATGCGCACCCCGATCGCGCTGAGCCTGGCCTGGCCGGCCCGCATGGCGGCACCGACCAAGCGCATCGATCTCGTCGAGCTTGCCTGCCTCACCTTCGAGCGGCCGGACGAGGAGCGCTTTCAGGCCCTCGGCCTCGCGCGCCAGGCCATGCGGCAGGGCGGCATGGCCCCGGCCGTTCTCAGCGCCGCCAACGAGGTAGCTGTGGACGCCTTCCTTGCGGGACGTCTCGGGTTCCTTCAAATTGCCCAACTTGTAGCTGAGACGCTGGAGATGGCCGACGCGCGCGGGATGCTGGCCGAAGTCGACGACCTGGGCGCCGTGCTGGACACGGACGCCGAAGCACGCCGGTTGGCGCTGAATTTGCTGGAGAAATGGTCGGTGCCAGGCGCCCGGTGACGGCGGTAGGCACGATTCGTCGTTAACGACGGGGATAGGAGACAGCCTCAGATGGGCATTTTCGACCAGGGACTGGCAGGGATTTGGGGCTTCTTGGCGGTCCTGCTGCCTTTCTTGTTCGTTCTGACCGTCGTTGTTTTCATCCACGAGCTTGGCCACTTCCTGGTGGCGCGCTGGTGCGGGGTGACGGTCAAGGCTTTCTCGATCGGCTTCGGCAAGGAGATCTTCGGGTTCTTCGACCGGCACGGAACGCGCTGGCGCTTCGCCTGGATTCCGCTCGGCGGCTACGTCAAGTTCATGGACGACGAGAACGGGGCGAGCGTGCCCTCGCGCGAGGCCTATGCGCGCATGACGCCGGCCGAGCGGGAAGGCGCCTTCCAGGGCAAATCGCTGGCCGCACGCTCGGCCATCGTGGCGGCGGGGCCCGTCGCCAATTTCCTGCTCGCCATCGTCATCTTCGCCCTCACGTTCACGTTTGTGGGCGTGCATGTGACCGCGCCCAGGGTCGACGAGCTGCTCCCTGACGGCGTGGCGGCGACCTCGGGCTTCAAGGTCGGCGACGTCATCGTCAGCATCGACGGCCAGCCCGTGCAGACGTTCGCCGACATGCAGCGCATCGTCAGCGGCAGCGCCGATCGCGAGCTGACCTTCGAGATCGACCGCGGCGGTACGCCCGTGACGCTCAAGGCGACGCCCGCCCGGCGCGAGATCTCGGACCGCTTCGGCAACAAGCTGCGCGTGGGCGTGATCGGCATCCGCCGCAACGCCACGCAGCAGGAGTGGGAATACAAGCGCTATGGGCCCGTTGAGTCCCTCGGCCTCGGCGTTCGCGAGACGTTCTACATCGTCACGCGCACGCTGTCCTACCTGCGCGACGTGATCCTGGGGCGCGAGTCGGCGGACCAGCTTGGCGGGCCCATCCGAATCGCCGAGGTATCCGGCCAGGTCGCGAGCGTGGGCTTCGTGCCGCTGCTCAACCTGACGGCCGTGCTGTCGGTGAGCATCGGGCTGATCAACCTCTTTCCCATTCCGCTTCTGGATGGCGGTCACCTTTTGTTCTACGGGGTGGAGGCGATCCGCCGCAAGCCGCTCAGCGAGCGCACGCAGGAGATCGGTTTTCGCATCGGATTGGCGGTGGTTTTGATGCTCATGATGTTCGCCACCTGGAACGATCTGGGCATAGTCCGCCGTTGGTTGACGGGCATCGGATAGAATCACCGCCGGTGACGTATTCTTGCCACTTCCAACCGGGTTACTGAACCGTTAAACATTTCGCCGGATCGCATCGAACGCTCCGGCAATTCGCAGCCCGGAAGAGGGGTTTGCGTTGTCGGTGCCTCTGCCGCCCGGGCAGGGGTGGGAAGAGCGGAATGCGAGGTGCCTGTCCGACGCCGGCGGATTGGTGCGTATAAGGGGGAATCGGCGAACCGAAAGGCAGACGGGAAGAATGCCTAATAATCGGATTGGTAAGTCAGGGGGCTGGCGGTACATTCTGGCTCTTGCAGTGGTGGCGCTATCTGCGCTCGCTGCAGTCGAGCCTGTTGTGCTGGCGTCGTCTGCGCAGGCCCAGAGCGGGGCCATTCGCGAGATCCGCGTGGCGGGGAACCGCCGCGTCGAGCCGGAGACAGTGCGCTCCTACCTGCGCTTCAGCGTGGGCGACCAGTACGATCCCGCCAAGGTCGACCAATCCATCAAATCGCTGTTCGCGACCGGCCTGTTCTCCGATGTGCGCATCGACCGCGACGGCGCCGGCGTGCTGGTCACGGTGGTCGAGAACCCGGTCATCAATCAGGTGGCCTTCGAGGGCAACAGCGAGGTCGACAAGGCGACGCTCGCGAACGAGGTTCAGCTCAAGCCGCGCTCCGTCTTCACCCGCGCCCGCGTGCAGGCCGACGTGCAGCGCATTCTCGACGTTTACCGCCGCCAGGGCCGGTTCGCGGCGTCAGTCGAGCCCAAGATCATCGAGCTCGACAGCAATCGCGTGAACCTGGTGTTCGAGATCACCGAAGGCAGCGCGACCAAGGTCAAGTCCATCAACTTCGTCGGCAACAAGGCGTTCTCGGACTCCCAGCTGCGCGACATCATCACCACCACGCAGTCGGGTCTGTTCGACTTCATCAAGGGCACGAACATCTATGACCCGGACCGCCTGGCGCTCGATCGCGAGCTGCTGCGCCAGTACTACCTGAAGAACGGCTATGCCGACATGCGCGTCGTGTCGGCCGGCGCCGAGCTCGACCGCGACGGCTCGGGCTTCTTCATCACCTTCGTGGTCGACGAGGGAGAGCTGTTCAACTTCGGCAACGTCGACATCGAGAGCACCCTGAGCGGGGTCGATCCCAAGGCTCTGCGCGGCCACCTGCTGACCAGCTCGGGCGCGACCTTCGACCAGTCCCTCATGGACAAGACGGTCGAGAAGCTGACGCTTGCCGTGTCCGAGCAGGGCTTCGCGTTCGTCCGCGTGCGTCCGCGCGCCGCCCGCGATCCCGCCGTCAGGGCCATCAACGTCACCTACGTGATCGACGAGGGCCCCCGCGTCTACATCGAGCGCATCAACATCAGCGGCAACCTGCGCACGCAGGACTACGTGATCCGCCGCGAGTTCCGCCTGGCGGAGGGCGATGCCTTCAACCCGCTGATGGTCGACAAGGCCAAGAAGCGGCTGCAGACGCTGGGCTTCTTCAAGACCGTGGAAATCAAGCGCCGTCCGGGGTCGGCGCCCGATCGCATCGTCCTCGATGTCGAGCTGGTGGAGCAGTCGACCGGTGAGCTGTCGTTCGGTGCCGGCTACTCGACCAGTGAAGGCGTGATCGGCGACATCAGCATCACGGAGCGCAACCTGCTCGGCAAAGGCCAGTTCCTGCGCCTGCGCCTTGCCGGCTCGGCCGAGCGCCTGCAGGTCGACCTGAGCTTCACCGAGCCCCGCTTCCTCGACCGCAACCTGGCGGCCGGCTTCGACCTCTTCCACAAGACGCTCGTCAGCTCGTCATCGCAGTCCTACGAATCCCGCACCACGGGCGGTGCCGTGCGCATCGCCTTCCCGCTGGCGGAGAGCCTGTGGCTGACGAACGCGTACACGCTGACCAACAACGAGATCAGCGACGTTCAGAGCACCGCGTCGCTGGCCATCAAGCAGGCCGAGGGCGAATACTGGACGTCGGCGTGGGGCACCAGCCTGGCCTACGATACGCGGAACCACCCGAAGAACCCGACGCGCGGCTACTATCTGCAGCTCGGTACGGACGTGGCCGGCCTCGGCGGCGACGTGCAATACGTGCGCGTGACCGGCGAGGGGCGGTTCTACTATCCGATCACCGACAAGATCACCTTTGTCGGCCGTGCCATCGCCGGCCACATCGAGGGCTGGGGCGGCGAGGACGTGCGCCTGCTCGACCTCTTCTACAAGGGCGGGGAGACCATCCGCGGCTTCAACAGGTCCGGCTTCGGTCCGCGCGACTTGAACACGGGAGACGCTCTCGGCGGCTCCACGTTCTGGGCCACCACCGCCGAGGTGCGCTTCCCGCTGCCCTTCATTCCTGAGGATCTCGGCATGGGCGGTGCGGTCTTCGCCGACGCCGGCTCGCTGTTCGGGGCGGGTGAGGGCGCCAAAGTGAATCCGGGCTGCACGGCAGGTGACACGACCCACGTCTGCTTGGCGGACGACAGCTCCATCCGTGCGTCCGCGGGCGCCAGCATCCTCTGGGCCTCGCCGCTCGGGCCGCTGCGCCTTGACGTCGCCAAGGCTTTCATGAAGGAAAGCTACGACAAAGAGCAGCTCATCCGCTTCGGCGCCTCCACCAAGTTCTAGGCGCGGGGCAGCTCTCATCCCCCGGAGGGCGTGAGGACAGGCGGCGTGCGCAATGTCAGAGCAGGATCGCTTCAGATTGAATTGCGCCGCTCCACGAGCAACGATGCGGCTGAAGCGTCGATCCTGCTCTACTTCCTTGGTGTAGAGTGAGATTGGCGTTCTTGAATGGAAGCCAACTGCTTCCATCAAGAACGATCTCGCTCTAGGCTCGGGCCGTTGGCGGCGGAAGGCCGCGGCGGCCCCTGTGCTTTCAATGAGCGCTTTCAAAGGTAGCTGAATGGAGCATCCCGGCTTCTTCGAGAGGGCGGCGCCGGTCCGCCTCGCAGTGCTGGCCGAGAGGGTCGGGGCCGAGCTCGGGCGCGGCGCCGATGCCGATGCCCGCATCTGCGATGTGAAGGCCCTCGCCGATGCCGGCCCCGGCGAGGTGTCGTTCCTCGACAATCGCAAGTACCTGGGCCAGCTCGGCGAGACGCGCGCCGGCGCCTGCCTGGTCGCACCGACCTTTGCCGCGCGGGTGCCGGAGCCTACCGCCGTGCTGCTGGCCGGCGCCCCTTACCGCGCCTTTGCGCTGGCGCTGCAGCTCTTCTACCCCGAGGCGCTGCAGCCCAAGGCGGCGATGGCGCGCACGGACGAGCCCGCGATCCATCCGAGCGCGCAGCTCGAGGAGGACGTGAGCATCGAGCCCGGCGCCGTCATCGGACGCGAGGCGCAGATCGGGCGCGGCACCACCGTGGCCGCCGGCGCCGTCATCGGCTATCGCGTGACGGTCGGCCGCGGCTGCTACATCGGGCCCTGTGCCTCCGTCACGCATGCCCTCGTCGGCGACCGGGTCATCCTGCACGCGGGCGTGAGGATCGGGCAGGACGGCTTCGGTTTCGCCATGAGCGCGCGGGGGCATCTGAAGGTGCCGCAGATCGGGCGCGTCATCATCCAGGACGACGTGGAGATCGGCGCCAACACCTGCGTCGACCGGGGAGCCCTTAAGGATACCGTGATCGGCGAGGGCACAAAAATTGATAATCTCGTGCAAATCGGGCACAACGTCGTCGTCGGCCGGCATTGCGTGATCGTGGGCCAGACGGGCATCTCCGGGTCCACGGAGCTCGGCGATTTCGTCGTCATGGGCGGGCAGTCCGGTGCGGTCGGGCACATCAAGATCGGCGCCGGCGCGCAGATCGCCGGTGGCGGGCACCCGAAGGACGACGTTCCCCCTGGTGCGAAGATGGCCGGCACGCCGGCGGTTCCGCTCACGGAGTATGGCCGTCAGCTTGCTGTGTTGAAGCGGCTGGCGCGGAGAGGCCAGTCGGGCGGCGACTAGGCTTGGCCGGCTTCGCCGGATGCGAGGAGACGAGTACGGAGCGTGCAGGACATGAACGAGTCAGGTGGAGCGAAGAAGGATCTGGCCACGGCCGATATCATGCGCGTGCTGCAGCTTCTGCCGCACCGCTATCCGTTCCTGCTGGTCGATCGCATCTTCGACATGGTCCGCGACGAGAGCGCCGTCGGCGTCAAGAACGTCACCATCAACGAGCCGTTCTTCCAGGGCCATTTTCCCAACTTTCCGGTCATGCCGGGCGTGCTCATCATCGAGGGCCTGGCGCAGACCGCGGGCGCGCTGTGCGTCAACAACCTGGGTGAGACCTACAAGCCGCAGCTCGTGTATTTCATGGGGATAGACGGCGCCAAGTTCCGCAAGCCGGTGCTGCCGGGCGATCAGCTGCACTATCATGTCAAGAAGATCCGCAGCCGCGGGCGAGCCTGGCGGTTCTACGGCGAGGCCAAGGTCAATGGCCAGCTGGTCGCCGAGGCCGAGATCAGCGCCATGATCCTGGATCCTGATGATGTCAAGAAATGACGTCCACCCCACGGCCATCGTCGAGGATGGGGCGAAGCTCGGCGAGGAGGTGCGCATCGGTCCGTTCTGCCATGTCGGCGCCGGGGTCTCCCTTGGGGAAAGCGTCGAGCTTGCGAGCCATGTCGTGGTGGCGGGCCGCACCACCATCGGCGCGCGCACGCGCATCTTTCCCTTCGCCTCGATCGGACATCAGCCGCAGGATCTCAAGTACAAGGGCGAGCCCTCCACGCTGGTCGTCGGCAGCGATTGTCTGATCCGTGAGGGTGTGACCATGAACCCCGGCACCGAGGGCGGCGGCATGGTCACGGTCATCGGCGACAAGTGCGCTTTTCTCGCCAACTCGCACGTCGGCCACGATTGCCACGTCGGCAGCAACGTCATCTTCTCCAACAACGTCATGCTGGCCGGCCACTGCACCGTGGGCGATTACGCCATTCTCGGTGGCGGCGCGGCCGTCATCCAGTTCGCGCGCGTGGGGGCGCATTCCTTCCTTGGCGGCATGTCGGGCCTCGAGAACGACCTGATCCCCTACGGCATGGCGCTCGGCAACCGCGCGCATCTTTCCGGGCTCAACATCATCGGCTTGCAGCGGCGCGGCTTCTCGCGCGAGGACATCCACAGCCTGCGCCGGGTCTATCGTGCGCTATTCGCCGACGAGGGCACGCTGATGGAGCGGGTGGAGGACGTCGAGAAGGATTTTGGCACCCACCCGATCGTGAAAGAGATCGTGGCCTTCATCCGCGCCGGCGGCAAGCGCTCGCTGTGCACTCCCCATGCGGAGGCGTGAGGTCCGTCCCGTCGTGAGCGGCTTTCCTGTCAGCGGCGCACCTCTGCGCCCGCCTCGCGCACGACACGCATGAGCACGATCGGCATTCTCGCAGGCGGCGGTCGGCTGCCGCTGATGATCGCCGAGAGCGTGACCGCGCGAGGCGGGCGCGTGCATATCGTCGCCATCGATGGGGAGGCCGACCGCGCGATCGACCGCTTCCCGCACACCTGGGTCAACTGGGGCCAGATCGGCCGCATGGTGGCCGCGCTGCGAAAGGCGGGCTGTCGCCAGATCGTCATCGCCGGCGGCGTCAAGCGGCCCGATCTGCGCAAGGTCAGGCCCGACATTGGTTTCTTCGCAAGCCTGCCGCGGCTGGTCGGCTTTCTGGCGGGCGGCGATGATTCCGTGCTGACCCGGGTCGTGCGCTTCTTCGAGCAGAAGGGGTTCGATGTACGGGGTGCGCACCAGGTGGCACCCGATCTCCTGGCCGGCGCCGGCAGGATGGGGAGTGTGGAGCTTTCCGAGCAGGGCCGCGCGGACGCCAGGCTCGGCTTTGCGGTGCGGTCGGCGCTCGGGCCTCTCGATGCCGGGCAGGCGGTGGTCATCGCGCAGGGGCGCGTGCTCGCCGTCGAGGGCGCCGAGGGCACCGATGCGATGCTGCAGCGGGTGGCGGCATTGCCCGGCCGCAGCTTGGCGGCGGTGCGCTCCGGCGTGCTGGCCAAGGGTCCGAAGCCCGGCCAGGAGCTGCGGGTCGACATGCCGGCGATCGGGCCGCGCACCGTGGAGCGTGCCGCTGCCGTGCACCTGGAGGGCATAGCCGTGGAAGCAGATGCCGTCCTCATCCTGGACCGGGCCGATGCGCTCGAGGCGGCGGATGCATCGGGCTGCGCGATCGAAGGATTGATGGGAGGCGCTTGCACGCCCCGGCCCTCGAGCGAGGGCGCCCCGCTCGGCAAGTTGGTGCGGGTGATTGGCCGACACCGGCCGGGCCGGCGCGACGCGGCCGATATCGGCAAGGGGCTGGCCGTGTGCGCCAGCCTGGCGCCCTTTGCCACCGGCGGCGCCGTCGTCGTTTCGCGCGCCTACATTCTGGCCATCGAGGCCGGCGAGGGCGTGCCGGCCATGTTGGAGCGCGTCGGCGCGCTGCGGCAGTGGGGCCTCAAGGGCAAGCGGCGGGTCGGCGTTCTGGTTCGTCGCATCGACGCGGCGGGAGGCGATGGTCCCGATCTGCGCGCGCTGCTCGGCCTGGCTGCAGCCCAAGGCCTGGCCGGCGTTGCCGCGGTCGGGCCGGCCGCGGCCGTTGCCGCCTACGAGGGGGCGGCCCGGCTTGCCGACGAGCTCGGCCTGTTCGTGGTAACGTGCGACGCCGCATGAGCGGCCTGGGAGGGGGAGGCTCCACGAAGGGGGGATTCGATCCGGCCATGAAAGAGCGAACCATTCCGGCCGAGGGGCAGGATCTCCGGCTGTTCCTCGTCGCCGGCGAGCATTCGGGCGATGCGCTCGGAGGCAAGCTCATGGCCGCCCTCAACCTTCGCCGCCGCGGCCGCATTCGCTACCTGGGCGTCGGCGGGGCGGAGATGGCCGCGCAGGGCCTCGTTTCCCAGTTCCCCATCGACGATGTGGCGGTGATGGGCATCTCGGCCATCGTAGGCCGCCTGCCGAGGATCCTGCGCCGCGTCTACGGCACGGTGGCTGCCGCGGTCGTGGCGGAGCCCGATGCCGTCGTCATCATCGACAGCCCGGAATTCACCCATCCGATCGCCCGGCGCATCCGCGCCAAGCTGCCCGACACGCCCATCATCGACTATGTCTCGCCGAGCGTGTGGGCCTGGCGGCCGGGGCGTGCGCGCAAGATGCGGGAGTATGTCGATCACGTGCTGGCGCTGCTCCCCTTCGAGCCCGACGCGCACGCGCGCCTGGGCGGCCCGCCGTGCACCTACGTGGGCCATCCGCTGATCGAGCGCGTGCCGTGGCTCGGCGCGCTCGACACGGGGCCGCTGGCCGAACGACTGGCGCTCCCCCCCGGTCGGTCGCTGTTGCTGGTTCTGCCGGGCAGCCGGCCGTCCGAGGTGAAGCGGCTCATGAAGCCGTTCGGCGAGGCGCTGACCCGCCTTATCGAGCGCGGGCGCAGCTTCGAGGTCGCCATCCCGGTCGTTCCATCGGTGCGGGCGCTTGTCGAGGAGCGGCTGCCCTCGTGGCCGGTGCGTCCGCATCTGCTCGAAGGCGAGGAGGACAAGTTTCGCGCCTTCAAGCTGGCGCGCGCGGCGCTGGCGGCGTCTGGCACCGTCACGCTGGAGCTGGCGCTGGCCGGAACGCCGATGGTCGTGGCCTACAAGGTCGATGCGGTGATGGCGCCGGCGCTGCGACTGATGATTACGGCTCCCTCGGCCGTGCTCGCCAATCTCGTGCTGGGCGAGAAGGTGTTTCCCGAGTTTCATCAGGAAGACTGCACCGGGCTGAAGCTCGCCAATGCACTGGCGCCCCTGTTGGGCGAGAGCCCGGCCCGCGACCGGCAGCTCGCCGCGCTTGCGCGCGTCCCTGAGCGCTTGCGCCTGCCGAAGGGCACGCCGAGCGAGGCCGCCGCCGACATCGTGCTGCACTATGCCGAGAGCGGGCGCGGTTGGCCCCATCCGGAGCTCTTGAAGGCCGAGGCGTAAATGGGGTCGCCCGCCTTGCCATGCTGCTAAGTCGCCAGGCCGAGCGACCGGGCGAGGCCTTGCAGGATCATCGTCCAGCCGGCCTCGGTGCGGGCTGCAAACTCGGCCCATTTCGCATCCATCTCATGCGTCAAGATGAGCTCGCATCCGGCCGCGAGCGCGACGATGTCGACGCTGACGCGGCTGGCATCGGCCGTGGCTTTGCCCACGTAGAACGTGAAGACGAGGCGCCGCGGCCGGTCGATCTCGAGATACTCGCCGATGTGCTCGACGTCCACGCCGTCGCGCCGGTCGGTGAAGCTGAAGCTGCCGCCGACGCGGGGATCGATCTCGGCCTTCACCATCCGGCCCGTGGCCGTGGCGAACAGCCATTTGCCGGCCATGGCGGGATCGAGCCAGGCATCGAACACGCGCTCGGCCGAGGCCTCGAAGCGGCGGGTGATGCGGACGATGATGGGTGGGCTGTCGCTCATGGGCATGGCACTTCCTCAAGCGGGACGTTTGCTCACGCAACGATGCGCTACAGCAGCGCATCGTATTCCTTCTCCAGCCGGACGGTCCCGGGCTCGGTGGAGACGGCAGGCTGGGTCATCGCTTTCTCCTTTTGACATGGGCGGCATCAGCGCTCCGCAACGCATGATCAAGTGCATCGAGACGGTCGCTCCAGAAGCGCGTGTAGTAGCGCAGCCATTCGTCGGCGGCGGCGAGGGGAGCGGCCTCGAGCCGGCACAGGTGCAGGCGGCCTTCGACCCTGCGGCGCACGAGGCCCGCCGTCTCGAGAGCCTTCACGTGCTTGGAGGCGCCCGCGAACGTCATGCGAAATGGCGTTGCCAGCTCGCTGATGCTGCGCTCTCCGCCGGCCAGGCTGCGGAGCATCTGCCGGCGCGTCGGGTCGGAGAGCGCATGGAAGACGGCATCGAGCGAATGGGTCTGTCCTTCAACCATGTGGTTGAATATAAGCCCGACCGGATGCAATCGTCAACCATTCGGTTGAAGAATGCCGAGGGGCTTGTCTTGCCGGCGAGGCGGAAGTAGAGCGAGACTTGATACTCGCCCCATGAGTCGGGAAAGGCCCATGCGCACGACTTCGCTGATGTCCGCAGCAGCTCTGACGATCGCCTTCGCGCTCACGAGCGCTCCGGCCGAAGCCAAGGTCTGCAAGGATGTCGTGACGGCGAAGGCGCGCTCGGCCGCCCAGCTCAGCGATGCATCGCGGGAGCGGCGCGCGCGCGAGAATGCCATCGCCAATTGGAAGAAGCGGGCGCGCGACACCTACGGCTGGCGCTACAGCTTCTGGCGCAGCGCCGAGGAGAAGAAGATCGACTGCGGCGGCGGCGCCAGCGCCAAGCACTGCACGGTGAGCGCCAAGCCCTGCAAGCTGATCTAGGGTTCCGATCCCGAGGTTCGCCGAAGTCTGCCGCAGGGGTTGGCAGCAAACTCCGGAATCAAGAGGGACACCAGCTCCATCGTGCCGCTCGTGTGATTGAGGTCGAGAAGTTCGATCCAAGCAGGCCGCGGACACCGGCGAGTTCCTTGATCATCACACCAGGGTCCTTCCGTGAAGGTGGAATGGCCTGCGCCGTACGCCAGTCGTCATCCCGGAATTTCGCGCCAGCGAAATGTCGAAGGACGGCTGTGGGGCACCGCTGCGGCCGCGTGGTTCGACAGGCTCTCTACGGGGGACACGGGTGTGCTCGCAGCCCCTGGGTCCCGGCGCTTCGGCCGGGGTGGCGGCGGAAGGACCGGCGTTCCATCTCGATCGGATGGTCTCCAGGCGAACGACAGCGAGAACTCGAGCTCTCACGCGTTGCCGCGATCCTCGCGCCACACGCCGATCTTCTCCTGCACCGGGCGGTCTGAGAAGCTGAACAGCACGCTCTCCTCGGCGGCTTCGTGCACGATGGGATGCCAGCTTGGCACGACGAAGATGTCCTTCGGGCCCCAGGCGAGCGTCTGATCGCCCACACGCGTGCGTCCGCGTCCTTCGGCGACCGCGAATACGGTGGCATCGGTGGCGCGATAGCGGCTGGTGCTGAACCCCTTGGGCAGCAGTTGAATGAAGGTGCCCATGGTCGGCATGGCATGGTCGCCCGTAACCGGGTTCGTGTAGCGCATCTTGATGCCGTGGCAGGGATCATGGTTGCCGGCCGTTGCAAGCTGGTGCAAGGCCTCGCGCGTGCGCGCGTACGGGTAGTTGAAAATGGGCGAGGTGGCGCCGCGCCCATGGTAGTCGATGGGCAGGAGATTGGCGCCGTAGCGGGCGCTGGAGTCGCCCGCCGGCTTGGCGATCGGCTGCTCGTCCCGATCGAGGCGCTCGACGAACGAGGCATCGAGGAACTGGATCAGCGGGATGTCCAGCCCGTCGAGCCAGAAGATCGGCTGATCGGTCTCGTTGCCGTGGTCGTGCCAGGTCATGATGGGGGTGATGATGAAGTCACCGGGCGACATCCTGGTGCGCTCGCCGTCGACGCTGGTGTGGGCGCCCTGGCCTTCGAGCACGAAGCGCAGCGCCGACTGGGAGTGGCGGTGCGCAGGGGCGACCTCGTGCGGCATGACGAGCTGCACGCCGGCATAGAGAGACGTGGTGATCTTGGATTGCCCGCGCAGCCCGGGATTCTCCAGCACAAGCACGCGCCGCTCGGCCTCCTTGGCAGTGATGAGCTTGCCGGCCTCGATCATGGCCGCGTGGATCTCATCGAAGCGCCACAATGCCGGCACGCACGGGCTCTTGGGCTCCGGCGTGATGAGGTCGCCCATGACGGTCCACAGCGCCGTCATGTTCTGCTTGTCGATGCGATTGTAGAAGGCCCGCCGCTCCGGTGTCTCGATCGGGGCTTGCTCCATGGTCTCCACCTGCCTCCTGCTGCCGCCCACGCTTTGCCGGGGCGAGCCGTTTCCTCGGCACCCACCCTAGCTCTGTGATCGGCGGCGGTCCATGTGGAGGCGGCAGGGCCGGCGCTACTCGCAGAAGGCGCTGCGCTTGCGGGCGGCCATGTCGAAATGGAAGTGGTCGCGGTGGGCTTCGTTGGCTTCGGGGCCCAGGACCGTGCCGAACACGCCGCACGCGCCCTTGTGCAGGCGACGCAGGAAGGCTGCTTCGGCTGATTTCTCGACCTCGGCGGAGGGAGCGCTCGGCGGGATGGGGATGGCGCGGTCCGAGACGCCGCGACCAAGCCTCTGCAACTCGGAGGTCTTGATGGTGCCCTTTTCGCTGTCACGCCCGCGGCGGCGGTCGGAGGCCTTCTCGGCGATGGTGCTGCGCCTGCGCGGCGGCTCGATCTTGGGTGTGGCCAGCCTGGCGTCACGCGCTTGCGCGGCGGCAATGCGCTGAGCCTCGCGCCGGTCGCGCTCGGTCGGACCCCAGTAGCGCGCGACATCTATGGTGCGGCCGTCCGCCGTGATGAACCCGGCAATGTCGATGGCATTGGCAAGCGCATGCTCGCTCAACCGGTCGGCGTACTTGAGGCTGCCGTTGCGGTTGCGGCACATGTAGCCCGACGCGCTGCGCAGGCGCACGATGTGGCTGCCGAGTGCATCCTGCGCCGCCGGCTGCAAGGTCTTCTCGACCCAGTTGTGCAGTCCGACGACCATGGCGCAGTTGACCATGGCCGGTGGATTGATCTCGACGCGGTTGGCACCAGAGCCGACGCGCTTCAACATGATCGGCGCCGGTGCGCCGCACTGCTCCTGCTTCACGGGTGCGGCCACCTCCACATCGGCGGCAATGGGGCCGAGCAGCCTTATGCAGTCGCGCAGCGCGGCGATGATCTCGGCCTCCGACCAGACATCGGGCTTCGGCGGCTCCGCCTGTGCGGTCTCGGGCTTGCTCTCGACAGGTGGAGCCGGCACCGGCGGCTGGATTGCCGCGATGGCTGACGGCTCCCGCATGGGCCTGCGCCGGCCCAGCAGGCGCTCCCGGCCGTTGTGGCGACGGCGGTCGGCCCTCGGCGGCTCACCCTGCGGACTGTCGTCCTTGAGGTCTGGCGGCTTGGCGTCCGGCGGTGCGGCCATGGCGATGGCGGATGCGGTGCGGTCGGGCTTGCGCCTATCCTCGGCCCGCTCCTGCCGGCTGCGGCTGCGGCTGCGCCGGGCGGCGACGTGGAAGGGGCTTGTTGCGTAGGTGGGGTCCTCGCCCGGCTCCTCGAGGCTCGCGCCCTTGCCCAGCGGCACGGCCTTTGAACGGACGACCTCGATCGGGGGTGCGGGCGCCGTCCGTATGTCAGCCGCCAGCACATGGTTCTGCTTCGGCTCCGAGGCACCGATCTTGGAAGCTGCCACCTCGGGCAGCAGGGGCATGATCGCAATGCCGAGGACGGCGGCGATGGACAGCTTGGTTGAGACGGAGGCAGCGGATCTGGCTACGACCGCAGCAAGCTTCGACGTGTTGGGCATGCGCTGCCGAACCGCTCCATACCGCAAGAATTGCTCTGGCATCGACTATGGATGCCAGTTGTGGTCGAACGATGGTAGCGTGGGCTTGGCCGCACGCATCGATGGCTGGCCCACCCTGAAAATCCGACCAAGGAGCAGGCGCGAGCCGTCAACGCAGGAATTCGCGGCGCACGGCTTCGGTGTGCTGTCCGAGCACGGGGATCGGACCGAAGCGCTCGTCCTGGTCGGCCATGCGGGCCGGCGGGGCCGGCAGCTCGATGGGGCCCGTCTCCGATCCGACGCTGACGCGGCGCAAATGCGGATGCTGCAGCACTTCGGTCACGTCGTTGACGCGGGCAAACGCGATCCCGGCGGCTTCGAGCTGGCGGCAGAGCGTAGCGATATCACGTTCGGCAAAGCAGCGTGCGACCACGCCGTCGGTCTCCTTGCGATTGGTGGCGCGGGCCGTCGCGTCGGCGAAGCGCGGGTCGACGACAAGTTCGGGCTCGCCGAGGACCTTGTGGCAGAGCACCGCCCATTCGCGGTCGTTCTGGATGGAGATGAGGATCGGCTGGCCGTCCGAGGATTGAAACACCCCATATGGTGCCAGGCTCGGGTGTGCGAAGCCCATGCGCTTCGGCGGGTGGCCGTGCGCGGCATGCAGCAGCGGCACGGCCATCAGCTCGATGGTGGTGTCGAACATCGACACGCGGATGTCGGCGCCCTGGCCGGTACGGCCGCGGGCGATCAGAGCCTCCAGGATGGCCTCGTAGGCATGCAGACCGGTGGCGATGTCGACGATGGAGACGCCGACGCGGGCCGGCGCCTCGGGTCCGCCGGTGACGGAGGCGAGCCCCGACTCGGCCTGGATGAGCAGGTCGTACGCCTTGCGGTCGGCGTAGGGCCCCCCGTCGCCGTAGCCCGAGATGGAGCAGCAGATCAGCCCGGGATTGCGCGTGCGCAGCGCGTCGATGGGGTAGTCGAGGCTGGTCAGTGCGCCGGGCTTGAGGTTCTGGATAAAGATATCCGCCTTGGCGATGAGGGCCTCGAACAGCCGGCGGTCGGCGTCGCGCTTGAGGTCGATCACCACCGACTCCTTGCCCCGATTGAGCCAGACGAAATAGGCGCTCTCCCCGTGCACGATGCGATCGTAGCCGCGCGCGGCGTCGCCTTGCGGCCGCTCCAGCTTTATGACGCGTGCGCCGGCGTCGGCCAGGCGCCGGGCCGCCAGCGGAGCGGCGACGACCTGGTCGAGCGAGACGACGAGCGTGCCGGCGAGCGGTTTGGTCATGGGTGTCCTGGGGTGCCTCTAGAAAAGTGTGGGAAGTCGATCCGGGATTGCTAATCTGGGCGCACGAGGCGGAAGTGATACAGGTCCGCCCGCCAAAAATCATCCTAGCACGAGGAGCGCCATGGCTGTTCGCATCGAGAAATCAGGCAGTGTATGGACCGTCATCCACAGCCGCCCCGAAGCCCGCAATGCCATGGATGCCAAGAGCGCCGACGATCTGGTGGCCGCGTTCGAGCAGTTCGACGCCGACCCGTCGGCCAATGTGGCGGTGTTCTGGGGCGAGGGCGGGGCCTTCTGCGCTGGCTGGGATCTCAAGTCGGTGTCGAGCCTCGACCAGGACAACCCGGTCGGCAGCATCGATTTTCCCAAGGACGGCGGCAAGGCTCCGCGTGGGCCGTTGGGGCCGTCGCGCCTGGAGATGTCGAAACCGGTGATTGCGGCAGTCGAGGGCCCGGCTGTGGCCGGCGGCATGGAACTCGCCATGTGGTGCGATGTGCGCGTGATGGCCGAGAGCGCCTATTTCGGCGTGTACTGCCGGCGCTGGGGCGTGCCGCTCATCGACGGCGGGACCGTGCGTCTGCCCCGTCTCGTCGGTCAGGGCAAGGCGCTCGAGATCATCATGACGGGCCGCAAGGTGACGGCCGAGGAGAGCTACCGGATCGGGCTCGCCGAGAAGATCGTGCCGCACGGCAAGGCGCGAGAGGCGGCCGAGGCGATGGCGCAGGAGATCGCCCGCTTCCCGCAGGAGTGCATGCGCGCCGACCGCCTGTCGGTCTATCGTGCATACGGCAAGACGGTGCGGCAGGGGCTGGAAAGCGAGTGGACAACGAGTGCCAGGATCGTAAAGGCCGAGGGCATCACCGGCGCCACGCGCTTTGCCGAAGGCAAAGGCCGGCACGGCGACTTCCGCGATATTTGACAGCCACTGTCATCCGGCCGAGGGCGAAACCCCAGTGCCGGAACCGAAGGCAACGGGAGCGCTTGCGGCTCCTGGTTCCCGGATTTCGCTGTCCGCGAGTTCCGGGATGACAACCGAGGAGGAACGACATGCAGCTCAAGGACCACATCGTCCTGGTGACGGGGGCGATGGGCACGCTCGGTCAGGCCATGTGCAAGGCCATCGAGGCGGCCGGCGGCAAGGCCATCCGCAGCGATCTGGCGGGGCGCGGCAAGCCCGACATCGTGCTCGACGTGACGAAGGAGGAGGATTGGAAGGCTGCGATGGCCAAGATCGCAGCCGAGCACGGGCGTCTCGACGGCCTCGTCAACAACGCCGGCGTGGGCACGCCCGGTGACGTGGAGCAGACGCCCTTTTCGGAATGGCGCCGCGTGATGGCCATCAACGCGGACGGCGTCTTTCTCGGCTGCAAGTATGCCATGCCGCTGCTCGGCAGATCGAAGGCGCCCTCGATCGTCAACATCTCGTCGGCTTCGGGCATCGTCGGCGGCGCCAATCTCGCAGCCTACAACGCATCCAAGGGCGCCGTGCGGCTGCTGTCGAAATCCGTCGCCCTGTCGGGTGCACGCAAGCATCCGCCCATCCGCTGCAACTCGGTGCACCCGGCCTTCATCGAGGGCGACATGGTGGACGCCATGGTCAAGGGCCGGCCCGATCCGGGCAAGGCCATGGCCAAGCTGCAGGCGCAGATACCGATCGGACGGCTCGGTCATCCCGAAGAGGTCGCCAACACGGTGGTGTGGCTGCTGTCGGAGGCCTCCTCGTTCACCACCGGGTCGGAGGTGCTGGTCGACGGCGGCCTCATTGCGGGCTGACGCCGCTTGCTGGAACCGCGATGCGCGCTCCCCTCCCGTCAAGGAGTAGGGAACCGGTCGGTGTGTGTGCGTGGATGCTCGAAAAGGGGGCGGCGCGCTGGTAGGCTGGCAGGGAAAAGAATCCGGAGGAAACGACACCGATGTCCAGGAAGCCGTCTGCTGCCCAGATCAAGAAGCTGCGCTCGCGCAAGTGGTTCGACAATCCCGACAACCCTGACATGACCGCCATCTACCTCGAGCGGTACATGAACTACGGCCTCACGCGGGAGGAGCTTTCGTCGGGCAAGCCGATCATCGGCATCGCGCAGTCGGGCTCGGACCTGTCGCCGTGCAACCGCCACCACCTGGTGCTGGCGCGGCGCGTGCGCGAGGGCATCCGGGAAGCGGGCGGCATCGCCTTCGAGTTCCCGGTGCATCCGATCCAGGAGACCGGCAAGCGGCCGACCGCCTCTCTCGACCGCAACCTGGCGTATCTCGGCCTCGTCGAGATCCTCTACGGCTATCCGATCGACGGCGTGGTGCTCACCACGGGCTGCGACAAGACCACGCCGTCCCAGCTCATGGCCGCAGCAACCGTGGACATTCCCGCGATCGTGCTGTCCGGCGGGCCTATGCTGAACGGCTGGTTCCGCGGCGAGCGCACGGGCTCGGGCACCATCGTGTGGAACGCACGGCAGATGTATGCCGCCGGTGAGATCAACTACGAGGAGTTCGTCGAGCTGGTGGCCTCCTCCGCGCCCTCGCCCGGCCACTGCAACACCATGGGCACGGCCTCGACCATGAACTCGCTGGCCGAGGCGCTCGGCATGTCGCTGCCCGGCTGTGCGGCGCCGCCCGCCCCGCACAAGGAGCGTGCGCAGCTCGCCTACGAGACGGGCAAGCGCATCGTCGACATGGTGTGGGAGGATCTGCGCCCCTCCAGGATCATGACGCGTGAGGCGTTCGAGAACGTGATCGTTGTCAACTCTGCGATCGGCGGCTCCACTAACGCCCCGATCCATTTCAATGCGATCGCGCGTCACATCGGCGTCAAGCTCGACAACGACGACTGGGAGCGTGTCGGCTACAACATCCCGCTGCTGGTGAACCTGCAGCCGGCCGGACAGTACCTCGGCGAGGAGTACCATCGTGCCGGCGGCGTGCCCGCCGTGGTGAACGAGCTGATGTCGGCCGGCAAGATCCACAAGAATGCGCTGACGGTGAACGGCAAGACCATGGGGGAGAACTGCAAGGACCGCTCCGTCATCGATGCCGACGTCATTCGCCCCTATAGGAGGCCGCTGAAGGACAAGGCGGGCTTCCTCAACCTAAAGGGCAACCTGTTCGACAGCGCCATCATGAAGACCGGCGTGATCTCGGAGGAGTTCCGCAAGCGCTACCTGTCGAACCCGAAGGACCCGAACGCGTTCGAGGGGCGCGCGGTGGTGTTCGACGGGCCTGAGGACTATCACAAGCGCATCGACGATCCCGCGCTCAAGATCGACGAGACGTGCCTGCTGTTCATGCGCGGCACGGGGCCGGTGGGATATCCAGGCGGCGCCGAGGTCGTGAACATGCGTCCGCCGAGCTACCTGATCAAGAAGGGTGTCAGCTCGCTGCCGTGCATCGGCGACGGCCGCCAGTCGGGCACGTCGGGCTCGCCCTCGATCCTGAATGCGTCCCCTGAGGCCGCAACCGGCGGCGGATTGGCGATCCTCAAGACGGGAGACCGCGTGCGCATCGACTTGAACAAGCGGTCCGCCGACATCCTCATCTCCAAGGAAGAGTACGACAAGCGCCGCGCCGTGCTGCAGGGCCATGGCGGGTATCGCTACCCCGAGCATCAGACACCCTGGCAGGAGATCCAGCGCGGCCTGGTCGACGATTTTGCGCACGGCATGGTGCTGAAGCCGGCGGTCAAGTACCAGAAGATCGCCAAGACCAAGGGTATACCTCGGGACAATCATTGAGGGTCGGGTTGGACGACACCACGGCGGAAACGGCTGTGCTTTCAGCCCCTGGAGCAGGATCGCTTCAGATTGAGTCGCGGTGCCCGACGAGCAACGGTGCGGCTACAGCGTCGATCCTGCTCTGCTTCCTTGGTGCAGAGCGAGATTCACGTTCTTGAATGGAAGCGAACCGCTTCCCGTCAAGAACGATCTCGCTCTAGGCCTCTTGCCGGCGGAAGCGAACGGCCGCACGAGCACGCGCCTTCGCCGCTTCGGCGGCACGATCGCGCGGCGGAGCATGGCTAACGAGAGTGCCGAGCAGCTCGTGTGCCGCCTGGGCCACTTGCTCCACGGCACGGTCGAAAGCGGCCTGGTTGGCTTTGGAGGGGTGTGCGAAGCCGCTCAGCTTGCGGACGAACTGGAGGGCGGATGCACGGACCTCCTCGTCCGTAGCGGGCGGCTCGAAGTTATGCAGCGTCTTGATGTTGCGACACATGGGCGGCCTCGTTGCGACCTGTCGTGCGGCCGTCAGCAGCTTGCGGCCTGCCGCCGACGGCCCCTCGATCCGTGTCGGACGGTCGCACACGATGGACGGCACAAGCAAGCTGCTGCCTTGGGCGAGCAGTCGGCGCCAACCATGCGGCCGAAGGCGCTCATCTTCAGTCGGCACATCCGCCCGATCTGCAAGCGAAAGTCATCTTGTGCACCTCGCGCCTGTGAGTGCCTGGACGTATCCGCGGATGGTAATAAAGTCCCGCCCAGGTATCGCCGCTGCGGCGAAGCACAAACCTCCGCTCGGGCTCTATCTCAAAGTCAAGAATCGTTGCGGTGGACTTGAACCGGTGCTCCCAGGTCGGGCCTTGTACACGCCCGCCGTCTGGTCCGACTACAATCGTAACCAGCGCCCGAGGTTGCGATACCCAGGTGCCGCCGAGTTCGTGTGCGTCCGCTGTTGACGGCAGCAGCATGCCTGCGAGCGCGGCTGCCAGGAAAAGAGGCGTCCTCATGAGTCTTGCCTCCATGAGGTGGTGCCCGCGCCGCCGGTCTGAATTATGCTAGAGCTTTAGCTTCTCCACGGCAAGGGCGAGCCCTTCGCGCGCTGCTCCGCTCTCGCTCCTCAACCGAACGCACCATGTCCTCTCAGCCGCTGGCAACCACGCACACATTGCTGCGATGGTTGACTTGATCCCACGGCGAATCGCTGCCCGGTCGTGACCGAGTGGACAATCTCCCGTAGGTCCACATCCAGCTATAGTGGAAAGACCAGACACGTCGTCGTGCCGTGGGCGAGCAGCGCGCCGTTGGCGTCGACGATCCTGCCCTCGGCGGTGGCGGAGCGGCGGCCGACGTGAAGCGTGCGGCCCTCGGCACGGATGAGGCCGGTGGTGTCGGTGATCGGACGCACCAGGTTCACCTTGAACTCGAGCGTCGTGTAGCCGATGCCGGCCTCGAGGCGGGTGTGGACGGCGCAACCCATGCACGAGTCGAGCAGCGTTGCGGCGACGCCGCCGTGCACCGTGCCCAGGGGATTGTAGTGGCGAAACCCCGGCGTCATCGTGAAGACGGCAAGGCCGGCATCGACCTCGGTGACTGCAAAGCCCAGCGTCGCGCTGATGGGCGGAGCCGGCAGGCGGCCCTCGACGATGCCGCGCATGTACTCAAGACCGCTCATGCCCTTGATGGTCTCGAGCGGAGGCACGCCGACGTTGGAACCTGAGACAGTCACTGCCGATGTGCTCCCCATCCGTTGCGGTAAGCTGAGAGGTCAGGCGCTCGCCCGCCGCTGCGCGCCGTTGGCGGGCGCAGGGTGCGGTAGCGCGAAGTCGAGCGGCAGCGCCGTCGTATATTTGATCTGCTCCATGGCGAAGGCCGACGACACCTTAGAGATTTCGATGCGCGCGATGAGCTTCTTGTAGAACGTATCGTAGGCGGCGATGTCGGGCACCACGACGCGCAGGAGATAATCGACCTCCCCGCTCATACGGTAGAACTCCACCACCTCCGGGAAGTCGACGACCGCAGCATGAAACCGCTCGAGCCAGTCGATGGCATGCTGATCGGTCTTGATCGACACGAACACGGTGACGCCCGCGTTGACGCGAACGGGGTCGAGCACGGCGACGCGGCGCTGAATGACGCCGGCCTCCTCGAGCTTCTGGATGCGCCGCCAGCAGGGCGTGGTCGAAAGGCCGACTTCCTTGCCGATATCGGCAACGGACCGCGTGCAGTCCTTCTGCAGGATCTTGAGTATCTTGACGTCCATTTCGTCGAGCATGGCTCCGCTCCGGGCCGGCAGGGCGTTGAAGGGGACAATCTGGAACATTTTTTCACCTGCCACCCAGAATAGTGCGTAATGTAGTATCACTATTCCGTCAATTGCGTTCTTTCCATCGATATTTTCTCATGAGTTGCCATATCCCTGCTCATCCGTGTCCATGCCCAACCTGAGGACGCGACGCCCCACCCCGCGCGGGCCAGCGCGACCCGCCGGCAGGGCGTGACGCGCCGCTCAGAGCAGGGCATGAACCTCGCGCCGCAGCCTCGGCAGCAAGGCATTCTCAAACCAGGGATTGGCTGCAATCCAGGCGTTGTTGCGCCAGGACGGGTGCGGCAGGGGCAGGCGGCGTGGCTGACCGGGCGCATCCAGGAATTCCCGCCAGCGCTTGACGGTTTCGGTCATGCCGCCCTTGGCCGCTCTGTCCAAGTGCCAGCGCTGCGCATGGTGCCCGACGAGCAGGATCAGCTCGATCTGCGGCATGGCGGCAAATATCCGCTGGTGCCAGGTGGCAGCGCATTCGGTGCGGGGCGGCAGATCGCCGCCCGCCGCATCGTGGCCCGGAAAGCAGAACCCCATGGGCACGATGGCGACGCGCGCCTGGTCGTAGAATTCCTCCGGCGTGACGGCGAGCCAGGCGCGCAGACGGTCGCCGGATGGATCGGTGAAGGGTGTGCCGGTGGCGTGCACGCGCACACCAGGCGCTTGGCTGCAGATACACAGTCGGGCCGTCGTGCTCGGTCGGAGCACGGGGCGCGGCTCGTGCGGCAGCGCCGCGCCGTGCGGGGTATCGCGACAGATGCGGCAGGTCCGGATCTCGCGCACGAGGCGCTGCAGATGGTGCTCGGCGCGGCTCATATGCCGAGTACGAGGCCGTCCTCAGCCAGCACGCAGCGCGGATCGGTCACCTCGCCCCGCCGGTCGAGCATGCCGCTTGCCATGTGCGTGAGCATGACCCGCTTGGCGCCGATGCGCTCGAGTTGAGCGGCGATGGTCCGCCAGCTCATGTGGAAGCGCGGCTCGCCGTCGAACTGGTAGCACTCCATGATGAAGAGATCGGCGCCGCTGCCGGCCGGCACAAGGCTCTCGACCCATTCTGTGTCGCCCGTAAACGCCAGCACCTTGCTCCCGACCTGGAAGCGCAGCGCGTAGGGCGGAGCGCCGGAGGCGTGACGGACCTCGTAGGGCGTGACGCTCACCGGTCCCATGGTGAGCGGCGTCTCCGGCATGAACTCAGCGAAACGCAGATCGAAGCGGCGCTGCACAGTGGCCGAGCCCGGAAACAGCGCCTCGGCGGCGATCTGAAAGCGGGCTTCGATGCTGGCGGGGCCGACAACCGTGAGCGGGGTGGTGCGCTTGGCAACGTGCTGGGCGTGAATGAGCCACCACACGAGGCCCGCATAATGGTCGCCATGCAAGTGCGAGATGAAGATGGTTTCGATCGAATTAGGATCGATGCCGAGGCGTTGAAGGCCGATCAGCGCAGTCGCCCCGCAATCAATGAGGAAATGCGTGCCGGCGCTCGCGACATGGTAGCAGGTCTGCAGCCGGCCGCCCGAACCGAAGGCGTCCCCGCATCCGACAACGGTGAGCTTCATTGCACGTCCTCAAGCGCTCCGTGCACAGGGCCCGGCCTATGCCTTCGCGCTAGGCCTGGCTGAAACCTCTTCGTGCCAGCGCGCAAGGTTCTTGAGCCCTTCGGGCCGCTGGATGCGGGCAGGCCGCATGAAATCTACCCCAACGAGGGCGGTTATGTCGGCAATCGAATATTCGTCTCCGGCAATGAAGCGGCGGGTGGCCAGCTCCTTGTCCATGAATTGCAGCACTTCCAGCGCGCGGGGTTTGTTGGCCTCACCCCAAGCCGCCACCTGCGGCACCTCCAGGGTGGCCATGGCAGGGTGCAGATGCCTGAAGGCCTGTGCCACGGATAACAGCAGGCCGAGCTCCATGCGCCGGTTCCACATCTCCACCGTCGCGCGGCCGAGCGCGCCCTTGCCGAACAATGCGGGCTCGGGCTGCATCTCCTCGAAATAGCGGCAGATGGCGACGGTCTCGGCGATGGGCGTGCCGTCATCGAGGATCAGCACCGGCACGCGCTGGAACGGATTGAGCTTGGTGAACTCGGGCGTCTTGAGCGCGCCCTTCATCAGGTCGAGTTCCTCGTAGGGCACTTGAATGCCCTTCTCGGCCAGGAATATGCGCACGCGGCGCGGATTGGGTGCCGTGTTGGTCTGCAGGATCTTCATGAGGCTGGATGCTCCGCTGTGCGCCGAGGGTCAGGCCGGAAGTGGTAAAGGAGGCCTGTTGGCCGTGCAAGCGGGGGGCGATGCTGTCTGTTGGCAGGATATCGGACAGCCTTCATCGCGCGCTCTGCAGATCAGCGCAACCCATTGATAAACGCGAATTTAGTAATTTGGCCCGAAATTGAACCTTCGATCGGAGCTTGCACGGCGCAAGCGTCGTGGCGACGCCACGCCCACCTGCATCGGTCCGGCGGCCTGGCGAGGGAGACGATGCAAGGCGGCGACAACATCACCGGCGCACATACCCAGCCCCACCCGCGCGCCAAGGATCCGCGGGCGGCGATGCAGGCCCACATCCGCGAGATCCGCGCACGCCTCACCCAGGGCACGACGCTGAAGCCAGAGTTCGAATACGAGCTGCTGGCCATGTTCGTGCGCAACGAGCTCTCCGCGCGCGTCACGCTGCCCCTGCTGGCCGTCATCTTCTCGCTGTCGATCATGTTCTGGGCGCCGGTGATCCAGGCCTCGGCATGGCTGGCGATGATCATTTCCGTGAAGTTCTTCATGATCGCCGCCTGCCGCAAGTTCCTGGCCACGCCGCGCGCAGACATCCACGTCGACACGTGGCGCAAGACGTTCTTCTGGCTCGAGTTCGCAAGCGGCATCATCTGGGGCGGCATGGCCGTCATCGGCTTCGGCACGGGCGATGCCGCCTCGCACGTGTTCATGCTGGCGGCGCTCATCGTGCTGCTGGCGATCCGCATGACCTTCGCGTCGGCGGTGATGACCATCCTCTACGTCGGCACCATCCCGATGACGCTGGCGGTGGTGTTCCGTCTGCTCATGCAGGGCCACCCCTTCTATGTCGCCATGGCAGTGATGGCGATCGGCCTGCATGTCTACTTCGTCTTCCTCGCCAAAGGGCTCAACTCGACGGCCCTGGCCATGCTCGAGTTCCGCGCCGAGAAGGACGCGCTGATCGCGGAGATCGAGGAGGAGAAGTCGATCTCCGACGAGGCCCGCCGGCGGGCCGAGGCCGCCAACGTCGCCAAGTCGCGCTTTCTCGCCACCATGAGCCACGAGCTGCGCACGCCGCTCAACGCCATCCTCGGTTTCTCCGAGGTGATGAAGTGCGAGCTGCTCGGTCCGATGCAGAACGAGAACTACAAGGAGTACGCGGGCAATATCCACGACAGCGGCCGTCACCTGCTGCAGCTCATCAACGAGATCCTGGACCTGTCGCGCATCGAGGCCGGCCGCTACGAGCTGCACGAGGAGCCGCTGCGGCTGACCGATGTGGTGGAGGATTGCCTCCGCCTGCTCCACCTGCGCGCGGAAAGCAAAGGACTGCAGGTGGTGCTCGAGTTCGCCAAAGGGCTGGACCAGATCTGGGCCGACGAGCGCGCCATCCGCCAGATCTGCCTGAACCTGATGTCCAATGCTCTCAAGTTCACCCCGCGCGGAGGCCGCATAACGCTCAGCGTCTCGGTGACGCCCGAGGGCGGCCAGATGCTGACCGTCAAGGACACGGGCCCCGGCATTCCCAAGGAGGAGATCCCGCGGGTCATGCAGGCGTTCGGGCAGGGCTCGCTGGCGCACCAGACGGCGGAGGGAGGAACCGGCCTCGGCCTGCCGATCGTGCAGAACCTGGTGGCGCTGCATGGCGGCACGTTCGATCTGCGCTCGGAGCTGCGCAAAGGCACCGAAGCCGTTGTAATTCTGCCGAAAAGCCGGGTGCTGAGGGCTATGCCGCCCCTGCAGCCGCTGGGCCAGGAGCGCCACCGCCAGCCGGCGGCCTCGCCGCTGTGGCGCCCGAGCCCGAGGCCGCGACCGGTCGAGGGGCCCGCAAAGGGCCTCCCGCAATCCACAGCAGCACGCTGATGTGCATTGTCAGCCCGCAGGCGGCTTCCTACATTTCCCGCGCAGGGCGGGGTGCCCGTCCCCACCAGGCGGTGGGATGAAGAGGGCGGATGGAAACCCCTTGCATCAAGGTCTGTGTGATTGACCCTGCAACGCGCCTTTGTGCCGGATGCGGGCGGTCAATTGACGAAATCGCCGGCTGGAGAACGATGACGGACATCGAGCGGCGGCGTATCATGCGTGAATTGCCGGCCAGGCAGCGGCGCGCGAGCCCTGTGGCGGAGAGGTGAAGCATGGGAGCCTGGATTGCCCTGACGCTCCTCGTCATTGCCGGTCTGGCGCTGCTGCTGCGCGCCGACGCCGGCTCCATTGCCGGCTTTGATCCCTCTGACTTTGCCATCGTCGTCGCCGGCTTGGCCATGGTGATCTTCCTGGCCTCGTCGATCGCCGGCAGCTACCGGGGCCGGCTGGGGCAGGCCGTGCGCGATCTGTTCACCTGGGCGGCCGTGGCCCTCTTCCTGGTTGCCGGCTACAGCTATCGCGAGGAAATCCTCAGCCTCGGTCATAGGGTTGCCGGCGAGCTGCTGCCCCCCGGCAGTGCGTTGCGCAGCGCCGAGGCCCAGGTCGAAGGCGAGCGGGCGGTGCGCATCCGCAAGCGTCCGGACGGCCATTTCGTGGTCAGGACGCACGTCAATGGCATAGCCCTGACGATGCTGGTGGATACGGGCGCGTCGACCGTCGTGATCAAGCCGGCCGATGCGCAGCGCCTGGGCATCGATCCTGACCGGCTGCGCTATTCGGTGCCGGTGCAGACGGCCAATGGCACGACCTATGCGGCGCATGTGCGCCTGCGTACCCTGGCGCTCGGGCCGATCAATCTGACGGATGTAGAGGCCCTCGTAGCCAAGCCGGGGGCTCTCAAGGAGAACCTGCTCGGTATGAGTTTCTTAAGCCGGCTGCGCTCTTATGAATTTTCGGGCGATTTCCTGACGCTGCGCAGCTAGAGGCGCACACCCTTCGGGATGCCGCCCCAGGGTCGGCATCCGCCGGGGAGTGGTGCGTTTCATGGCCATGTCGGCTGGCGCAAAGCGGGCAATGGGCTTGGCGGGAGGTTGGGCTCTCATCGCCGTCTCAGCGGCTGTGAGCGTTGTTTTCTTCAACGAGATCAAAGTGCTGGGCCGTGGGCTCGTCGGCTTGCCGGAGCCGGCCCTGATGCAGAGCGCGCGGGCGGAGCGGACGCGAGACCGGCCCGCGCCAGCCGGCGCCGTCGGTCGCGTGGTGGAGCTGAAGGCCGGGTCGCATGGCCACTACTACGCCAGCGCCGAGATCAATGGGCGCCCCATCGACGTCATGGTCGACTCGGGCGCCTCGATCGTCGCCCTGACCTACGACGATGCACAAAGGGCGGGCGTCCATATCCGTGAGCGGGACTATACGCACCGCGTGAATACGGCGAACGGCCAAGCCCGCGTCGCCCCCGTCGTGCTCGATCGCGTCAGCGTCGGGGACATCACCGTACGCAATGTTCCTGCCGCCGTCAGCGAGCCGGGCAGGCTCAACAAGTCCTTGCTCGGCATGTCCTTCCTGAGCCGGCTCAGCCGTGTCGATATGCGCAGCGGCATATTGGTCTTGCAGGAATAATAAAGACCGCCCTGCGCCATGCATCCGCCATTGTCGTTCTGTCACACAGCCGGAACAGGCTGGCTGCCGTTGCCTTGTTGCCGACCAAGCCGCTACCTCGAGGTTCAAGCATGCTTCCCAAGCCGCGCGCCGATCTGAAGCCCAACACGGCGGAATTCGAGCGCCTGCCGCTCGTCAAGCCGACCGGGTTTCGCGAGTACGATGCCCGCTGGCTGTTCCCGCAGGACATCAATCTGATGGGGCTCAACGCCATCGGCCTCGGGCTCGCCGCGCTGGCCGACAGGCGGGGCGTACGCAAGCGCTTCGTGGTCGGCCACGATTATCGCTGGTACTCGGCGTCGGTGAAGCAGGCGCTGATCACGGGCCTGCTGGCCGGCGGCGCGGAGGTGCATGACATCGGACTGGCGCTCTCGCCCATGGCCTACTTCGCCCAGTTCGAGCTGGACGTGGAAGGTGTGGCGATGGTCACGGCCAGCCACAACGACAACGGCTGGACCGGCATCAAGATGGGCTTCCAGCGTCCGCTGACCTTCGGGCCCGAAGAAATGGCGGCCCTGAAGGAGATCGTGCTCGAGGGCCGATACGCCGAAGCGCCGGGCGGTCGCTACGCGTTCGTGCCCGACATCGCCGAGCGCTATGCGCGCGCGCTGAGCGCGCGGCCGAAGCTCGGGCGCAGGCTCAAGGTGGTCGCGGCCTGCGGCAACGGCACGGCCGGCGCCTTCGCCCCTCAGATCCTCGAAGCGATCGGGTGCGAGGTAATCCCGCTGGACTGCGAGCTGGATCACTCCTTTCCGCGCTACAACCCCAATCCCGAAGATATGAAGATGCTGGGTGCCATCAGCGAAGCCGTGCTGCAGCATAAGGCCGATGCGGGCTTCGGCTTCGACGGCGACGGCGATCGCTGCGGGGTAGTCGACAACGAGGGCCACGAGATCTTCGCCGACAAGGTCGGTGTGCTGCTGGCGCGCGACCTGTCGGCGCGGCATCCCAAGGCCGTGTTCGTCGCCGACGTGAAGTCGACCGGTCTGTTCGTGACCGATCCGGTGCTGGCCGCGAACGGCGCGCGTACGCTCTACTGGAAGACCGGCCACTCCTACATGAAGCGCTACACGCACGAGCAGAAGGCGCTGGTGGGATTCGAGAAGTCCGGCCACTTCTTCTTCCAGCCGCCGCTTGGCAAAGGTTACGACGACGGGCTGGTGGCGGCGATTGCGGTGTGCGACATGCTCGATCGCAATCCCGGCAAGACGCTTGCCGACCTCAGGAGCGCGCTGCCCAAGACCTGGGGCTCGCCCACCATGTCGCCGCATTGCGCGGACGAGGTGAAGTACGGCATCGTCGACAAGATCACGGCCCAGTACAAGGAGGCTGCCGGCAACGGCGGCACCGTCGCCGGTCAGAAGATCCGCGACCTCGTTACGGTCAACGGCGTGCGCGTGGTGCTGGAGGACGGCACGTGGGGGCTGGTGCGCGCATCCTCCAACAAGCCCGAGCTCGTCATCGTTGTGGAGAGCCCGGCGTCGGAGGCCAACATGCGCGCCATCTTCGCCGACATCGACGGGCGCCTCGCCAAGTTCCCCGAGGTCGGCGCGTACAATCAGAAGATCTGACGGACCCTGGCTGCCGAGCCGCGGCTGCATCAACAGAAAGTGAGGCAGGAAACTTAAGCGCTGCCGCTGCGTTCAGGTGTGCGACCATGGCGGGGTGGTTCAGAGGGCAAGCGGGGTTGCCTCACATCCGGATGGCGGGCGCCTGGGACGCCAGGCGTCCGTTTCTGCGCGTTGCGCTGGTCCCTCGGAGAAAGGTGCGCCATGGATAGGAACAGAGTCTTGCTCATCGGCGGAGCGATCGTGGTCGTGTTGTTCCTCGCCTACCTGTTCGGCCCTGGTGGCGTTGTGCCCAGGTAGTCAAGGCCGGCCCGCTACCCACGCCCCGCCGGCATCACGATGACTTCTTGCGGCTGGAAGCGCCAAAAAGGGCGACGGGAAAGTCTGCCGCGTAACGCACGCCTTTCGGCCGCGGCTGGTAGGGCGGCCGCGGATGGAGGTCGGGCTCGACGGTCTTGCGATAGAGGTGCCAGGTCGCGTGCCCCAGCACCGGCATCACCACGGCGAGACCCAGGAAGAATGGCAGCGAGCCGATGGCCAGCCCCACCGCAACGATCAGCCCCCACAAGGCCATCGTCAGGGGGTTCTTGAGGATCGCCCTGACCGAGGTGATGATGGCAACCGCCACGCCGACGTTGCGATCGAGCAGCAGCGGAAACGACACGACGCTCAGCGAGAAGGCTACGACCGCGAAGAGCAAGCCGACGGCATTGCCGATGAGGATGAGATTGTGGCCTTCCGGCGTCGTCAGAACCCGGTCGATGAACGTGGCCAGGGCGATCGGCTCGTATTCATCGAAATTCGCCGCATAGATGGCATTGGCAACGCCAAGCCATATGCCGAAGATCATCAGCAGCAGCGCCCCGAGCGCGGAGATGGGCCACAGCGACGGCGAGTGGACGATGTCGAAGGCATGCCGCCAGGAGGTGTCCAGCCCCAGCTCCCGCCGCCGGCTCAGCTCATAGAGGCCGATGGCCGCGAACGGGCCGATCAACGCGAAGCCGGCAGCGAGCGGATAGAGCAGGGGAACAATGTCGTATCCGAAGCTCGCGCGGCCGATCGCGATGCCGGCGATGGGGTAGATCAGGCTGAGAAAGATGACGTGCGTCGGCATCGCCCGGAAATCCTCGATGCCCTTCGCCAATGCATCCTTCAGATCGGCCGGGCCGATCGAACGGACCACAGGGAGCTCACGCGTCGGCTCCACCGGGAGAATGACATCTGCTTGCGCCATGGACCGTCCTCCTGAACTCGCAAGTTCAAGGGCCACGCCGCGTGATCGGGAGCCTGGATAGACCGCGGTCACGCTGAGCCGCGACCCGGAAAATGCAGCATGATACGCCCAAAACAACAGGTTGTCTTGTGGACGTGCGGCGTTACCGCTAACGGCGCCGCAAGGTGAAGGTTCCGCCCGCGAGCGCGTGCCTCTCGCGCGGCGCAGCCGGTTTGTTAGGTGTTACGCCCGCATGGCAGCATCGAGCTCGGCCCGGAACGCCGCCACGCGTTTGTCATAGGCCGGCGCAAGCTGTGCCCGCACCGGGGCTGGCGCACGATCGGGATTGCCGGCGGCGAACGGCGGAGCTGGATCGTACTCGATCGAAAGCTGGATTCGCTGGGCCGCCTCGGCGCCGGCGACCTCCGAGGCGACGGCGAGCGCGAAGTCGATGCCGGCCGTCACGCCGCCGCCGGTGAACACGTTGCCGTCGCGGACGACGCGTGCCTTCTCGTGGGTCGCGCCGACCAGCGGTAGCAGATGCGTGTAGGCCCAATGCGTGGTGGCGCGGCGGCCCTTCAGCAGACCGGCGACGCCGAGCACGAAGGCGCCCGTGCACACCGAGGTTGCGTATCTCGCCTGCGCTCCCTGCCGGCGCACGAAGGCGACGGTCTCGGCGTCTGCGATCGCGCCCGACACCCCGGCACCGCCGGGCACGCAGATCAGGTCGAGCGGCGCGCAATCGGCGAAGGTCGCGGTCGGCACCAGGCTGAGGCCGCAGTCGCTCGGCACCGGTTCGCGCGTCTTGGCGACAATGTCGACCTTTGCGCCGGGCAGGCGATGCAGCACTTGCAGCGGACCGGTCAGGTCGAGCTGGGTGACGTTGGGGAACAGGACGAAGCCTACAGCCAGAACGCTCATGCCGCCTCGCGCACGAAGGGAGATGCCAAAGGGCGGTGCCGGGGATCAGTTTGTCTTGCCGTCTTTCGCCTGCAGCGCCTCGCGCTCGGCGGTGCGCGCAATGTGGAAGCGCTGGAAGTTGCGATCCTTCTCGTAGATCTTGTGCCGCACCCACACGAACAGGTCATAGAAAGTGTGGCGCCCGTAGGACAGCGGCAGGCGCTCGATGGCCTCGATGTCCCGCCCCCATTTGCCTTCGAGGCCGGTGAGGTCGTCCTTGAAGAACACGATGGTCGGCGTGAAGATCACGCCCCACCGCTCGGCAAGTGTGCGCTCCGACATCCTGGTGCCGTCGAAGTCGGTGACCTCGCGCGAGCCCCACAGGTCGAGCTGCACGATGCGGAAGTTCTCCCGCACGTAGTCGTTGATGTAGCGCTGGGACAGAACCTCGGTGTGCATCTTGGTGCAGTAGATGCAGCCACGCTGCTCGAAGATGACGGCGAAGCGGCGGCCGGCGGCCTTTGCGTCCGCGAAATCCTCCCTGAGGTCGAGGAAGGAAAGATGGAACCAGCTCTGGTGATAGATGCCGTTGTCGTCTCTGGTCGGCTCGACGCGAGGCGTCTCGGGCCCGATGGGCGGCGGGAGTGTACCCGGCTCCGCCGCCAGCACCCGGCCCGCGCCCAGCACGCCAGCGGCAAGGGTCAACGCGACGAGCAGGCCGCGCAAGGAGATGGCGCGCATCATTGTCCTCCGTGTCTGTTTCCGACGGCAGTCTAGCCGAGCTTCGCTGGGCTGACGATGGCACTCGTGACACCCATCAACGTTTACTATTCCGCCGCAGCCAGGCCGTCCGCGCCGGTGCCTTCGGTCAGATCCAGGGCCTCCCGCAGCACCTCAACCCCGGCACCTTCGCGAACGGCTCGCTCGGAGAGATGGCGGCGGAACAGGCGCGCGCGCGGCCGGCCGTGGTAGAGGCCGAGGATGTGGCGCACGATGTTGTTGAGGCGGCCGCCGGCGTGGAGGTGCCGCTCCGCATAGGGGATGAGGGCCTCGATCACGTCGCGGCGCGACGGCGGTGTGCCGGCCTCGCCGAATATCTCCCGATCGACCGCGGCGAGGATATAGGGGTTCTGGTAGGCCGCGCGGCCGACGGCGACGCCGTCGACGCGGCCGAGATGCTCCTGCGCCTCGGCGAGCGAGGTGATGCCGCCGTTGATGATGATCTCAAGCTCCTGGTGGGCCGCCTTGAGCCGGTAGACGCGCGCATAGTCGAGCGGCGGCACCTCGCGGTTCTCCTTGGGCGACAGGCCCTGCAGCCAGGCCTTGCGCGCGTGGACGATGAACGTGCGGCAGCCGGCGGCGGCGACCGTCGCCACGAACGCCTCGAGCGCGGTCTCGCTGTCCTGCTCGTCGATGCCAATGCGGCACTTGACCGTGACAGGCAGGCGCACACGCCTCTGCATGGCCGAGACGCATGCGGCGACCAGCTCAGGCTCGGCCATGAGGCAGGCGCCGAACCGCCCGTCCTGCACGCGGTCCGACGGGCAGCCGACGTTCAGGTTGATCTCGTCGTAGCCGAAGCCTTCGCCGATCGCGGCCGCCTCGGCGAGCTGCACGGGATCGGCGCCGCCGAGCTGCAGGGCGACCGGATGCTCCTGCGCGTTGAAGCCGAGCAACAGGTCGCGTTTGCCGTAAAGGACGGCCTGCGCCGTCACCATCTCGGTGTAGAGCAGGGCACGGCGCGTCAGCAGGCGGTGGAACAAACGGCAGTGCCGGTCCGTCCAATCCATCATCGGCGCGACGCAGAATCTATGGCTCAGGTGCTTCATTGCGGCTCAGCGTCACTTAGCACACTCGATGGCTTCAACCATTGCGTCGACGGCTGCACCCTGCTTCAGGCCGCCCTCACGCACGAGCGTCCGCCAGGTGAAGAAGCTGAGCGCCAAATGCAGCACCGCGTGCTGCTTCGGGGTCAGCTTCGCGTCGAGCACGTCCTGGTAGGCCGCCATGTAGGGTCCGAAGCGCATTTCGGTGATTTCTCGCGTGAGCGGATGATACTCGGCATCGCGCAGCACGCACCCGGCCAGTTGGGCGTTGCGCTCATACCAGCCGTAAAGCGCCAAAAGGCCGACGCGCAGCCGCTCAGGCCGGTCCGCGATCGCCCGCCATGCGTCCGCATCGGGCAGCGGATCGCGCTCCATGTGGAGCCCCGAGCAGGCGAGTGCCAGGCTCCGCTCGTCGGGAAAGTGCGCGTAGAAGGTATGCCGCTGAACGCCGGCCCGCTCGGCCACCATGCTGATCGTGGTCAGTGCCGGGCCGACGCTCGAGTGCAATTCGACCGCGGCTTCGACGATGCGCCGCCGCGTCGCCGCTTGGGCTTCGGCGCGCCGCTTGAGGGTGTAGGTCCGGGTCACGGCATTTTCATTGCACGCACGTGTGCATCCATATTGACAGGCCAAGCATATTTCGCTACACACATGTGTACTATCAAATGCAGCGCAGGTCCAACGCATCGTGTGGAGATGACATCCCCTTCGTCGCAGCGCGCTTGCATCCGCAGGCAGGGAGGCGACCAGCGGTGTCCCTGAAGGGCTCACGAACTCGCCGCGTGGGCATCACGCTGCGCTTGCCGACAACGCGTCTCGCAGCGCCACGTCGCGCGGATCGCCAGTCAGGGATGTTCCCATCTGGTTTGTGACGTAGGCGTAGCCGATGCCGGCTTCAGGGTCGGCATAGCCGAGGGAGCCGCCGGCTCCTGGGCTACCGAATGAGCCTGCATGTCCGAACGGCCATAAGGGGCTCGGCTTCATGAAGCCGAGCGAGAACTGCACCTCGCCGTGCAGGCACTCGTCGTAGAAGCCATGCCTGGGCGGAATGGCCGGCGCCGTCAGCAAATGAAGGGTCTCGTGGCGCAAGCCCAGCTCGTGCCCGCCGATGACGCGCTGCTCGGGGGCCTGCAAGCGTTGCCTTTATTTTGCCAGGAATTTGCTGACGCGTAGGCAATTGCGGGAGCCTGATACGCACCAACGGCACAGGGGTCAGTCATGGCAGCCCGCTCCCGGTATTCGACTGCAAGGACCGATTACGAGGCCTTCGACGCCGAGGACCGCTACGGGCACGACGAGTTCTGGCCCGGCGAAAGGATCGGCCCGCCGCCATCCGGCAATCGCGGCAGGGCGGTGCTGCGAGTCGTCGTCGTTCTTCTGATTGCCCTTGGCGGCGGCTGGGCTCTGCTGGGCGATCCGGCCGCGTGGCCAAGCTGGCAGTCGATCGAGGCGATCGTGTCGTCGTGGACGAGCCGCAGTGCGCCCGAGCCGGTCGAACGAGCCACGCTCGCGGTGGCCACGACGCCTCGCCCGGCCCGCCTGGAGCCGGTGCAACCGCCTGCCGTCGCAAGCCCGCCTTCGAGCGTGCCATCGCCGGCTTCGAGCACGGGGCCGACCCCGGACATACCGGAGAGGCCGGTTGCGCCGCTGACCACGGCCTCTCTCCCGCCTGCGGCCACCGCGCCGAGCGAGGCCACGGCCCCTCCGGGCCAGCCGCCGGTCGCCGACTACGCCGACCCGCACCAGAAGCGTGCGGCGGCTGTCGGCCTTCACCCCGACCTGTCGCGCGTGCTGCTGGCGCGGCTGTCGCCGACCGACTACCGCAACGCCGAAATCGCTATACGGACCGCCGTGGCCGAGACGCCGGACACCGCCGTCTACGTCTGGCCGCGCCAGCGCAAGCCCGAGCTCGCTCTCTTCCAGGTGCGCTTCGTGCAGGGCGCCGCGCCCGGCTGTCGGCGGTACGTCGTGACCATAACCAAGGACGGGTGGCTGACGACGGCGCTGCCGATGGAGAAGTGCGGGCCCCAACTCACCCGGTCGCGGCGGGAGTGAGCCCCGTCGGTGTCGGCGGGAGCGGGCCCGAGACGTCCCTGCCGGGTCGTCTTTGGGGATTGATTCCCTTGCGCGCGCTGACGGTCATCAACAGCGCAGATTGCCTGTTTGCGACCCTGCACAAATCCCGAAGCCGGTGGCCTGCGCTTGCCAAAGATGCGCTGCGCACATTCCGGCAATCATTGGCCGGGCCGGGAAATCCAAAAAAAGTCGCTCGTGTGATGATCGAGAAATTCGCCGGTGATCGCGGCAGGTTGGGAGCGAATTTCTCGATCTGAATCACACAAGCAACACTATGAACCTAGTGTCCCTTTTGATTTCCGAAGCTCGCTCCCTGCTCCTGCAGCAGACCTCGGCGAACTTCGGAATCGGGACACCAGCGGCGCCACGGCGGCCTTGTGTCGCTGTTTGAGTCATCGCCAGGCGCGAACTAGCATGCGGGGTCGATTCCCGCGGAACGCGAGGTGCAAATGCTCGGCTGGTTCCAGGCGCTGATGCCCAGAGAGGAGCGCTTCTTCGAGCTTTTCGTGCGGCACGCCACGATTGTCGTGGCTGCGGCCGAAGCGATGCGGGGTTTGCTGCGCGGTGGCGACGACATCGAGCATTACTGCCAACAGATTGTCGAGCGCGAGACCGAAGCCGACGAGATTACGCGTCAGGTCCTGACGGCCGTGCGTCGCACGTTCATCACGCCGTTCGATCGCACCGACATCAAGGACCTCATCAGCTCAATGGATGACGCCATAGATCAGATGAACAAGACTGCGAAGGTCATCACGTTGTTCGAAATCCGCAGTTTCGATCCACAGATGAGGGAGCTGAGCGAGATCGTTCTGCAGGCGGCAAACCTGATGCTGGAGGCGATGCCGCTTCTCAGCTCGATTGGCAAGAATGCAAATCGCCTCAACGCTCTCACCGAGAAGATCATCCGCATCGAGGAGAATGCCGATCATCTTCACGACCAAGGCCGCAAAGCGCTCTTTCTTGCCAGTCGGCAAAGCAACGAGCCGGGCAGTACGATGAGCTTCATCATCGGGACCGAGCTTTACGACCATTTGGAGAAGGTGGTTGACCGTTTCGAGGATGTCGCGAACGAGATCAACGCACTTGTCATCGACCACCATTGACGGGTGCACTGGCCAATGGACGCAATCCTCAGTCTGCCCACTCTGATCGGCCTGATCATCGTCGCGCTGGCGTTCGACTTTCTGAACGGGCTGCACGACGCCGCAAATTCCATTGCGACCATCGTGTCGACACGGGTGCTGCGACCGCGCTATGCAGTGATGTGGGCGGCCTTCTTCAACTTCATTGCATTTCTGTTTTTCGGACTGCACGTGGCGCAAACCGTTGGCACTGGCATCGTAGCCGCCAACGTTGTCGACGCGCGTGTCATCTTCAGCGCGCTTTCGGGTGCGATCGCGTGGAACCTGATCACGTGGTGGCTGGGCATACCTTCCAGCAGTTCGCATGCGTTGATCGGGGGACTTGTGGGGGCCGGCACGGCAAAGGCCGGAGGGGCGGCGGTGGTATGGACCGGCTTGCTGAAGACTTCGGCGGCGATCGTGCTGTCGCCGCTGGCCGGCTTTGTCCTGGCGTTGATGCTGGTGCTCACCGTGTCATGGTCATTCGTGCGTGCGTCGCCGCGTTCGGTAGATACCACCTTCCGCTCTCTGCAATTCGTCTCCGCTTCGCTCTATTCGCTGGGCCATGGTGGCAACGATGCGCAAAAGACCATGGGCATCATTGCCGTCCTGCTGTTCTCGCAGGGTCAGCTTGGCAGCGAATTCTACGTGCCGTTCTGGGTCGTCTTGACGTGTCAGATTGCCATGGGGTTGGGGACGCTGTTTGGCGGCTGGCGCATCGTGCATACCATGGGGGCCAAGATAACCAGGCTCACACCGATGCAGGGATGCTGCGCGGAAACGGGAGGTGCAATCACGCTTTTCGCGGCGACCTGGCTCGGCATCCCCGTATCCACCACGCACACGATTACCGGGGCGATCGTCGGGGTTGGGGCGGCGCGCAAAGTGTCCGCGGTTCGCTGGAACGTCGCAAGCAACATCGTGACGGCCTGGGTCATCACGTTGCCGGCTGCGGGATTGATCGCGGCGTTGACCTACGCGCTGAGCGGATTGGTCCCTTGAACAAGAGGGGCTTAACTGGTTGACGACGGCGCTGCCGATGGAGAAATGCGGGCATCAGCGCCGCCGTGTCACGTCGGGCATGAGCAGGGGCCAACGGTGCGGCTCGCGTACGCGCGTGCACCGCACATCCGATGCCCAGTTGCGCGAGACGGGCGGCGAACGCGGCAGCGCTCAGGCTTTCTTGGCCTGCCACAGGCCGAGAACCGCACCCGTCGGGTCGCTGATGATGCTGAACCAGCCCATTCCCGCGACTTCGGTCACATCCTTCATCACGGCGCCCCCCAGCGATTTGGCCTTGCTGGTCGCCGCCTTGACGTCGTCCACCAGCACGTAGGCCAGCCACGCCGAGGGCGCATCCGGGATCGGGTGCTTCATCAGACCGCCGCCCGTGCCTTCACCCACTCTGATCATGGTGTAGGTGCCGCCAGGCATAGGCGCGTCCTCAAGCTTCCAATCGAACAGCTTGCCGTAGAAAGCCTTCGCCTTGGCGACGTCCGTCGTGTTCAACTCAACGTGCACGAAAGGATTGGCCATTGTGCATCTCCTGCAGTGGGTCAGAGCAACCGAACTCCATCACGAGACCGGTAGTCTCGTGATGCGATCCTTTTTCGGCCGACGACTTCACAATGCTGCGATGCGCCGGTGTGGCCTTGCGGTGGATCAAGCGACGCCTGCGAGGGCCATCACAATCGCGGCGGAGAGGCGACGTTATCGATCCTGGGGCTCACGGTCCGCCTGAATGGCGAGCGCCCGCAGCTGGCTGGTCTCACGTTGAAGCTCGTCGACTCGCAGGTTCAAGACGTCGCGGATGCTGACCATGCCGACAAGGCGGTCGTCCTCTTCCACCGGAATATGGCGAATATTCCGTGCCAGCATGGTCGATGCGACCTTCGCAACGCTGTCGTCCGGGGAGCATGTGATCACGGCCTTGGTCATAAGGGCCGCCACGGGCAGTGCGTGCAGCTCGCCCTTGTGGACCGAAAGGCCATAGGCGACGTCCCGCTCCGAAATGACGCCTTCCACCGTCTCTCCGTTGCTGCTCACGATCGCGGCGCCGATGCGATTTTCACGCAGGCGCTGTGACAGCGCCGCAATCGTGTCCGACGGCTTGACGGTGACAACGGCGGAACGCTTGACTGCAAGAATGTTCGCCACCTTCACGGTGCTACTCCGTCAACTGACTGATTCTCGTCTCCTCAAGCGTGCGAACGCTTCATGCCGTTTCGCTCGCGATGCACGGCACTATGAAAAATCTTAACACCAGCGGGCGCGGACCGCTACCAAGACTCCGTCAGCATCGTTCCTCCTTGAGCGTGGCGCCAGGCACCCCATGCGCCCTTCGCCAACCGTTGATCGCGATCAATGCCGGACATGGGGCGATGTGGTCCACGTAAGCAAAAGAAAAGGAAAGCCCGAGGGCGCCCGGTGACACACGGGGAGGATTTCAGATGCGATATCTGCTTGTTGGCATCGCGCTTGCCGCGAGTGGCGGGCAGGCGCTGGCGGCGGAACCTGCGTCGGTCGACTGGGGAAAGATTCCGCAGAAGCCGGTGACGCTGTTCTACCCGGGCGAATCCACCTACGACTGGATCATCGGCAAGGGGCACCGCGGCGCGAGGTCGGTGCTGCAGGGCAAGTCGTGCGTCTCCTGCCACGAGGCCGACGAGAAGGATATCGGCGAGAAAGTCGTCAAAGGCGGCGGCGTCGAGCCAACGCCGATCGCCGGCAAGAACGGCGTGATCGATCTCACCGTGCAGGCGGCGCACGACGCCGAATACCTCTATTTCCGCTTCCAATGGAAGTCGAACCTGAACCGCGAGGGGCGCATGCACGACTACATGCGCTTCGACGGGAAGACTTGGAAGTGGTACGGCCACGACCGCAACGACAAGGTCGTCCGTTCCGGGGCGCAACCTCCGCTTTACGAGGACCGCTTCTCGATCATGTTGGACGACGGCAAGGTGCCGATGTTCGCCAAGCAGGGCTGCTGGCTCACCTGCCACAACGGCATGCGCGACACGCGCAACCAGGTGGTCGGCGATCCCGTCAAGAAGCATCCCATCTTCGGCGAGACCGGGCTTAAGGAATCCGACATCCGCAAGTATCTGGCGTCTAGCCGCACCGACGCGGCGGCGAGCTGGGACAAGACGAAGTCACGCGCGGAGATCGACAAGATCAGGAAGGAGGGCGGCTTCCTCGATCTGATGCAGTGGCGCGTGGCGCGCTCGGCTGCGATCAGGATGGCCGACGACGGCTACGTTCTCGAATACCGGAGGTTCGACCCGGGCAAGAACCCGTTCTCCTGGAACGTCGACCGCAAGACCATGACGCCGCTCTACATGTTCGATGCGGCCAAGGTCGGCAGAAAGGCGCTGAAGGCCGAGGACATCGGCAATGCGGCCCTGCCGGCAGCGATCATTCGTGAGGGCAACGCGGTTGCTTACGATGCCAATGCCGGCTGGCAGGAGGGCGACATCCTGCCCGGCCGCCTGCTGAGCCGCGTCGACGCCAAGGGCTCGGCCGCCGACAACAACGCCGTCGATGGCACCTGGAAGGACAGCACCTACACGCTGGTGTGGGCGCGCAAGCTCGACACCGGCCACCCCGACGACGACAAGATCATGAAGGTCGGCGGAACCTACACGGTTGCCTTCGCGGTCCACGACGACAACGTCACCACACGGTTCCACCACGTGTCGTTCCCGTTCAGTCTCGGCATCGGCGTCGATGCCGACATCAAGGCGACAACGCTGAAATAGCCGGCCGGCCGGGCCGCCAGGATCGGCGGCGCCGGGTGCCTTGGCGAGGGAGGATCGGGTCATGACCATGCAGCGGACAGGCGATCAGGCGGCGCCCGCAGGACGAGTTGCGCGCGCGTGGTCTGCCCTGTGGCGGCCGAGCGTCGGCTTCTCGCTCGGCACGCTGCTGTTTGTCGGTTTCTTTGCCGGCATCCTGTTCTGGGGCGGCTTCAACTGGGCGATGGAAATCACCAACACCGAGACGTTCTGCATCTCCTGCCACGAGATGCGCAACAACGCCTACGCGGAGCTCAAGGAGACGGTGCACTTCACCAATCGCACCGGCGTACGCGCAACCTGCCCGGACTGCCATGTGCCGAGGCCATGGCACTACAAGGTGGTGCGCAAGATCCAGGCGACCAACGAGCTCTACCACAAGGTGATAGGCACCATCGACGCGCCGGAGAAATACGAATCGCAGCGGCTCGCGCTTGCCAGGTCCGTCTGGGCCTCGATGAAGGCCACCGACTCGCGCGAATGCCGCAATTGCCACACGATGGAGTCCATGGACCGCGACAAGCAGGTCCGCCCCGCCAAGCGCATGCATCAGACCGCACTTGAGAAGGGCAAGACCTGCATCGAGTGCCACCAGGGCGTCGCGCACAAGCTGCCCAAGGGGTGGGACGAGCCCGCCGGCAAATAGCTATGCCGGCAGCTTGAAATGAATGCGGGGCGTCAGCGATTATGATGGCGCGCTGCGCCTGCCTTGTGCGTATTGCGGCCGGCGCCCGCCTTCAAGGCACTGCCGGGGCGGTTTGCCGCCGGGAGCGACGGACCCGACATGACCGCCATCGCCTGCATCATCCTGGCCGCCGGGCGCTCGACACGCATGGGCGTGGCCAACAAGCTGCTGGTGGACGTTGGCGGGGAGCCGATGGTGCGGCGGGTGGCGGAAGCGGCCCTGGCGAGCCGCGCGCGGCCGGTGCTGGTCGTGACCGGACACCAGGCGGCTGAGGTAGGCCGGGCCCTGGCGGGCCTCGACGTCACTTTGGTGGCCAACCCCGACTATGCGGCAGGCCTCAGCAGCTCGCTCAGGGCCGGCCTTGGAGCGCTGCCGGCGGGCTGCGATGGGGCCTTGGTGATGCTCGGCGACATGCCGGAGATCGGCTCTGCCCACATCGACCGGCTGCTGGACGCCTTCGCGCCCGGTGCCATCATCGTGCCGGTCCACGAGGGGCGGCGGGGCAATCCGGTGCTGTGGGCGGCGGCCCATTTCGCGGAGATGGACCAGCTCGACGGCGATGCCGGCGCCCGGCGACTGTTCGCGCGGCATGCGGATCAGGTCCGCGAGATCGACGTTGGCACCACGGCCATCTTCGCCGACATCGATACGCCCGAGGCGCTGGCAGAGCTGAAGGCGCGCGAGGGCTCCCGATAGATGGGAGCTTCGCCCCGTTACTTGCCGAGCCTGTTCAGCCGGGCGATGAGGCTCGAAGTATCCCAGCGGCTGCCGCCCATCTTCTGTACGTCGGCGTAGAAGGTATCCACCAGGGCCGTAACCGGCAGGCTGGCGCCGTTGCGCTTGGCTTCCTCCAGGCAGATGGCAAGGTCCTTGCGCATCCAGTCGACCGCGAAGCCGAAGTCGAAGTTGCCCTCGTTCATGGTCTTCCAGCGGTTCTCCATCTGCCAGGAGCCGGCCGCGCCCTTGGAGATCGTCTCCATGACGGCGGGGACGTCGAGGCCGGCCTTCTGCGCGAAATGCAGGCCCTCGGAGAGGCCCTCAACGAGGCCGGCGATGCAGATCTGGTTGACCATCTTGGTGAGCTGACCTGCGCCGGATGCTCCGATCAGCGTGACCATGCGGGCGTAGTTGGCGATCACCGGCTGGGCACGATCGAAGGCGGCCTTGTCGCCGCCGACCATGACCGTCAGCACGCCGTTCTGTGCGCCGGCCTGGCCGCCGGAGACGGGCGCATCGAGAAAGGCAAAGCCCTTGGACTTTGCCGCCTGATACAACTCCCGGGCGACGTTGGCAGACGCGGTCGTGTTATCGACGAAGACCGCGCCGGTCTTGACGGAGGCGAAGGCACCCTTGGGGCCGATCGTGACCTCGCGCAGATCGGTGTCGTTGCCGACGCAGGAGAACACGAAATCGGCATCCCTGGCCGCATCGGCCGGGGTGGGGGCGGTCTTGCCGCCGTATTCCTTTGCCCAGGCGTCCGCCTTGGCGGCGTTGCGATTGTAGACGACGAGGTCGTGACCGGCCTTCTTGCGGATATGCCCCGCCATCGGGTAGCCCATCACGCCCAACCCGATCCAAGCCACCTTCGCCATGACGCGTCTCCTCGTGCAGAATGCTACGACGCGTCTATTAGCGAATGACGGCGGCCTTGTCAGGCTCTAACGCGGCTGCGGCGCTCAGTTGGCGTGCGGATCGACGAAGTGCAACTGGCTCGTCTGGTCGCCCGATGATGGGACGCCGACAATGGCGGCACCAAGCAGGGCTGCGGCGGCGGTCACGGCCAGAAGCAGGGTCTTGACGTTCACTGTGCATCTCCGAGGCGTGCGCGCGATGCACTCCGGCAAGGCGTAGGTGTTGAAACGCCTCGTGTGTGCAAGCCGCGTGCCGGCGGCCCGATCCGGCGCGGAATGTAGGGTACATACCGTGACGCGAACCTGAATGGGAGATTTAGCGGGCGTTCAGGATGGCCGCAGGAGCGCACCGTGCAAGCAGATGCATCCCGACGCATCGCGATCACATCGCGGCGCGTCTGTGCGGCCTGGCGCGCGGCTGCCAATCAATTTGGCGCAAAGGCCGGCTCAAATCCCTGGGACAGGGCCATCCCGTGCGCTTAGATTGGCGGCGTTTGCACGGGAAGGAACCATGACCGCACGTAAGCCTGCCACGCGAACGCCAGCAGCGCCGAAACCACCCGTCACGCTTGAGGACGTGGAGGCCGCGCGGCGGCGGCTGACCGGCGCCATCGTCGAGACTGATTGCGACTGGAGCCGGACGCTGTCGGAGATTGTCGGCTGCAAGGTCTGGCTCAAGTTCGAGAACCTCCAGTTCACGGCGTCGTTCAAGGAGCGCGGGGCGCTCAACCGGCTGTCGATGCTCACGGCGGAGGAGAAGAAACGGGGCGTGATCGCCATGTCGGCCGGCAATCATGCGCAGGGCGTGGCCTATCACGCGCAACGCCTGTCGATCCCGGCGACCATCGTCATGCCCGTGAACACGCCGATGGTCAAAGTCACCAACACGCGCGGGCACGGGGCCGAGGTCGTCCTGACCGGCGAAACGGTGGAGGAGGCGGCTCAGTTTGCCCACGCCCACGGCCGCAGGCACCGTCTGACGTTCGTGCACCCTTACGACGATCCCCTTGTCATTGCGGGGCAGGGGACGATCGCGCTCGAGATGCTGGGTGCGGCACCGGAGATCGATACGCTGATCGTGCCCATCGGCGGCGGAGGCCTGATCTCGGGCATTGCTACGGCCGCCAGGGCCCTCAAGCCGAGCATACGCGTGATCGGGGTGCAGGCCGAGCTCTATCCATCCATGTACAACGTGATCAAGGGCACGGACCTGCCCATGCGCGGCGATACGCTGGCGGAGGGCATCGCGGTGAAGGCGCCCGGCCGCATCACGCAGGAGATCGTGCGCCGCCTGGTCGATGACATCGTGCTGGTGTCGGAGCCCGAGATCGAGCATGCCGTCAGCCTGCTCATCAACATCGAGAAGACGGTGGTCGAGGGTGCGGGTGCGGCCGGGCTCGCGGCAGCGCTGAAGCATCGCGAGCGGCTCAAGGGGGCCACCCTCGGGCTCGTGCTGTGCGGCGGCAACATCGACACCCGCCTGCTGGCCAGCGTGCTGACGCGCGAGCTGGCCCGCGAAGGCCGGCTGACGCAGCTCGCCATCGACCTCGTCGACCGGCCGGGCACGCTGGCCAAGGTTGCCAATCTCATCGGCGAGGCGGGGGCCAACATCGTCGAGGTCACGCACCAGAGGATATTCTCCAACCTCCCCGCGAAGGGCACGCTGCTCGACGTGGTGATCGAAACGCGCGACCGCGCCCATCTGGACGAGACGGTGTCGGCCCTCAGGAGGGCTGGGTTCGAGGTCGGGGTGCGCAGCAATCCGGGAGGCACATACTGATGGAAGGCGCGCGCATGATCCCGGCGGCCTCCGACCTCGACGTCCTGCGCCAGCTCGAGCGCAAGGTGCTGTGGTTGTCCTCGTACATGATCCACCACGCCAATCACGAGAGCGACCGCGGCGACGGCCTCAAGGTCGGCGGGCACCAGGCGTCCTCGGCCTCGCTCGTGACGCTGATGACGGCGCTCTATTTCCATGTCTTGCGGCCCGAGGACCGGGTGGCGGTGAAGCCGCATGCGAGCCCGGTGTTTCACGCCATCCAATACCTGCTGGGGAACCAGAGCCTCGACAAGCTGAAGGCGTTCCGCGCCTTTGGCGGTGCCCAGTCCTATCCCTCGCGCACCAAGGATGCCGCCGACGTCGACTTCTCGACCGGCTCGGTGGGCCTTGGCGTGGCGGAGACCGGCTTTGCCAGCCTCGTGCAGGACTATGTATACGCAAAGGGCTGGAGCCGTGACTGGCCGGAAGGGCGCATGGTTGCGCTGATGGGGGACGCGGAGATCGACGAAGGCAACGTGCACGAGGCGTTGCTCGAATACTGGAAGCATGGGTTGAGGAACTGCTGGTGGGTCATCGACTACAACCGCCAGAGTCTCGATTCGGTGGTCTCGGACCGGCTGTTCATGAAGGTGGCCGGCGTGTTCGAGAACCTCGGCTGGAAGGTTGTGCTGCTGAAATACGGCAAGCTGCTGCAGAGGGCGTTCGCGCAGCCGGGCGGCGAGCACCTGAGGAGCTGGATCGACGATTGCCCGAACATGCTCTACTCGGCGCTCGTCTTCCAGGGCGGAGCGGCGTGGCGGCGCCAGCTCGAGGCGGATCTCTCGGGCCACCCGGACGCGCTGGCGATCGTTGCCGCCCACGACGATGCAGGCCTCGCGCGACTGATGACCAACCTGGGCGGGCACGATCTGGACACCATTCTGGAGACCTTCGACGCAGCTCCGAGCGATCAGCCCGTCTGCTTCATCGCCTATACCATCAAGGGTCATGGGCTGCCGTTCCAGGGCCACAAGGACAATCACGCCGGGCTGATGACCAAGGCGCAGATGCAGGAGCTGCGCACCCGCCAGAGCATCAACCAGGGCGAGGAATGGGACCGCTTCGCCGGGCTCGACCTGCCGCATGCGGAGATCGCGCGCTTCCTTGAGCGGGTGCCCTTCATTCAGCGCGGCAAACGGCGGCTGAAGGCGGCACGGATCGCCGTCGATCCGTTCCCCGTCATCGACGCGCGAGGACAGATGACGACGCAGGCGGGTTTCGGCCGCATCCTCGACGAGATCGCCCGCGCCGGGGGGCCTCTGGCCGAGCGCATCGTCACGACGTCGCCCGACGTCACCGTCTCGACCAACCTCGGTCCGTGGGTAAACCGGCGTGGGCTGTTCTCCCTGTCGAGCCAGGAGGATCTGTTCCGCGAGCGCGGGCTGATGTCGCCGCAGCGCTGGGAGATGAGCCCGAAGGGGCAGCACATTGAGCTCGGCATCGCCGAGATGAATCTGTTCCTGATGCTGGGAGCGCTGGGGCTCTCGCATTCGCTGTTCGGCGAGCGCCTGCTGCCGGTCGGCACGCTCTATGATCCGTTCGTGTGCCGCGGCCTCGATGCTCTCAACTATGCCTGCTATCAGGACGCGCGCTTCATCGTGGTGGGCACGCCGTCGGGCCTGACGCTGGCGCCGGAGGGCGGCGCGCACCAGTCGATCGGAACGCCCCTGATCGGCATGGCGCAGGATGGGCTTGCGTCCTTCGAGCCGGCCTACGTGGACGAGCTTTCGGTCATCATGCGGTGGGCCTTCGACTACATGCAGAGGGATGCCGAGGAGGACAAGGAGAAGCGCTGGCATCGCGACGAGAAGGGCGGCTCGGTCTATCTGCGCCTTTCGACCCGGCCGCTCGACCAGCCTTCACGCGCCGTGACCGAGGAGCTGCGTCAGAGCATCATCGCCGGCGGCTACTGGCTGCGCCGGCCTGAGCCCGGCACGCAGGCGGCCATCGTCTACACCGGCGCGGTTGCCCCCGAGGCCATCGAGGCGGCCGGCTTGCTCGGCGAGGACCAGCGCGGCGTCGGCGTGCTGGCCGTGACGTCGGCAGATCGTCTCAGCGCCGGCTGGCATGCCGCGCAACGGGCGCGCGAGCACGGCATGGGCGAGGAGCGCGCGCAGGTGGAAGCATTGCTGGCGGCCCTGCCGCGCGACGCAGCGATCATAACGGTGGCCGACGCCTACCCCGAGACGCTGTCCTGGATCGGCGGGGTGTGCGGCCACCGCGTGCGGGCGCTGGGCGTCGAGCACTTCGGCCAGTCGGGCTCGATTCCGGAACTCTACGGCCACTACGGGCTCGACGTGAACGCGATCCTGGCGGCGGCGGAAGGCATGACCGGGCGTCCGGTGCGATATCGATTTCTGCAGAAATGAATTGCGGGATTGGCGAAAGCGCGCGCGGATGGGGGGTAATAGGTGGGGGCAAGGCCGTCCGGTCAAGTCCGCCGCTCCCTTGGGGAGCTATCGGCTGGAGGCTAGGTGCCAAAGCTCCAAGAGCTGCGTGCCGGTACGGGACGGGAGACCCGTCGGGCCTTGCCCCGACACCATGTGGCGAAGGTTTCGCGACATTGGGGCGAAACTTTGTCTGTTGCGGTGCGGTGCCGTGGATAAGCGGCAGCCCGTCGTGCTTTTGATTGCGGTGGAGTCGGCGTTTGTCTAGGTTCGGCCGTCCCCCGTTGTCTCCACTTCAGGAAGCGAAATGATCGATCTGTATACGTGGTCGACGCCCAACGGCCGCAAAGTCTCCATCATGCTCGAGGAGTGCGGCCTCGAATACGCCGCGCATCCCATCGACATCACCAAGGGCGACCAGTTCAAGCCCGACTTCCTGAAGCTCAGCCCGAACAACCGCATCCCGGCGATCGTCGATCGCGACAACGGCCGCATCCTGTTCGAGTCCGGCGCAATCCTCATGTACCTGGCGGAGAAGACCGGAAGATTCTGGCCCAAGGAGCCCGACGCGCATTGGCAGACCGTGCAGTGGCTGATGTGGCAGATGGGTGGCGTCGGGCCGATGTTCGGACAGGTGCACCATTTCGTGAAATACAACGCGGGCAAGGCCCCTTACGCCGAGGAGCGCTATCTCAAGGAGGCGCACCGGCTGTACGGTGTGCTCGACCGCAGGCTCGCAGAGGTGCCCTATATGGCCGGGGACTATTCCATTGCCGACATGGCCACTTGGCCGTGGGTCTCCCGCTTCGAATGGCAGACCATTGACCTCAACGCCTATGCCAACGTCAAGCGCTGGTACAAGGAGATCGCCGCGCGGCCTGCCGTGCAGCGCGGATACCACGTTCCCGTCAAGCAGCCCGCAATCCCCATGCCCGACTAGTCGACAGCCACCCCCAATTCGAGAGTCCCACCATGGCAAAGCAGAAGATCTTTTCAGGCGTCATCGCCCCGGTGCTGACCCCGTTCGGAGAGGACGGCGGACCGGATGCGGAGCGCTTCGTAGAGCACGCGGAGTGGCTGATGGACGAGGGTTGCACGGCGCTTGCCCCCTTCGGCACCACCAGCGAGGGCAACTCGCTCGGCCTCGACGAGCGCATGGAGCTGCTCGAGGAGCTGGTCGATGCCGACATCGAGCCCGAGAACCTGATGCCGGGCACGGGCTCGTGCGCGCTGGCGGACGCGATCGTCCTGACGCGGCACGCGGTCGACCTGGGATGCGGCGGCGTGCTCATGCTGCCCCCGTTCTACTACAAGGCGCCGAACGAGGAGGGGCTGTTCCGCTTCTTTGCCGACGTCATCGAGGGGGTGGGCGACGACCGGCTGAAGATCTACCTCTATCACATCCCGCCGGTGGCCCAGGTGGGCTTCTCGCTCAGCCTCATCGGCCGGCTGGTGAAGGAGTTCCCCGACACGGTCGTGGGCCTGAAGGACTCGTCGGGCGACTGGAGCAACACGGCCGCCATTCTCGACGCCTATCCGCAGCTTGAGGTGTTTCCCGGGTCAGAGGTGTTCCTGCTCGACGGCCTGAAGCGCGGAGGCGCCGGCTGTATCTCGGCAACGGCCAATGTCTGCGCCGGCCCCATCCGCAAAGTGTTCGATCAATGGCAGAGCCCGGAGGCCGAACAGCTGCAGGCCGGCATCACCGCGCTGCGCAAGGCGATCCAGGCCTATCCTATGATCCCGGCGTTGAAGGCGCTGATCGCGCACTACCGGGAGGATGCCGGCTGGGCGAAGGTGCGTCCTCCCTTCGTCGAGCTGCCGGCCGCGGAGGCCGAGAAGGCGATCAAGACGCTTGCGGACGCGCACGGCTTCAAGCTCGACTTCGCAGACGCTGCGTGAGATGGGCGGACCCCTTCTCCCGTGGGTGGGAAAAGGGGTCCTGGGGGTGTCATCACGAAGGAAATCTGCGTCAGCGGATCTCGGCGGCACTCGCCGGGGGTGATGCGGCGTCGCTTCCGACCTGGGTTGGAGGCGGAAGAAACAGCGAGGCCACGAGGAGCGCGCTGGCCACGACGAAGCAGAGGACCGCGCCTGATTTGGCGTAGTTCCAAAGCTTGCCGTTCAGTTGCTCTGCAGTCAGCAGGTCCATGACGACGGGGCCAGCCATCCATTTCCGCTCGCATTGGCAAAACAGTAATCGATAATCGCCGGTAAAGTCTAATGCTGAGTTATGCTGTGCTTAACCCTGCGGCATTGAATAAAATTGGCCTGTAATGCAATGAAACGCGCTGCAATACTTTGTTAACGTTCAGCGCGCAGGCACACGGTCTTGTGCGCGGCTCAGCCGCCCTGGCGGACCTCGGTCAAGGTCTTGCGGGGCGATAGCGCCTCGGGATCGAGCTTCAGCTCGATGACGCTTGGCTTGGTCGATTGCAGCGCGCTCTGCAACGCGGGCGCGAAATCGCTGGTGGCCTCGACCGTGAAGCCCTCGGCGCCGAAGCTCCTCGCGAAGGCGGCAAAGTCCGGGTTGACGAGGGTCGTGCCGATGACCCGACGCGGATATTCGCGCTCCTGATGCATGCGGATGGTGCCGTACATGCCGTTGTTGGCGATGATGCTGATGACGGGCAGTCCGTATTGGACGGCGGTGGCGAGCTCCTGGCTTGTCATCATGAAGCAGCCATCGCCCTGGAAGTTGACGACGGGCAGCGTCGGGTGCGCGAGCTTGGCGGCGACAGCCGCCGGAAGGCCGTAGCCCATCGAGCCGGAGGTGGGCGCGAGCGCCGTGCGATAGCCCTTGTATTCGAAGTAACGGTGGACGAAGGCGGCATAATTGCCGGCGCCGTTCGTGATGATGGCATCATCGGGCAGCATGGCCGATGCGGCGCGCACGACCTCGGCAAGCTTGACGGCACCGGGCAGCGCAACGGGCCTCAGGTGAGCTTCGTAGGCGGCGCGCAGCTCGGCGCGATGACCCGACCAGGCAATGGTGGCCGGCGCCTCGAGCGAAGCCAGTGCCTCGGTGAAGCCCGCCGCGGTCGCCACCATCGGCAGATCCGCGCGGTAGACCGTGCCGAGCTCGTCCGGCGAGGGGTGGATGTGCACCAGCGTCTGCTTCGGGTTCGGGATGTCGAGCAGGGTGTAGCCGCTCGTGGTCATCTCGCCCATCCGCGCGCCGAGCACGATCAGAAGGTCGGCGTTCTTGATGGCGGCGCCAAGGGTGGGCTCGATGCCGATGCCGGCGCAGCCGACATGGCAGCGATGGCGATTGTCGATGTAGTCCTGGTAGCGGAAGGCAGGGGCCACCGGCAGATCGAACCGGTCGGCGAAGCGCTCGATGGCCTTCTGTGCCGCCACGCTCCAGCCGGGCCCGCCGATGATCATCAGCGGGCGCTTGGCGGCGTGCAGCCTCCGCTGCAGCTCGGCCATGTCCTCGGGGTTGGGCCGCGGGCTGGGGATCCGCACCTGCTTGGCGTCCGCGGCCGTGCATTCGGCGGCCAGCATGTCCTCCGGCAGCCCGAGCACCACGGGACCGGGACGTCCAGACTGCGCAAGATGGAAGGCATGGCTAACGTACTCGGGGATGCGCTCGGTGTGGCGGATGACGGCCGCCCACTTCACGAACGAGGACAACAGGCTCTTCGTCTCGATCTCCTGGAAGGCCTCGCGATCCTCGTGCGCTGATCCCGGCAGGCCGACGAACAGCACCATCGGCGTCGAATCCTGCTGCGCCACGTGCAGCCCGCTCATGGCATTGGCGAGACCGGGCCCGCGAGTGACGAAGCATATCCCGGGCTCGCCCGTGGCCTTGCCCCAACCCTCCGCCATCATGGATGCGCCGCCTTCCTGGCGGCAGATGATGGTCTTGATGCGATTGGAATCGTGCAGGCCGTCGAGCGCCGCAAGGAAGCTCTCGCCGGGCACGGTGAAGACGGTCGTAGCGCCCTGTGCCTCGAGCTGATCGATCAGGATCTTGCCGCCATGCCGCATGCCTTGTCTCCTCGCCCGTCGGTCGGCCAATCCTTAGCGCAGATGCCTTGGCCGCGACGATAGCGAATAACGCATGCCTGTTTCAGCCCCGGGAGCGGGGCAAGGCGCCGGTCCAACTGTCGCAGATGCTCTACCTGACCTATCCCAGGCGGCGCGCGATCATGACGACGGGGCAGATGCATTCGCCCTCTAGGCCAGCCAGCATGTTCTGGAATTTCTCGGGGGTGTTGGTGCCCATCAGCAGATGCAGGCCGAGCGGCGGGGGCGGGGCGGCGGTGCCGGCTGCCAGCCGCTCCCGGAAGAAGGCGATGCCGAAGGCCGTCCGGTCCTCGACATCCTCGACGGCGAAGCCGGCGGCCGCGAGGAGCGCGCGCATGGCCGACGGTGTTTCGAGGTGGCTGGTGGCGGGCGTATCGGCCCAGGGCACGGGATAGCGCAGCCCTTCGCGCGCCCCCTTCATGACGTCGTAGATGCAGAACACCGCGCCCGGCTTCAGAACGCGCGCAACCTCCCGGTAGAGACCGGCGCGATCGGCGATGTTCATCGCAACGTGGAGCGTGATGGCGGCATCGAAGGTCGCATCCGCGAACGGCATGTCGAGGGCGCTGGCGACGTGATACGTGACGCGGTCGGCCAATCCGGTGCGCTCGGCGAGGATGCGCGCGACGGTGATGTAGTCGGGCGTCAGATCGATGCCGGTGACGCGGCATCCGTGCGTGGCGGCGATATAGCGTGTCGCGCCGCCGAGGCCGCAGCCGACGTCGAGCACGTGGCGGTCAGACGCAAGGGCCATCTTGGCGACAGCGTGCACGGTTGCCGCCCGACCGCCGATGTGGAATTCATCGATGGGACCCAAGGCCTCTGGCGCGATACGATCCGCGCCGAGACCGGCTGCCGCGAGCGCCTTGCGCACCCGCTCGGGAAGATCGGGGATGCTGTAGTGGTGCGCGACGGCACGCTCGAGATCACCTGACATAGCGCCTCCCAAACAATGCGCCATGCAAGCTAGCGCGACATGCGCAGATTGCCCAGGGCGCTTCTATGTGGACGGCGGCATGAAGATGCAGATGAGGCGCATGCCGCCGCCGTCGGCCGGGCGCATACAGGCGTGCATTCTGTTGTCCTTGGATTCGCGTCTGGGGAAATCGGCGGGCACCACGACGCTTCCAAGCTTGGTGGTGACCATCATGGAGCCGGGCACATCGTGTCGAAGACGCGCCTCCGGCACGCTGGCGTAGGCGGGGCTGCCGAGGAGGCCGGTAATGCCGGGCGGCTGCAGCATCTCCACCTTCTCCACGGGGGCGCAGTCCATGCCGTGGCAACATTCGATCGGATACCAGTCATGCGCGGCTGCCGGCGTTGCGGCCACGAGCAGCGCGGCCAAGACCCAGTTCTTTGACATAGCGGTGCCTCGTCTGTTCAAGTTTTCTTCGTCGCTCAATCCTCCCTCGAGTGCCTTTCCGCCCTAGCCTACCGACGCGCGCACATGCCGCCGTTCCGGCACTGCGCACACCTGCAAACGGCATGCCCTTAACCGACGCGACCAGGCTGCGACATGTTGAACAGGATGATAGTGGTGCGATTCGCCAATGCGGTCCCTGCCCGGCTGTGACCCCAAGGACGCATGCTGCACAGATTATTCGGTAAACACCGCATGAACTTCAGCCAGCCGCACGCGATTTATGCAGTGCACGCCTGATTGCTGGGCAATTTCTTCGTCTCATAAATCGAGCACGATATCGAATGTACCTTTGAGGGCTCCCGGCTCCAGTTCGGCTGCCGCACCCAGGCGCACAATCACGCTCTCTCTGGCGCGGGCGTCGCGTATCGAGCGCAGAATTCCGTCACGCGCATTCTGCGGCTCGCCGGCAACATACATCTGTGTCGTCAGCGTTCCGGCATTGGGCGCGTGGATCTTGTAGTGAATGTGTGGCGTGCGGCCGGGGTAGGCGACCGGCCGGATGGTGCGAAAGGCGTAGCGGCCCTCTTGGTCGACCTGCGCGCGGCCGTAGCCCTGAAAGGCGGCGTCGCGGCGATCCTGGCCCCGGTCTTGCGGGTGATTGTAGATGCCGTTGGCGTCGCATTGCCAGATTTCTACCAGGGCGTCGCGCACCACGCCGCCGCGCCTGTCGAGGACGCGGCCTGAGATATGCGTGACCTGGCCGACGGCCTGCGCCGCCTGCCCCTGCACGCGGACGAGATCGGCGTCCCTGTCGGCCGGGAGCGTGACAGGATAGAACGGCCCCTCGGTTTGGCCGGGCGTGAGGATGAGGCTCGTGTCGGCGCGCGCCAGCGATGCGAGCGGAGGCATGGCGATGGCGGAGACGGCGCCGACCAGAAGCTGCCGACGGGGCAGGTTGACGGGCGACATTGAGCGACCTTTGGTTGTGGGCCTTGCAGGATTTCGACAGGCAAGAGACGGCAGCAATGAGGTGGACCCCTCGCGCGGCCCGCCCGCCGGCGATCATTTTGCCGCGATCTGCACGTGATCGGCGCCGTACTATCGCAGGCGGGTCCCCCTGAGGCAGCAATGCCGGCCAAGGAGGACGAAGGCGCGTGGGGATGCCAGGGGATGCGCAGTTGAGGTCGCCCGGATAGGCACTACAGTTTGGCATGCTTCATACGATTCGACCGCAATCCGACGCATCTGACGCGCCAATCGGCGGCGCGCCCCGGTTCGTGCATCTCAAGGTGCACTCGGCCTATTCGCTGCTGGAAGGGGCGCTGACGATCCCCAAGCTTGCCAAGCTCGCAGCGGCGCGGGGCTTTCCGGCGCTGGGTCTCACCGATACCAACAACCTGTTCGGTGCGCTGGAGTTCTCCGACAAGCTGGCCGACGCCGGCATCCAGCCGGTGGTGGGCTGCACCCTGCAGATCGACTTCGGCGACCGTGCCCCCGCAAGCCAGGTGCCGATGCGTGCAGGCCCCAACCAGCCCCGGCCGCAACCGGCCGGGGCGATCGCGCTGCTGGCCGCCAATGCGCGGGGCTACCAGAACCTGATGAAGCTGTCCTCGCGCGCCTTCTTCGATCCGGCCGAGGACGAGGCCCCGCATATCATGGCGGAGGCGCTGGAAGCCTGCGGCGACGGGCTGATCGCGCTCACCGGCGGCCCCGACGGGCCGATCGACAAGGCCTTGCGCGAAGACCAGAAGGACGCCGCCCTGGAGCGCCTGAAGACGCTCGAGAGGATCTTCGGCGACCGGCTTTATGTCGAGATCCAGCGCCACGGCCTGAAGCACGAGATCGCCACGGAGCTGGCGCTGCTCGATCTCGCCTACGCGCGGGCCCTGCCGATCGTGGCCACCAATGAGGTCTACTTCGCCTCGCCCGACGACTACGAGGCGCATGACGCACTGCTGTGCATCGCCGAAGGCGCCTACGTGGTCGAGGACGATCGGCGCCGACTGTCACGCGAGCACTTCTTCAAGTCGGCCGAGCAAATGGCGGAGCTGTTCGCCGATCTGCCCGAGGCACTCGCCAATACCGTCGAGATCGCACAGCGCTGCGCCTTCCGGCCGCGTGGGCGCAAGCCGATCCTGCCGCGGTTCGTGACCGCCGCGGCCGGCGCCAGCGACGCCGAGCTGCTCGCGCTCGAGACGGACGAGCTGCGCGCCCAGGCCGAGGCCGGCCTCAAGGCACGCCTTGTTGCCAGTCCCCTCGCGCCCGGGTTCACGGCTGCCGACTACGAGAAGCGACTCGCCTTCGAGATCGACGTCATCGCCAAGATGAAGTTCCCCGGCTACTTCCTGATCGTCGCCGACTTCATCAAATGGGCCAAGGCGAACGGCATCCCGGTCGGGCCCGGCCGCGGCTCGGGTGCCGGCTCGGTCGTCGCCTGGGCACTGACCATCACCGATCTCGATCCGCTGCGCTTCGGGCTGCTGTTCGAGCGCTTCCTGAACCCCGAGCGCATCTCGATGCCGGACTTCGACATCGACTTCTGCCAGGACCGCCGCGACGAGGTGATCCGCTACGTGCAGAAGAAGTACGGCGCGGACCGGGTGGCGCAGATCATCACGCACGGCAAGCTGCAGGCGCGTGCCGTGCTGCGCGACGTCGGCCGCGTGCTGCAGATGCCCTACGGCCAGGTGGACAAGCTGTGCAAGCTCGTTCCCAACAATCCGGCCAACCCTGTCACGCTGCCGCAGGCCATCGAGGGAGAGCCGAAGCTCCAGGAAGCGCGCGACGGCGATCCGATGGTGGCGCGCCTGCTGGAGATCGCGCAGAAGCTGGAGGGGCTCTACCGCCACGCCTCCACGCATGCCGCCGGCATGGTGATCGGCGACCGCCCGCTGGATGAGCTGGTGCCGCTCTACCGCGACCCGAAGTCGAGCTTCCCCATTACGCAGTTCAACTGGAAGCTGGTGGAGGCCGCGGGCCTGGTGAAGTTCGACTTCCTGGGGCTCAAGACGCTGACCGTGCTGCAGAAGGCGGTTGCGCTCATCAAACGCGGCCGGGGCATCGACATCGACCTTGCGAAGGTGCCGCTCGACGACAAGAGAAGCTACGAGCTGCTGGCCAGAGCCGACACGGTCGGCGTGTTCCAGCTCGAAGGCACGGGCATGCGCGACAGCCTCAAGCGGCTGCGGCCCGACCGCTTCGAGGACATCATCGCCATGGTGGCGCTGTATCGCCCGGGCCCGATGGACAATATCCCCACCTATATCAACCGCAAGCACGGGGAGGAGCCCGTCGACTGCCTGCACCCTCTGCTTGAGCCGATCCTGAAGGAGACCTACGGCGTCATCATCTACCAGGAGCAGGTGATGCAGATCGCCCAGGTGCTGGCCGGCTACTCGCTCGGCGAGGCCGACCTGCTGCGCCGTGCCATGGGCAAAAAGGACAAGAACGAGATGGCGCGGCAGAAGAGCCGCTTCGTCGACGGTGCCACCAAGAACGGCGTGAAGAGGGCCGACGCGGAATACATCTTTGAGCTGGTCGACAAGTTCGCGGGCTACGGTTTCAACAAGTCGCATGCGGCCGCCTATGCGCTCGTCAGCTATCACACGGCCTACTTGAAGGCGAACTTCCGCGAGGAATTCCTGGCCGCCTCCATGACGCTCGATATGGGCAACACCGACAAGCTTGCCATGTACACCGCGGAGGCGAGGAGGTCGGGCATCACCATCGAGCCGCCGTGCGTGAATGCGTCGGAAGTGGATTTCCTGGCCGAGCCGCCCAAGACGGGCAAGGAGCGCGGCGCCATCCGCTACTCGCTTGCGGCGCTCAAGAACATCGGCGCGCAGGCCGTGGAGAGCCTGGTGGCGGAGCGCGCGGCCAACGGCCCTTACAAGGATCTCTCCGACTTCGCCGGCCGCTGCAACACGAAGGCGATCAACAAGCGCGGACTGGAGACGCTGAGCGCGGCAGGCGCCTTCGACATCTTCGAGCCCGACCGCGCCCTCGTGCACGGCAACGTCGACCAGATGCTGGCCTTCGCCAACAGACAGGCGGCGAACGAGGCGCAAGGCACGAGCGATCTGTTCGGCGGCGGGATGTCCCGCGCACAGATGGACGTGCGCCCCATCAAGGCCTGGACGCCGATGGAGAAGCTGCAGCACGAGTTCGAGGCCGTCGGCTTCTTCCTCTCGGGCCATCCCCTCGACGCCTATGCGAGCGTGCTGGCCAAGCTTGGCATATTGACGTTTGCGGAGTTGGAGGCGCGCAGCGAGCGCGGCGCTACCGCGGGCCGGCTGGCCGGCATTGTCGTTTCCGCCCGCGAGCGGCGCTCGCAGAAGGGCAACAAGTTCGCCTTCGCCATGTTCTCGGAGCCGACGGGGCAGTTCGAGGCCGTGATCTTCTCCGAGACGCTGGCGGCCTCGCGGCATCTGCTCGAGCCCGGCACGGCCGTGCTCGTCACGGTGGAGGGTGAGCGCGACGGCGACACGCTGAAGCTGCGCGCGCAAGGCATCGAATCCCTCGATCAGGCGGCCAACAGTGTGCAGCGCGGACTGAAGGTTGTCCTCGATCGCCGCACGCTGCAGAGCAACAAGCGCGTGCTCGACGAGCTGAAGGCGCTGCTCAGACCGGGCGGCAAGGGCATCGTCTGCTTCAGCGTGCCGCTCGAGGACAGGGGTCGCGAGGTGGAGATCGCCGTGCCCGGCCGCTTCGATGTCTCACCGGCCCAGAAGGGCGCCATCTCCACGGTGCCGGGCGTGCTGGAGGTCGTTGAGATCTGAGGCCGGTCTGTCCGCCGGTCGGCGATCCGGGATCATCCACCGGCCTGCCACACCTTGATCGCGTCGATCGGGTGAATCAGCATGAGGACATTGAGGGCGAGGTTGTCGCGTATCAGGAACGCCAGGCCGACCTCGACCGCAATCAGCAGGGCAACCGTCACCCACGCCGGCAGGCGGGCGGCGAGCAGGAAGCCCACGATCATGGCCAGGATGTCGCCGGCGGAATTGACGACGCTGTCGCCGAAGTAGTCGCGCGAGATGGTCACGGTGCGGTAGCGGTTGATGATGAGGGGGGTGTTTTCCAGGATTTCCCAGCCGCCCTCGATCAGCACCGCGATCACGAGGCGGGCCGCCACCGACAGCCGGCCCTGCGCAACGAACGTGATCAGCCAATAGAAGATGATGCCGTGCAGCACGTGGCTGTAGGTGTACCAGTCCATCAGATGCTGCGACATGCCGGAGTCGCCGCGGGTGCCATGCCAGATCTTGACGAAGCCGCACTTGCAAATGAGGGGATGCCCCATCGTATAGACCACCGCCTGCGATATGACGATGATACCGAGCGAGATGAGGAGGGCGGCGGGGAGCGACAGGCGCGGGATGGTCAAGCTGGCGTTGGGCATGGCGCACCATGGCATGAGGGCTGGGGTTTGCGGAACCCGCTTGTCGGCAACGACACTTTCGCCGCGCGGATGTGCGGTATGCCGGCAACACGCAGGTTTTTTGAGCCAAATGTTTGACCTGAGCCCTTTTTTTGCCGTAGGTCACCGCTTCGGATGCGCCCCCGAAGCAAATGGAAGCGAGCCATGCGACGGCTCATGATGATGGCATCGGCTGTTGTGGTTTGCGCACTCATCGCTGCGAGCCAGGCCTCGGCTGCCTCCTGCACCAAGGAGGATTTCGCCCTGGCCGTCGACCGCGCGGGAGCGGCCCTGCGCAAGGTCAATGCCGACAATACCCCGCGTCTGCAGGCCAAGATGCGCCAGCTCAAGGAGGCCAAGGGTTGGCCGGATGCGGGCTTCGAGGAAAAGGCTTACGCCGCTCTGCAGGACGAGCGCATTGCCGGCTTCGACGCCCAGGCCAACGACCTGCTCGCCAAGATCGATCAGCTCGGCACCGCCGACCCCGCCAGTGAAGGCGATTGCGCCAAGCTGGAGGAGCTGACCGCCGCAAGCCTGGAGCTGCAGGCGACGGTCAAGGCCAAGGCCGCCTACACGATGGCCAAGATCGAGCAGATGTTGGCGGGGCCGCCGGTGGCGGTGCCTGCCCCGGTTCCGAGCGAGCCGAAGTCCGCCGAGCCGCGTCCCAAGACCGCAGAGGTGCCGCGCAAGGCCGCACCGCCGCCTGCCCAGCCCAAACCGGCACCGAAATCGCCTGTCGGCGGCGGCTGGGCCACCCAGACCCAGGGCGATCCCCCTGCCGAGGTGGCGGTCGCGCAGCCGCCGCTGCCGACGCAGCCGGTGGGCCCGCCGGCCGTCGTCCTCTCTCCGGACGAGGAGGGCTACACGATCGATGAGATCAAGGCGGCAAGCGCCGGATTGTTCGGCAAGCTCTCGGCCAATCTCGGCGCCGTCATTGAGCACGTGTTCAGCCAGAGCGGCCGGCCGACCGGGTACATCCTCGGCACCGAGGGCGGCGGGGCATTCCTGGCGGGCGTCAGATACGGCAACGGCACGCTCTACCTGCGCAGCGGCGGTACTCAGAAGATCTTCTGGCACGGCCCCTCGGTCGGCACCGATGTCGGCGCCGACGGCTCCAAGACGCTGTTCCTCATCTACAAGCTGAAGGCGGCGGACGAGCTCTACGCCAGCTTCACCGGCATCGACGGGTCGGCGTATCTGGTGGGTGGTGTCGGAGCGACGCTCGTGACCAACGGCCGCGTCGTTCTGGCGCCGATCCGCTCCGGCGTCGGCCTGCGGCTCGGTGCCAATATCGGCTACATCCGCTTCACGCCGAAGGCGACCTGGAATCCCTTCTGACCCACGCCGCCTGCGATCCGGCTCCGGCCGCGGCGGGTGCAACCGTCGCACCGTTTTTCCTTGCACGCCGTACCGGGCGCAGTCTTGATAGGAGGCATCAAGACAAGACGCGGCCACCCAAGGCCGCCACGGCTGCTTCGGGGGGAGGAACCCGGCGTATGCAGATGCACGATACCCTTCGTCAGGCGCAGGGGGCGTCCGTCGCCGATGTGCTTGCGGCAAGCTTCGGCGTCACTGCGGCGCAGGCCGCTGCCGTCATCCGCGCGGCGAATGCCGAGATCACCCGCAGTCTGACGCGGCTCGCGCTCTCTCGAGGCGGTCTTGCAGACCTCGTGGATCTGCTCGGGCGCAGCGACTGGGAAAAGCATGTGGGCAGCGAGAGCATCTTCAAGAGCGACCGCATCCGGGAGGATGGAAACCTCGCCCTGCAGAGCATCATGGGCGGCGGCGACCGCGCAGGCATGCTGGCCGCGCGTGCAGCGCGCGCCAGTGGCCTGAGACCTGATGTCGTGGAGGCGATGCTGCCGGGGCTCGCCGTTGCAGTCATGGGGATGCTGGCTGTGCGGGCCAAGAAGAGCCTTGGCGAGATCCTCGGCCGGATGCCGTCACTGGGACGGTGGAGCAAGGGCAACCCGCACGCAGACCTGGCGGACGTCTTGCGCAGGCGATGCGGGAGCGGGCCCTACGCGCGTCGCAAGCTGCGCAAGACCGTGCACCGCGCCCTGGCACATGCCGGAAGTTTCGAAAGCCGCAGCGCGCTGGGCTGGTACGGGCGCTTCATGCTGATAAGGCCAGCCATGATGGTGGCTGGCCCTGTTGCATCCATTCTCCTTCCGCGCCGGTAGGCAATGCCCGCGGTCAGTAGCCGCGGCAGGGAATGGCCGAGGTGTTGCAACTCCAGCCGCCGATGCCGCTGCCCGAGCAGCTCATCGACTTCTTCTCCGACAAGCCGTAGCGGCCCCATGAGGTACCGTATTCCCATGCCGTGAAGCCGGCCCAGGCCGCGATCGCCGCCGCCTGCGCCTTCGCGCGCGTGGGGCCATTGCCGCTGCCGTCATGGAAGTGATCGACCAGGCAGGTCTTGCGCCCGACCTTGTACCAGGCGTGGATGCTGGCAACTCCGGTTTCATCTGCCTGGGCGGGAGCAATGAAGCCGAGCATCAGCAGCATCGGCACCGCGCTGACAAGCATGGAGAGCTTCTTCATGGAACGACCATCCCAATCGATCATTAGTGCGTTGGATGACCAAACGCTGCCCGATTCCGATGACAGGAGCGATTGATCCGGAGTCGCAGGATGATCTTTTTCTCCAGGCCGCTGCATTCCCGACACAGGTATGAAAAGGAGATTCTGCCCGTCAGCAAAGCGGGTTGCGGTCCGGGCAGGAAGGCATCTGCTCGCGCCGCAGCCGGCGTGCACGAGGCATTGCCGGGACGATACCCGCTGCGGTGCGCGCTCTACTTGGCGGCGACGACGGCGATCTCGACCAGCATGCGCGGATCGGCGAGCTTGGCCTCGATGCAGGCGCGGCCCGGCAGGTTCTGCCCGGTCGTCCAGGCGCTCCACGCTTCGTTCATGGCATCGCGCGTACGGATGTCGGCGAGCCAGATGGTAGCGGACACCACCTTGCTCTTGTCCGTTCCGGCGAGCTTGAGGAGGCGGTCGATCTCCTTGAGGATCTGCTGCGTCTGGCCCTTGACGTCTTGCGCGGTGTCGTCGGCGACGATGCCGGCGGTGAACACGAAGCTGTTCGCCTCCACGGCCTTGGAGTAGATCTTCGACGGCTCGTGCCGCTTGATGGTCATGGCGCTCTTCCCGTTGCTCTGATGAAATGTCGGCAATTTGCCGGCGGGCTTGATAGTACGACCGGCTCCGGCTGCCAGTTCAGAATAGTGACTCCTCGTACTGCAGCTTGCCATCGATAATGATGCCCTTGATGGCCGCGGTGCCCTTGCTGTCGACGGCGATGCGGGCGGCGAGCTTCTTGTCGCGCGCCAGCGCTTCGAGCCTCGGCCCCTCGCCCTGGGGCACGAAGTAGCTCTCGATGCCGTAGCGCGCCTGCACTATGGACGTCGGCAGCGTGACGCCGGGCCAGCTGAAGACGGAGCGCGCCTTGAGCACGATGCGGTCCGGCGCCTTCTCGTCGGGCCAGGTGCGTGTGATCCTGACGGGATGCCAGCTGCCGTCCTCCTTCCTTTGCTCCAGCGTGACGTAGAAGGCGTCATTGCGGCCCGGTGGCGGCCCATCGAGCAGACGGACGGGCAGGCGGGCGGCCTCGTAGCCGAGGCGCACGTACTCACCGCGGAAGAGGTCGCGCGGATCGACCGGTATGATCGGCAGGGTGATCTCGCGACCCGTCTTGAGCAGCCGTACGCGATCGATCACCATGCCGGCCAGCGCCCCTGTCTGCACCAGCGCGACGATGCCGAGCGCAAGCACGGTGTTGCTGCGGAACAGCGTCATGTCTCAGCTCCCGTGTTTGATTTCCGCTGATGCAGGGCGTAGGCGGCCCAAGCCAGACCGCTGACGATCAGCGCAGCGATGAGGAAGAACAGCGAGGTGTTGAGCAGCGTGCCGAATGTCTTGACGTAGAGCATGAAGATTTCGAGCGCGAAGGCGGCATAGGCAAGCCACAGCGCCGCACGGTTGTTGCTGGCGAGCGCCCAGAGCATGGCGCCGAGCAGCAGCGCAAGGGTCAGAATGGCAAGCACGATGAGCATGCCGGTCGACATGCGGGCCTGCCTGCCGAACATGATGGCGTCGTCGACGAACTGCAGGATGAAGAGGCCGGCGAAGGCCACCGCAAGGCCGTAGCTGAAAAGAGCGGCGGAGGCGGGCATGCGCCGGTCGATCGCCGGCGCGGCCAGCACGGCGGCTCCGGCTGCGGTTGCGCCGACGACGGCGACCACCCAGTGGGCATGATGATCCAGGATGAAGAAGCCGAGGGGCACCAGCCAGGCGACAAGGCTCAAGGCGGCGAGGTGCAGCCCGGGCCGCCAGCGCAGCCATGCCGCCGCCGCCGCGGCGGCCGCCCAAGCAACAGGGAAGGCCCAGTGGGCTGCCTCGCTCAAGGCGCGTTCCCACCACGTCCACACGACGAGCAGCACGAAGGTTGCGGCCAGCGCGGGGTTGGAGCGCACGAGCAAGGTGGCGAGGAATGCGCCGAGCGCCCACATCAGCACGGCGTCGGGCGGGTTGCCCTCCATATGGTACATCTGTGCGATCAGCATGATGCTGGCACCGTACACGGCAACGCCCGCGAGCACGGCCGCGTGCGCAAATGCCTGAAGCTGGCGCTGGATCAGCACGGCCGCGGCGCCGTAGCAGGCCCACAGCGTCGCCAGCAGCAGGAGCAGGCGGGCGATCTTGGGCATGGCGTTCCAGTTCGCCGCCACAAAGCTCATGACGGCGAAGCCGAACAGCACCGCGCCGAGGATGGCGAACACGGACGCTGCGCTGAAGGGCGATTTGCGTGCGGCCAGATCGTTGCGGATGGCGGCGGCGCCGGCTTCGGTGACCCAGCCGGAGGATTGCCAGCGCTGCAGGTCGCGTTCGATCCTATGGCGATACCACATGGGCTCCCCGATTTCCTGCGCCCCAGCCGCTTCATTGGCGTTGATCACCGTTCATCTGTCAAGGAGTGCCCGCGGTGGCTGCGTCGTTTGACAAGCTCACTGCGATGGAGGACCCGGGCCAACGGCGGTCAGACCCTATGGGTGGCGCTTTCCGCGTGGTCAGCGTCCCTTCGGGGGGCTGACCCGGGCGTGCGTCCCGGCCGTGGTTCGACAGGCTCACCACGGAGGACCGTTTCAACCGAAATGCCCAGGTGTGCGCGCCGCTGAAATGGCGCGCGCGGCCGCGGGCGTGATCTGCGGGGAATGTGGCCCGTGCGGCCCGGTGACCTGGGCCCCCGCCATCGCGGGGGTGACGTTTGTGGAGAGGGATGCGCGCCCGACAGGCGTCATTCCCGCGGAGGCGGGAACCCAGGCCACTTCGCAACAGAGGTGCGTGTCGCTGGAATGGCGCGCGCGGCTGCGGGCGTGGTCTGCCGGGAACGTGGCCCATACGGCCCGGTGACCTGGTCGCCGCGGAGGATCGTCGCGCACCCCGCTCCGCCCTGAGCGCGTCGAAGGGCGGCCACGCCGGCCGTGTTCGACGGGCTCACCACGGAGGAGCGTTTCAACCGAAATGCCCAGGTGTGCGCGCTGCTGAAATGCCGCCGCGGCCGCGGTCGTGATCTGCGGCGGATGTGGTCCATGCGGCCGGGTGACCTGGGCCCCCGCCA